>NZ_SRUN01000129.1:0-353 GCF_004791595.1 Mesorhizobium sp. M8A.F.Ca.ET.202.01.1.1 | reverse complement strand
ATCCGGCCTGGATGACACAAACGTACAAAGACGAACCGCCGGTGCCGGGTCGCGCTCCAAATCCTGGTGATCGACCGGAAAGGATCAGCTCCGAGTCTAAACGGCATCGTCAACTTAATGAAGCGCGGATACTATGACAGAGTGACCCAATCCACCGCCGCGCCATTGCGTCGGTTTCGACAGATAAGATGGATTGGGCAGGCGAGCTCAAAAGAGCGATTGTAAATCGCAGTTGTAGCAGTGTAACAAACTGCGTAACAAAAAGCGCGAAAAGATTAGCATTTTCAGCAGGATAGGCGTGAAACCGAATCCCTCCCTCTCCGCCATCCTGCTTCGCGCTGCGCGCTTCGCAG
>NZ_SRUN01000128.1:0-355 GCF_004791595.1 Mesorhizobium sp. M8A.F.Ca.ET.202.01.1.1 | reverse complement strand
ATTGTCCGCTGCCGGATCAAAAGCTCGCGGACGCGATGCAGCATCAACACGCTCTGCTGCTCCTCGCTCTTTGTCGGAACAAAGCGCATCGTCGGTCGCGTGACCGCCTCGCAGATCGCCCCGGCATCCGAAGCATCATTCTTGTGCCGCTTCACGTCTGGCTTGACGTAGGACGCAGGCATCAGGCGAACCTCATGCCCCAGGGCCGTGAGGACACGAGCCCAGTGATGGCTCGTTGCGCAGGCTTCGATGCCGATCAAGCACGCCGGCAAGGACGTAAAGAATGCGACTACATCGTCGCGACGCAACTTCCGGCGGACAACCACTGCGCCCTGCGCGTCAACGCCGTGCACCT
>NZ_SRUN01000127.1:0-355 GCF_004791595.1 Mesorhizobium sp. M8A.F.Ca.ET.202.01.1.1 | reverse complement strand
CACGCCGGTGACGCCCGGCCGCTCGGGCCGCGCCTGGCGCTTGAACTCGAGAGCGATGTGGACGAGGAGCGCGGCGACGACGACCGCGCCGCCGACAATCGTGCGCGCCGATGGCACCTCGGAATGCACGAGCCAGACCCAGATCGGGCCGAGGATCGGCTCGAACGTGCCAAGCAGTGCCGCCATCGCTGCCGGAACGAGACGGGCGCCGGTGGCGAAGAAGGCAAGGCCGACGCCAAGATTGAGGACGCCGAAGGCAAACAGGAAAGCCATATCGTGACTGGACACGGCGAACTGCGACGCCTGGGATGCGGCAAAGGCGCAGGCGAGCAGCGCGGCGAGGCAGTTGGCCGGC
>NZ_SRUN01000126.1:0-355 GCF_004791595.1 Mesorhizobium sp. M8A.F.Ca.ET.202.01.1.1 | reverse complement strand
CACTGAAATTATGTTGAAAGTAGTGATATCATTATAAGTGATATGAAAAAGCATGAAATATTTCAAAAAAGAAAAGGTGATTAAATGTCAAAAACTAAAATTATGGGCATACTTAACGTAACGCCAGATTCATTTTCAGATGGTGGGAAATATAATTCTGTTGAAAAAGCAGTTTCGCGAACGAAAGAAATGATTGATGAAGGTGTTGATATAGTTGATGTAGGTGGTGTTTCAACTCGACCTGGGTATCAAGAAGTTACTCTAGAAGAAGAGTTGAATAGAGTTATACCAGTTGTTGAAGCATTGATAGGGCTTAATGTACAAATATCAATTGATACATATAGAAGTGAAGTAG
>NZ_SRUN01000125.1:0-356 GCF_004791595.1 Mesorhizobium sp. M8A.F.Ca.ET.202.01.1.1 | reverse complement strand
CGACAGTTGCTTGTAGCTGTTCGGCTCGGTGATGTCCTGCAGCGGGCGGGTGGTCGCGACCGAATAGGACACCGGCACGTTCTCGAACGTTTCCGATTCCAGATTGACCCAGACGCCGAGCACCCTGTCCTTGCGGCGCACGACGACGGGGCGGGCGGGACCCTCGAGCACGACGATGACATAGTAGCGTCCCTGGCGCGCGATCAGCGGATCGGGATTTTCCAGCGAGCCGAAAATGGTGAGGTCGGCGCCGGAAAATCCGGCAGTGATCGAAATGGCGTCGGTGGACAGGCCGATCTGGATGCTTTCGGCTGCCGGCGTCTGTGCCGCCGCCGGCAGTGCCGCGGAAGCAAGCA
>NZ_SRUN01000124.1:0-356 GCF_004791595.1 Mesorhizobium sp. M8A.F.Ca.ET.202.01.1.1 | reverse complement strand
TAAGGGAGTGAATCATCATGACAGTTAAAAAGAAAGATGTTCAAGATATAGTCGAAGCAATAGGGGGCAGAGAAAACTTGGACACAGCAACACACTGTGTGACGCGTTTACGACTTGTTTTGAAAGATGATGATAAGGTCGATAAAGATCGACTGAGTAACAATGATTTAGTTAAGGGACAATTCAAAGCTGATAATCAATATCAAATTGTTATTGGACCAGGTACTGTTGATGAAGTTTATAAACAATTTATTGAAGAAACCGGGGTTGAAAGTGCCTCTAAAGATGATGAGAAAGCAGCGGCAGCTAAAAAAGGTAATCCTATACAAAGATTGGTTAAGTTATAGGGAGATATC
>NZ_SRUN01000123.1:0-358 GCF_004791595.1 Mesorhizobium sp. M8A.F.Ca.ET.202.01.1.1 | reverse complement strand
CATCTACGGCGTGATGAGCGGCACGGTGGAAATTTCGCTCTATTCACCGGGCGGACAGAAGCTGGTGGCCAACATCGAGCTGTCGCGCAGCCTCGTCGGCGAGATCGGCGCCTTGGATGGGCGTCCGCGCACGGCAACCGCGATCTGCCTCACCGCTTGCGAGCTGGTTTCGCTCAGCCGAGCGCAACTCTTTGATCGCATTGAAAAAAATCCGCCGCTGGCGCGCGCCATGATCGAACTCCTGTGCACGCGGCTGCGCTGGATCAGCGGAGAGCTCGGCGACCAGGCCTTCTTCGGCATCGAGGCCCGGCTGGCGAAGCGGCTGGTGTTCCTCAGCGGCGTCATGGCCGACTCCGCC
>NZ_SRUN01000122.1:0-358 GCF_004791595.1 Mesorhizobium sp. M8A.F.Ca.ET.202.01.1.1 | reverse complement strand
GACGACAGCGCCTTCGGCACGGCGGCGAGCATAGCCGCGTCGGCCGGCGTGCAGCCCTCGACGCTGATCCGTTTTGCCCAGCAGCTCGGCTTCGACGGCTTCACCAGCCTGCAGCAGGTTTTCCGCGAGCGCCTGCGCGAGCGCAACTCCTCCTATGACGAAAGACTGGCTGCACTGCGCGCCAAGGCGGAGGAAGGCGCCGGCCACCGGGCAATCTTCGACGGCTTCGTCGCCGCCGCCAGCACCTCGCTCAGCGACATTTCGCGTGCGTTGAACGATGCGCATTTCGAAGAGGCGATCGCGCTCCTGGCGAAAGCCGAGACCATCTATGTGCTGGCCAAGCGCCGCTCCTATCCGG
>NZ_SRUN01000121.1:0-359 GCF_004791595.1 Mesorhizobium sp. M8A.F.Ca.ET.202.01.1.1 | reverse complement strand
GATTCTTTTTAGCCCTTTTGCGAATAGATCTGGCGATTTGATCGAGAGAGTGAACCACTGCGGCCTGGCGGTTTGAATAGGGAAAATTGGCATTTCGAAAAGCTTGATCTATCATATTGCGCAGATATCCTGATCGAAATGGACAAGCATGGATGCGCTCGACGAAAGGCTGGTGACGCTGCTGAGGCACGATGCGCGGCGCAGCGTCTCCGACCTCGCGCTCGATCTCGGCGTCTCGCGCGCCACGGTCAGGGCGCGCATGGAGCGGCTGCAGAAATCAGGCGAGATCATCGGCTATACGGTGGTGCTGCGCGCCGACGCGGTCGACCAGCGCATACGCGGCGTGATGATGATCGAGA
>NZ_SRUN01000120.1:0-361 GCF_004791595.1 Mesorhizobium sp. M8A.F.Ca.ET.202.01.1.1 | reverse complement strand
CGACACCAGCTGATGCTTCGCATGCGCCGGCAGGTTGGGCAGCGAGATGTTCTCGGCGATCGAGAGGTCGAGCAGGATGCCGGTCAGCTTGCGGTCCTCCGGCACCAGGAAGATGCCGCTCGCGACAGCGTCGGCGGCCGAACCGAGCTTCAGCGTCTTGCCATCCAGCGTCACGCTGCCGCCGAAGCGCTCGTCGATGCCGAACAGCACCCGCGCCAGTTCCGTGCGGCCCGAGCCGACCAGACCGGCAAGCCCGAGGATTTCGCCGTGCCGCACATCGAGATCGACGGGGCGGTCGGGATAGGCGCTGGAGCGCACGGCCTTCGCCGAGAGCGCGACGCCGCCAGGCGCGCGCGCCGCC
>NZ_SRUN01000011.1:0-278878 GCF_004791595.1 Mesorhizobium sp. M8A.F.Ca.ET.202.01.1.1 | reverse complement strand
AACGGTAAGCAACCAAAGGTCGCCATCGTCGCCGTGGCCCGAAAGATTATGACCATCCTCAGCGCCATGCTTCGACACAACCAACCCTGGTATCCAGACAAAGCCTGAAAACACAGTTGCTCATCCGTCTCGGCGCTGACGCGCCGATCCACCTTCTCCCACAAGGGGAGAAGGAAGGTCGCTTCTGGCCCCGCCTTCTAAAAATACCTCCTCTTGCGGCAACCTGCCCGCAACCATTCGCCAAATTGCGTGCCGCCGCTCAACATCGACAAGAAATTTCGCGGACATATCTTCATCTTGAGCGCGGGAGGCCGGATCGGCCGGCGTGGCCGGAACCGATGCCGAAGGGCTTGCCGGGCGAATTCGCACTGGCCTGGAGGCACGGATGTGCAAATATCCGCACCCAGGCAACATTGGAGGATCTGAGGTCATGGCCGATGCTGGGATGTTGCGGTTCCACGTTCCGGAGCCGGAAGTGCGGCCGGGCGGCACGCCTGATTTCTCCAACGTGACCATCGCCGGGGCCGGCTCGGTGCCGCGCCCCGACATCGATGTCGATCCACGCACCATCCGCGACATGGCCTTCTCGATCATCCGCGTGCTCAACCGCGATGGCGAGGCGGTCGGGCCGTGGGCCGGGCTGCTTTCCAGCGAGGAATTGCTGGAAGGCCTGCGCAACATGATGACGCTGCGGACCTTCGATGCGCGCATGCAGATGGCGCAGAGGCAAGGCAAGACGTCCTTCTACATGCAGCATCTCGGTGAAGAAGCGGTGAGCTGCGCCTTCCGCAAGGCGCTGGCGCCCGGCGACATGAATTTTCCGACCTATCGGCAGGCCGGACTGCTGATCGCCGACGGCTATCCGATGGTCACGATGATGAACCAGATCTATTCCAACGAGGCCGACCCGCTGAAGGGCCGGCAGCTGCCGATCATGTATTCGTCGAAGGAGCACGGCTTCTTCTCCATCTCCGGCAATCTGGCGACGCAGTATATCCAGGCGGTCGGCTGGGCGATGGCCTCGGCGATCTCGAACGATTCGCGCATCGCCGCGGCCTGGATCGGCGACGGCTCGACGGCGGAATCGGATTTCCATTCGGCGCTGGTGTTCGCTTCCACCTACAAGGCGCCGGTGGTGCTCAACGTCGTCAACAACCAGTGGGCGATCTCGACCTTCCAGGGCATTGCGCGCGGTGGCTCGGGCACCTTCGCGGCGCGCGGGCTCGGCTTCGGCATCCCGTCGCTGCGCGTCGACGGCAACGACTATCTCGCCGTCCACGCGGTAGCCAAGTGGGCAGCCGAGCGGGCCCGCAGCAATCTCGGACCGACGCTGGTCGAATACGTCACCTACCGCGCCGGCGCCCATTCCAGTTCGGACGACCCCTCCGCCTACCGGCCGAAGACCGAGTCCGACGCCTGGCCGCTCGGCGACCCAGTCATGCGGCTGAAGAACCATCTCATCAAGCTCGGCGTCTGGTCGGACGAGCGGCACGCGCAGGCCGAGGCCGAAATCCTCGACACGGTCATCGCGGCGCAGAAGGAGGCGGAAAGCCACGGCACGCTGCATGCCGGCGGCAAGCCGTCGACGCGCGAGATGTTCGAGGGCGTGTTCGCCGAGATGCCGCCCCATCTCAGACACCAACGCCAGCAGGCGGGAGTCTGACCCATGCCAAGACGGACCATGATCGAGGCCATTCGCGACGCCATGGACGTGTCGATGGAGCGCGACAGCAAAGTCGTCGTGTTCGGCGAGGATGTCGGCTTCTTCGGCGGCGTCTTCCGCTGCACCCAAGGCCTGCAGGCAAAGTACGGCAAGAGCCGGTGCTTCGACGCGCCGATCAACGAATCGGGCATTGTCGGCTCGGCCATCGGCATGGCCGCCTATGGCCTGAAGCCGTGCGTCGAAATTCAGTTTGCCGACTACATGTATCCGGCCTACGACCAGCTGACCCAGGAAGCGGCGCGGCTGCGTTATCGCTCCAATGGCGACTTCACTTGCCCGATCGTGGTGCGCATGCCGACGGGCGGCGGCATCTTCGGAGGCCAGACGCACAGCCAGAGCCCGGAAGCGCTGTTCACCCATGTGTCGGGCCTGAAGACGGTGGTGCCGTCCAATCCGCATGACGCCAAGGGCCTGCTGATCGCGGCGATCGAGGACCCCGACCCGGTGATCTTCCTCGAGCCGAAGCGGCTCTACAACGGTCCGTTCGACGGCCATCACGATCGGCCGGTGACGCCATGGTCGAAGCACGAGCTCGGCGAGGTCGCCGACGGCCATTATACCGTGCCGCTCGGCAAGGCGGCGATCCGCAGGGCGGGTACGGCTGTCACGGTGCTCGCCTACGGCACCATGGTCTATGTCGCCCAGGCCGCGGCCGCGGAAACCGGCATCGACGCCGAGATCATCGATCTCAGGACGCTGCTGCCGCTCGACCTCGACACGATCGTGGCCTCGGTGAAGAAGACCGGACGTTGCGTCGTCGTGCACGAGGCGACGCTGACCTCCGGTTTCGGCGCCGAACTCTCGGCGCTGGTGCAGGAAAACTGCTTCTACCAACTGGAGGCGCCGGTGGCCCGCGTCGCCGGCTGGGACACGCCCTATCCGCACGCGCAGGAGTGGGAGTATTTTCCGGGGCCCGCGCGCGTCGGCCGTGCCCTCATCGAAACATTGGAAGCTTAGGGAGGCCTGAGATGGGCGAACACATCATCAAGCTGCCCGATGTCGGCGAGGGCGTCGCCGAGGCGGAACTCGTCGAATGGCATGTGAAGATCGGCGACATCGTGCGCGAGGACACGGTGCTTGCCGCTGTCATGACCGACAAGGCGACGGTCGAAATCCCGTCGCCGGTCGATGGCGAGATCCTGTGGCTGGGCGCGGAGATCGGCGACACGGTGGCGATCGGTTCGCCAATCGTGCGGCTGAAGGTGGCGGGCGAGGGCAATGTGAAGGCCGCCGGCAAAGAAGCGGAACCAACCGCAGAGGCCGAAGCGCCCGCCAAGCTGCCGAGCCCGAAACCCGAAACCGCACCGTCGCCCAAGGTGGCAAAACCCGCCGAGGCACCGGTGAAACCCGCATCGCCTGCCGAGAAGACCACTGCACGGGCCTCTGCCGGCGCGCCGCGCCCGGAAGGCGAGAAGCCGCTGGCGTCGCCAGCCGTCCGCTTGCGGGCGAAAGAGGCCGGCATCGATCTCAGGCAGGTTACCGGAAGCGGCCCCGCCGGCCGCATCGGCCACGAAGACATCGAGGCGTTCCTGGCGCGCGGGCCGCAACTGGCCAAGACATCGGGTCTCGCCAGCAACGATGCGATCGAGGACATCAAACTGGTCGGCCTGCGGCGAAAGATCGCCGAGAAGATGACGCTGTCCAAGTCGCGCATCCCGCACATCACCTATGTCGAGGAGATCGACGTCACCCCGTTGGAGGAATTGCGCGCCGCGCTCAACAAGGAAAAGCGGCCGGCCAAGGGAGGCGCGGAGAGGCCCAAGCTGACGCTGCTGCCGTTCCTGATGCGGGCGATGGTCAAGGCCATCGCGGACCAGCCTCAACTCAATTCGCTGTTCGACGACGAGGCCGGCATCATCCACCAGCATGGCGGCATCCATATCGGCATCGCCGCGCAGACGCCGTCGGGGCTGGTGGTGCCTGTCGTCAAGCATGCCGAGGCGCGCGACATCTGGGATTGCGGCGCCGAGGTCGCCAGGCTGGCCGAGGCGGCCAAGTCGGGCACTGCGACCCGTGACGACCTGTCCGGGTCGACCATCACCATCACCTCGCTCGGCGCCATGGGCGGCGTGGCGACCACGCCGGTCATCAATCATCCGGAGGTCGCGATCATCGGCGTCAACAAGATGATGGTGCGGCCCGTGTGGGACGGCACACAGTTCATCCCGCGCAAGATGATGAACCTGTCGTCGAGCTTCGACCACCGCGTCATCGACGGCTGGGACGCGGCGGTGTTCGTGCAGCGGATCAAGGCGCTGCTGGAAACGCCGGCGCTGATTTTCGTGGATTAGAGGGGCGGCGGAATGACCGAGATGACTGCGGGACAGCGCCCCCCTCTGCCTTGCCAGGCATCTCCCCCACAAGGGGGGAGATGGGACGTCACGCCGGGTTTCGCCAATCTCTATCATCGCAAGAATGAGCGAAGCGACGAAGCTGCCAATCTCCCCCCTCGTGGGGGAGATGTCCGGCAGGACAGAGGGGGGCGTGAAGAATCTCGACGGAGCATTCCCTCGGGTCGAAGGGTCACATCATGAAAGAAATCTCCTGCAAGCTGCTCGTCATCGGCGCCGGTCCGGGCGGCTATGTCTGCGCCATTCGTGCCGGTCAGCTCGGCGTCGATACGGTGATCGTCGAGGCCGGCAAGCCCGGCGGCACCTGCCTCAATGTCGGCTGCATCCCCTCAAAGGCCCTGATCCACGCGGCGGAGGAGTTCGAGAAGGTCGCGCACATGGCCGGCGGCAAGAGCCCGCTCGGCATTTCGGTCACGGCACCGGTGCTCGATCTCGCCAGGACCGTGGCCTGGAAGGACGGGATCGTCAGCCGGCTCAACAGCGGCGTTGCCGGCCTGCTCAAGAAAGCCGGGGTGAAGACCGTGCAGGGCTGGGCGACCTTTCGCGACGGCAAGACCGTCGAGGTCGAGACCGAGACGGGAAGCCAGGTGATCCGGGCCGAGACGATCGTCATCGCGACGGGCTCGGCGCCGGTCGAACTGTCTTTCCTTCCGTTTGGCGGGCCTGTCATTTCCTCCACGGAAGCCCTGGCGCTGAGCGAAGTGCCCAAGAAACTCGCGGTCGTCGGTGGCGGCTATATCGGGCTGGAGCTCGGCATGGCCTTTGCCAAGATGGGCGCCGAGGTGACCGTGGTCGAAGCCCTGCCGCGCGTGCTGGCGCAGTATGATTCGGAACTGACCGGGCCCGTGGTCAAACGGCTCGCCGCGCTCGGCATTGAGGTGATGACAGGCGCCAAGGCCAGGGGCCTGTCGACGAAGGGCGACGCGCTGCTGGTCGAGACATCCGACGGCAAGAGCGGCAAGGTCGCCGCGGACAAGATCCTGGTGACGGTCGGCCGCAAGCCGGTGACCGAGGGCTGGGGGCTCGAGCAGATCGATCTCGACACGGCCGGAAAATTCATCAGGATCGACGACCAGTGCCGCACCTCGATGCGCGGCGTCTTCGCCATCGGCGACGTCACCGGCGAGCCGATGCTGGCGCACCGGGCAATGGCGCAGGGCGAGATGGTTGCCGAGATCGTCGCCGGCCACAAGCGCAACTGGGACAAGCGCTCGATCCCCGCCGTCTGCTTCACCGATCCCGAGCTGGTGACGGCGGGCCTGTCGCCGGAAGAGGCCAAGGGCCAGGGCGAGGTCAAGATCGGCATGTTCCCCTTCGCCGCCAATGGCCGCGCGATGACCAAGCTCGGCGAAGACGGGTTCGTCCGCGTCGTGGCGCGCGCCGACAATCACCTGGTGCTCGGCATCCAGGCGGTCGGCCAGGGCGTGTCGGAACTGTCGGCGGCGTTTGGGCTGGCGCTGGAAATGGGAGCGCGGCTGGAGGACATCGCCGGAACGATCCATGCCCACCCGACGCAGGGCGAGGGGTTCCAGGAAGCGGCGCTGAAGGCGCTGGGGCACGCGCTGCATATTTGAGCGCGGCGTTGGTCTTTCCTTCTCCCCTTGTGGGAGAAGGAAGAAAGGCTGGCGCTCTTCACCCCGCCAGCCGGCTTACCATATCGTGCTGGGCATAGGCGCGGCCGAAGCGGTTGGCGAGGAAGGCGTCGAGCGCGATCTCCTCCTGCTTGACGAAGCCTGTCCCCGGCAGCGAGCCGTCAGCCAGCATGTCGAGCACGGCGCAGATTCCGGAAGCCGTGGTGATCTGGATGGCGCTGCGCACCGTCTGGCCGACCCGCCTGGAGTAGATCTTGTTGGCGTAGGTCTCCTGCAGCAGACGGCCTTGTCTGCGGCCACTGACGGTGACGAAGACGATGACCACGTCCTGCAGCGTCGCCGGCAAAGCACTTTCGAAAATGTCCTTCAACACGTCGCGGCGATGGCGCAGGCCGAGATCGTTGAGCAGCGCCTTCATGATCGCGGCATGGCCGGGATAGCGGATGGTGCGGTAGTTCAGCGTGCGCACCTTGCCCTTCAGCGTCTCGGCCAAGGTGCCGAGCCCGCCGGAGGTGTTGAACGCCTCGTAGGTGACGCCGTCGAGCGAGAACTCCTCGCGCTCTTCCAGCGGCGGCACTTCGACCAGCTCGCCTTCGACGATCGCCTCGCAAGGCTCGCAATATTCGTTGATGACGCCGTCGGTGCTCCAGGTCAGATTGTAGTTCAGCGCGTTGGACGGGTATTGCGGCAGCGCGCCGACGCGCATGCGCACGCTTTCCAGCGTGTCGAAGCGGCTGGCGAGGTCGTTGGCGACGATCGAGATGAAGCCCGGCGCCAGCCCGCATTGCGGGATGAAGGCGCTCTTGGCGGAACGGGCCAGTTCCTTGACGCGCCTGGTCGAGACGACATCCTCGGTGAGGTCGAGATAATGCACGCCGGCGCTGGCCGCCGCCTCGGCGATGCGCGTGGTGAGATGGAAGGGGGCGGCGCTCAGCACCGCGAACTTGCCGGTGAGCGCCGCCTCGAGCGCACCGACCGCCGCGATGTCGAGTTCGAGCGTCTCGACGCTATCGGGCACCTCGGCAGCAGTGAGCTGTGCCGCCGAGCGGTCGACGAGGGTGACCTGGTAGTCGCCCGTTTCAGCAAGCATTTCGGCGATGGTCGAGCCGATCTTGCCGGCCCCGACGATAACGATTTTGTTCATGGTCAAATTCCCCTGCGATCCGCGTTTGCCGGAATCATCGCAGCTTGCCTGTCGAAAGGAAGCGTGGAATCCTGCAATGTGAACCCTATCTTTTGTCGAATTGCCGAAAGGATTCGTCGAAATGCTCAGTGATGCCGAACAGGCCCTGCTTTCGCTGCTGCGCGCCAACGCGCGCGCCTCGACGGCCGAACTGGCGCGCCAGCTCGGCGTGTCGCGCACGACGGTGCAAAGCCGGATCGAGCGGCTGGAGCAGCGCGGCATCATCACGGGCTATGGCGTCAGGCTGTCGCCGGACTATGAGCAGGGGCTAGTCAGGGCACATGTGCTGCTCACCGTCACGCCCAAGCTCGCCGACAAAGTGGTGCGCGCCCTGCAGGCGCTGCCGCCGGTCAGGACACTGCACTCCGTCAGCGGCAATTTCGACATGATCGTCATCGTCGACGCGCCGTCGATCCGCGACCTCGACACGCTCCTCGACCAGATCGGCGCCATGGAGGGGGTCGAACGGACGTCGTCGTCGATCATCCTGTCGACGCGGATCGACAGGTGAGTACTCAGGACTCGGGCTCCTCGCTCCCGCCAGAGGCGCTAAGCATGCGCGCATTTCCGGGCGGCTGGTAGCGGCGATCGCGTGGCATGACGGCTTAGCGCGTGAATTGTCTTGTGCCGCGCTGGTCGACCCCCACTCCGTCTCGGCTTCGCCGAGCCACCTCTCCCCCGATCGACGGGGGAGAGGAAAGGCGCCAGGCCTTTTTAGCCGTCAACGCGCGTCCAGCAACGCTCCCTTCCTTTCCCTCCGGAGGGGGGAAAGGTGGCGCTGCGAAGCAGCGACGGATTGGGGGAACCACGTGGCAATCAAGCCTCGGGCCGATCACGTCAGTCACAGAAGATGTGTTCATAGCGTAGCCAAAGCGGGGGCGAGGAACCCAAGCTGGCCTGGCCAGCACCGGCAATTTGTCGGCTAAGCCGTAGCTACGGGAAAACTCACCACCACGGCAAGGCCAGGCTTACGGTCCTCAAGCGCGATGGTCGCGCCGTGCAGATCGGCGATGGCCCGGACGAGGCTGAGGCCAAGGCCGCTGCCTGGCGTCGATCGGCTGTGGTCCAGCCGGTAGAGCCGCTGAAACACTTTTTCGCGCTCGCCGGCGGGAATGCCGGGGCCGTTGTCGGCAACGCTGGCAAGGACGCGGTCACCCCGACGCGTCACCGCCAGTTCGATCGAGGTGCCGGCCGGGCAATGGCGCAGCGTGTTCTCCACCAGATTGGCGACCATCTGCGTCAGCAGTTCGCGATCGCCATGGACCCGGTCCACCATTTCGTTCAGCTGCGTGGGCGACAGCACCTTCCCGTCATCCTCGGCCACATCGGTGTAGATCTCGGCAATGGTCCGCAGGATCTCGCCGAGATCGACATCGGTGAAGCGCGCCTTGCGCGCGCCGGCCTCGATCTGGGCGATCCGCAGCAGCGCATCGAAGGTCTCGTTGATCTGGTGGCCTTCGGAACGCGCGTCGGCGAGATCGTCGGAGACGTCCTGGCGCCGCGCGGCCTTGTCGGCGGCGCTCTCCAGGATCATCTGCAACCGGTTGAGCGGCGTCTTCAAATCGTGCGCGATGTCGGCGCTGACCTGCTTCATGCCTTCGACCAGCGCCGACAGGCGATCGAGCGCGGCATTGACCTGGCTGGAGACGATGTCGATGTCGTCGTCCTTGCCGGTCAGCGGTATGCGGGTATCCAGCCGGCCATGCGAGACGTCAACCATGGTGGCGGCAATGCCGTCGAGACGGCGCTGGACGCGCGAGGCGAGCAGGGCGCCGCCGGTGACGGCCAGGCCGGTGATGATCAGGGTCGCCCAGCCGAAGCTCATCAGCATGATCGTTTCCAGCTCCTCCGTCTCGGAGAGGCTGAAGGCGACGGTCAAGGTGTTGGCGCCGACCGAACCGGAGTAGGCGCGATATTCGGTCCCAGCGGGCAGGCCAGGCATCTCGGCGCCGAACATCGAGAAGCCGTCGGGAAGCCCGGCCGCGGTGAAGTTGCCGGCCAGGCGGTTACCGGCCGCGTCGGTCAGCGAAAACAGCTGCTCCTTCTTCGGGCTGAGCGTGGCGTGGCTCTCCACGGTCTCGACCAGCTCCTTGGGATCGCTGTCGGAATAGGCTGAGGCGATGACGGCGTAGGTTTCCTTGATGGTGTCGTCAAGCTGCTCGGCGAGATCGGCGCTCATCATCTGGTAGACGATCGCGCCCGCCAGCACGAAGGCCAGCATGAACAGGAAGGCGAACGTCAGGGCGAGCCGGAACGGCGTGCTGCGCAGCAGGCGGGTCCATGCCTCCGTCATGCGGAAAGCGGCGCGTGCAGACTGTAGCCGGTGTTGCGGATGGTATGGATGAGCTGGGTTTCGAACGGCTTGTCGACCTTGGCCCGCAACCGGCTGATATGGGTTTCGACGACACTGGTCTTGGGATCGAAATGAAAATCCCAGACGCGCTCCAGAAGCATGGTGCGGGTGATGACGCGGCCCTCGCCGCGCATCAGCACCTCCAGCAGGCTGAACTCCCTCGGCTGCAGGTCGATCGGCTGGCCCTGCCTGACGACGCGCCGCATGATGAGGTCCATCTCCAGGTCGGCAACCTTCAACACCGTCTTCTGCTCCTGCGCCGCCGGCCGCCGGCCGAGCGCATTGATGCGGGCGAGCAGCTCGGAAAAGGCGAAGGGCTTGACCAGATAGTCGTCGCCGCCGGCCTCGAGGCCCTCGACGCGGTCGTCGATGCCGCCGACGGAGGTGAGGAAGATCGCCGGCGTGCGCACGCCCGCGGCGCGAACCGCCTTGACCATCGACAGGCCATCGAGACCGGGGATCATCCGGTCGGCGATGATCACGTCGTAGCCGCCGCTGGTCGCCGCGAAAAGCGCGTCATGACCGTCGCGCAGGAGGTCGCAGACATGGCCGGCCTCGGTCAGCCCCCTGACGACGTAATCGGCCGTCCTTTGGTCGTCCTCGACAAGAAGAAGTCGCATCGCTGTTCCGGTTGATTGCCGATGTCGGGGGCAGGCTATCACCGGCACGGGTTGGTTCCTAGGACCGCGGTGATGCTGGCCGATCCCGCGGCGCTCGCCGCCTGGGTTCAATCCGAGTCCAGCAACATCTCGTCGAGCTCGTCGGCATTCTTTCTCAGCGTCATGTAGAGAACCAGGGCGACGATGCAGCCGAGGAAGACCAGGCTGGTGAAGGTGGTGCCGAAGCCGAGGCCGCCATATTCGACGGGCTGCGACAGCCAATCGCCGAAGGACGCGCCAAGCGGCCGCGTCAGGATGTAGGCGAGCCAGAAGGCCAGGATGCCGTCCAGACGGAGCAGATAGTAGGCGAGAGCGATGAGCGCGATGACGCCGCCGAACAGCAGGCCCGTGGTCAGATAGCCCATGTCGAAGCTCTCGGCGACCAGATCGCCGGCGGCGGTGCCGAGCGAGAAGGTGAAGAGGATCGCCAGCCAGTAGAAGATCTCGCGCCGGGTCGTGAAGATGGTGTGGATCGACAGCGTCCGTTCGGCTGCGTACCAGACCGCGAACGTCGCCGCGAGCACCACGGAAAAGGCAATCGTGGTGGTCTGCAGGCGCACGCCGAACGTGTCGACGAGATTGTCGGTGATCAGCGTGCCGACGACGCTGATCAGCACCACCGCCAGCCAGTAGGCCCAGGGCACGTAGCGCTTCTGCGCGAACTGGGCGACAAGGGCGATGACGAGGACGCCGGTCATGATCAGCGAGGTGACGGTCAGTCCGAGCCCGAGATTGACGGCGAGATAGTCGGCCGCCGTCTCGCCCATGGTGACGGCCATCAGCTTGATCAGCCAGAAATCGACAGTGACGTCGGGAACCCTGTTTTGGTTTGGTGCGGTGGGAAGCGCGAGCATGGCAGATATCCCGATGTCGATGGTTGCGGTGGCGATCCGGCATCCGGACAATAGGCAAGCGGCTTCACCCCAGCCTGTCCGCTGGCATACAAATTCGTAAGGATCGCTGTCGTTGACGCAAAAGGCCTTTACGAAAGCCTCGCGGTGCGCTGATAGAGGGCGAGCGCCTTGTATCCGCCATCAATGGCGTGCCCCAGTGGCCGGGCTCGCACGGAGCGCCCCAGGAAACACGAATGACCTACGCCTCCCTCAAGCCGGTTTCGAAGGCTTTCGATCAGCGCAAGCGGCTGATTTTCATCCGCATCGCGGCGGCGCTGGCGGTGCTGCTCCTGTTCCTGACCAAACCGGCGCTCAGCGAAGGCTCGGATGGGCACGAAACGCTCGAACTGGTCGGCTTCTGCCTGGTGCTGATCTGCGTCGTCGGCCGGCTGTGGAGCATCCTCTATGTCGGCGGCAAGAAGAATGAGGAGCTGGTTTCGACGGGACCGTTCTCGATGAGCCAGAACCCGCTCTACTTCTTCTCGACGGTCGGCGCGGTCGGCATCGGCCTGCTCTACGGCTCGCTGGTGGCCGCCGCCGCCCTTGGCGTTGCCAGCTTCCTCATCTTCCGCGTCACGGCGCGCAAGGAAGCCGAATATCTCCTGGGCAAGTTCGGCGCGGCCTATACAGCCTATATCAAGGCGACGCCCCGGTTCTGGCCGAACCCGCTGCTCTACCGCGACAATGACGAGCTGCAGTTCTCGACGCGCGCGCTGCGGCGCACCTTCTTTGACGGACTCTATTTCCTCGCCATCTTCCCGGCCATCGAGCTTATCGAGTATTTGCGGGAGACCGGCGTGATGTTCCCGGCCTTCGTCACGCTTTACTGATCGGCTAGCCGCCCAGCGGATAGGGCATGTAGCCGACGAAGCCTGATATCTTCCAGTTCGCCCCGACCTTCCGACAGAAATACAGCGTCTGCCATTTCAGCCGGTCGACGCTGCCATCCGCCTTGGCGACGCTGCCGTCGAACTTCTTGTGCAGCACGGCGCGGTCGCCGTCGACATCGATGTCGCGCAGATTGGTGACGCGAAACAGCGCCTCGCGCAGCGGCTCGGCGAATTTGGTCGCCGCCGTCTCCTTGGCCTGGCGCAGCCACTCGTCGCGATAGATTTCCAGCCTGGGGAATTGCAGCCGCCAGGCATCGGCGTTGGCCAGGAAATGCGCGTGCATGCCAAAGAAGCTTTCGGCGACGAAGTCGTTCTCGACCATGGACCAGTCCTGGCCGATGAAGGCGTCGATGTCGCGCCGCACCAGCATCTCCCACAGCGCGTGGCGGTCGGCGTCGCCTGAAGGAAACGGGTTCTTGTCGAAGGTCATTGTCGGGGTCTCCGTCTCGCAAGGGCGTCTGTCCGTCGTGGCGTCGAGCCCGTCCGGCAAGCGCGTACGATGCAAGCGCTTCTGTAATAAAGCAACACGGATTTCGAAGAATGTTGCTTTCCAACAAGGCCCCTATCGGGATCGCCCCGATCGCGGTAAATCTCCCCCAAAGCGGGTGCCGCCTCGGTGCCTCGCCGCGTCATCGGAGGAGCCATCCCGTGCCCAAGCAGACTTTTGGAACGTCCCACGTGCCGCTGTCGCCCGCCGTGCGGGCCGGCGATTTCGTCTTTATCTCGGGCCAGGTTCCGGTCGGCGGCGACGGCATCGTGGTCAAGGGTGGCATCACGGAACAGACCGAGCAGGTGCTCGCCAACGTCAAGGCCGCGCTGGCGCTGGCCGGCTGCACGATGGACGACGTGGTCAAGACCACTGTCTGGCTGGAAGACGCGCGCGACTTCGGCGCCTTCAACGCGGTCTATGCCAGGCATTTTCCCAAAAATCCGCCGGCGCGCACGACGGTCGAATCGCGGCTGATGATCGACATCAAGATCGAGGTCGAGGCCGTCGCGTACAGGCCGGCCTGAAAGACGAAGCAACAAGGCGGAGGCATCTCCATGCAATTCGACCTCCTGCTGAAGGGCGGACGGCTGATCGATCCGGCGTCCGGCATCGACGCGCCGCGCGATGTCGCTATCGCCAATGGCCGTGTCGCCGCGGTCGACGCCGACATCCCCGTGACCAGCGCCGCGCAGGTGGTCGATGCGACCGGTTGCATCGTCGCGCCCGGCCTCGTCGACCTGCACAGCCACGTCTATTGGGGCGGCACCTCGCTCGGCGTCGATGCCGACCGGCTCGCAGCGAAAAGCGGAACCACCACCTTCATCGATGCCGGCAGCGCCGGTGCGGGCAATTTTCTCGGCTTCCGCCGCCATGTCATGGAGCGCTCGAAGGTGCGCATCCTGGCCTATGTCAACATTTCCTTTGCCGGCATTTTCGGCTTCTCGCAGACGGTGTCGGTCGGCGAATGCAGCGATCTCCGGCTTTGCGAGCCGCGCGAGGTGGTGGCCGCGGCGCGCGAGCACGCCGACGTCGTGGTCGGCGTCAAGGTCCGCTCCGGCAAGCATGCAGGCGGCACCAGCGGCATCGCGCCGGTGGATCTGGCGCTGGAGGCCGCCGACAAAGCCGGACTGCCGCTGATGGCGCATATAGATGAGCCGCCACCCGGCCGCTCCGAAGTGCTGCCGCGCCTGCGCCGGGGCGACATCCTCACCCATTGCTTCCGGCCGTTTCCCAACGCGCCGGTCTTCGCTTCCGGCATGGTGCGGCCCGACATGCGGCTGGCGCGCGAGCGCGGCGTCATCTTCGATCTCGGCCACGGTATGGGCTCGTTCGACTTCGACGTCGCGCGCGCGATGCTGGCCGAAGGGCTGGCGCCCGACGTCATTTCGAGCGACGTGCATCTCTACTGCGTCGACGGGCCGGCCTTCGACATTCTGGTCTGCATGTCGAAGCTGATGGCGCTCGGCATGCCGGTGGCCGAGGTCTTGCGCGCGGCGACGCAAGCGCCGGCGCGGGCGATCGCCCGGCCGGACCTCGGCACGCTGGCGGTCGGTACCGTCGGCGACGTCGCCGTGCTGCGGCAACGCCCAGGCCGCTTCACCTTCGTCGATGCGGTTGGCGCCTCGCTCACCGCCGATCAGCGGCTGGTATCGGAAGGCATCGTCATCGGCGGCACCTGGTGGCCGAACGAAGCGGTCAACGATGTCGGCGAAACCGAGCGTTTCGCGGCGCATGCGCGACATACGCATGTCGAGGTGGCGGCCCGGCATTTCGGGCACCGGCATGAATGATCAGCCAATCTCCCCCCTCGTGGGGGAGATGCCCGGCAGGGCAGAGGGGGGCGCGAAGGAACGCAAACCCTGGCCATCCTGCGACCTGCAAAGAACCTGTGCCAAGCGCAATTGCAATCGGCTGAGAGGCCGGCGGGACAGCGCCCCCCTCTGGCCTGCCGGCCATCTCCCCCACGAGGGGGAGATCAGCAGCTTCACTGCCCAGCGTTACTAGGCTTGCCATAAACCGGCGTATCGATCCCCTCCATCCTCGCTTTGATCTGCAGCGCGACATATTTCGAATAAAACCGTGACAGGGCCAGATTGCCGCCGTGGAACCATAGGGCTTCCTGTGCGGTCGGTTTCCACATGTTGCGCAATTCGCCTTGCCAGGGGCCGGGGTCGCCCTTGACGCCGGAGCCGAGCCCCCAGCACGGGCCGACCTTGTCGGCGACTTCGCGCGAGACAAGCGCCGCCACATTCTCGTTCATCGACTGGTAGCCGGTGCAGGCGACGATGGCGTCGGCCTCGAGCTCGCTGCCGTCCTCGAACAGGATGCCTTTCGGCGTCAGTGATTTGATGGCGACGCCGCTGCGGATGCCGACCTTGCCGTCGATGATCAGGTCCGAGGCGCCGACATCGATGTAATAGCCCGAGCCGGTGCGGTAGGCCTTCATCAGCAGGCCGGTTTCGTCGTCGCCGAAATCCAGCGCGAAGCCGGAGGCGGCGAGACGCTCATAGAAGGCCGCGTCGCGCGCGCGGATGACGTCGTAGAGCGCGCGCTGGCCCTTGGGCACCAGCGCGAATGGCGTCGAGGCGACGATCATGTCGGCCTTTTCCGTGGTGATGCCGCGCGCCAGCGCGTCCTCCGAAAAGATCTCGAAGCCGACCTGCATCAGCGTGTCCGACTTGACCACGGTGGTCGGCGAGCGCTGGATCATGGTGACGTCGGCGCCGCTCTCCCAGAGATCGACGCAGACGTCGTGCCCGGAGCTGGCCGCTCCGATGACGGCGACCTTTTTGCCGCGGAATTTCTCGCCGCTGGCATACTGGCTGGAATGCAGCAACTCGCCCTTGAATTGGTCCGCGCCGGGCAGCTCGATCTTGCGCGGCGGACCGTAGGCGCCGGTGGCAAAGACGATGTGCTTCGGCTTCAGCGTAATCTGACGACCGACACGATCGACCACCACGGTCCATTCTTTCTCCGCCTCGTCGTAACTGGCGCTGAGGCACCTGGTGGCGACCCAGTAATTCAGCTCCATGACGCGCGTGTACATCTCCAGCCAGTCGCCCATCTTGTCCTTGGGCGTGAAGACGGGCCAGTTGTCGGGGAACGGGATGTAGGGCAGATGGTCGTACCAGACCGGGTCGTGCAGCACGAGCGTCCGGTAGCGGTTGCGCCAGGAATCGCCCGGCCTTGCATTCTTCTCGATAATAATGGTGGGCACGCCGAGCTGACGCAGCCGTGCGCCGAGCATGATGCCGCCCTGGCCGCCGCCGATGACCAGGCAATAGGGCTGCTCCGAGACGCCGAGCTCGCGCGTCTCGCGTGCCCGCGCCTCCGACCAAGTCTCGCGCTGGGGGTCGGCCTTGTGGCGTACGCCGAGCGGCCGCGCCGGTCCCTTGCGCTCCTCGAACCCCCTGAGGTCGGTCATCGCCGTGAACAGGGTGCGGCAGCGGCCGTCGCTTAGCCGCATGATGCCTTGTCCCGTGGCCACAGCCGTTTCGAAGGTGAACCAGGCTTCGATGGTGCCTTCATCCGAGGCCGCTTCGCCGGTAATCCGCCACGCGGTCGGCCGGGTCGTCGCCAAAGTCGACTTCAGCATGCCGGCGATGGCCTGGCGCCCTTCCATCGTCGTGACGTTCCAGGTGAAGGTCAGAAGGTCGCGCCAGTAGCAATCGTCGACGAACAGGTTGCTTGCGGCGAGCGCATCGCCGGATTCGAGCGCCTGCGCCAGGGATGCGAGCCATGCGGCTGCCTGTTTCGTCGGTGCCATTTCGAGCATGTCTTCCCTCTTTCTTCTTCCTTCTCCCCTTGTGGGAGAAGGTGGATCGGCGCGCAGCGCCGAGACGGATGAGGGGTGCGCCACGGGGTGCCGTCGGTGCCAAGCTGGAACACCCCTCATCCGTCTCCTTCGGCGACACCTTCTCCCACAAGGGGAGAAGGAAGAACGCCTCATCAATCTCCGAGCGGCTCCATTTCCTTGCCCGTGCGGTGGATCTGGGCGTTGTACTTGATGCGGCGGACCGTTTCGCGGGCGGAGCCGTCGAGCTTGTAGGCCGAGGCCACCGCCAAAAGGTCGATCATTGCCAGGAAGGCATAGCGCGAGGCGGTCGGCTTCAGCGTGTCGGGATATTCGGGCACGGCGACCGTCAGCCTGACGTCGCAGGCGCGGGCGAGCTCGGTGTCGGGCGCAGTCACGGCGATCGCGTTGGCACGGTAGTGTTTGGCCAGTTCGACGGCCTCGATCACTTCGCGGGTTCGCCCGGTCGCGGAGATGGCGATCACCAGGTCGCTGGGCTTCAGCGTCGAGGCGGTCATGCGCATCAGGTAGGGGTCGCATTGGGCGCTGATCGAGATGCCATAGCGAAACAGCCGGTACTGCGTCTCCTGCGCCAGCGCCGAAGAGCTGCCGCCGAGCCCGAACACGGTGACCTGGCGGGCCCGGGCGATCAGCTCGGCCGCCTTTTCCAGCTCACCCGGATCGAGCTGCCGCTCGGCCTCCTGCAGTGCCCGCCGCGCTTCGCCGAACACGGCGTTCCAGAACGGCATGCCGGTGTCGCCCTCCCTGGCCGGCGAGGTGTCCAGATAGAGCGCGCCGACGACGAGGCTCTGTGCCAGCTTCAGCTTGAAGTCGCGCACGCCCTCGCAGCCGATGGCGCGGCAGAAACGTGTCACCGTCGGCTCGCTGACGCCGGCGCGCTGGGCCAGCGCCGCGTTGGAGGCGTCGACCGCGTATTTGACATTTTCGAGCACGACATCGGCGACGCGGCGTTCGGCCGGGCGCAATTCCGCGTAGGAATCCTTGACGAGCGAGATGATGTCGGGAATGCGCCGGACGGGCTCGCCCCCGGCTCCTTCTTCGTCCACGATCGGATGGCTGGCAGCTTCGGTCATGAAGGCGGTCTTCCCTAGCCCGTTTTCGACCTGACCTCTTATCATGTTTGCACGCCGTCGTTCCATGCGCCCGGCACTGTTGCAGCCAATGCGTGCCGCAAGGACGGCACCGCGTGCGCCTCTCTAACTATGTAGGAAAGCAACAAGGATTTCAAGGCAAAGAAAACTTCGCAAAAACAATCGGATAACTTACATCTACGATTTTGATGATACGCTTACCACCACCGGTGCTTGACAGCAAAGTAGGATAGTTACACACTGATTTCTGGCAGTCTGATGACCTATTGGATCATCACGCAATCTCCGAGGGGCGGATGAACGCGGGCGAAGCAACAACGCCGAAGCTTGGCGTGCAGGCAGCGACCAAGATCTATCACACGGCGTCCGGCGACCTCCTGGCGCTGGACCGCTGCAGTCTCGACGTCAGGGCCAATGAAATCGTCTCGATCGTCGGCCCGTCGGGTTGCGGCAAGACCACCCTTCTGTGGTCGATGTCGGGCCTGCACAGGCTGACCAGCGGCGAGATCCGGCTCGATGGCAAGGCGATCACCGGGCCACATCCCGATATCGGCATCGTCTTCCAGGAAGCCAACCTTCTGCCGTGGCGCAATCTCGACGCCAACATCCGCTTTCCCTTCGAGATCAAGGGCGAAAAACCCGACCGCGCCTGGATCGCGCACCTCCTGAACCGCGTCGGCCTCGATGGTTTCGGCGGCAAGTTCCCGCGCGAGCTTTCGGGCGGCATGCAGCAGCGCGCGGCAATCGTGCGGGCGCTGGCACTGAAGCCTTCGGTGCTGCTGATGGATGAGCCGTTCGGCGCGCTCGACAGTTTTACCCGCGAGGAGATGAACCGGCTGGTCGAGGAGATCTGGCTCGACACCAAGACCACCATCGTCTTCATCACCCACTCGATCGAGGAAGCGATTTTTCTCTCCGACCGCGTGGTCGTGCTGAGCGCGCGGCCGGGCAAAGTCGCCAAGGAATATCGCGTGCCGTTCGCGCGGCCGCGTTCGCTGGAGATCATGGCGACGAAGGAGGTTTTCGACCTCACCAACCGGATCAAGATGGACATTGTCGGTGAGCGCACCAGGCCGAAGGCGCCGGAACGCCCGAGCGCCGAGATCGTGAGGATCAGGCCGTGAGCGACGCCATCCCGGAATTCTCCAAGGCCAAGTCGGGTGATGGACAGGACGTCAGCCTGACCAACCTCTCGGCCTTCGCCAGCGGCCCCGGCATCAAGTCCGGGAAAGAGGTGGCGGCTATCGTCGCCGTCGCCGTCTTCATCATCGGCGGCATCGAACTGGCGCTGCGGCTGTTTCATGTGCCGCTCTACATCATGCCGCCGCCGAGTTCGATCGCCTATGCGCTGTTCGACGAGTTTCCGCTGATCGCGCCGCATCTCGGCTACACGCTGGTCGAGCTGGTGTCCGGCTTTGCCATCGGCGCGGTGATCGGGCTGGTGCTGGCCGCCGTCATCACCCAGTTCCCCTTCGCGGAAAAGATCGTCGCGCCCTACATATTGCTGCTGGTCACCACGCCGATGCTGGCGCTGGTGCCGCTGCTCATCTTGCGCTTCGGCTTTGGCTACACGCCGCGCATCATCGCGGTGGCGCTGGCCGCCGGGCCGATGGTGATGATCAACGCCGCCACCGGCTTTCGCCGCGTCGACAGCGCCAAGATCGCGCTGGCACGGTCCTACGGCGCCAGCACCTTGCAGATCTTCTGGAAGATCCGTGCGCCGATGGCGCTGCCGATGATCCTGGTCGGGCTGATGATCGGCGCCATCTTCGGCCTGCTCACCGCGGTCGGCGCCGAGATGGTGGGCGGCGGCTTCGGCCTCGGCAACCGGCTCACCACCTATTCGTCGATGATCCAGATGCCACAATTCTTCGCCGTGGTGCTGATCCTGTCGATGCTCGGCATCCTGATCTACGTGCTGTTCTTCCTCATCGGCAAGAAATGGGCGAGCTGGGAGGCTTGAGCAGAGGGCAATGACCGCGCCCCGGAGGCGGGCGACTGACCAACATCAAACAAAAAGGGGAATGCCATGACCAACGACAATTTCATCCACCAGGCGGGAATGAGCCGCCGTACGTTCCTGCAGGTCACCGGCGCTGGGTTGGTGACGGCAACCGCGCTCGGCGCGTCGGGCCTCAAGGCCAAAGCCGAGGCCTATGGAAAATTCACCTGGATCTCGCCGCGCGGCACGCTCGAAGTGCTCGACGATTATCCCTACTGGGCGGCCAAGAAGGCCGGCTATTTCGACGGGCTCGACACCGACATGCAGCCGGGACCGTCCGACGGCACGGCAACCGTGAAGTTCGTCGATGTCGGCCAGGCCGACATGGGCTTTCCCTCGCCCGGCGTGTTCTCCTTCGCCATCCAGAACGGCATGAAGCTGAAGTCGGTGTTCCACATGGGCGCGCGCGACACGTTCTCCATCGCCTTCCGCAAGGGCGAGGGCTCGAATGACCTGAAGAAGCTCGAAGGCAAGACTATCCTGCTCGGTTCCGCCGCCTGGCAGTCGATCACCGATCCGCTGCTGGCCGCGCAAGGCGTCGACATCAAGAAGGTCAAATATGTCGAGGCCGGCTGGCCGACCTGGGGAACCGCGCTGGCCGGCGGCCAGGGCGACGCGGCGCTGTCATGGGAAGGCTTGCGCGCCGAATGGATCGCCAAGGGCCTCGACTTCGAATACTGGCTCGGCGTGAAGAACTCCAAGCTGCCGGCGAACACCTTCGTCGTGCGCGCCGCCGATCTTGCCGATCCGGACAAGAAGGCGTTCCTGGAAAAATACCTGCGCGGCTGGGCGATGGGCCTGGAGTTCGGGTATCAAAATCCGCGCGCGGCGGTCGAGGCGGTGTTCGAGCAGTTCCCGACGCTGGCCAAGAATCTAGGGCCGGAACTTGGCACCACGTCGATCCTGCAGCAGATCAACGTCTTCCGCGGCGACATGGACAAGCGCGGCGGCTGGGGTTCGCACGACATGGCGAGCTGGCAGGGCTTCTTCGACGAGATCCACAAGATCGGCCAGATCACCAACCCGGTGAAGGCCGAGGATGTCTGCACCAACGATCTCATTCCCGCGGCCAACAGCTTCGACAAGGCCAAGGTCAAGGCCGATGCCGACGGCGTCAAACTGTCGGAAGGCTTCGCCGCGCTCGATGTCGAGAAGATCAAAGCGCATCTGTTCGATTCGGCGGTCAAGTAGCACCGGCATTGCCGAAGTCGGCGCCGCCCCTCACCTGCCTGCCGGCATCCTCTCCCCGTTACGGGGAGAGGGGCGCTCGCGTCGATGATTTCGCCAATCGCTAACGTTGCGGCCAGCTACTTTCTCCCCGTCACTATACGGGGAGAAATGCCCGGCAGGGCAATGAGGGGCGGCGCCAACCTGGCGTGATTTGCTCTGGACGAAGCAACAAGGGCGGCAGCGCGCCGCGCACGATTCAATCAGGAACTGGGAGGCTGATGTGGCCGACAAGGTAAAAGTGCTGGTGGTGGGTCTGGGCAATATGGGCGCGTCGCACGCCAGCGCCTATCACCGCTCCGAGGGTTTTCAGATCGTCGGCATCATGAGCCGCTCGATCAAGAGCAACGCCAAAATCCCGGCCGAACTTGCCGGCTATCCGCTCTACGAGGATTTCGACCTGGCGCTGAAGGAGACGAAGCCGGACGCCGTCTCGATCAACAGCTGGCCCAACACGCATGCCGAATACGCGCTGAAGGCGATCGCGGCCAATTGCCATGTGTTCATGGAAAAGCCGCTCGCCACCAATATCGAGGATGCCGAGAAGGTGGTGGCCGCCGCGCGGGCGAAAAACCGCAAGCTGGTGCTCGGCTATATCCTACGCGTCCATCCCTCGTGGATCAAATTCATCGAGGTCGGCAAGACGCTGGGCAAGCCGCTGGTGATGCGCCTCAACCTCAACCAGCAGAGCAGCGGCAGCGCCTGGCACTGGCACAAGAACCTCATCGATTCGCTGATCCCGATCGTCGATTGCGGCGTGCACTATGTCGACGTCATGTGCCAGCTGACCGGCGCGAAGCCGGTCCGCGTGCACGGCATCGGCGCCAAATTGTGGGCAGAGGCCGACAAGCAGAATTATGGCCACCTCCACGTCACCTTCGATGACGGCTCGGTCGGATGGTACGAGGCCGGCTGGGGTCCGATGATGAGCGAGACGGCCTATTTCGTGAAGGACGTCGTCGGGCCGAAGGGTGCGGTGTCGATCGTCGCCGGGCAAGCCGCCAGCACCGCCTCCGAGGCTGAAGTGTCGAACTCCGCCGACATCGATCGCCACACCAAGACCGATGCGCTGAAGATCCACTATGCCGCGGTCGACGGCGACAAGAATTTCAAGAAACCGGACGAGATCGTCAGCATGGAAGACGAGCCCGGCCATCAGGAATTGTGCGACCGCGAGCAGGCCTTCTTCCTGCGCGCTATCCGCGAGGACCTCGATCTGACCGAGCAGATGGACGCGGCGGTCAACAGCCTGCGCATCGTGCTCGCGGCCGAACAGAGCATCGAGCTGGGGCGGACGGTAGAACTGGGCTGATGCAATCCGGCCGCTGGCGCTGGAGGAGGCGCCGGCGCGGCCTGAACTTCCAGGGCAAAGATTGGAGCCTCCACAGGACAATCGTTTCAGGTTCGCGTAGCCCCTCATTGCCCTGCCGGGCATTTCTCCCCGTATAGTGACGGGGAGAAAGACGCGGTCGCTGATGATTTCGCCAATCACCAGCGTTGCAGAAGGAGTGCCGACGATCGCGACAGCCCCTTCTCCCCGTCACTATACGGGGAGAAGGGGCCGGCAGGCGGATGAGGGGCAGTGTCAACGTCGGCAATTGGCGTCGAGAATTGGGAGAGAGACATGATCACCGACAGTCTGTTGAAAACCTACGCTGACTCAGACGCGCTTGACCTGGCCGCGCTGGTGCGTGGCGGCCAGGTTTCGCCGGCGGAGCTGGTCGAGGCGGCGATCACGCTGGTCGAGCGGTTGAATCCGTCGCTCAACGCGGTCATCCACCGCCTCTACGACATGGCGCGCGCGCAGGCGCGCACAGTCGACAGATCGGCTCCCTTTGCCGGCGTACCATTCCTGCTCAAGGAACTGGCCTCCTCCTGGACAGGCGCGCCGAACACCAATTCCTGCCTCTATCTGAAAGACGTCGTCGCCGACTTCGACACCGAAGTCGTTCGCCGCATGAAGGCGGCGGGACTGGTGCTGGTCGGCAAGTCGAACGCGCCCGAAAACGGCTGGTCGATCACGACGGAGCCAAAACTCTACGGCACGACGAAGAACCCGTGGAAGGAAGGCATCACGCCCGGTGGATCGAGCGGCGGCGCGGCGGCGGCCATCGCCTCGCGCATGGTGCCGATCGCGGAAGCAAGCGACGGCGCCGGCTCGATCCGCATTCCCGCCTCCTGTTGTGGCATTGTGGGCCTGAAGCCGTCGCGTGGCCGCGTCAGCCTCGCGCCATTCGGCGACTATTGGTATGGCGGCGCCTATTTTCTCTGCTGCTCGCGCACGGTGCGCGACACGGCGGCCTATCTCGACGCCGTCGCCGGCGCGTTGCCCGGCGAGCCCTATACGCCGCCGGTGCCGGATGCGTCCTGGCTCAGCCTGTCGGCGAGCGCGCCGAAGAGATTGCGCATCGGCTTCACCGTCACGCCGCCCAACGGCACGGCCATGGATCCGGAGGTGAAGGCTGCGGTGCTGGCGACCGTGGCGACGTTGGAGCGGCTTGGCCATGATGTCGAGGAGCACGACATGCCGCTCGATGCCAACGGCGTGTGGACGACCTACACCAACATGACCTGCGTGCAGACGGCGGCGACCTTCGACTATCTCGAAACGGTGATCGGCCGGCCGGCAACGCCTGGCGATGTCGAGGCGGTGACCTGGGCGATCATCCAGCGCGGCCGCGCCACCAGCGGCATCAGGCACATCTGCGATGTCGAGCAGCTCAGGCAGGTCGGCCGCGACATTGTCGGTGACCTCAATGCTTACGATCTCTTCGTCACGCCCACCTTGACGCAATTGCCGCGTCCGTTCGGCTATTACGACATGTCGGAGACGGACATCGACCGCTACAACGCCAAATGGGCGGACGCGGTGTTTGCCTTCCCGTTCAACATTTCAGGCCAGCCGGCGATCTCGCTGCCGCTCGGCTGGTCGAAAGGCGGCGTACCGATCGGTGTGCAGCTCGTCGGCCGCTACGGCGACGAGGCGACAGTGCTGGCGGCGTCGGTGCAGCTCGAGCAAGCGATGCCCTGGAAGGACAGGCGGCCGCCGGTGAGTGCTTAGCAGCCAAGGGCCTAAGCATCGGCGTTCGCGCTTTACGGCGCCCCCCCCTGGCCTGCCGGCCATCTCCCCCACGGGTGGGGAGATTGGCGGCTTCGGCGCCGGCTCCTGTTCTTGCCATGTTGAAGATTGGCGACGGCGGCTACGACAGTCGATCTCCCCCCTCGTGGGGGAGATGCCCGGCAGGGCAGAGGGGGGCGCCGTAGAGTGCCAACGGTGATAGGGACCGCTACCCAATTCTCTCCAGCCGCCTCGGCAGCCGGTTCATGGCGACCGGTCCATCCGGCGTGATCAGGAACTGGTCCTCCAGGTTGAAACTGGCGAGGCCGTCGATGTAGAGCGGGATCTCGAAGGCCAGCACCATGCCTGGCTCGATCACGACATCGCTGCCGGCCGCGATGAACGGCCATTGTTCGGAAAAAACCGATTGGCCGACGCCGTGGCCGAAATGGCCGCGGCGGTAGGAGCGCAGGCCTTGCCGCGCCAGGCTGTCGGTGGCGACGCGATGCATATGGGCTAGCGTGTTTCCGGGGACCAGCTCGGCCAGGCCATTCTCGAAGGCGCGCTCGGCAATGGCGTGCAGCTCCGCCTGGTCCGCCGAGGGCGGGCCGAAGGTGAAGTTGCGCGACATGTCGGAGGCGTAGCCGCCGACCGTGCAGACCATGTCGCATTTCAGCGGATCGCCAGCCACGGCCCTGGCTTCGGCGCCCTTGGCCCGGGCACCCAGCGTCATATATTCGGCCGTGGCGACCGGATGCGAAAGCCCGGCCGCCGCCGTGACGACGCCCTGCCGGTAGAGCGCGACGAGGTCGCCCTGGCGCATGCCGGCCATGGCATCGACCTGCAGCCGCTCCAGGCCGGCCTCGGACAGGAGGATGCCTTGCCGCAGGAGGTCGATCTCGCGCTGCGACTTGAGGGCGCGCAGCCGGTCCAGCACGGGTGAGCCGTCGACGACGGGACAATCCGGCAGCAGTGCCTGGATGGCGGCAAAATCGGCGGCGGCAATGAAGTCGAGGTCGAGGCCGAGCGTGGCGCGCTCCAGCCCGAAATCGAGGAGAATGGCTTGCAGCTGGCGCACCGCGCCGGCGAGGTCGAAGGTGGCGGGCCGCGAGAAATCCGGCGAGCGATCGAGCGAAGCCAGGCCGGCCTCGATACGCGCCGCCAGGGGAAGCCCGGCAGGCCCTGTCTCGACCGGCGCGGATTCGATCCAGATCGGGTGCGAACGCACAAACATTTCGGGCGCCGAGGTCCGCAGCTGCGCGGCGTTGAAGTCCGCCACCACGACGCCGATCGGCAGGTCCTGTCTGGCCGGGATGACGACGAAGCCGGCGCCGGCGCGCCGGAACAGGCCGGCCGGGCCGATCGACGCGCCGGTCGCATAATGGAAGGCCTCGGGCGCGCAGAGCACCAGCGCCGCGATGCCGGCGCGTTCCATCAAATGCGTGGCGCGCTGGCGGTCGACAAAGCCCGTCATGAAATTTCTCCATATGCCCGAACCGGCAACGGAGCATTAAGGGTGCGGACAATCAAGCGGCCGACAAGGGCTACTTGATCGATTCCAGCTTGGTAAGCGCGGCGGTGAAGCCTGCCAGCGATACCGGGATGGTGACCGGCTTGCGGGTGACGGATTCCATGCCGATGTTCAGATTGGTTCCCGATTTCATCGCCTTGACCAGATCCGGCGGCAGCGGCGTGGCGGCATAGGCGCCGTTCTGGTCGCTGGTCTGGATGGCGATGGTCGTCTTCTGGCCCTGGTCGACCTGATAGCTGGCGCCGGACGGCAGGAACAGGCCGTGCGGCAAAGCGAGCAGCATGGCAAGGCTGCCATTGGCATTGTCGCGGCGCACCGTCACGGTGAGCACGCGCTGTCCTGTCTTGGCTTCGGTCAGGTTCTGCGACAGCTGGCATTGAAGCTCGGCGTTCGCCGAGCCGCTGGAGCAGTTCACCGCCCAGGGATTGGCGTCGGCCGGCTTGGGCGGGGCCGATTGGGGCTGGGCCGGCTTGGCCGCGTCCTCGGCAAGTGCGGGTCCAGCGACCGACAGGATGAGCCACAGAGTGACAATACCTACGGCCAAGCCTGAAATATTAGCTCTCGCTAAAGCAACTGTCATATTCCTTGTGCCCCGGCTGGTATTCCCGCAGTACGGCTTGATACAACACTCCAACCCGGCCTGGAAGCCGCGAGTCCAGCCAAGCAAGCCGGCAAATTTACTGTGTCCATATTGCCACAGGGAAGAACTTTGGCGGACGACCACAGCAGCCGGATCTTTAGGGACTCGCTATACAATAGAATTCCAGTAAATATCGGCACGCGGGACGTGTAGTCCCAGAAGGGCTCGCCAGGGGATGGGAACTACCGAGAAGTCTCGGCAAGTTGGTGGGATGGCGGCGCGTGGGGAGGGTTTCCACGTGCGCGCCGGCTATCGCCGTTCGAGCATTGCCAGGCATCTCTGGAAGACGACGGCGCTTACGTCGCTGGCACTGGCGCTCTCGGGCGCGGCTGCCTATGGCGACGATGCCGGTCTCTGGCAGCCGCAGATCCGGGCCATTATCGGCGCCGACAACAATGGCGGCAACGCTGCGCTCGAAGGCTTCATCCCGATCAAGCAGACCGCCGAATCGGTGCTGTTCCTGGATGTCCGGGCCAAGCACGATTTCAAGGACGCCTTCGGCCAGGATATCGGCCTCGGCATCCGCCGCATCGTCAACCCCGACCTTATGCTCGGCGGCTACGCCTATTTCAATGCCGAGAGCTACGGCGGCACCCAGTTCACCGGCGGCACGCTGGGCGTCGAGGCGATCACGCCGAATTTCGACGCGCATGTGAACGTCTTCGTGCCGATCAAGGGCGACTCGACCGACCACTCGACCAGCTCAACCCTGTCGATGGTCTCCAACCAGCTGATCGAGCAGGTCTCGGTGCTCGACCATCGCGATTACGCGGCCTGGGGCATCGAAGGCGAGATCGGCGCCCAGGTTCCGGTCAACCTGCCCGACAAGCATTCGCTGCGGCTGGATATTGGCGGTTATCATTTCGAGGATCCGCACGGCGATGACGGCAGCGTCACCGGCGCCAAGGCCGGCATCGAATATGAGATCGGTGATGTCTTCGGCACCGGAACGTCGCTGACCTTCACCGGTGAGGTGCGCAACGACAATCGTGACGACACCCAGTTCGCCGGCAGCGTGCGGCTGAACATCCCGTTCAACCCCGGCCATGGCTCGGACACTACCGGGGCCATCGGCACGGACCCGGTCTATCCGGTCAGCGAAGGCCTGCGCAAGCGCGTCAACGAGCGGGTGCGCGGCGATATCGGCGTCAGGGTCCAGTCGCAGGACAAGATCGGCGGCTCGACGACGCGCGTCGCCATCAACGCCGCCACCAATGCCGCGTTCGGCAAGTTCTATTTCGCCGATGGCGGTTTGGCCGGCGCCGGCACGCAGGCCGACCCGACGACACTGAACGACGCGGTCACCAAGGCCGGCAATGGCGGTTTTGTCGTTGCCCTGGGTGGCAGTGGCAATCTGACGACTGCCGGCGTGACACTTGCCACTGGCCAGACCGTGATCGGCGGTGGCCAAAGCGTCACCGCGAAACTGTCCGGCGGCGGCACCGCCACCTTCAATCTGGGCGGCAGCGACGGCACGATCCAGGGCACCAACGTCGCCAACAACGTCATCACGCTCGGCACCGGCAACACGCTGAACGGCATCACCATCACCGGCGGCGCCGACGGCATCTTCGGCAACAACGTCACCGGCACGACGCTGACCAAGGTCACGGTGACGGGCGCCGGCGGCAACGGCGCCGAGTTCACCGGCAATTCGACCAACGTCAAGGCGTCCGATTTCACGTCCACGAATAACGGTCTCGACGGCCTGCACATCGAGGACAACGGCACCTACAATTTTACCGGCACGACGCTGCTGTCGGGCAATCTCGACGACGGCCTCGATATCACCGGCCAGGGCACCTACACCTTCGCGACGGTCAATGCGCTTGATAATACCGACCGCGGCATCACCGTGCAGGGCACGTCGAGCGGCGGCAGCTTCACCACCACCGGCGGCACTATCTCCGGCAATGGCGGCGTCGGCGTCTACATCGACCCGATCACCGCGCATGTGGTGCTGGATTCGATCAGCCAGACCGGCGGCACGTCGGGCGTGGTGCTCGACCACGTCTCGGGCAGCTTCACTGTCAACGGTTCGACGACGATTTCCAACACGACCGGAGCGGCGATCCAGATCACGGATTCGCCGGCGACAATCCGCTTCGGCGACATCAAAATCACCAATCCCGGCGCCGGCGGCATGTCGTTCAGCGGCGTCAACGCCGCCGTAGTGGCCGGCAACATCGTCATTTCCGGGCTGGGCGTCGGCTCTGGTCTCGACTTCTCCGGCAGCCAGACCAATTTCACCGCGCAGTCGCTCAACATCACCGGCCCGGGCGCCGCCGGCACCATCGGCATCGACCTCGCCGACACCACCGGCGGCGCCTCGATCATCATCACCAATGGCGGTTCCATTTCGGGTGTCGACACCGGTGTGCGCTTCGGCATAGCGGGCTCGCTGGCCCATTCGGCCAATGCCGAATTCAGCTTCGGCGGCGGTTCGATTGCCGGCAGCACCGCTTCGCTCGACGCGCGCGGCCTCAACCAGACGCTCGGCCACTACGCGTTCGGCTCGACCACCTTCAGCGGCCCGCAGCTGTTCGACCAGCAGAATGTGATCTTCGTCGGCGGCGTCGGCTCGTCGGGTGACGGTTCTTCGACATCGAGCCTGCTCGCGATCAACCTGGCCGACGCCAACACCCAGAACAATGCGATCTTCGTGCTGGTCAACGAAGGATTTCCCATCGATGCGGCCGGAGGTTTCTCGCTCAGCGACGGCCAGACGCTGGCCTCGTTCGGCAATGGCCGCTCCTTCTCGCTCGGCGGCATTCCGGTCAACATCACCGGCAACAATGTCCAGCACGACCAGGTCGTTTCGGATCCGGGCGGCGGCGCGGCGACGCTGACCAATTCCGGCTCCGGCGGTGTCGTGACAGTGGCCAACGGCAATTCGCTGCTCGACTTCAACATTTCGGGCGGCAGCGACGCGGGCATCAACGCAACCTTGATCAACGGCCTGACGATCCAGGGCGTGACCCTCAGCAATGTCGACACAGGTCTTTTCCTCGGCAGCGTGACCGGCACGGTTTCGGTCAACGATCTCAATGTCCAGAATGCGAGCCAAACCGGCATCGAGCTTGTCGCCTCGAGCGCGACCGTCAATTTCACCGGCAACACGACGATCGGCAATGCCACCAATGTCGGGCTGTCCGCCAAGAATTTCGATGGCACGGCCACTTTCGACGACCTCGATATTACCGGCGGCGGCATAGGCGTCTCTATCGTCAACGACTCGAGTGGAACCCTGACTTTCGGGGCCGGCAGTTCCATCACCGGCACGAGCAGCAACGCCTTCTCGATCAGCAGCGCCACGCCCAACGTCACCTTCAACGGCACCATCAATCAGACCGCTGCCGCAAGCGCGGTGACAATCTCCAACATGACCGGCGGCAGCGCCACTTTCGCCGGCACGATCACCGCCAGCACCGGCGCGGCCAATGCGATCGACCTGACCGGCAACACCGGCGGCACGATCAACTTCACCGGCGGGCTCGACCTGACCGCGGATGGCGGCTTCGCCTTCAGCGCCGTCAATGGCGGTACGCTGACGGTAACTGGCTCCGGCAACACGGTAGCGACCGGTCTCGGACCGGACGAGAAGGGCATCCAGATCGCCGGCATGACGATCGGGACTGCCGGGGTGAACTTCTCCAGCGTCACCGTGGATGGTTCCGGCGGCGGCGTTTCGACCGGTATCGCCATCAGCAACACCAGCGGCGGCAACGTCACCTTCGGTGGCGTCGACCTGTACCGTATCAGCGGCGTCGCCATCAGCCTCAACAATGTCGCCAGCGGCGTCTACAGCTTCAACGGCACGACGAAGATCGACACCGTGGTCGGCGGAGGCCCCGGCTTGCTGGTTCAAAACAGCGCCGCGACCGTCAGCGTCAGCAATCTCGTCACCACGAATATCGCCGGCGCCGATGTCAGCCTGACCAACAACACCGGCACGATCGGCATCGGCGGCACCATCACCAACAGCGGCACGGGCGATGGCGTCGTCGTCTCCGGCGGCACCGCCGCGATCACCATCGGCGCGACCATCAACAGCTCGGCTGGCACGCCCGGCACGGCAGTCAAGATCGACGGCATCACCGGTGGTTCGGTTGCCTTCACCGGCGCGGTCACCTCGACCTCTACCGGCAACCTTTTCGCAATCGGCTCGACCACGGCTCCGACGGTGGGCGCGATCAGCTTCACCGGCTCGGCGTTGACGGCCAGCGGTGGCGGCGGCGCGGTGATCGCCGGCCTTGGCATCGATTCGTCCTTCAACGCGACGGCGCCATTGACGGTCACCAACGCGACCGGCAATGGCGTCTCCGTCTCGAACGTAAACGCTGAAGCCCACTTCGGCGCGGTGACGGTATCGGGTGCTGGAGGCAATGGCATCGACATCGGCGGCAATCCCGGCCTAGTGACTTTCGGCACAACGAATGTGACGCTCGGTTCTGGCGCCAACACCGCTGGCGTCAATTTCAGCGGCACCAATGGCGGTGTGACCTTTGGCACCACGACCATCGGCAATGTCGGCGCCAACCAGACCGGTATCGACTTCAGTGGCTCATCCACATCGACCGATTTCGGCGTGACCACCATCACCGGCACCGGCGACCTGACCTCGCGTGGCATCGATCTGTCGTCGACCACGGGCGACCTGACTATCGTCTTCCAGCGCGGCTCCAGCATCAGCAATGTCGGCGTCGGCGTCGAACTGTCGTCGGGCGGCACCACCGCGACATCGGCCAACGCCAACTTCACCTTCGGCGACGGCACTTCCGCCGACGGGCGGCAATCCTCGATCAGCGCGGCGGCTGGCGGCTACACCGTCAACACGATCGGGCTCGATCCGACGCTCGGCAATTATGATTTCGACGACGTCGCCTTCACCGGCAGCGCGCATCTGGCCAGCGCGGTTGGTGGGACCATCATGGTCTCGCAGAACGGCGGCGTCATCGCCGCCGGCACGGATGGGCTGAGCGCGGATGTGAGCACCATTTCGGTGACCGCCGCCGACGCCATGAGCGGCAGCGGTGTGGTCTTCGCCTTTGTCGGCACGGTCGATCTCAGCGGCACGCCGTTCACGCTCGATTCGGGCCAGTCGATCACCGGCTTCGGCAACGGCAACTCGATCCTCACCTCCGGCACGGTCCAGCCGATCAACGTCCAGGGCAATCTCGGGGCAACCGGCGGCAACGTCACCGGCGACGAGGGCGTGGTCAAGAGCACGGGCAGCGATACCCTGCACCTGCTCGGCAGCAATCAGGTGAAGAACACCGCTTTCGACTTCAGCGGCGGCAGCGGCTCGGTCTTCCTCATCGACGAGAGCGCGGTCGGCTTCGGCAATGCCGGCGGCATCGTCGTTGACGGCGTCACGGTCAGCAATGTCGCCGTTGGCCAGACCGCCTTCAAGGTCGACGGCCTCACCACCAACGTGTCGATCACCAACAACAACATCAACGTCGCCGGCACGCTGCTCGCCGCCGATAGCGGCAATGGCAACATCACGCTCACGCGCGGCAATTTGCCCAACAGCGGCCCGGCCGGCACGCTGACCGGCGGCGGTGTCACGATCTCCAACCGCACCGGCGGCCTGGTCAATTTTACCGACAAGGCGACCATCGGCGGCAACGGCGTTTCGCTGACCAGCAACACCGGCTCCACCATTACCTTCGCGGATGTGGACATCACCACCAATGGCGCGACGGCTTTCACCGCCACTGGCGGCGGCACGGTCAATGTCACGACGGGCACGATCAGTGCCACGGGCGCCCAAGCGGCGGCGCTCGACGGCATCACCGCTGGTATCAACTTCGCCTCGACCAACGCCACGTTCGGCTCGGGCAACGGCATCGACCTGCAGGCTCTCAGCGGCACAGCCGCTTTCGGCACCGGCACGCTGACCAACACCGGCGCGGGCACGTCCTTCAATATCGGCTCGGCGACCGATCAGAGCGGCGGCAACGCCGTTATCTCCTATGGCGGCACCATCGCCAGCAACGGCACGGGCGCGGCGGTTTCGATCCAGGAACTGACCGGCGGCTCGGTGACGCTGTCGGGCAACCTCACCGACAACAACGCGACAGCCGGCGGCAACATCATCGTTGCCGCTATCGACAACGGCACGGCGGCGACCGTTGCCTTCTCCGGCGCCACCAAGCAGATCAGCTCGGGCGCGACCGACGGCGTCAGCCTGACTGGCAATCCGAACGGCACGATTGACTTCAGCAATGGTGGCCTTGCCATTACGACAACGACCGCAACGGGCTTCCATGTAGCCTCCGCCGACACGGTCAGCGTCAGCGGCAGCGGCAACACCATCACCACGACGACCGGCACCGCGCTCGACCTCGGCAACGCGACAGTCGGCGCCGGCGGCGTCACCTTCGATTCCATCACGGTCGCCGGGGCGGCGACCGGCATTGCGCTGAACAATGTCAGCGGCGGCGCCGTGAGCCTCGGCGTGGTCGACCTGCAAGGCATCACGTCGCGCGGCGTCGACATTTCCGGCACGCTCGCCTCAACGCTTGATTTCACCAGCCTCAACATCGGGCTCGGCGCCACCAACGCGATCGGCCTCGACCTCAGCGGCGCCGCGCTCGGCGCCAGCAACATCACGGCTGGCGATCTCGACGTCGATGGCGGCAGCTTCGCCGGCACGATCGGCATCGACATGGCCGGCACGACCGGCACCGGCACGATCCAGCTCGGCGACCTCGTCAACAACAACCCCGGTCCGAGTGGCCAGACCTCGACCATCGCCAATGTCGGCTATGGCGTGCAGTTCTCCAGCACCACCAACGCCAAGCTGGTCTTCGGCGATGGCCAGGGTCCGGCCGAATCGTCGATCGCCACCACCGGCGGCCAGGTCATCCACGCCACCGACACGCTGCCGACCAATGGCAACTACAATTTCAACGACGTCAATTTCACCGGCGACATTTCGAACCTGTCGACGATCAGCGTCTACTACGTCGTTGAAGGCGGCACCGGCGACGGCAGCCTTGCCAATCCGGGTAGCTATATCAGCGCCCAGGCGTCCACTGCCAACGTCGTGGTGCTGATCGACAAGAACGTCAACGGCAGCCAGGAAACCATCGATCTCAGCGGGACGTCGTTCCAGCTCGACGACGGACAGGTGCTGCTCGCCTTCAAGAGCGGCGACGCTGCCGTCGATGTCTCGCAGCTCGGCGTCGACGCCAGCGGCGGCGCCGGGGCGTCGTTCCATTTCACCACCGTGCAGAACTCGACGGTCGTCTCGGCCCCCGCCGGCATCGATACGCTGCGGCCTGTCCTGCAGAGCAACAACGCCGGATCGGTCGTCAGCCTGGCGACATCAGGCTCGGGCCTGATCACCGGTGGCGTCCAGAACCTCATAATCAGCAACACCGGCACCGGCGCCGGTATTTCCGGCAGCGCGTCGGCCGCCTCCAGTTTCTTCCTGAGGAACAACGACATCGCCGCCGGCGGCAGGGCGCTCGATTTCATCACCAGCGGCGGCGCAACGGCCGACAAGCTGCTGCTGTCGATCGACGGCAACACGCTGAAATCGACGGGATCGGCGCTGGCAGCGTCGTTCGTCGGCCAGAACATCAACGCGACGCAGAATTCGATCGCTGTCAGATCTTTTGCCGGCAACACGGTCACCGGCGGTACCGGCGGCGGCCTCGCCTTCAGCAATGTCACCTTCGATTCGACCGGCGCCGGCGGCACCGTCTCGGTGGGTACGCTCGACATCGGCACGACAGCCGCGAGGGTGCAGGGCAACGGCCTCAGCCTGACCGGCACCAGCGGCACGCTTGATCTCGGCACGTTCACCGTCTTCAACAACAACGGCACCGGCCTGCTGGTCGATGCCAAGGGTCCGCCAGCCACCACTTTCACGCTCAACAGCAGCGGCGGCTCGGTCGACACCACGGCCGGCACGGCCATCGATCTCGACCCCTTGACGGTTGGCATGACGATCGGCAGCGTCACCGCGACCGGCGGCGCGAGCGGCATCATCTTCGACGGCGTCGCCGGGACCTTCACCGTCACCGGCGCCACCAACATCTCCGGCATGGCGGACGCCGGCATCAGCGCGATAAACACCAATGCCGGCACCTTCAACTTCAACACGGTGACGGTGAACAACGTACTGTCGACCGGCGGCGGCATCGGTTGGGCCAGTGGTACGCTCAACGTCACCGGCCTCGCCGACATCGACACGACGAGCGGCGCGGGCCTTACGCAGACCGGCGGCACGACCAGCTTCACCGGCGGCGTAACGATCGATACCACGACCGGCGTCGGCATTTCCGGAGGGGGTGGCGCCACGATGGGCATCACCGCCACTGGCGGCACCGAAAGCGTGAATTCAACCAGCGGCACGGCGATCGCCTTGTCCAACGTCTCTGCAACCATCGCCCTGGATTCGACCTCGTCCGCCGGCGGCAGCACCAATGTGAACCTTGTCAACACCAGCGGCACGGTTAACCTTGGTTCGGGCGCGCTGACCGGCGCCGCGGCTGTCTCGTTCATCGTGAGCGGCGGCACGGCGGCAGTCAGCTATTCGGGCAGCGCCACCATGTCGGCCGCCGCCGGCACAGCCCTTGAAGTCCAGAACCGATTGGCCGGGGCCGGGCTCGTCTCGCTGAGCGGCAACCTGACGTCCAATGGCAACGGTATCTACCTGAACAACAATACCGGGGGTACAGTGACCGCCTCGGGGGCATCCAACAATTTCACCGGTGCGGGTTCCGGCGTTACGATAGTCAACAACACCGGCGGCACCTTCAACATCAACGGCGCAAGCTATACCATCGCTATGAGCTCGACCGGCGCGGGCGTCGCGATCAGCGGCAACAGCGCCCCTGTGGCGATCAATTTCGGCGGCGGTGGGCTGGCGATCACCACGGCGGCGGGCACGGGGTTCAGCGCCACGGGCGCCGGCACTGTTACCGCCGGCGGAAGCGGCAACACGATCGCCACCACCAGCGGCGGCACCGCACTGAACCTCAGCGGCATCACGATCGGCGCGGCGGGGCTCAACTTCTCCTCGGTATCCACCACCAGCGCCACGACCGGCATTTCGCTGGCCAATGTCGCCTCCTCGGGCGGCGGCGCCATAGCGCTCGGCACGGTCAGTCTGCAGGGCATCACCTCTCGCGGCGTCGACGTCACCGGCACGCAGGGTGCGGCGCTTTCCTTCAACGGTCTCGACATCGGCCTGAACGATAACGCGGCCGTGGCTTTCGACCTCAACGGTTCGACGATCAACGCGGCGATCACGGCCAACGATTTCGACGTCACCAATGCCGCCGCCGCCGGCACCTCGATCGGCGTCGACCTGCGAGGCGCCACCGGCGGCCAGACGGTGCGGCTCGGCGATGCGAACCTCGCCGGCAACAGTTCGAGCATCGCGGGCGTCAACACCGGCGTGTTCCTGAACGGCACGACGAACGTCGCCTTCACCTTTGGCGACGGCGATACCGCCGACCAGTTGTCGACCATCAGTGCCAGTGTCGGCATCGACGCTTCCGTCGCGCCGGCCGCGGGCACCTACAATTTCAAGGATGTGAACTTCCAGGCCACGCCTGGCCTCGGCTTCGGTGTCGGCAAGGTTTATTTCGTCGGCGCGGCGTCGACCGGCGACGGCAGCGGCCGCGACCAGAATAATCTGGCGACGCTGGCCGACGCCGAATTCAACGCGGCCGCAACGGACATCATCGTCCTCGTCAACGATGGCGGCACCATCACCGCACAGGGCACCAATGGCAACGACACGCTGAACCTGCTGACCGGCCAGCAGGTGCGCGGCTTCGACAATGGCAACATCAACCTGGCGCTGACGGTGCCGTCGACGATCCAGCTGGCCAGCAACACCATCTCCATCGCCGATCAGACGCCGGGCGGCACCACCACGCTGACAAGCGCCGATGGCAGCAGCGTCATCACGCTTTCGGCCAGCGGCAACATCATCGACGGCTTTACCATCAACGGCGACGACGGCGCGGGCGTGAATGCCGCGATCGGCATCAGCGGCGCGACGGCGAATGCCACGATCAGCAACATGACGATCAGGAACGTCACGGCCGCCGACATCGACTTCGGCGCCGGCGCAACCGGCACGACGACGCTGACCAATGTCTCCCTCATCGCGGCCTCGGCCGCGACCGGCATCAAATTCGGCGCGGCCTCCGGAACGGTCACCGCCACCAATGTCGATACCACGGGCGGCAGCGGCCTGTCCGTGATCGGCGGCAATGCGGCGTTCGGCTTCGACAGCACGAGCTCGGTCACCAGCGTTATCGGCACCGCGGTCAGCATCACCAACCGCACCGGCGGCAGCTTCGGCTTTGCCGGCGCGGTGACGTCGAACATCGGCGCCAGCGGCGTCGTCATCTCCGGCGCGACGGCAGCCAACACAGTCAGCTTCACCGGCGCCGTCACCCACAATAATGCCACCGGCGCCGCCGTCTCGATCAACAATGGCGGCCAGGCCTCGACCGTCAGCTTCGCCAACCTCGTGGTCACAACGGGCGGCTCCAACACGGCCTTCACCGCGACCAATGGCGGGACGGTCAATGTCACCACCGGCTCGATCAGCGCGAGTGCCGCCCAAGCGATCAACCTCAACGGCATCGCGGCCGGCATCAATTTCACCTCGACCACTTCGGGCGGCGGCGTCAACAATGTCGCCCTGACCAACGTCACGGGCACGGTGAACCTGGGCACCGGTGCGCTGAGCGGCGCCTCGGGCACCGCGTTCGACGTCAGCGGCGGCACCGCGGCCATCACCTATGGCGGGTCGATCGCCAAGACGAGCGCCGTCGGCAACGTCATCAGCATCGCAGGCCGCACCGGCGGCACGGCCACCTTCAGCGGCACGGTGTCGGCAACCGGCTCCAGCGCCGGTATAGCGCTTTCCAGCAACGGCGGATCGACGATCAATTTCACCAACACGCTGACGCTGACCGGCTCGAACGTCGCCGGCTTCAGCGCGACGGGCGGCGGCACCGTGAGTGCGACCGGCACTGGCAGCGTGATCAGCTCGGGCACGGCCACAGCACTCAACGTCGCCAACACGACGATCGGTGCGAGCGATCTGACGTTCCAGCGCATCAGTTCCAGCGGCGGCAGTGCCACCGGCATTATCCTCGACACCACGGGTGCCCTGGGTGGCCTGCATGTGACCGGCAATGGTGCAACGGTCGGCGCCTCGGGCGGCGGCGTCATCTCCAGCAAGACAGGCGCGGATGGCAGCACCGCGCAAGGCGTCGGCATCTACCTGAACGGCACGACGGATGTGCAGCTCAACGGCCTGCAGATGAACGACTTCCAGAATTACGGCATTCTGGGCAACAACGTCACCGGCTTCACGCTGGACCATACGATCATCAACGGCAGCAATGGCACCAGCGTTGCCGGCGTCGGCGAAGGCAATGCCTATTTCACCGGCCTCAAGGGCACCGCTACGGTTTCGAATTCCACCTTCACCGGCGCGGCGCTGGACGCATTCCACGTCTTTAACAACAATGGCGAGACTCTCAACCGGATCACCATCACCGGTTCGACCTTCGCGACCAACGCCGCCGCAGGAAACTCGTCAGGCGACGCGCTGGTGTTCCAGGCGACGAACGGCGTCTTCAACGCGACCGTCCAGAGCTCGACATTCACCTCCGCGCGCGGCGACCTGTTCCAGCTTGATCTGCACGGCAACGTCCAGTCGGATCTGGTGTTCGGCGGCGCCACTGGAGCGCTCGGCAACACGCTGTCGAACAACAACCAGAACATCGTCTCGGGCGGCGGCGGCATCACGATCAGTTCGGGCGGCGCCGGCGACGTGGCGAACCTGACCTTCAACATCGCCCACAATACGATGCGCGATGCGCTGGGCACGGCTCTGGGCATCAGCACCGGCTCCGGCGCCAGCTCGTTCAACGGCACGATCGATTCGAACACGATCGGCGTCGCCGGCGTGGCGAACAGCGGATCGGCCCAGGGCAGCGATATCGGCTTCGTCACGTTGGGCGGCGCCGATTCCAGCGTGACGATCACCAACAACCTGCTCTATCAGTACAACAATGATGGCATTCTGCTGCAGACGGGTGATGCGGTCGACGGCGGCAACCACAAGCTGACGGCCGTGGTACAAGGCAACACCGCCAGCAATCCAGGCACATTCGGCAACCACGGTTTCGAACTGAACGCCGGCACGGTTGCTGGAGACGCCCAGACGGTCTCGCTGACCCTCGGCGGTGCTGGCGGCCTGGCCAACAATTTCACAGGTTCGGGTGCCAATGGTGGCACAGACATCCGTCTCCGCACGCGGTTCGATGTCCATGTTGGCTTGCATGGCGGCGCCGCGGCTTACGCGGGCGCGGCAACCGATGCCGCGGCTGTCATGAGCTATGTGCAAGCCATCAACAGCGGCACTGTCAGTGTCACGATCGGCACCGGTGGTACGGCGGGCTTCTATTCGACGCCATAGTCTGAACGGGCGACGAACTCGCCAGGCGATTCTTACATACGCCTCAATCGAGGCTTGTAAAGTATATAGTTAACAATATACTTGAAGTTGCCAGTAAGCGATCCGGTGGATATTTATGAAAATTTATCCGGAATAAGTATTACCAGTAGACTTATAATTCGTGACGTGTATAGTCCGAAGCGGCAGTGGGAGGGTATCGCATGTCAGAGCCGTTTCTGTCCGAAATCCGCATCATGTCCTTCGGTTTCCCGCCCAAGGGGTGGGCGTTCTGCGACGGCCAACTGCTTCCCATAAATCAGAACCAGGCTCTGTTTTCACTGCTCGGCACGACCTTTGGCGGCGACGGCCGGGTAAATTTCGGCTTGCCGGATTTCCGGGGCAGGGTCCCGATCCATGTCGGCAACGGGCATGACCTCGGCGGGCGGGGCGGCGAGCAATCCCACACGCTGTCGATTGCGGAATTGCCGACCCATGTTCACCAGGCGAGAGCGACGAACGCCAACGGCACGGTGCCCCTGAACTCCGGGAATTTCCTGGGGGCTTTCAACAATGGCTATGCGCAGGCTACGAACCTGACCTCGTTGCACCCCGCCAGCATCGCCAATGTTGGCGGTTCGCAGGCGCACCTCAATATGCAGCCTTTCCTGACATTGAACTTCTGCATCGCCCTGCAGGGCATTTTCCCGTCGCAGACCTGAGGAAACGCGATCATGGCACAACCCTATGTTGGCGAAGTTCGCATGTTTGCCGGCAATTTCGCGCCGGCCGGGTGGATGTTCTGCGAAGGACAACTGCTGCCTATCTCGGAAAACGAGACGCTGTTCCAACTGATCGGCACCACCTATGGCGGCGACGGCGAAAGCACTTTCGCGCTGCCCGACCTGCGTGGCCGGCTACCGCTCCACCAGGGCAACGGCTTCACCCTGGCCGAGACCGGCGGCGCGGAGGAAATCACGCTGTCGATCCAGCAGATCCCGGCTCACTCGCATCCCATGCTGGCATCGGGCCAAACCGGCACCGGGGCCAATCCGGGCGGGAATGTCCTCGACCAGACGACGGGGACGATCTTCATGTACATCGATGGCCAGGCGCCCGATGGCCCGATGGCCGCGACCATGGTGTCACCCGTCGGCGGCAGCCAGCCGCATAGCAATTTCCAGCCGTATCTATGCATCAACTTCATCATCTCGCTGTTCGGCATTTTCCCGTCGCAGACCTGAGAGGACCGTCATGGCCGATCCGTTCGTTGCGGAAATCCGCATTTTCCCGTTCAATTTCGCGCCCAAGGGCTGGGCGCTGTGCGACGGGCAGATTTTGCCGCTGTCGCAGAACACGGCGTTGTTCTCGTTGCTCGGCACGACTTATGGCGGCGACGGCAAGTCGAACTTCGCGCTGCCCAATCTCCAGGGCAGCGCGCCAATGCACCCCGGTCAGGGACCTGGCCTGTCACTGCACGATCTCGGAGAGAGTAGCGGCTCGGAGACGGTGACGCTGCTCCAAACCGAAATACCGATCCATGCGCACAGCGTTATGGTCGGAACCCAGGACGTCGCCGACGTCCAGGTACCCAGCCCGTCGAGAATTCTCGGCAAGTCCGGTGGCGCTTTCGCCTATGTTCCAGGGACGCCGATACCCGCGCTGACGCCAATGAACGACAACATGCTCGCGCCTGCCGGCGGTGACCAGCCGCACAACAATCTGCAGCCTTATCTCACCTGCAATTTCTGCATCGCCCTGCAGGGCGTGTTCCCACCGAGAACCTGATTTTCGAGCCAACAAGGCGGGGCCGTTACCATGGCTAACGAAGACGCTCACTTACCCTCCCATGCGGCGCCAACCGGGCACGTGCCAGGCGTGTCGTTCTTCGAACTGTCGCGGCTGATGGTCGTCGGCATCGATTCCGCGGCGGGACGGCTGATCCAGAAGGCTCAAGTCGCGCCCAACGGGGCGTGGCCTGCCGCATGGTCTCCCATCGCCGCCGGCGCCTGGGTGATCATGACCGCGGGTCTCACCAAGGACGGGCGCGTCGCCGTGGTGGCCCAACCGACCGGCACCACCAACCTGTCTTTCATCACGGAGGACGCCAACCAGGTCGGCCCGGTCGAAAAATGGAATCCGCCGGTTGGCATTGGCGCCCCGCCCGGCGCAACAAGCTACCAGAAACTCTCGATGGCGCGCGACGCTGACGGCCGCGTCGAAATCTTCCTCACCGACAATCAGGGCCGCATCTGGTGGATCTACCAGAACCCGGACGTGATCGTTCAGGTGCAGAAAACCATCACGCCGCCCGGCACATCCACCCCGATCGTCGTCACCGTCGACGAGCTCAGGCCGCCCGCACAGCCCTGGAGCGCCTGGATACAACTGACCGGCCAGCTCGTGGCGGTCACGGCGCTGCGCCAGGCGGACGGCCGCATTGCGCTCTTCGGCATCAACTCAGCCCTTCATCTCTATCGCTGCCAGCAGGCCAAGGCCCAAGCGCTGACGGTGGCCGACTGGACGCCATGGGTGCAGATCGACGCCGGCTATCCTTTCACGGAAATGGCGCCGATCGTCGGCCCGCTGGGCGCCACCAATCTTTTTGCCATGACGCAGCCGGGCCAGGTCCTGCACACCAAGCAACTGCCTGCCGGCTCCGACACGTGGACGAACTGGGCGACGCCCGGTTACAGCAGGGTTCCCAGATACACGCTCTGCGCCGGCATCCAGGGGGACGGTGACATCATGCTGGTCGCCTCCGACCAGCAGCATGTCCACTCGTTCAACGCCCAATACGACGCGGCCACCCAAAACTGGTCTGGATGGCGTGATTTCAGCGCCTCCGGCGCCAACACACGGCTGTCGCTCGACTACAATGCCGATGGTCGGCTTGCCTTGTTCAGCATGATGATCACGAACGATGGGACCAATGGTCTGTGGACGATCAACCAGATGGCCATGGACAGTTCCGAATGGGAGTGGAGCTGGACGGCGCTGGCCACCGGCAACCTCAAGCAGATCGCGGTGGTGCGCGACCTGACGCCGCCGGTCTGACGTTGACCCCAAGCGGCGTGGCTTTGGTCTATCCCGCTCCGGCGTGGTCCCGGTCACGGCAGGCCGGACTCGCTTTCCGTGCCGCCGCGGAGGCGGACATTGCCTTCCTGTCGCGGCTCTATGCCTCGACCCGCATGGAAGAGCTCGCCGTGACGGACTGGAGCGAGGCGCAGAAGGCCGCCTTTCTCGACATGCAGTTCCAGGCGCAGCACGCGCACTACCACAAGCACTATCCGCAGGCCGACTGGCTCGTGGTGAGCCATGCCGGGCAAGACATCGGCCGGCTCTATGTCGAGCGCTGGCCAAGCCAACACCGCATCATCGACATCGCTTTTTTGCCTGTGCATCGCCGCAAGGGCTATGGTGGCGCCTTGTTGCGCGACCTGATAGACGAGGCATGCTTAGCCGGCAAACTAATATCGATCCATGTCGAGAAGAACAACCCAGCAAGGCGGCTCTATGTCGATCTCGGCTTTGTCGTCGTCGAGGATAAGGGCGTCTATGATCTAATGGCGTGTTCGCCGGCGGATCCATGATCGTGGTTGGCGCTGCCCCTCACCTGCCTGCCGGCATCCTCTCCCCGTATAGGGACGGGGAGAGGGACGCCTCGTTGATGATTTCGCCAGTCGCCCGCCGCAAGAAGGGCGAGGGCATTGCCGCCAGCTACTCTCGCCCCGTTTACGGGGAGAGATGTGCGACAGTGAGCGGCGGCGGCGACGGCTAAGATTGTCGCTTTTCGGCCCTGCAGCTCAAAACCGGCGTTAATTGAACACCGCTTCGTAGAGCCGCCCCGTCGCGTCGGCTGCAACCGGCACGATGAAGATGTCGTGGACCCCGCTGGTGCCGGCAAGGCTGTAGGTCGCCTGCGGCAGCGAGATCCCGCGCGGTCCCCGGAACAGCAGGGAAAAACCGCCGCCCGGGCGCGGGCTGGCCGCGATACGGTTGACGGCGCTCAGTTCGAGCGAGATACGCCCGCCTGTGGTCTCGATGATGAACGCCTGCCCAATCGCCTGTTCGAAATCCGCCGCCGCCGCCATTGCGCTCGCCTCAAAGCCGTTTGCGCGGCACTGTCGCCGCTTCGCCTCGAGCTGTCCAGAACTCATTATTTCCGGAGTCCAGGACGGAAGACCGTCGAACACTTTCCTGGGATTGTGCGCCATCGCGCGGAGCGCTCGGCACCCAAGACAATTCATCGCCGCAAACCGCAAATTACGGCAGCCCATGTCCTTTTACGCGTGCCGGCGACACTGTAGTACTTTGTTTCGATACGCGCCTGGCGCGACAAGACAGGGCTTCGGCAGCAACGCCGGACGCTGATTGGCCGGCTTGACCGGCTTGCGGGAGAAAAGGACGGACGATGGCTGAGAGTGGTGCGAAAACAGGGACGGCGCCGGCAAAGGGGGGCGACGCCATGCCGTTGTTCTATACGAGGCCAGAGGCGCTCAACCCGATCCGGCACGGCTCGCTGGGGCTGACCGCGCGCAGCGATTTTTCCTTCGCGCGCTCGGCGCACGCCATTCCGGTGGTGGCGTCGGAGATGCCGGCGGCGATGCGCTCCTATCCGATCGTGTTCATCGGCGCCGGCAAGGCGCCTGTTATCATCACCGGCGTGCGCCAGGACGAAAACCTGTTCGTCGATGCCGACGGCATGTGGAACGCGCCGCATTACATCCCGGCCTATGTCCGCCGCTATCCCTTCATCCTGGCCGAGGACCCGACGTCGGCCGGCCGGCTGACGCTGTGCGTCGACTGCGCGAGCGAGCGCGTCGTCGACCAGCTCGTGGCACCGTTCCGTGACGACAAGGTGCTGCCGTTCTTCAGCGGCAACGAACCGACCGAGGCGACCAAGCAGGCGCTCGCCTTCTGCAACCAGTTCCAGATCGACTTCAGGGCCACCCGCGAGATGGTCGACAAGATCGACGCGCATGGCCTGTTTTCGCCGCGCCAGAGCAAGGTGACGCTGGAAGGCGGCGAAGTGCTCAACCTCACCGATTTCCAGGTGATCGACGAAGCAGCCTTCAACAAATTGAGCGACGAGGCTTTCCTCGACCTCAGAAAGTCAGGTGCGCTCGGCCTGCTCTATTGCCACCTCGCCTCGACCAACAGCTGGACCTCGCTGGTGCACCAGGCGTCGGTCCGCAAGGCGGAGGGGGCGAAGGGCTGATTTCTGGCGCTCATGGTTGGGGCTCTCAAGAACGCCCAAAGTCGAACGGCCTTCCGAGAGCCGAGGTTCGTTCGTAACAAGGAGCGAGCTGAAAGACTTGGAGGAGGCCGCCGCGGAAGCCGCATGATCAAGCAGATGCTTGGCCCGCAGACATCATGAACCCCGGCAAGATTTTGCCGGCGTGAGGGCAGAGCCGCTGATGCCGATGCGACTTGTGACGTTACGGTTCGTTACAGCATATGTTTTTGGTAGTGATCAACTTTACGATACAGTGATAGTTCCATCCTCAGGGCCACTTGCAATCGTTTCACCTGATTTTTTCTTGATCTGAACATAGTATTCTCCTGGAGAAGCACCATACTCTGCTTTAACCTTGAAATGTATTTCAGTTGGGCTTCCGACAGATATATAGCCATCATCGTATACTGATACGTAATCGCTGCTTTCCAAGGTGTCAGCGTAAATAAATCTAATTTTCAAGTCTTCAGCTTTCTTAAACCACTCTGGAGCTACCGTCACATCGACTGTAACCGGATCTTTGCCTCTTACAGCATTCCCTTCACGTGTCTCGACACATACTATATCTACTCTCGCCATGGCCCATCTCCCTTCGGCCTTCTCAATTAAAGATCGGAAACGCTAGTCCAAATCGCCGCGCCCGCCGCGGTTCATGGCGCCACCGGACCGTCCCATCGCGCCGCCAGACCTGCCCATGGCGCCGCCAGATCGCCCCATCGCGCCGCCGGATCTGCCCATTGCTCCACCCGATCGACCAAACGAACCCGGGTCCAGCTCTGCGCTCAACAGGACATCCTCGAGCGTTCCGGTGTCGAGTTCCAGCCGCATTGTCAGGTCACTCTTGTCGTAGACCCAGACCTGCATTCCGCGCGCAAACGAGCCTATCTGCGATGACAGTCCGGTATAGGCAGGGTCGCTTGGACCGCGGCTCATGACCTTGAGATCGGTGTCCTCTGGGGCCGGATAATCAACGACAGTGCCAGGCCCGTGGACAAGAAGTATGGTCGGTCGGGCCAGCTCGTAGAACTGCGCCTCAAAGGTGAACGCATAGATCCTTGCCAGCAGGCTACCGGAAGCGTCGATCTGGTTCTGCAGGAATCTGTTGTTGCCAAGCCTTGGAGGCCGTCCCCCATCGACCCTCTTCTTGAGCCTCAAATCTTCAAGAACTCTACCGAACAAATGTATGGTTGAGGTACTTAGAATGGTTTCACTCGTCATGGATCACCCCATCATCTGCATGTCGATCAAAGATCGGCGCCACTTCTGGACATCCAATATTTCTCGAAATAGCTCATGTCCGGCAGGCGCGCCTGGTCTAGTGGACGGGCGATTCGGCCCTCATGAACATGGCTTTTTCGGTTTGGCTTCGTCAGGCGAGGCCCGGCACGGCAGCGAAAAATCCCTCTTCGGTCGAAATCCCGGAAGATGATCCTCGATAGCTCTCCTCCGGTCATGCTGTCGTCGACCGCGAGCATCGTTCTCGCCACGTCACCGTAGTCCAGGAAATCCGGGGCGAGAGCCCAAAGCGTCTCGGCGAGATAGGTACCCACGATATCCCGCGCGTCGAGCAGGGCTTCGACGAAACCTTCCGGGTTGCGAGCGAAATCGCGGTCAAAGACTTCCTGCAATGGCAACTCGGCGGCCGGATCGATCTCGGCGAGGTCGGCAAGATTTTCGGCCTCCGGCGAGATCAGTCCTCGAGCCACCAAGCTCTCGTGAAAGACATCGACCAGAATGTCGAAGACGGCGCCCGTGAGAGGTTGTGACAGTGCATGCTCGTCGGTCCAGCCGTTGGCAAAGTCGGCCATCGTCCGCTTGTTGTTGGCCTCGCGTATCTGGCGGTGCGGCGAGAATTCCGAGAATCGAGAGAGTTGGTTGGCGATGTAGAGGTTCCCATGCGTCACCGTCAGGACATTATCGATCACGGAGGGAAAATGCATGGCCGCGATCAACGAAACGCAGTCCGAAAAGGCCTCCTGAAAGCCTAGATATTCGGGGAACTCAGCGCCCGGGTCCGGTATGCCAAGGACGCTGTAGACGAATGCATGGCCAACCTCGTGCGCGATAATATCGAAGTCGAGGCTGAACGGGAGCGTGCGTCCGTCCTTCACGAATTGGCTGCCGAGCTCAAGGAAGCCATAGCCGTATTGGGCGTTGTCCCAACCCGGCAGGATCGAAATTTCCAGACGGTCGTAGTGATCGTGGAAATGCCAGGTGATCGGCTGGCCGATGTAACGCTCCCAAACGTCGAGGGTGAAGCGCGCGCACCCGAACGCGTGGGCTGCTTCGAAGCCGGGCGTCGAGGGCTGATAATGATCGAAATTGCCTTCCTCATCGGGAACGGCCGGATCGAGGATCGCTCGCGTCCAGGGCGGCAGGGAGATAACGGGCGTGCCCAACGGGCCGTGGTTGACGCCATAGGGCCGCGTCTTGCCGACCGGCTCGACGACATACATACGATCGTCGGACGGGCCAGGTCCGACGCTGCCTCGCGGGGAAGAAACCGCAATGATCTCAGGGCTTGACGTAGGGTCTTCGAACGGAGGCTGAACAAACAGCCTGAACCGGGTACCCATTCCCCACCTCTCGGTTATATTAGTAACGTACCATAATAACCGTGAGGTGGCGAGGGCGTTGGTTTGTCGGGTTAATTCTTCGTGAAGGACGGTTCTTGATTGTCGGCAACAAAATTGCCTCAAGAACAATGCGCATCGCTACTGCAGGAGCTCGAGCAACTTCTGGTAGCGGGGATGACTGCGAACAGAGGCGAAATCGGAATCGTTCTTGAACCAGAGTCTCATCTCGGCGCCAGCCTGCGGTAGCCAGACTTCCAAAAGGTCGATCGAGCGTTCGAATTCCCCCAGCAACGCATAGGTACAAGCGGCGTTGTATTGGACGTTGATATCGCTAGGGTCGATTTCCAGAGACCGGCCAAGCCACTTCGCGGCCCTGTCGCGTTCACCGAGGAAGGCCAGCACGATCGCTCCCAGGCAGGCACAATTGGCGTTCTCCGGATGCAGGCGGAGTTCCTCTTCCGCTCTCTCCAATGCGATCCGCGCATAAAGCTCCGCGTCGTTCTGTTGGCCGAGAGTGCGGAAGACGTTCACCAGCATGACCGGTGCGCCGTAGTCGGTCGGTTTAATCTCCATCGCGCGCAGGAAGTACGTCGCGGCGAGCTCGAACTGGCCGCCGGTCACGCAGAACTCGGCATAGTAGCGGTTGGCCTCGTGGCAGTTGGGGTCGAGCGTGAGGGCCTGTTCGAACGCCGCCGCGGCCTCGGAGCGGCGGTCGGCGAGGGACAGGGCAAAGCCCCTGGCTGAATGCGCCTCGGCCAGATTCGGGTCCAGAGCCAGGGTCTTGTCGGCGGTCGCGAGAATGTCGTCCACCTGGATCGAAGAGCCGTAGATCGACTGAAGGCGTACGTCGCAGACCGCCAAGCCTGCATAAGCGCGGGCATATCCCGGATCAAGCTCGATGGCCCTGATGTAGCTTTGTCTGGCCATCAGGTGGTTCGCTCTGGTCGCGATGTGGCTGTAATCGCGGCCTCGAAGATAATGCGTATAGGCTTCGACACTGTCCGTCGGCGCCAGCTCGATAGCCTTCTTCTCCTCGGGCAGGAGCCTGACCCTGAGCTGCGCCACGACCGCCTTGGCGATTTCGTCCTGCACGGCGAAGATGTCGGTGAGGTCGCGGTCGAAGCGGGCAGCCCAGACGTGTCCGTCCGTGGCGCCCTCGATCAGCTCGGCATTGATCCTGACCCGGTTTCCCGCCTTGCGGACGCTGCCCTCGACAATGTAGCCGACGCCAAGTTCCCTGACGATGCGTTCCATCTTGTCGGTCCTGCCCTTGAAGGCGAACACGGTATTGCGGCTGAGCACGAACAGGCCGGAGACGTTCGAGAGGTCGGTTATGATATCTTCAGTGATGCCGTCGCTGAAATACTGCTGGTCGGGATCGTTGCTCAGATTGGCGAAGGGAAGGATCGCCACCGACGGCTTGTCGGACCGCACCAGTGTCTGGACGCTCTCGGCCGCAATATGCGTCTCGACTTGCGAGACGCCCTGGTCCCAGTTGGCGAAATAGACGTGCACCGGCTGAGCAATGTTCTTGACGGTCCTGGCGCCCTGATCGGCGAAGTCGACGCCCAGCTTGTTGCCGACCTCATGGCGCACCACTTCCGAGCAGGCGATGCCGCCGGGTATTGCGAGCCCCTGCAGCCGCACCGCAAGATTGACGCCGTCGCCATGGAAATCATCACCGTCGACGATGATGTCGCCAAGGTTGATGCCAATGCGGAACTTGAAATGCCGGGCCTCGGGGATGCCGGCATTCCGCTCGGACATGCCGCGTTGGATCTCGACCGCGCAGCGCGCCGCATTGATTACGCTGCCGAACTCCACCAGGAAGCCGTCGCCCATCACTTTAAAGATGCGTCCACCGTGCTTGGTGACGGTCGGATCGAAGAACTCCCGTCGATGCTGCCGAAGGAGATTGAGCGTGTGCTCCTCGTCGGCCTCCATAAGACGGCTATAGCCGACCACATCAGCCGCCAGGATCGCCGCCAGCCGACGCTCAACATGCTCCTCGGACATGTCGTCTCCTGAAATCGCAGACAATAGTTCCGTCTGAATTAGTTTTAACTGATTTACCTCCTCGGCGCCAACGTCGCCGAACGGTCGCTCGCGCCGGTCCCAATACGGTTGCCGACCGGGTGGCGCGGCGCCAGTCGCAATCCAAGCGGTCCGGCCGTACGGTCGACGTCGTTCACGGGAATAGCAACGAACGGGGGTGACCCAGAACATCGTTCCTCGACCTGCGCAAAACCGGCGCGCTCGGCCTGCTCCATCGCCATCTTGCCTCAAGGTTCTGATTTGTCCATGTCGTGGTTCCGGAACGAGGACACTTCCGGGCGACATGCATCAACTGGTTGTTCTCGTCGCAATTCCCCCTACATGCGGCGGCTTTCATGCCTTCAGGTCAGTGTGACTGTCGAAACGTCGTCGTGATCCAGTTCTTGCTGCAGCATGATCTTGTCCGAAAGCAGTTCCATCGCCGCGACGGTCTTGCGGGCCGCCCTTGGGCGTGGCGCTGCAACGCCAAAACTGCTATTTAGGGCAGCGAACCGCAAGCTGGCGACCAGGCACCGCCATGCGGATCGCAATGAAGGAGCGGGTGGCATCGGTGGGTACGCCGGTGCAAGGGTCGTGGAGGCTGGGGGCAATGTCAACTTCATTGCGCGTGGATCGCGCCGGTTGGCGCGCTGGCGTTTCTTTGTTCCGTGGCAAATGGCCGATCGCTTCCAATGAGCATGCCTCAATGGAGAACACATGCTCCTGGCCGAGTTTCCGCCACCTGGCTCGACTTGGCCAAGATGCGGGCTTTTGTCGTGCACAAGAAAACTCGAATACCATACTCCAGCAACAGTTGGCTCAGGATGACGTTCGATCCATGATCTGATGGCTCGGCGAAGCAGAGGGGTGAACCGGGATGATAATGGCCGACTTGATACTCGATACTTTTCAGTTCTTCCTTCTGGTGACAAGGCGAAACAGCCGTGGCGCGGCTTTGATCTTCCGGAGGGCCGTAGCGCGCATCGTGCCGGCCCTCATCGTGCTTGCCCTGGCCTCGCTGCTTTTCCCCAATCTCTCACAGTCCAAAGAGGCCGCTTTGCGCCCCGGATTTGACGCCTGGACCGGCGACTACGGCGGAATGGAAAAGAGACGTCTTATCCGAATCCTGGTCCCTTACAGCAAGACGATCTACTTCATCGACCGTGGTGAGCAACTTGGCACGGCGGTCGAGTTTGGCCAGGCGCTTGAGCGGCAGATCAACAAGAACAAGAAAAAGGAAGTCGAAAAAATTCGTGTGGCCTTCGTGCCGGTGGCCCGGGACCGGCTGCTTCCCGCGCTCATCGAAGGGCGCGGAGACATTGTCGCGGCAAATCTGACGATTACCCCATCACGGCAGCAGATCGTCGACTTCACGGATCCCCTGGCGAGCGGCGTGAAAGAAATCCTGGTCACCGGCCCGGCCGCGCCGAAAATCGCCGCCATCGACGATCTCGGCGGCAAGGAAATCCGCGTTCGCGCGAGCAGCAGCTATTTCGAGCATCTGCAAAAGCTCAACAGCGACCGGCGCGCGGCGGGCCAAGCCGAGATCGGCATCGCGCCGATCGACGAAAATCTCGAGGATGAGGATCTTCTGGAGATGGTCAATGCCGGCCTGCTGCCCTGGTGCGTGGTCGACGGCCACAAGGCGCGGATCTGGTCCAGGGTCTTCGATAACATCGAACTGCACGATGACATTGCGATAGCGCAGGACGGGGAAATCGCCTGGGCGGTCCGCAAGAACAGCCCGGAACTGATGAAAAGGCTCAACGCTTTCGTCAAGCAATACAAGGTCGGGACGACCTTCGGCAACATTTTGAAGAAGCGCTACTACCAGGATGACAAGATGGTGCGTTCCGCCTACGAGCAGTCCGAGGTCGATAAATTCCAGGCTCTGCGCGACGCCTTCGAGAAATATAGCGCTGCCTACAAACTCAATGCGTTGCTGCTGGCCGCGCAGGGATACCAGGAATCGCGTCTCGACCAGAGCGAACGCAGCTCTCGGGGCGCCGTCGGCATCATGCAAATGTTGCCGTCGACTGCTGCCGATAAGGCGATAGGCATCAGCGGCATAGCGGAAAGCTCGGATCGCAATATAGAAGCGGGCGCAAAATACATGCGTTATTTGTCGGCAACCTATGTGAACGATGCCGAACTCGACCCAGTCAACAGGGCGCTGTTGACGCTTGCCGCCTACAATGCCGGGCCCGGCAACTTGCGCAAATTTCGCAGTGCCGCGAAGACGATGGGCCTCAACCCCGATCTATGGTTCGGCAATGTGGAGAACGGCGCCGCGAAGGTGGTTGGGCGCGAAACGGTTCAGTATGTCGGAAATATCTACAAATATTTTGTGGCTTATACGCTGCTCGAGGAGCAGAAAGCGCGGCGTGGCGTGAACAAGGCGCAGTCAGAGTAAATCAGCTCGTATTTCGGCATGGCTGGCTCAATGATATGGATATGCAAGAGCTGACCGACCGTTCCTACCGACATCTGCAGGCCATGAACTGACTGGGGCGACGAGGCCGCGACTTGCGCCGCCACCGATGAATAGTTTGACGGCCTGTCACCGGTCGGTCATTTTTGAAGAGAGCGACGCTCACGGCAGCGATAGCCAATACCAACGCGATCCATTGCCGCGTGAGCTCGTCTGGCCGCCACGTTGATCAGCTCGACCATGACCCGGCCTCCCGGGACGGCAGGCTCCTGATGCTGGATGGGCCTCCGTGACATGGACGCGCTGCCGCTGCATCGGCTCATGCCGGCGGAAGCCCAGGCCCATCCGATTTGCCGGCGCCACCGCCCTTCGCAGGCTTGAGGTGGCTGGGCTTCAACCGCCACAGAAAACGAAAAAGCCGCGGCGAACCGCGGCTTTTCGATGCTTGATCCCCTGAAGGAAATTGGAGCGGGTGAAGCGATTCGAACGCTCGACCCCAACCTTGGCAAGGTTGTGCTCTACCCCTGAGCTACACCCGCTCACACGGCGTCTTGGCCGCAAGCCGGGCCTATATGGCTGAAGAGCGCGGCGATTGCAACAGGGAAATAACAGGCTTTTTGCTGCCCGGCGCCATGATGCAGGCAAGCCGCCCGTGACAAGGCTTCTCGCCGGATCTGGGGGCCGTGTTGGGCGGCGGTCCGACCATTGCCGCCTCGTCGGGGCGCGCACCATCGCCGCGTGCATGGGAATAACCGGCTTTCGCGGCGGCGCGCACCAGGCTTGCGCAAAAATGATTCCGATTCCGTGGCCGATGCGATAAACGGCATGGCCGCAAACCAGCCGAAGAAGAAATCCAATGCCGAAGATCGAAGCCGAGCTTTTCGCCTTTCTCGCCGAACTGGGCATCGCCGTTTCGACGAAACGCCACCCGCCGCTCTATACTGTGGCCGATTCGCAGGCGCTGCGCGGCGAAATCGCCGGCGGACACACCAAGAACCTGTTCCTGAAGGACAAGAAGGACAATTTCTTCCTGGTCACCGTCGGCGAGGACGCGGTCGTCGATCTCAAGCAGATCCATCAGTCGATCGGCGCCGCCAGCCGGGTTTCCTTCGGCAAGCCGGAAATGCTGATGGAGCTTTTGGGCGTCACGCCGGGCGCCGTCACCGTCTTCGGCGTCATCAATGACAGGGAAAACAGGGTCAAGCTGGTGCTCGACAAGGATTTGATGGCGCATGCCGTCATCAACGCGCATCCGCTGACCAACGAAGCGACGACGTCGATCGCGGCGGCCGATCTCATCAGATTCGTCGAGGCAACCGGGCACGATGCTGCTATCTTGAAAGTCTCGGCATGATCGCCACATGGATGGCGAAGCCGATTTCCAATTGAGACATGGCGCCGAGCCGCGGGCCGGCAGCGACCGAAAGGGTGACGAGATGAGCGACAACAATCCGTTTGGCGGATCATTCGGAAACAATGGCGGCCAGTATGCCACCACGGTGCAGTATGGCGGAACGGCCACGGCGCCGGCGAAGGCAGCGGTTGGCGATGCGCCCGCGGGCGCCCCCGCCGGCGATGTCATCAAGGACACGACGACCGCCGCCTTCGCCGCCGACGTCATCCAGGAATCGCGCCGCCAGCCGGTGCTGGTCGATTTCTGGGCGCCGTGGTGCGGCCCTTGCAAGCAGCTCACGCCGCAGCTGGAAAAGGCGGTCAAGGCCGCCGGCGGCAAGGTCAAGCTGGTCAAGATGAACATAGACGACCATCCCTCGATCGCCGGCCAGCTCGGCATCCAGTCGATTCCGGCGGTCATCGCCTTCAAGGACGGCCAACCGGTCGACGGCTTCATGGGCGCCATTCCCGATAGCCAGATCAACGAATTCATCACCAAGGTCGGCGGCAAGGGCAATGGCGCGCCGCCGGTGGCCGAGGCCCTGGCGGCGGCCGTGGAAGCGCGCGACGCCGGCGACATGCAGGCCGCCGCCGACATTTATGACGCCATCCTGGCGCAGGCGCCGGAGACGGTCGAGGCGATTGGCGGGCTGGGCGAGCTGCTGTTCGAAGCCGGCGACACGGAAGGCGCCGAGGCGTTGCTGGCAACGGCGCCCGAGGCCAAGAAGGACGCGCCGGCGCTCGCCGCCCTGCGCGCCAAGATGGCGCTTGCCGCGCAGGCGGCCGAACTCGGCAACCCGGCCGAATTCGAACGCCGGCTTGCAGAAAATCCCAAGGACCATCAGGCTCGTTTCGATCTGGCCATGATCCAGAACGCCAGGGGCGATCGCACCGCGGCGGCCGACAATCTGCTGGCCATCATCAAGGCCGACCGCGCCTGGAACGAGGACGGCGCCAGGACCCAGTTGCTGCAACTGTTCGAGGCTTGGGGCATGACCGACGAGGCGACGCTTGCCGCGCGCCGCAAATTGTCGGCGTTGCTGTTTTCCTGAGCCGGTTATCGGTTGTTTTGTCGCACAGGCTTGCGGCGTCGGGCCTGAGCGCCAGATAGGACAGGGCAGGGTTGACGCTTCGCCATCGAAGCGATCGGAGGAATGAGGTGCAAGCGGGAAACGCGCATTACCGGCTCGCCAAGGATTTGCCGTTGACGATCCCGATCTTTCCGCTCGAGGGCGCGCTCCTTTTGCCGGGCGGCCGCATGCCGCTCAACATCTTCGAGCCGCGCTACCTGCAGATGGTGGACGAGGCGGTCGCCGGCTCGCGTCTCATCGGCATCATCCAGCCCGGTCTCAATGGCGCATTGCGCGAGGATGGCGAGCCGGAGCTTTGCAATGTCGGCTGCATAGGTCGCATCATCGCCTTTTCAGAGACCGGCGACGGCCGCTACCTGATTTCGCTGCAGGGCGTGTGCCGGTTCCGCATCGCCCACGAGCTGACGGTCAAGACGCCGTTCCGCCAGTGCAAACCGGCACCCTTCCTGGCCGATCTCGACGAGGAGCAGGCGGCTGATGAAATCGACCGGCCGGCGTTGCTGCGGGCCTTTCGCGCCTATCTGCAGGCCAACGATCTGGAAGCCGACTGGGAAAGCGTCAGCCGGGCCGAAAACGCCATGCTGGTCAACGCGCTGTCGATGATGGCGCCCTATGGACCGGCCGAGAAGCAGGCGTTGCTGGAAGCCGCGGACCTGAAGACGCGTGCCGAGACGCTGATCGCCATCACCGAGATGACGCTGGCGCGCGAGAATGAGGATTTTGGCTCGAGCCTGCAGTAGGATGTGCCGATATTCAGGTGATGCGGGCCTGCAAATGGCGGCTTTCTGCGCTTCCGGGGCTCACGTGCGAAAAGTACGCTCCGCTCCGGTTCTCGGAAGCCGCCATTTTCGACTTGGCCTGACCTGAATCTCAACACATCTTCCGATAGTTGGTCAGGAGGCGACACGATGGCGGCGGATGGGCGTGACGGAAAGAATTTCAATGTCGACCCCAAGTTGCTGGAACTCCTGGCCTGCCCGCTGACCAAGGGGCCGCTAGCCTGGGATCCGGAGCGGGGCGAACTGATCTCGCGGGTCGCCAAGCTTGCCTATCCGGTACGCGACGGCATACCGATCATGCTGCCCTCCGAGGCGCGAACCATCTCGGCCGAGGATGTGCTGGCGCCGCCGAGGCTGGGTGGGCCGAGTTAGAGTTCTTAGCTGATAGTAGAGTTGCGAGAGGCTGGCGGGCCAGCGCCCCCCTCTGCCCTGCCGGGCATCTCCCCCACAAGGAGGGAGATTGGCTGTTACCTCGGCTTTCGCCAACCTTCAACTTTGTCAGAGGAGGCGGGGCGGCGACGCTGCTAATCTCCCCCCATGTGGGGGAGATGCCCGGCAGGGCAGAGGGGGGCGCCGTAGAGCGTCCACGCGGCTTGTTCCCACGTGCTTACTGAAAATTCCGTCCCTTGGGCATGACGCGTTCCGCCTCTTCCGACAGCGTTGCGAGATCCTGTCCGGCCGGCGCATTGCGTGGCGCGGGTCTGCTATCTCGATCAGGAGCCTCTGCCTTCGCGGCCGCAGAGGAGGCACCCGGCGCCCCGGCCCCGCTCACTTTCTCCAGCAGCACGGTCAGCCAGGGCGTCAGATCCTCGATCTTCTCGGCGACGATATGGACGACACCTGATTCCGACTGCAGCTTCCCGGTGACCTTCACAAACCGGGCGCCCATGACGATGGGCCGGAAGCGGGTGAAGGTCCTTTCCCAGAAGATGACATTGGCGACGGCCTTGTCGTCTTCCAGCGTGAGAAAGATCGCGTTGCCCTTGCCGGGGCGCTGGCGCACCAGCACCAGGCCGGCAACGGAGACCCGCCTGCCGTCGCGCACGGAAGGCAGGTTGGCATTGGGGGTGACGCCGGCGCGGTCGAGCCGCTCGCGCAGGAAGGCGACCGGATGCGCCTTCAGCGACAGGCCGAGCGAGCGGTAATCGTGGATGACATGCTCGCCGAGCGGCATTTTCGGCAGTCTCGTCTCGGGCTCCAGCTCGCGCAGGCTGAGCGCCGGCTGGTCGAACAGCGGCAGCTTCTCGGCGGCGCTCTTGCCGTCGAGCGCGCGGACCTCCCACAGTGCCGCGCGGCGGTCGAGGCCGATGGACCGAAAGGCGTCGGCCTGCGCCAGCTTCTCGATCTCGTCGACATTGAGGCCGGAGCGCAGCCAGACATCCCGGACGGTCGAGTAGCCGGCGCCGCGCCGGGCGACGAAAGCCTCCATGCGTTCCTTGGAAAGTCCCTTGATTTGCCTGAAGCCGAGCCGCAGCGCATGGCTTGTCTCGATGACGCCGCGCATCCCGGCGTGACGCGGCAGGATGCGGGCCGGGTCGAAAGGCGCCTTTTCCAAAGTGCAGTCCCAGACGGAGAAATTGGCGTCGACCTCGCGGATGTCGACGCCATGGTCGCGGGCGTCGCGCACCAGCTGCGCCGGCTGGTAGAAGCCCATCGGCTGCGAGTTCAGGATCGCGGCGCAGAACACGTCGGGATAGAAGGTCTTGAACCAGCAGGAGGCATAGACGAGCAGCGCGAAGGAGGCGGCGTGGCTCTCGGGAAAGCCATATTCGCCAAAACCCTCGATCTGCTTGAAGCAGCGCTCGGCGAAGTCCTTTTCGTAGCCTCGGCCTGTCATGCCGTCGATCATGCGCTGGCGGTAATTGCCGATGGTGCCGGTGCGCTTGAAGGTGGCCATGGCGCGGCGCAGTTCATCGGCCTCGCCCGGCCTGAAGCCGCCGGCGACGATGGCGATCTTCATCGCCTGCTCCTGGAACAGCGGCACGCCCAGCGTCTTGCCGAGTATTTTTTCCAGCTCCGGCTTGGGATATTCGGCTTTTTCCTTGCCTTGGCGGCGGCGCAGATAGGGATGCACCATATCGCCCTGGATCGGGCCTGGCCGCACGATCGCCACCTCGATGACAAGATCGTAGAATTCGCGCGGCTTCAGCCGTGGCAGCATCGACATCTGGGCGCGCGATTCGATCTGGAAGACGCCGAGCGTATCGGCGCGGCAGATCATGTCGTAGACGCGGGGATCCTCCTTGGCGATCGTATCCAGGGTCAATGGCCTGCCATAGTCGTCTCTGACGCCGTATTGGGTTTCGAGCAAGGTGAAAGCGCGCTGGAGGCAGGTCAGCATGCCGAGCGCCAGTATATCCACCTTGAGGATCTTCACCGCGTCGAGATCGTCCTTGTCCCATTCGACCATCTTGCGCTCGTCCATCGCCGTCTTGACGATGGGGACGATTTCGTCGAGCCGGTCCCTGGTGATGACGAAGCCGCCGACATGCTGGGAGAGATGGCGGGGGAAGCCCATGATCTCGTTGGCGCGTTCCATCACATGCCGCGATATGGGATCGCTGCGGTCGAGGCCGCCGGCCCTGGCTTCCTTCTCGCCGAGCTCCGAGGTCGACCAGCCCCAGATCGAGCCGGAAAGCGACGCCCGGACATCCTCCGACAGGCCCATCGCCTTCGACACTTCGCGCAGCGCCGAACGGCCGCGATAGCTGATGACGGCGGCGGCGAGCGCCGTGCGCTTGGAGCTGTATTTCGTATAGATGTACTGCATCACCTCTTCGCGCCGCTCATGCTCGAAATCGACATCGATATCCGGTGGCTCGTTGCGTTCCTCCGAGATGAAACGCTCGAAGAGCGTGTCGATCTTGTCCGGTCCCACCTCGGTGATGCCGATGCAAAAGCAGATGATCGAATTGGCGGCGGAACCACGGCCCTGGCAGAGAATGCCTTGGCCGCGGGCGAATTTGATGATGTCATGGACGGTCAGGAAATAGCGGGCGTAATTCAACCGCTCGATCAGGGCGAGTTCTTCCTGAATGCGTTTTATGACGCTGGAGGGGACACCAGCGGGAAAGCGCCGGGCCGCTCCCTCCCGGGCCAGGCGCTCCAGCTCCGCCTGCGGACCGAGGCCCGATTCCGTCGGCTCATCGGGATAATTGTACTGAAGGTCGCCGAGCGAGAAGGTCAGCTCTTCGCCGAAACGCAGCGTCTCCGCCAGCGCCCGCGGATGCCTGCGGAACAGGCGCGCCATCTCCAGCGGCGGCTTCAGATGGCGTTCGGCATTGGCGGTCAGCTCCAGCCCTACCTCGGCGACCGGAACATTGAGGCGGATCGCGGTCAGCACATCCTGTAAGGGGCGGCGTTCGGCCGTGTGGTAGAGCACGTCGTTGGTCGCCATCAGCGGAATGCCGGTGCTTTCGGCAAACGCCGCCGCCTGCTCGATCCTGAAGCGGTCATGGCCGGCATAACAGGGCGAGACGCCGAGCCGCAGGGCGCTGCCGAGCCGGCCCTCGAGTTCCCGCAGCAAGGCCAGACTGTCCTGCGCGTCCTGCGCCAGATCGGGCAAGACCGCCAGCGACATCCGGTCCCCCCATTCGAGCAAGTCGCCGCGCTGGAGCAAGGTGGCGCCCTTTTCGGTCTCGTCGCGCAGATTGGCCTGGGTGAGCATGCGGCACAGATGCCCCCAGCCCGTGCGGTCCCTGGGATAGGCGAGAATGTCCGGCGTGCCGTCGCCAAAAACCAGCCGGCAGCCAGGATGATAGGCAAGCTTTTCGACCTTGGCCTGCTGCCAGGCGCGCACCACGCCGGCCACGCTGTTGCGGTCGGCGAGCCCGATCGCGGAGAAACCCATGAGCTTGGCCGCGACCACCAGTTCCTCCGGCTTGGAAGCGCCGCGCAGGAAGGAGAAATTCGACTGGATGCCGAACTCGGCATAGGGAATGACGGTCAGCGCGTTCATGCGAAGACCCCGTGCATGAACCAGCGCGGCGGGATCTGCGAGGCGCTGCCGTAAAGGCCTTGCCGGTAGAGCCAGTAGCGGCGGCCATCGGCATCCTCGATGCGGAAATAGTCTCGTGTCGATGCCGCCGGATCGCTCGGCGCCTCGCGCCACCATTCGGCGGCGATGCGCTCCGGACCCTCGGCACGGGTGACGCGGTAGAGCGCGCGGCGCCAACGAAAATGCAGCGGCGGTCCCTCCGGCATTTCGGTGGCCGGCACATCGATGGGCTCGGGCGCGCGGAACAGCCGGATCGGGCGTTCCGGCGGGAAGATGGTCATCGGCGCCTGCATCCTGTCCGGCTTCTTCGGCGGCGTGGTCCGGCGCGGCGCCTCGCTGAAGGGGACGATGGCGACGGCGCGTTCGGGCAGATGGCTTTCCACAGGGACAGGCTGGAGAACCGCGCTCTCGCCGAGACGGGCGCGGATACGGTCGGCGAACAGGGCGATGTCGGCACCGTCGTCGGCCGCTTCACCGGTCAGATCGGTCTGCTGCGTGTCGAAAGCGGCGACAGCCAGCACCGAGAGGCGCACCAGGTCGAAGCCATAGCCGGCATCGATATGCTGCTCGAGTGCTGCCAGCCTTTCATGGAACAATTTCCGGATCAGCAAGGGTTCGCGCATCGGCCGCGAGGTGCCGAGCGCGATGCGGCTGACGGCGCCGTCGACGCGAAAGAGCAGCAGCGCCAGTGTCCGGGCGCCTTCGCCGCGGCGTTCGAGGTCGGTCTTCAAGGTCGTCGCCAGCATGCCCACCAGCCGCTCTATCTCCTCCGTCAGCGTGACGGGTTCGGCGAGATGGCGTTCGACCGAAAGCGGCGCGACGGGAAGGCGCGGCGAGATCGCTTCGTCGAGACGGCCAAGCGCCTGGTCGAGGCGCTGGAGCAGCAAGGCGCCGAAGCGGCGGGCAAGCGGCGCGCGCGGCGCGGCCATGACGGCGCCCGCCGTGCGCAGCCCGACGCTTTCCAGGCTGGCACGGGTTTCCGGCGCTATGCGAAGGGCGGCCAGCGGCAAGGGAGCAAGCAAGGCTTCCTCCTCGCCCGATAGAACGATGCGGTCGCCGCAAAAGCGTGCCGCCGCCCAGGCCGCCCCGGGCGTGCCGGCAAGCCCGGCGCGGACGTCGAAACCCTGATGCAAGAAGCGCGACAGGATTTCGTCGAGCATGGCGCGTTCGCCGCCGAACAGATGGGTGCAGCCGGTGACGTCGAGGAACAGGCCGTCGATGCTGTCCAGCGCCACCAGCGGCGTGTAGCGGTCGCACCAGTCGGCAAGGCCCTCGAGCAGGCGCCGGTCGGCCTCCGGATCGGCTTCGACGATGTCGATCGACGGATGCATGGCGCGCGCATCGGCAATCCCCATGTCGCGCTTCAGGTGCAGCGCCTCAGCCCGCTCGTCGAGGGCTGAGATGCGCTGCGCGTTGCCCTGGCGGTGGCTGATCACGAGCGGTGGGTGAGATGGCGACGGATGATCCGAGGGTCGGGAACGCCAGGATTTCCCCAGACGCTGCCGCAGGATCCTTTCGGCCGCCAGATAGGGAAACCACAGGGACAGGATTCTCTGCCCGCTCTTCCTCGCCCCTTCTTTCGTCGAATACGCGTTCATCGGGGTTCCACTCCAGTATGAATTGTCCAGGCAAGGCCGTGCGGCTCTTGCCGATGCTGATGGTGAAGGCGGGGTGGCCGATCGAACCGGCGAGCGGCCCGGCGACCGTGGCGCGCGGCACGGCCGGCGCCGACGCGGCGATGAGGCGGATAGGCGCCGCCGTCGGTTCCGGCTCGGCCGCCTGCCGCAGCAGGAACACCGGCCGGCCGGCACCTTGCGCCCGCGCATGCAGGCGGCGTGTCGCGGTCAGGTCCAGCCGCTGCGGATTGCCGCGGATTTCCAGAATGACGGCGGCAAGCGCCGTCATGCGTGCCGCCTCCTCGGCGATCCACAGCGCATCGACAAGCCTGGGCGCCTCGGAAAACAGCAATTGCCCGGGCTCGATGCCGAAGGCGGCATGCAGCCCCCTGGCATAGGGAAAGCCGGCCTCGTGGAAAATTTCCGATGTCCCGATCCATAAGATGGGCAGCCCCTGCGCCTGGTTGAGGATCAGGCTGACGAGCGACAGGGCGAAGCCGGCCACGGCTCCCGCATCGCGGGTTTCCAGGCCATGGATTTCGGTCAGGGCGGCTTTCGGCAGGCCGCCGCCGAGCGCGGCATCGAGCCGCTCGACGCCGATGGGCAGGAAGGCATCCGGCAAGGCCGCGGCAAGGCCGCGCCGGATGATCGTCAGATCGCTGCCTGGCGTGGGGTCAGCGCTGGCGCCGGCATCAAGGGGCGCCGCCGCCGGCGCCTGCAGGCGCTCGGGCAGCGTTCCCTCGATTTTCGCGATCTGGCGGCGCAGGGCAAAAACAGTCTCCCGCGCCACGGCGGTCATCGCCATGACGGTCAGCTTCCACTCACAATTGTTCCTGTTATGTTCCTATTGATTCCAGAGGGCGCTGGAAGAGTCAAGCAGAGTCATAAGGAATTTATTCCTCTCCCGGCGCGACGCCGGCGTATAGGCGTCATTTGCCTCGACCGGTGCGAACACCTATATGCCGGGATTAAAGGACAAAGCATGGCCCGCATCTACAAGACCCGCACCTGGCATGGCGAACTTGCGCCCTCGATGGAAGAATTGGAGTTCCTGGCCCTGGAGGCCTACGCCCATCTGCCGGAGGATTTTCGCAAGCTGACCGGCGAGATCGTCATCCAGATCGCCGAATTCCCGACCGACGAGATCATGGACGATTTGTCGTTGGAGACGCCGTTCGACCTGCTCGGCCTGTTTGAGGGGCGCGGCATCGCCGAACGCTGGAACCCGCAAACCGGGGAAGGCCCCAACCGCATCACGCTCTATCGTCGCGCCATGCTCGACTACTGGGCCGAGAACGAGGAATCGCTGGGCGACATCGTCACCCACGTGCTGATCCACGAGATCGGCCACCATTTCGGCCTGTCGGACGATGATATGGAAAAGATCGAAGAGGCTGCTGAATAGGCTGTGCCTTCGTCATCCTAGGGTCTGCGCCGCGTCGCTTTCCCCTACCAGTCGCTGAGCTTGGTATCCGGCCCGTATTCCTGGCCGTCGACATCCTTCACCACGGCCTGGCCGCAGCGCATGGTCTTGGCTTTCTTGTCATAGGCGTAGGTCGGCGAGCCGAACAGGTGCCAGCCCTTGTTCAGCGCCGCCGTCACCTTGTGGCAGAAGCTGGCGTCGTCCGGGGCGGTGAGAAAGCGGTAGAGTTTCATCGTCCAATTCCTGTCGTGTATCCCAAGTCGGCGAATATCATGCCCCGATGGCGGCCGCTTTCGCCAGCAGTTTTTCGGCCTGCGCCAAGTGCAGCCGCTCGACCATCCTGCCGTTCAGCGCGATGACGCCCTTGCCGCTGTTTTGCGCCTCCGCGAAGGCATCCTTCACCGCGCGCGCCTCGGCCAGTGCCTGCGCCGACGGGGCAAAGGCGCGGTTGGCGGCCTCGATCTGCGATGGATGGATCAGCGTCTTGCCGTCAAAGCCCATGGCGGCGGCCTGCGTGCATTCGCGGGCGAACGCGTCCAGGTCGCGAAAATCGTTGAACACCCCATCGAGCATGTCGAGGCCGCCGGCGCGCGCCGCCAGCAGCATCTGCATCAGCCATGGCAGGAGATAGGCGCGGTCGGGCGTCGCCAGGACGCCGGTATCCTTGATCAGGTCATTCGTTCCGGCAATGAAACAATCCAGCCGCGAGGCGGGGTCGCGGCCGAGCTCGGCGATGGCGCCGATGTTGAGCATGGCCTTGGGCGTCTCGATCATCGCCCATAGCTTCACGCTGTCGGGGGCAAAATTGTCGTCCAGCACATCGCCGACCTTGAGCACGTCGCGCGGTGTGTCGACCTTGGGCAGCAGGAGGCCGTCCGGTTCCGCCTTGGCCACGGCGGCAAGGTCGTCGGCGCCCCATTCGCTGGATAGCGCATTGACGCGCACCACCATCTCGCAGCGCCGGCCATTGCGGTCGGCACCAGGGCGATTGGCGAAAATGCCGGCCAGTTTCTCGCGCGCGGCGATCTTGTCGGCGGGGGCGACGGCGTCCTCGAGGTCGATGATGACGGCGTCGCAGGCAAGCTGCGCGATCTTGGCCAACGCCTTGTCGTTGGAGGCCGGGACATAGAGCACGGAGCGGCGCGGACGGTAGGTTTCCATGTCCGATCTATGCCGGTTGCGGTCGGGCGAGGCAAGCGTCCGACCGATACCTGATACGAGCCAACCGCGAAAGCTTGCGCCGTCCCTTGCCTGTCCTCCGCAGCCGTTGCCGAAGGGCGCCTTTCCTCTCCCCCGTCGATCGGGGGGTCCGAAGGACGGGCGAGACCCGCGGCTCGCCCCGGCAAGGTGTCGAGCGAAGCTCGACGGAGTGGGGGTCGACCTTTGGGCGCAAGGCGATGCGATGCTTGCGCCCGGTGCCCTTTCCTATGTCCGTTTGCGGCGGTTGCCAGGTGGTTCCCCCACTCCGTCTCGGCTTCGCCGAGCCACCTCTCCCCCCTCCGGAGGGAGAGGAAAGGAGCCTGGCTGGGGTACGCCAACGCGTCCGCAAAGAATGGCGGGCAGTGCACCAGCCCTGCACGAAAACTGCACGCGCATGCCGAAAACCTCCTCGTATCTGCCCCGCCAACTTCATGCCGGCCCGCCACAAGGCGGCATGCAAAAGCGAGCAAAACCCCGTTGGTCCCTGCCCCACAGGCTGCGCAGCGAAGGCTGGTGGCTGGCCGATCCACCACGTGCGACGGCAACCCTCATCCCTTTCGTCCGCAGACGCCCTCCGACGGCCCGACTGGAAGCCATGGGGACGATCAGGTCATGACAGTGTTGCTCACTTCGGCGCCAAGCTATCGCAGCCGCTTCGGCGTTGCCCTGCTGTTGGTCGCGATCGCCGATTTCCTGTTCTACGGCCAGCCCGCCGGCATCACGGTTCTCCTGTTCGCCATCCTGATTGCCGCGGCGGTGGTGGCCGTGCATCCCGCCGCCTTCAACGATGGCAAGGTGTGGCTCAAGTCAGCCGCCTTGCTTGTCGCGCTGCTGCCGCTGGCCGAGGCTGCCAGCCCCTTGTCCGTCTCTATCGCGCTCGCGGCCCTGGTGGTGTTCGCGCTTTCGCTGAGCGGCCGGCTGCGGCACCGCATGGCGCGCATTGCCGGCCAGATCGCGCTGTTCGGGCTGGCGGCGCCGGTGCGGTTCCTCGGCGATTTTCTCCAGTGGCGAAGGGCGGCGCGGCGGTTCGGCGGGCATCGCATAAGGCTGGCGGCGATCGCGGTCTGGGTGATGCCTCTGACGCTGGGCGCCGTCTTCGTCGCCCTGTTCGGCGCCGCCAACCCGGTCATCGAATACTGGCTGTCGCTGATCGATCTCATCAGGCTGCTCGACCTGATCCAGCTGACGCGGATCGCCTTCTGGCTGTTCGTGCTTGCCGGCGTCTGGGCCGTTCTGCGGCCGCGCCTGCCGCGATTCCGGCGGCGTATTTTCCGACCGGATCATCCCCCTGCCGATGCCCAGCCGGCGGCTGGCCCGGACAGGCATGTTGTCGAGGACATCGTCTTCGGCAAGGCGGCTATCCTTCGAGCGCTCGTTGTCTTCAACATCCTGTTCGCGATGCAGAGCGGGCTCGACGCCACCTATCTGTGGGGCGGGGTCGCGCTTCCCGATGGCTTGAGCTACGCCGCCTACGCGCATCGCGGCGCCTATCCGCTTGTTGGCACCGCGCTGCTCGCCGCCGGTTTTGTCCTTGCGGCGCTGAGGCCCGGCAGCGAGGCATCGGCCGATCCGCTTATCCGCCGCCTGGTCTATGCCTGGGTAGCGCAGAACATCATGCTGGTCGCCTCGTCGATCCTGCGGCTCGACCTCTATGTCGGCATCTATGCGCTGACCTACTGGCGCGTCGCTGCTTTCGTCTGGATGGGGCTGGTGGCGGCCGGGCTTGCGCTGACCATCGCCCGCATCGCGCTCGGAAAATCCAATGAATGGCTGCTCTCCGCCAATCTTCTGACGTTATCCCTGGCGCTTTATGCCTGCTGTTTCATCAACTTCGCCGCGCTGATCGCCAATTACAATGTCGACCATTCCCTTGAAATGACCGGCCAGGGCATTCCCCTCGACGCCTGGTATCTGCGCTCGCTCGGCCCGGGCGCCTTTCCGGCGCTCGACCGCTTCTTCGATCGTCAGCGTAAGACGGCCGATGCCGGCGCCGTCGGCGAACTGGCAAGGTTGCGCGGTGTCGATGAAGGCTGGTATCGCAGCCTGCAGGAAAACTGGCGCAGCTGGAGCTTTCGCGACTGGCGCCTGCTTCGCTATCTCGACAGCAGGCGGCCGATCGTTGTTCCTGGTGTCGCAGAACCCGTGCCGGACCGCTGAGCCATGCCGCATCACATCCTCGTCGCCGACGACGACCCGCATATCCGCGAAGTGATCTGCTTCGCGCTGGAAAAGGCCGGCATGAAAACGGCCGCCGTGGCCGATGGCGCCGCCGCCCTGCAGGCGATCGAACGGCGCACGCCCGACCTTGTCGTGCTCGACATCGGCATGCCTGAGATGGATGGGCTGGAGGTCTGCCGGCGGCTGCGCCACACATCCGACGTGCCGGTGCTGTTCCTGTCCGCGCGAGATGAGGAGATCGACCGCATCCTTGGGCTCGAAATGGGTGGCGACGATTATGTCACCAAACCGTTCAGCCCGCGCGAGCTGGTCGCCCGCGTCAACGTCATCCTGCGGCGCGCCCGCCCCGTCGCGCCCGAACCCGCCGACGACAGGCAGTTCGCGCAGGGCAAGCTCACCTTGGCGCCGGCCAGCCACGCGGCCGCCTTCGACGGCAAGCCGCTGGCCCTGACGGGGATCGAGTTCTCGATCCTGAAAGGGTTTCTGGCGCGGCCCACCCATGTGCTCGACCGCGAGGCGGTGATGGCCAGTGCCTATGCGGGCAAGATCCATGTCGCCGACCGCACCGTCGACAGCCATATCCGCAACATCCGCGCCAAGTTGGCGGCGGTGGGTTGCCCGGAGGTCATCGAGACGGTGCATGGCGTCGGCTTCCGGCTCGGCCGATGCGGCTGACGACGTCAAGCAAATGGATTGGCAGCAAGTGGATCGGCCGCAAATGGCGGCCTCGTCTCGCCACGGTCGTCGTCGCCATCCTGATCCTGGTGATGGCGCTGCCGCTGGTCGGCCTGTTCTTCTTCCGCCTCTATGAGAACCAGCTGATCCGCCAGACCGAGGCGGAGCTGATCGCGCAGGGTGCCGCCATCGCCGCCATCTATGCGCAGGAGGTGCGCGACGCCGGCATTTTGCCGGAAAAGCTCGGCGCGCCGATGCCTGGGGCCAATGGCGGCGCGAGCCGAAGCGCCAATCCCGAATCGCCCTATCGGCCGATCGAGCCGCAGCTCGATCTCGCCTCGGATTACGTGCTTGCGACCCGGCCTGCCGGGATGCCCGCCACGGCCGATCCCGCTTTCGCCGCGATCGGCGCGCGCCTGACCGGCATTCTCGATGCGACGCAGAAGACCACGCTGGCCGGTTTCCGGCTGCTTGATCCCGCAGGTGTCGTCATTGCCGGGCGCGACGAAATCGGGCAGTCGCTTGCCGGGGTCGAGGAGGTGCGTGCCGCACTTGCCGGGCGCTATGCCAGCGCGCTCCGGCTGCGCATCCCCAACCAGCCGGCGCCGCCGCTCTATTCGGTCAGCCGCGGCACCAAGGTGCGCGTCTTCGTCGCCCTGCCGGTTGCCGTCAACGGCAAGGTCGCCGGCGTGGTCTATGTCTCGCGGACGCCCAACAACATCATAAAACATCTCTATGGCGAACGCGGCAAGGTGACGGCGGCGGCGATCGCCATCCTCGGCGGCACGCTGCTCATCGGCCTCGTCTTCCTGCGCACTGTCAGCCGGCCGATCTATGCGCTGATCGACCGCACCCAGCGCATCGCCGCCGGCGACCGCGACGCGATCCGGCCGCTCGATCATCACGGCACGCGCGAAATGGCCGAACTGTCCGCCGCGTTTCTCGACATGGCGGAGAAACTGCAGGCGCGCTCGGATAGCATCCAGACCTTTGCCACCCACGTCTCGCATGAGCTCAAATCGCCGCTGACGGCGATCCAGGGCGCGGCCGAATTGCTGCGCGATTCCGGCGCGGCGATGGACGATGACGAGCGGCGGCGATTCTCCAACAATATCGTCACCGATGCCGGACGGCTCAACCTGCTGGTCCGGCGGCTGCTCGACCTGGCGCGGGCCGAAAACCTCGCGCCCAGCGGCGAAAGCACCTCGGTCAGGTCGGCGCTGGCGCTGCTTCCCGTCGACACCAGGCTGGCGGTTAGGGTCGAGGCCGGCGGCGATCTGGCCTTGCGCATCTCGGCCGAGAACGGAGCAATCGTGCTTGGCAATCTCATCGACAACTCGGCCAGGCACGGCGCGACGCAAGTTTCGATCACTGCCGCAAGCGCCGGCGGCAAGGCGACGGTGTTGGTCAGCGACGACGGCGCCGGCATTTCGCCAAGCAACCAGGCGCGCATCTTCGAGCCGTTCTTCACCACGCGGCGCTCTACCGGCGGCACCGGCATGGGCCTCGGCATCGTGCTGGCCCTCCTGAAAGCGCATGATGGTACGATCAGGTTGGTTGACTCCGAGCGCGGCACGCGCTTCGAGATCACTTTGCCGGTCGCGTAGAGTGTGGACGGCGGATCGGAGAAAAAAAGTGCGCTACGACATCGTCATCATCGGCGGAGCCATCGTCGGCTCCTCGGTCGCCTACTATCTGCGCGAGGAAGGGTTTTCCGGCTCGATCGCGCTGATCGAGCGCGACCCGCAATTCGCCCATGCGGCGACGACGCTCTCCATGGCCTCGATCCGCCAGCAATTCTCGATTTCGGAAAACATCCGCCTGTCGCAATTCACGCTGAAACTGTTCCGACGGCTGAAGGAAGAATTCGGCACTGACGCCGATATCGGTTTTCGCGAGGGCGGCTATCTCATCCTTGCCGGCGAGGCCGGGCTGCCGATCCTCAGGGCCAACCACGAGGCGCAGGTCGCCGAAGGCGCCGACATACTGCTCGAGGACGCCGACCAGCTGACGCGCCGCTTCCCTTGGCTGTCGGCGGAAGGCATCACCGCCGGCGCCTATGGCCGCACCGGCGAAGGCTGGTTCGACGCGCATGCGATGCTGACGCTGTTCCGCAAGGCGCTGCGGCAGAAGAAGATCGACTTCATCAGCGCTTCGGTCACCGGTATCGAGCGGCAGGGCCACCGCGTCACCGGCGTCAGCCTCGATAATGGCGACCGGATCGAGGCCGGCACCGTCATCAACGCCGCCGGGCCGAATGCCGGCAAGGTCGCCGCCCTTGCCGGGCTGGCGCTGCCGGTCGAGCCGCGCAAGCGCAACGTCTTCGTCTTCGAGGCGCGCGAGAAATATGCCGACATGCCGCTGCTGGTCGATCCCTCGGGCATCTATGTCAGGCCGGAAGGCTCGGTCTACCTGACCGGCGGCGCCGAACCGGAAGAGGGCGACGGCCCGGCCGATCCCGGCGATTTCGACGTCGACTGGCCGCTGTTCGAAGAGGTGATCTGGCCGGTGCTGGCAACCCGCATCCCGGCCTTCGAGGCGATCAAGCCGACGCGTGCCTGGGCCGGGCATTATGACTATAACACGCTCGACCAGAACGCGGTGATCGGCCCGCACCCCGAAGTGACGAATTTCCTCTTCGCCAACGGATTTTCCGGCCACGGCCTGCAGCAAGCGCCGGCGGTCGGCAAGGCACTGGCGGAACTGATCGTGCATGGCGGCTACCGGACGATCGATTGCTCGGCGTTTGGCTACGAACGGGTGGCCGAGGGCCGGGCGTTCCGGGAATTGAATGTGATTTGAGGCGCCTGGCTGGGCCTGCCTCTCCCTTCTCCCCTTGTGAGAGAAGGTGGATCGGCGCGCAGCGCCGAGACGGTTGAGGGGTGCGTGACAGATCTCCGTCCTTGCCAAGCTGGAACACCCCTCATCCGTCGCCTTCGGCGACACCTTCTCCCACAAGGGGAGAAGGAAGAAGCGTCTGGGCGATCATCGATTCGACGGCAAGCGCGTTGCCCAGCGCATGGCCGGCGGCCGTGTTGTCGAAGATTCCCCAGACCTCGGCACCGGAAGCCGCCGCCGCCTCCATTTGCCGGCCAAATCTGGCGAGGCTATCGGCATCGTAGTCAGAGTAATAGGCGCGCGGCGCGCCGTGCCAGCGGAAATAGGCGAGGCCGGGCCAGCCTGCCGGCGCCGCAGCAGATGGCACCGGAGCGGGGTCGGCGGCGACACGCGCGATCCGGCGATCGGCCAGAAGCGCTTCAGCGTCGGCTTCGAACCAGCTGGGATGGCGCGGTTCGCAAACCAGCCTTGCTTGGGTTCGCTTGCCGACCATGTCGAAGAAACCGCTCGCGACATCCGGCTCGAAGGATAGGCTCGGAGGCAGCTGCACCAGAAGCACGCTCAGCTTTGCGCCGAGACCTTCGGCCTGCAGGAGAAAGCTCTCAAGGAGGTCGTCGCAGCCGGCGAGTCGGTGCTCATGGGTGATGGCCTTCGGCAGCTTGACGGCGAAGCGGAAGTGCTCCGGCACGGCGCGTGCCCAGCGCTCATAGGTCTCGCGGCGGTGCGGCTTGTAGAAGGATGTATTGATCTCGACGACCGGAAAGTGCCGGGAATAGCGTTCGAGATGCGAACCGGGTTGTGGGAAGTCTTGGCCGTATCGTGTCGGAACGCCCCAACCGGCCGTGCCTATGAACATGCCTGTTTTCCCATGTATGGGATGTGGGCCGGATGAGGTGTGGGTCAAGGCGGAGAGAGGCTACGCAAAGCAACGGCCCGCCGCTCAGGCCGCGGCCAGTCTTCCAGCCTCGACATGTGCCTGCAGCCAGGCAAGCACCCGCGCCCAGCCCTCTGCATGTTCCGCCGCCGCTTCGTGCAGCCCGGCAAAACCGCCATGGCAGATGGTAAGGCGCGTGCCCCTGGCAACCGGCTGCAGCAGCCAGGCTACCGTGGTTTGCCGTCGGCCAAGCACGGGATGGTCCCATGCATAGGCCCGCGTCTGGACGATCCGGCGCGGCGCCTCGATCTCGAGGAATTCGCCGCTGGCCGGCAGGTCCGTGCCGTCGGCCGTTCGGACAATAGCGGTCCAATGGCCGCCGACGCGCAGGTCGGCCGACCAGTCGATCATCCGTTCGGTGTCGGCCGACCCCCACCATTGCCCGATTTCCTCGCCGACCAGTGCCTCGAAGATGCGTTCCGGAGGCGCTTCGATCTCGGCCGATGCCATGACGGTGTCGCCATTGGTCATGCTCCGTACCCTGGGAGCGTGGATCATGGATGCTCCACATCAAATTTGTTTCGTTGACGAAACGAGCCTTCAACCCTTTGATGGCGGACGCTCGAAGCCCTTGCCGGTCTCGAGCAGGCTCTTCAGGCTGGCCAGCACCAGCGGCCACCCCTTGGCGACGTTGCCGATCAGCCTGTGCGGCCCGTCCGCTTCATGGGTTACGGCAAGCTTCATCAGCTCGCCGTCCGGCTCGATGGTGAAGGTGCAGCGCGTGTAGCCGTCTTCCCTGATCTCGGGCATCCATTCATTGCGCCATTTGATGACCAGGCGCCGCGGCGGATCGATCTCGAGGATCTCGCCGCTGTCGGCGACCCGCCCGTCGGGGAAGATCAGCTTCCAGCTGGAGCCCACCTTCCATTCGCTCTCCTGATAGGAGCAGAGGAAGAACTGCCGGTTGAACTCCGGGTCGGTCAACGCTTCCCAGAGCTTTTCGGCCGTGGTGCGAATATAGGTTACATAAACGAAGCTGTTGCTCATCAGTCTTCCCTTTCGAGGCGTTTCTTCAGGTCGCTGAGGGCAGTCAGCCGCCCCCGCTCGAATTTGCCAATCCAGCGGTCGGCGATCTCGTTGATCGGAACCGGGTTGAGGTAGTGCTCCTTCTCTCGACCCCGGCGGATGGTGGCGACGAGGTTTGCTTCCTCCAGGATCGCCAGGTGCTTGGTCACCGCCTGGCGGGTCATGGCCATCTCGGCGCACAGCGCATTCAGCGTCTGCCCATTCCTGGCATGGAGGCTGTCCAGCAATTGCCGGCGTGTCGGGTCCGCCAGGGCGCGAAAGACTGCATCCATGCTCATTGCTCTAATATGCAACCATTTGGTTGCATGTCAAGCGGCAAGATCGCACGCCGTTGGCGACCGGATAGATCGCGGCAGATAAAGAATCAGCGCTTGCGGGAGATCCAGAAGGCGTCCGGCATGCGCTTCATGCCGATGCGTTCGTAGAAGCCGACGGCACCGGGCATCGAAATCAGGCTGATGGCGACCGACGGTCCGAGCTGCCGGGCCACCTCGTCCATCAGCCCCTTGCCGATGCCAAGTCCCTGCGCCCTGGCCGAGACGGCGAGGTCGGAGATGTAGCAGACCCAGGAAAAGTCGGTCAGGCAGCGGGCAACGCCAATCAGCGGCTTGCCTTCCATGTCGAGACGGGCGGTCACGATCAGGTCGGCGCCCTCCAGCATCGCCTTCAGTCTGGCCTCGTCATCGACGGGCCTGACTTCGCCGAGGCCGGATTCGGCCAGCACGCGGCGGAACTGCGCGGTATCGAGCGATGCCTCGCGGGCGTAGAGGACGTGGGAATTTTCTGCCATCACAGCCAGAGTGCACCATCGGGCGGTGAATTCGAAGCCGTTTCGTCGGCACCCTGGCGCCGGCGCGCACGAACAGCTGCCTTTTATTTGCCCGCGGCTTTGTGTAAACCGGGCTCCAGAAAATCCCCCGCAACGAAAACACGGGCCAAAGCCATGGAAAAATTCACCAAGCTCACCGGCGTCGCCGCCCCCATGCCGATCGTCAATGTCGACACCGACATGATCATCCCGAAGGATTATCTCAAGACGATCAAGCGCACGGGGCTTGGCACCGGCCTGTTTGCCGAGATGCGCTACAAGGACGACGGTTCGGAAAATCCGGACTTCGTGCTCAACAAGCCGGCCTACCGCAAGGCGCAGATCCTGGTCGCCGGCGACAATTTCGGCTGCGGCTCGAGCAGGGAGCACGCGCCATGGGCGCTGCTCGATTTCGGGATACGCTGCGTCATCTCGACCTCGTTCGCCGACATCTTCTACAACAACTGCTTCAAGAACGGCGTGCTGCCGATCACCGTCAGCCCCGAGGACCTGGAGAAGCTCATGGACGACGCCTCGCGCGGCTCCAACGCAACTCTGTCGGTCGATCTCGAAGCCAAGGAAATCCGTGGCCCGGACGGCGGCGTCGTGACCTTCGATCTCGACGACTTCAAGCGGCATTGCATGCTCAACGGGCTCGACGACATCGGCCTGACCATGGAAAAGGCCGGCGCCATCGCCTCGTTCGAGAAGAAGAACGCCGAACTGCGCCCCTGGGCCTGAGCGGCCGATAGGCCCGGCCTTTCCTGCCGGGCGGCGACTGAGGGAGGGACAGTCATGAGACACCAGCTTCTGGCCGGCGCCTGCGGGGTGGCCTTGTTGTTGGCACCCACCGCGTTTGCGCAAACCCAGACCCAGACGCCCGCCGCGGAGCAGGCGCCGGCGGCCGAAAAGCCAGCCACCGACCAGGACACGGGAACGAACGCTGCCGACGCTTCCGAGGACGACAAGCAGGCGCCGATCCCGTTCGAAGGCGGCCAACTCACCATCAGGCAACCGGAGCAGGACGGCGAGAAGGTGCTGTCCTATGACGGCAAACAGCTGGCCAGCAACTATGACGTCTTTTTCGACAAGATCGTCAAGATCGGCGACGTCAATGTGGCGCTGGTCGATGTCGGCGATGGCGGCAACCAGTGCGGCCCGGCCAAGGTGATCGTCTGGAAGCCGGAGGGTGGCACCATCCAGAGCATCACGGTCGAGCAGGACGAGTGCGGCGCGCCGCCCTCGGCGGTGTCCGACAACGCCATCTATTTCGTGCCGTATCTTTTGCCCGGCGATGAAAAGCCGGCTTTGCAATGGTCGCCAGCGAGCGGACTGACCATTTCGGGCAATCTGGCCTACATGCCGGAGCCCGGCACGGACTGGAAGGATATCGACCCGTCGAAATACGACAACATCATCGACGCCTTCCACAATGAGGCCGTCTACAAGGAAGCCCAGAAACTGCTCGGCAAGGACATGCCCGACATGGCGACCAGCCTGCTGGTCGGCGGCGGCACGGAAAAGACCGCGTCCGGCGCCTTCTACGCCAGCGGCTGCGTGCCGCATGATTGCGGCGGCAATGACGGCTTCATGGCGGTCGACCCGGCCAAGCACCAACTCTACTTCGCCCGTCGCGGCGACAATGGCCAACCGAACGCCTGGCCGCCGGTGGCGACATGGCCGGCCGATGTGAAGAAAGCGCTGGACAAGGCGCTGGGGTCGGCGAACTAACCGGGGCATTTCCGGCGAAAACACGGCGCACTCCAGTCTCTGTCCCTTTGTTTCACGCAGCAGGCGAATCAGACGCCAAGCCGATCAAGCAGGTCAAATTCGCACCACATGCGGCCACCGCGGATGCCGACGCGCGGGACCGCGGTTTATACGCCGTTCTTTCCTTTGAGCGCCGCCGGTCGCCGGCACGGAGATCAAGGATGGCCTTCTGCCCAACCAGACTCAACGGCGATATTCGCTGGGACAAATGGAACCAGATCGGCCGCGCGGCGTCATAGAAGCAGCTTCGCGCGGCAGTGCCTGGAGTAACATTGATGGTCAGACTCGGTCTTCTGGCGCTTGTTTTGTTCGCCTTCGCGGCTGGCGCCACAGAGGCGGCAAAGCTGGACGCAGCCACCGTCAACAATGCTCAATTTGGCGACGCCGCAACGAAGGGCGTCGATGCGACCGTGCTGAAGGCACAGATCCTTTTGGATCGCGCGCGGTTCTCGCCGGGCCTCATTGACGGCCACCAGGCGGAGAACTTCACCAAGGCGGTGCGGGCATTTCAAGCGGCCAACGCTCTGCCCGCCGATGGCAAGCTCAACCGGGAGACCTGGGACAAGCTGGTAGCAACCTCGCAAGGCGGCACGGTTCTTGTGAACTACGAGCTGACGCGCAAGGACGTGCGTGGACCGTTTACCAAGCGCATTCCGGCCAGCATGGAAAGAATGGCTCACCTGCGCAGGCTCGGCTATCGCAGTTCGCTGGAACGGATCGCGGAGCGCCTCCACATCAGCGAACAATTGCTGCGAAGGCTCAACCCGGGCATCGGCTTCAGGACGGCGGGCGCAAAGCTGCTGGTGCCGGCTGTCGCCCGAGGCGATCCGCCCTCAGCCGTTGCCAGCGTCGAAGTCGACAAGGCCGCGCGCCAAGTTCGCGTTCTCGACAATTCCGGCAAAGTGGTTTCGGTCTACCCCGCCTCGATTGGAAGCGAAGAGAAGCCGGCGCCGAGCGGTGAGGCACAAGTCACACGCGTGGTCCACAAACCCACCTATCACTATGATCCCCACTTCGCCTTCAAGGGGGTGAGAACCAAAAGGCCCTTCACCATCGCTGCCGGACCCAACAATCCTGTCGGATCGGTCTGGATCGATCTGTCCATTGAAAGTTACGGGATTCACGGTACGCCCGAACCAGGCAAGATCGGGAAGACCTTCTCGCATGGTTGCATCAGGTTGACCAATTGGGATGCCGAAGATCTCGCCCTTGAGGTGCACAAAGGCACAAGGGTTGTCTTCACTGGAGAAACGGCTGGATCGGCCAAGGACCAACCCGGCTGACGCATGGCGGGCAATGCAGACCTCTGGGCCGGTGCCGGATAGGCGTCGTGGAATGCCGGATCATAGAGGCCGGCGTCGCCCGGCGTGCGCGCGATCGCGCGGCACGTCGACGCCACAGATTCTGCACTGCCGATCCATTCGTGTTGGCCCATGGCAGGATCGGCGTTTTCGCCACAGAATGGTTGCAATCATGGCGAGGCTCCTCATGCGCAAACTCATCTCCACCGGTTCGCCTTTCGAAAAGACAGCCGGCTATTCGCGTGCCGTGGTGCAGGGCGACTGGTGTTTCGTGTCCGGGACGACCGGCTACGACTACGCCACCATGACGATGCCGGAGACGGTCGAGGCGCAGACGCGTAACTGCCTGGCGACGATCGGCAAGGCACTCGGGGACGGCGGCTTCGAGATGGCGGACGTGGTGCGGGCGCATTACTACATCACTGACCAGGCCTTCGTGGATGTCGTCTTCCCGATCCTCGGCGAGACGTTCGGCGACATCAGGCCGGCGGCGACGATGATCGTGTGCCAGCTGAACAAACCGGAAATGAAGATCGAGATCGAGGTGACGGCGCTGCGGCGTACCGCCTGAGAGACCAAGGCGATGAAGGTCCGGCGCATCGTGGCCAATATCGAGACACGGGACGCGGCGGCGGCCAGCCGTTTCTACCACGATGTGCTCGGCCTCGATCTGCTCATGGACCAGGGCTGGATCGCCACCTACGGCTCCGGGGAGACGATGCAGGTGCAGGTCAGCTTCATGGCGCAAGGCGGGTCCGGCACGCCGGTGCCGGACCTGTCGATCGAAGTCGACGATGTCGATGCGGCGCTCGAAGCGATACAGGCCGCCGGTTTCGCCATCGAATATGGGCCTGCCGACGAACCCTGGGGCGTGCGGCGCTTCTATGTGCGCGATCCCCTCGGCCGGCTGGTCAACATTCTCTCGCACCGGTGAGGGCATCTTCCATGGGGCAGTAACTTGGGCATCCCGGCAGGACAGAGGGGGGCGCGAAGGATCGCCGACGATGCCCTTGTTCGCATCGCGGCGTTCTCCCTCCCCGATACGGCTTGCGCTGCAACCACTTGGCGTTTAGCAAGGCCGCGGTTCAAATCTTTCTGGGACGGTTTTCTCCATGGCAACGAAGCATCTTTTCCTGCTCCCCGGCGACGGCATCGGCCCCGAGGCCATGGCCGAGGTCAAGAAGCTGATCGCGGCGATGAACGAAAAGCTCGGCAGCGGCTTCGTCACCGATGAGGGCCTTGTCGGCGGCTGTGCCTACGATGCGCATGGCGCGGCGATCTCCGATGCCGACATGGAAAAGGCGATGGCGGCGGACGCGGTGCTGTTCGGTGCCGTCGGCGGGCCGAAGTGGGATGCGGTGCCTTACGAGGTGCGCCCCGAGGCCGGACTCTTGCGCCTGCGCAAGGACTTGGAGCTGTTCGCCAATCTCAGGCCCGCAATCTGCTATCCGGCGCTGGCGGCATCTTCCTCGTTGAAGCAGGAAGTGGTCGAAGGCCTCGACATCCTCATCGTGCGCGAGCTGACCGGCGGCGTCTATTTCGGCGAGCCCAAGCAGATCATCGATCTCGGCAACGGCCAGAAGCGCGGCATCGACACGCAGGTCTACGACACGTTCGAGATCGAGCGCATTTCGGGCGTCGCCTTCGAGCTGGCGCGGACCCGCAAGAACCACGTCACCTCAATGGAAAAGCGCAACGTCATGAAGTCTGGCGTGCTGTGGAACGAAGTCGTCACCCAGACCCACAAGGCGCGCTATTCCGACGTCAAGCTCGACCATATGCTGGCGGACGCCGGCGGCATGCAGCTGGTGCGCTGGCCAAAGCAGTTCGACGTCATCGTCACCGACAATCTGTTCGGCGACATGCTGTCCGACATCGCCGCCATGCTGACCGGCTCGATCGGCATGCTGCCGTCGGCCTCGCTCGGCGCGCCCGACGTGAAGACCAAGAAGCGCAAGGCGCTCTATGAGCCGGTGCACGGCTCGGCGCCCGACATTGCCGGCAAGGGCATCGCCAATCCGATCGCCATGATCGCCTCCTTCGCCATGTGCCTGCGCTATTCCTTCGGCATGGTCGATGAAGCCGACAAGCTCGAAGCTTCAATCGCCGCGGTGCTCGACCAGGGCCTGCGCACCAAGGATATTTTCTGGCCGGGCATGACCGAGGTCGGTACGGTCGAGATGGGCGACGCGATCATCGCCAAATTCCTGGCGTAACGCTCGTTCGGCCTCAGCGGATCTCGCCGGCAAGCTGACGCAGCAGGCCGACGAGCCTCGCCTCGTCCACCGGTTCGAAGAAGGCCGCGTCGGCGGCCTCGACGGCGACAATGGCGCGCTGCGCCGCCGCCGCCCCGGCTGATGTGACGCGGATCACCTTGGCCCGGGAATCCCGGGGATCAGCCTCGCGTGCGATCAATCCCTTGGCTTCCAGCCGGGCGATGACATCCGAGGTCATCTTCACCTCAGTGCCGGCCTGGGCGGCGAGCTGCACCTGGTTGGGCGGCTCGCCATCGCGGCCGAGCCACATCGCCGATGCGAGCAGCACGAACTGGACATGCGTCAGGTCGAGCGGCGCCAGCGCCGCCGTCATGACGCGCTGCCAGCGCATGGTGGTTCGCCAGAGCAGCAAGCCGGGGCTCTCCGAAGGTCCGCTGAAGCGGGTGTTCAAATCCTGACCGTCAGCCATTCTTCGCCAACGCCTCCGCTTGCTCGAACAGCTTGGCCATCGAGACGTCGAAATCGCCGCTGATCTGCGGCCCGAGTTCCGGGCCGACCTCGGCGGCCGAAGGGCCCGAGATATCGAGCCGGTGCGTCACCTGCGTGCCGCCTTCGACCGGCACCAGCGTGTGCCGGAACAGCAGCGTCGTGTCGCCGAACGAGGTTTCGTCGGCATAGGTCACGTTGTCGACGAGATCGACGATGACCGATTCGAATGTGTCCTGACCGACCGGTGTCACCGAGACGCGGGTGCCCTTGGCGAACGGCCCGTGCAGCACGAAGGTGTCGGAGCCCTCATAGGTCAGGCGGCCTTCATGCAATGCCCTGAGCGCGTTCCAGATGGCTTGCGCCGGAAGCGGGGAAGTCGCGGTGTATTCATTGGTCCACATCGTCTTGCTCCATCCGTCTTGCGTGATCGATTATTCGATCCGTGCACAGACTATCTGTGCACGGATTAAATTGCAAGAGAAATCTTCAGCCATGATGACCTCCGGCCCACGGTGGATCCTGGGAGTGACCTAATCCTCCGCAATATGCACGCTGGCTAGATTCTGACCCCCGCCGGCACCGGTCCCCATTGGTTTTCCCGCGCCTGCGTCGGGATCAGCGCGAAGACCAGGATGATCAGGCTGCCGATGCTCGGAATGAGGATCAGCAGATAGAGCCAGCCCGACAGGCCGATGTCGTGCAGCCGGCGTACGGTCATGCCGAGGCCGGGCAGGAATGTCGCCAGCAGGAAGGTGCCGCACAAGCCAACGGTGACCGCCGCCGAGACGTCGGTGTCGAAATTGCCCATCTCGATATCGGTGAAGATGCCGATGCCGAAGATGATCAGCAGGCAGACCATCCAGAACAGGCAGTAGCCCCAATATTCCTTGCGGCGGGCGCGACCGGCGAAGTTGAAGTAGTTCTGCGTCAGTCCACGCCAGAAATAGCTCCAGAGATCACTGGGTTCGGTTGGCTCGCACATCCGGCCGAAATGCTGCGCGTGCGATGCGGCAGCCGCAGGCGCGGGACCAGTTTGAGCCGGTGCGGGGCTTGCGCCGGCGTCGGCGGCCGGGCTGGCCGCCCGGGCGGAGATCGAAAAAACGTCACGCGCCTGGCCGCCGCTGGCCTGGAATTCGACCAGCGTGCCAGTGGGCATCGTGGTTTGCCGGCGAAGGTTCTCCCGGGTGAAAGTGTAGCGGTTGCCATCGGCTCCGGTGATGAAACCGAAGCCCTGGACCTCGTCGTAGTGAAGCACTTCGCCGCGCATGACCCACCCGCTTGTCGCCGCGTCCCAGTGAAGGTGTGGCACAGGGCTGAGCCTGGGGGCAAGCCGTGTTCCCAGGCTACCGCTTCCCCGGCAAATGAAGCATAAGACATCGAGTGCAACCGTTTCGCCAAAGCAGACAATGACAGTCGAACGTTCCGATGCCGGCGCTGTGATCGAGGACGGTAAGACCGCGACGCCTTCGACATCGGCCTCCCCCACATTGGCCATCGACGTCACCGGGCTGATGTTGTGGCCGGCCGGCAAGGGCCTGGCGGGCATTCCGCGCGTGGAGAGCTTTCTCGTCAACGCGGCGCTGGCGGATCCCGATCCTTGCGTGGAGGTGGTGGCGTTCAGGCCGAACGAGGGCAAGTTTCGGCCGCTTGCCCCCTATGAACTGGATCACGTCGCGACGGGCCGGATTTCACCGCACCGCGCCAAACAGTGGCCGGGAAGACGCACGGCCCTGTCGCAGGCTTTGGCTGCGGTGAGGCAACAGCCATGGCACAAGCGCGAGACGGACCGCCATCTTGCCAAGACGGTGACAAGCGGCCGCAAAGGGGCTGCCTACCAGGCGACGCAGCTGCTGATCCGCGCCTATCGCCTGTACCAGCGGGCGCGGATCCGGCTGTGCGTGGAGCCCGATGCTCCGGGCCGGAGCACCGAGGCGGAGCCGGGCCTCGTGCTGATCAGCCATCATGTCCTGACCCAGCAAGACCGCTCCGCGGTTTCAAGCGTCGCCGGCAAGCTTGCCTTGCTTTGCCATGATCTCATCCCGGCGCTGCGCCCGGACCTGGTCGGTTCGGGCATCGGCGAAACCCGTTTCGGCTCTTATCTCGAACAGCTGGTGCGCAGCGGCGCGCCGGCGTTCTGCGCTTCCGACGAGGTTGGCGCGACGCTGACCGATCACATGCGCAAGGCCGGCGTCTCCGCGCCTGTGGTGTACCGCTTTCCGATGCCTTCGATCCTGCACGAAACCGCTTCGCGCATGGGCGCGACCTCGCGCATCGAGACCGGCGAACCGTTCGTCATCTATTGTTCGACCATCGAAGTGCGCAAGAACCACATATTGCTGGCCCGGATCTGGCAGCAGGCGCTGGAAGAAGGCGTAAAACTGCCGCGGCTTGTCTGCGCCGGGCGCTGGGGCTGGATGATCGAGCCGCTGCGCGCCTATCTCGCGGTGCATCCCGAGCTGCTCCAGTCGGTCACGTTCACCGGGCTGGTCAGCGACGAGGAGCTCATCGGCTATTATCGCAGGGCCGCTTTCGGCGTCTTTCCCTCGCATATAGAGGGCTGGGGCTACGGCGCTTCGGAATGTCTCGATTTCGGCGTTCCGGTCATCGTCTCGACCGCGCCGTCACTGATCGAGGCGACCGGCGGAATGATGCCGGCGATCGACCCCGACGACCAGGCCGGCTGGTACGCTGCGATCCGCAAAATGGCGGAAGACCATGCCTGGCGATCCGCGCTGGCGGGGCGCATCGCCCAAAACCACCGGCCGACGCCGGCATCGGCAAGCTGGGCCGCCATCAAGGCCGGCCTGAAGGAAAGCGCGGCCCGCCAACATTCCGAGACGGCCTGACGCAAAATCCGCGGCTTTCGCGTCGGTCTTACGACGGACGCTTCTTCGTCTTCTTGTGCTTCGGCGCGCCGGTATTTTCGAATTTCGGCTTGTTGGGTTTTTTCGCCCACGGCTTTGCCTCATGCGCGGCGGCCGGGCGCTGGTCGACCGAGGCCGGAGCACGCTTGTCGAATTTGCGCTTCGGCGCGTTCGGATCGAACGGCGCCTTGCCGCGATGCGGCTTCTTGTCCGGGCTCGGCGGCTGATAGCCGGCCCGCGACAGGTCCGGCGTGCCGTCCAGCCGCTTCACCAGGATGGTGCCCTGCAATTTGCGGTCGGGGCCGATTGCCGCCACGAACCGGTCGGCCCAGTCGGCGGCGATCTGCACGAACGTCTCTTCCGGCTGCATCTTGATGGCGCCGATCTCGCGCTTCGAGATGCTGCCAGCACGGCACAGCATCGGGATCAGCCAGCGCGGCTCGGCATTCTGCCGGCGCCCCACCGAGAGCGAGAACCAGACGCTGGCGCCGAAATCGTCGCGGCGGCTGGGCGCCTCGTCGCGGTGCGCGAACTTTTCGCCCGCCAGTCTTTCGCGCGAAGGTGTGAAAGGCGCGACGTCCATGAGGTCCTCGGGCGCCGAGCGGCTGGAGCGGCACTGGCGCACGAAGGCGGCCGCCACCTGTTCGGCGCCGTGCCTGGCGAGCAGCGCGTCGATGAATGCACGCTCGTCATCCTTCACCGGTTCGTCGAAAGCCGGATCGGCAAGGATGCGCTCGTCGTCGCGCCGCATCACGTCGTCGGCCGAGGGCGGGCTCGCCCATGTCGCCGTCAGCTTGGCGCTTTGCAGCAGCCGCTCGGTGCGCCTGCGGGCGCTGCCCGGCACAATCAGTGCGCTGACGCCCTTGCGTCCGGCACGCCCGGTGCGGCCGCTGCGATGCAGCAGCGTTTCCGGATTGGTCGGCAGGTCGGCGTGGATCACCAGTTCGAGATTGGGCAGGTCGATGCCGCGCGCCGCGACATCGGTGGCGATGCAGACCTTGGCGCGGCCGTCGCGCATCGCCTGCAGCGCGTGGCTGCGTTCGTTCTGGCTGAGCTCGCCCGAGAGCGCCACGACGGAAAAATTGCGGTTGTTGAAGCGCGCGGTCAGATGGTTGACGGCGGCGCGCGTGTTGCAGAACACCAGCGCGTTCTTGGCCTCGTAGAAGCGCAGAACGTTGATGATGGCGTTCTCGCGGTCGGCCTGGGCGACATTCAGCGCCCGGTACTCGATGTCGAGATGCTGCTTTTCCTCGCCGGCGGCCGAGATGCGTACGGCATCGCGCTGATAGCCCTGGGCGAGCGTGGCGATGGAGCGCGGCACGGTGGCCGAGAACATCAGCGTGCGACGGTCGGCCGGCGCGGCGTCGAGGATGAATTCGAGGTCTTCGCGAAAGCCAAGATCGAGCATCTCGTCGGCCTCGTCGAGAACCACGGCCTTGAGCGTCGACATGTCGAGCGAATTGCGGGTGATGTGGTCGCGCAGCCTGCCGGGCGTACCGACGACGATATGGGCGCCGCGCTCCAGCGCGCGCCGTTCGGTGCGCATGTCCATGCCGCCGACGCAGGACGCCACCGTGGCGCCGGTCGGCTCGTAGAGCCATTCGAGCTCGCGCGTCACCTGCAGCGCCAGCTCGCGCGTCGGCGCCACCGCCAATGCCAGCGGCGCCGCGGCCGGGCCGAAACGTTCCGCGCCGTCGAGCAGCGTCGGCGCCATGGCAAGGCCGAAGGCCACGGTCTTGCCCGAGCCGGTCTGGGCCGACACCAGCGCGTCGGCCTGGCCGAGTTCCAGTACCGCCTTCTGCACCGGCGTCAGGTCGGAATAGCCGCGTTTTTCCAGCGCTTGGGCCAGCGCGGGAACAATACCATCGAAGTTGGACATCTCGTTCTTTCGGAATTCAGGGTTCTGCGCTCATCATGGAGCACATGCCGGGGCTGGCGCCGCGCCAGCCGAACAATCTTGGCCGTTCGTACTTCCTGCCGCCCTTCTTGTACAGGGTGCTGCGTAGCACGGCGATTGGCGAAACCGCTGGAGGGAGCGCCCCTCTCCCCGTCACTATACGGGGAGAGGATGCCGGCAGGCAGGTGAGGGGCGGCGCGAATGCTGATAGGTAAGGCGAGGAGGCTCACTCCGGACGAGCTATCTGCCAACGTCAGCGCCGCCCCTCATCCTCCCTTCGGGCACCTTCTCCCCGTATAGTGACGGGGAGAAGGAAGGGCGCGCCAATTGACTCTTTATCGAAACCGCGTAAAAGCCCGCTTCGAACGGGATCGTTTTTCGATGCGCGGCCTTTTGATGGCTCATCTTGCATTCGATGCCCCCAGCCTCAATGCGAACCATTGGGCCGGGCGTGTCGGCGCGTCCGCTCGTTCCAGCAAAACCATGGCCAAAAAAACCACCACCAAAACGGTGTGATTCCCTTGGCCTAACCACCCTCTCCCGGGTCCGGCCCGGGGGACGGAACCCGCACTTGGCCGGCGGGTTTTCTCCAAAAACCAAGCGGAGAGGGACAGGAGATTTCTATGAGTTTCAAGGTTGCAGTCGTCGGCGCCACGGGCAATGTGGGCCGGGAAATGCTCAACATACTGGAAGAGCGCGGCTTTCCGGTCAGCGAAGTCGTGGCGCTGGCCTCGCGGCGAAGCATGGGCACGGAAGTGTCGTTCGGTGACCGCACGCTGAAGGTCAGGCCGCTCGACCAGTATGATTTTTCCGACACCGACATCTGTATCATGTCGGCCGGCGGCAACGTCTCCAAGGAATGGTCGCCGAAGATCGGCAAGCAAGGCTGCGTCGTCATCGATAATTCGTCGGCCTTCCGCTACGACCAGGACGTGCCGCTGATCGTGCCTGAAGTGAATCCGGACGCGATCTCGCTGTTCACGCGCAAGAACATCATCGCCAACCCGAACTGCTCGACGGCGCAGCTCGTCGTGGCGCTGAAGCCGCTGCATGACGCCGCCACCATCAAGCGCGTCGTCGTCGCCACCTACCAGTCGGTGTCGGGCGCCGGGAAGGAAGGCATGGACGAACTGTTCACGCAGACACGCGCGGTGTTCGTCGCCGACCAGGTCGACGTCAAGAAGTTCACCAAGCGCATCGCCTTCAATGTCATTCCGCATATCGACGTCTTCCTCGACGACGGTTCCACCAAGGAAGAATGGAAGATGGTCGCCGAGACCAAGAAGATGCTCGACCCCAAGATCAAGCTGACGGCGACCTGCGTGCGCGTGCCGGTGTTCATCGGCCACTCGGAAGCGGTCAACATCGAGTTCGAAAAGCCGATCACCGCCGACGAGGCGCGCGACATCCTGCGCGAGGCGCCGGGCTGCCAGGTCTTGGACAAGCGCGAGGACGGCGGCTACATCACGCCGCTCGAATCGGCCGGCGAGGACGCCACCTTCATCTCGCGCATCCGCGAGGATTCGACCATCGACAACGGCCTGTCGATGTGGATCGTCTCCGACAATCTGCGCAAGGGCGCGGCGTTGAACGCGGTGCAGATCGCCGAGCTGCTGGTCGAGCGCGGCCTGATCCAGCCGAAGAAGAAGGCGGCATAATTTTTCGCTCACGGGCCGCACCGCCGCTGCTGCGGCTGGCCCTCCGCGGGGGCGCCTGACAACCGGCGGCCCGCCGTCGCGGGCTCGGCGTTCGGCCGTTAGCTCCCTTCTCCCCGTCACTATACGGGGAGAAGGTGCCGGCAGGCGGATGAGGGGCGGCGCCGGCCGCGAAATCCGCTTTCGTCGCGGGGCTTGGTATGATTGATAGCGCCAAAATTGCTCTGCGCCCGGCCGTCGCTTCCGATGCAGCCGCCATCGCCAGAATATTGCGGGCGGCGCTCAACTCCTTCGATTGGATGCCGGTCATTCACACCCCGGCCGAGGACCTCGCCTTCATCCGCGATATCGTGTTGCCCAACCAGCAGGTCACGGTCGCCGAGGACGGCGCCGACATTGCCGGCTTCATCGCCGTCATCGGCGATTGGGTGGAACAGCTCTATCTCGACCCGGCATCGACCGGGCAAGGCATCGGCAGCCGGCTGCTGATGGACGCGACCGCCGCGCTGCCTCAAGTCAAACTCCATTGCTTCCAGGCCAATACCGGCGCCCGGCGGTTCTATGAGCGCCATGGGTTCCAGGCGGAGGCGTTCGGCGACGGCACGACCAACGAGGAAGGGCTGCCGGACATTCTTTATGTCCGCAGGCGCTGATTTCAGGTCGCGCTGTCCTCCGCCAGCCTTAGCAACAATGCCATCGCCTCTTCCGCCCGCTCGGCCGGCACGAACAGATGGTCGTGATAAAAAGCCGAGACCGGATTGACGCCCATGCCGGCGGCGGCGAGGCGCGCGGTGATGGCGGCAAGGAAGCCGACCGCTTCCAGCGAGGAGTGGATGTTCAGCGTGATCATCCGGCAGCGGAACGAGGCCGCCAGCCCCATGGTCTGCGCGGCTTCCTCGGTCACGATCAGGGCCGTGCCTTCGCGCTCGCGAAACACCATCACCGGCTCCAGGCCTTCGGGCCGCGGAATGCCGGGCTTCAGCGTGGCAAAGACATAGGTGCCATCAAGCAATTCCGGCGTCATCGACGCCAACAGAGTCCTCAGATCGGTCTCGCCGGTCATTTTTCTCGCCTGTATCGGGACGGCGGCAGGCTTCTCAATATCCGCAACCAGCACACACCGGTAGTCCGCACACCGTGTGGACGACATGGCGATGCCGTTGGCGGCTGCGCTTGCGCATCTGGCGCATCGCACAATAGAGGATCTGAGGGCCGACGCCGGTCCGTGAAAGGCCATCGATGATCGTTCGCCCGCGCCCCACCTTCCTGCAGTTGTTCTTCATCATGCGCGGCTCGGTGGTGCCACGCATCCTGCCGCAGATTTTCGGCTTCGCGATCTATTCGGTGGTCATCCTCGTCGTGGCGCGCTGGTTCCAGCTCGATCTCGGCGTCTTCAACATCACGCCCTTCGGCCTGGTCGGCGTGACCTTGTCGATCTATCTGTCGTTTCGCAACAACGCCGCCTATGACCGCTGGTGGGAGGCGCGCAAGCTGTGGGGCGCGCTGGTCTTCGAAATCCGCAATCTGGCCCGCGCCACGACCAGCCTCATCCCCGATCGGACCGAGCAACGCGCCCTGCTGATGGAGGCGTTGGCCTTCTGTCATTTCCTGCGCGGCCAGTTGCGCAGGATCGACAGCGTCAAGGACGTCCGTGCCTTCATCGAGGCAGAAGCCGAGACGGCGGCGCGTTTCGCCAATCCGGCGGACGAGATGGTCAGGCGCATGGGCCGCCGTGCCAACGCGCAGCGCCAAATTGGCGAGTTCGACACGATTGGTTTCCGCATCCTGGATGAGAGGCTGGCATCAATCACCGCCATCCAGGCCGGCTGCGAGCGGATCGCCGGCACGCCCTTGCCCTTCGCCTACACGCTGCTGGTGCACCGCACGGCCTACATCGTGTGCCTGCTGTTGCCGATCGGCCTGATCTCGACCACCGGCTGGGCGACGCCATTGTTCACCGCGCTGATCGCCTACACCTTCTTCGGCCTCGACGCGCTTTCGGAAGAACTCGAGGATCCGTTCGGCACCGAAGCCAACGACCTCGCGCTCGACGGCCTGTGCCGGGTCTGTGAAATCTCTGTGTTCGAGGCCCTGGGCGAAACGCCGCCAAAGATGCTGCCGGCCGAAAAGTTTTACTTCTCGTAGGGCCGCATCGTCAAAGAATCCGGACACTTGTCGGACCGACGCCTCACGGCACGTCCTTGGTTCGACCACGCTGAAAAAGGGGCTGACCAACCGGAGGGAACACCTATGAGCATTTCCGAAATCGCGCCCGTCTCATCCGGCGCCTTGTGGACCGGCCGCGTGCTCAGCGGCCTCATCGTCCTGTTCATGATCTTCGACGGCGCCATCAAGCTGCCGCCGCTCGATATCGTCACCCAGACGATGGTGCCGCTCGGCTGGCCGGCCGACGCCAACGTCGCGCGCATGCTGGGTGTTATCGGCCTGGTCTCGACCGCGCTCTACGCACTGCCGCGCACCTCCGTGCTCGGCGCCATCCTGCTCACCGCCTATATGGGCGGCGCCATCGCCACCAATGCGCGTATCGGCAATCCGCTGTTTTCGCACACGCTGTTCGGCGTTTATCTCGGCATCATCCTGTGGGGCGGCCTCTATCTGCGCGATCCCAGGGTGCGCGCTGTGATCCCGCTCAGCCGATAGCAGTTCCGCGCCACCCGCTGCTGGCTGCCGTGGCGATCTTGATTCTCTCGGGATCAAATTAGCCGCCCGAGAGTTAAGCCCTTGGCGGCGAGACGGCGACCCGCATGAGAGAGGAACGACAAATGAAGAAAATCCTGACCATTCTGGTGCTGACGACGGCGCTCGGCGCCTGTTCGCAAACGGAGAAAGGCGCGGCCGTCGGTGGTCTTGGCGGCGCCGCGGTCGGCGCAGCGGTGGCTGGTGACCCGGTGCAGGGCGCAGTCGTCGGCGGCGCTGTCGGCGCGGTGGCCGGGGCGCTGATCGGCCATGCCAGCGAAAGCGGCCAATGCCGGTACCGCGACCGCTACGGTCGCACCTATGTCGATCGCTGCCCGAGCGGCTATTGATCGGCGACAAGTGCAAACAGCAGAACGGCGGGCACAGGCCCGCCGTTCTGTTTCCGCAAGGAATAGGAAGCGATTACTCCGCCGTGGCGGCTTCCGCTTCGGCCGGTGCGGCAGTGGCCGCGGCGACGGCGGCAGCGGCGTCTTCCTGGGCCTTCTTCAGCAGGGCGGCGCGTTCCTGCGCCTTCTTGCCGGGCTCGGCCTTCTTCGGGTTGGAGCGGGCTTCGCGCTTGGCAAGGCCGGCTTCGTCGAGGAAGCGCAGCACGCGGTCGGTCGGCTGGGCGCCGTGCGACAGCCAATGCTTGACGCGGTCGGCGTCGACCTTGATGCGCTCGCCGTCCTTCGGCAGCAGCGGGTTCCACGAGCCGAGCGACTCGATGAACCGGCCGTCGCGCGGCGAACGGGCGTCGGCGACGACGACGTGGTAGTAAGGACGCTTCTTCGAGCCCGCACGGGCCAGTCTGATCTTCAGTGCCATTTCTTTTCTCCTAAAAGCATTGATTTCGTTGATTAATCGAGGCTGGTCATCAGCCGGTTTTCGTCACGCCGTTGGCAGCGAGTTTTTTGACCCGCCGCTGCTCGAAGCGGCGATCTGTTCGTGGTGGCGGATCACTTCGCGGACGACGAAGTTGAGGAATTTCTCCGCGAAATCGGGGTCGAGATGCGCGTCATGCGCCAGCTGGCGGAGACGCGCGATCTGCTGCTGCTCGCGCGCCGGGTCGGCTGGCGGCAGGCCATGCTCGGCCTTGAGCACGCCGACCGCCTTGGTGCAGCGGAAGCGCTCGGCCAGCATATGGATGAGGGCTGCATCGATGTTGTCGATCGAGGCGCGGTAGCCGGCCAGGATGATGCGGGCGTCGGCCATGTCCTTTTCTTCGTTCATCCTTGTCCTCACTTCTTCTTGCCCAGACCCGGCAGACCGCCACCGCCGCCAAGGCCGGGCAGCCCCGGAAGTTTCATGCCGCCGGGCAAGCCCGGCAGGCCAGCGCCGCCCGGGGCGGGCAAGCCCTTCATGCCGCCGAGGCCGGCGGCCTGCGCCTGCTTCTGCAAGGCTTCGAGCTGCTTGGGGTCCATCTTCGACAGATCGGGCATGCCGCCGCCCATCATGCCGCCCATGCCACCAGGCATCATGCCGCCGAGGCCCATCTTGGAGGCAAGACCGCCCATCATGCCGCGCATCAAGCCGCCGCCTTTGCCCTTGCCGCCCATCGCCTTCATCATGTCGGCCATGCCGCGATGCATCTTGAGCAGCTTGTTGATCTCGGCGGCATCGGTGCCGGAGCCGGCGGCGATGCGCTTCTTGCGCGAGTGTTTCAGCATGTCGGGATTGGCGCGCTCGGCCTTGGTCATCGAGGAGATGATGGCGAGCTGGCGGCCGAACATCTTGTCGTCGAGGCCGGCCGCGGCCATCTGGTCCTTCATCTTGCCCATGCCGGGCATCATGCCCATGATGCCGCCCATGCCGCCCATTTTCGACATCTGCTGAAGCTGCTGGGCTAGATCGTTCAGGTCGAACTTGCCCGACTGCATTTTCTTGGCCATCGCCGCCGCCTGCTCGGCGTCGATGTTTTCCGCCGCCTTCTCGACGAGCGAGACGATGTCGCCCATGCCCAGGATGCGGTCGGCGATGCGCTTGGGGTGGAATTCCTCCAGCCCGTCCATCTTTTCGCCGGTGCCGATCAGCTTGATCGGCTTGCCGGTGACGGCGCGCATCGAAAGCGCGGCGCCGCCACGGCCGTCGCCGTCCATGCGGGTCAGCACCAGGCCGGTGATGCCGACGCGCTCGTCGAAGCTTTTCGCCAGGTTGACGGCGTCCTGGCCGGTCAGGGAGTCGGCGACCAGCAGGATTTCGTGCGGGCTCGACACCTTCTTGATGTCGGCCATCTCGACCATCAGCGGCTCGTCGATATGGGTGCGGCCGGCGGTGTCGAGGATTACGACGTCATGGCCGCCGAGCTTGGCCCCCTGCACGGCGCGCTTGGCGATATCGACCGGGTTCTGGCCTGATATCACAGGCAGCGTCGCGACCTTGACCTGCTCGCCGAGCTGGCGCAGCTGCTCCTGCGCGGCGGGACGCCGCGTGTCGAGCGAGGCCATCAGGACCTTCTTGTTCTGCCGCTCGGTCAGGCGCTTGGCGATCTTGGCCGAAGTCGTCGTCTTGCCGGAGCCCTGCAGGCCGACCATCATGACGACGACCGGGGCCGGCGCGTTGAGGTCGATGGCGACGCCCTCGGCGCCGAGCATGTCGACCAGCTCGTCATGGACGATCTTGACGACCATCTGTCCCGGCTTGATCGACTTGAGCACCGCCGCGCCGACGGCCTTCTCGCGCACCTTGTCGGTGAAGGAGCGCACCACTTCCAGCGCCACGTCGGCCTCGAGCAGCGCACGGCGCACCTCGCGCAACGCCGCCGAGACATCAGCCTCCGACAGCGCGCCGCGGCCGGTCAGGCCGTTCAGGATGGAGCCAAGGCGCTCCTGCAGCGATTCAAACATCTTGCTTCCTTCGATCCCGGTTCATTCGATCCGAGAGGTAATGCGTTCGCGCCCAGTCTCCAAGCAAAAGCCAGTCCAAGCAAAAGCCCAAAACCAAAAAGCACCCGGGGGCGCACAGCGCTGCCGGGTGTTGGCCTCCAGGATCTGTTTACAGCACTTGGCCTCAAAGAGGCTTCGGCGTCCTGGTCGGCTTGCTCGGAGGGATACTCGTCGCGGAATTCGGGGGCTGTAGACAGGAAATCGGCGCGAGAGTCAAGGCAAGGCCCGCGTCACGCCGTTTCCCGGGCCGCGATCAGGCCGCACGCGCGCCGTCCGTAACCTCGGCCGTAACCCTCAGCGGCGAGCGCGGATGCAGCAGCAAGACAATCGTCAGCAGGCTGCAGGCGATGCCGATGAGGGCAATGAGAATGGCATCCGACATCATCCAGCCCGGCCCTTCGAGCGGCTTGGCGGTGAACAAGGCGAAGGAATTGTAGCTCTCCTGATGCGAGATCAGCAGGAAGCCGGTCAGGTTGTTGCCGAGATGAACGCCAAGTGCCGCGCCGAGATTGCCGGTGGCATAGACCACGAGCGTCAGAAGCAGCGCGAAAGCGGCGATCGAGACCAGGACGCAGGCGTTGATGGCGGCCGAGGAGCCGCCGCTCCAGTGCAGCGAGGTGAACAGCAGGCCGGGCAGCAGCCCCCAGATGAAAGGGTTGCGGAACCGGTTGGCCAGGCCGCGCAGCAGGTAGCCACGAAACAGCACCTCTTCCGACGAGGTCTGCAGCAAGACGAGCGCGACGATCGGGATCGCGAACAACAGCCAGGACGACAGGCTGATCGTGCCGCGAGCGATCCCCGGCTCCAGCAGATAGAGCAGGATTTCGGACAAAGCCGAGGTGATCAGCACCGCGATCAGCCCCTTGAGGAAGCCCGGCCGCGATACGCGGCGGCCAGTGCCGAGGAGGGCCGACAGCGGCTCGCCATGCACCCAGCGCATGGCGATCCACAGGCCGATCCAGATACCGGCGAAAGAGGTGAGCGCGCTGAGGATGCCGATCGGCGAGGCAAGGAAGCCCTCCATGCCGTATGGCGAAGCCGCCGCCTGCCAGGCGAAGTAAACATGGCTGCCGCCGAACAGCACCGCCGCGGTGGTGGCGCCCCAGAACAGGACGACGATCAGCGTTCCCAGCAACAGGCGCGGCAAGGTCGTCCTGGCGTTCGGGCCGTTGCGATAGCGCTCGAAGGCAGTGTCGTCGATTGTCACGCTTGTCCTCGATCCCAATCCATCGTTCCTGGATCTAGCCGATGGCCTCGGGAATCGAAATCAATATCAGCAGGGACAGGCGCAAACTGGCAGCCGCGGCACCCGGCGCTGGCCAGCCTGCCGCGATCGCCAACCCAGGTGTCGCCAGCGGCCGCGACGGCGACCGCCGGCGTCTATCAACGCACCACGTACATGATGCGCCGTGTCTGCGGATCGATCAGCGCGCGCTGGCCGTTCACATAGACATAACGGTAGTTGTAGTCAGGAATTTCGCGCAGCTCGACCGTGTCTGGCAGGGTCGCGCCGGTGACCACCTCGCCGTCGAGATAGACAGGGTCCAGGCGGTGGGTGTCGACATAGGTCCGCACCGCGGCCGGCGGCGCGGGGAACTCGCCTACGACAGGATCACTGGAGATGATCGCGCCGGTATAGTCGGTGGAGTAGTTGCCGATGTCCTCCGGCGGCGAGACGACGGCGACAGCGGAGCGGCGCTGCGTCAGCACCACACGGCTGCCGCCGAAATCGGCGGTGACGTAGTCGGAATAGACCCAGCCCTGGCCGCCGGCTTCGGCGATGGTGCACCATTTGCTGTTTTCGATGCAGCCATTGAGCGTCGCCGACTGGCCCGCGGCGAGCACGCCGATCACCGGATATTGCGGACCCGGGCCGGCGCGCACATTGAGATCGGTGACCGCCGAGACAGCGGTATCGGCCAACGCGGCGCCAGACATTGCGGTCAGCATCCCGGCTATTGCGGGAAACAATAAGGATTTCATGGGTACTCTCCGTTTTAGTGATCCCTCGGCTGTGAAAACGGGGCAGCGGCGCATGCGTTCCGGCTAAAGTGCGCGAGCCAACTCACGATTTGTTCCCGCGCCTTTCGGCAAATCGGTCACAAGGTCGTGAACAAAGGCCAGTTTTTGCGCCGTCACGTCCGAAATGACGAAGGGGTAGAGATCGGGCAGGCCCATGCAGCGGTTGATCGAATTGGAGGCTTCCGACAGCACCAGCCAGCGGACAAGGATCCTGTCGAAAGGCTCGGGCGTGTTTGCAGGCTCCGAAGGCGCTGCCTGCAGTTCACCGCCGGTGTCGCCCCGTGGCAGTTCGTTCGCCTCCACCGTCTCCAGGCGGCCGAGCGGGAAGTTCAAGGCATGGACCATCTCCAGCGTGTCGGTGATATGCAGGTGGTGGGCCCAGGTCTCGGCCCAGTCCTCCCATGGGTGCGAGGTGGCGTAGGCCGAGATGTGGTTTTGCTGCCAGTCGGGCGCGGCGCCGTTGGTGTAGTAAGCCTTCAGCGCCTGTTCGTAGTCGGCGCGTTCGTCGCCGAACAAAGCGCGAAAGGCCTCCAGCCTTTGGGGATCGTCGCGGATCAGGCGGTCCCAGTAATAATGGCCGAGCTCGTGGCGGAAATGGCCGAGCAGGGTGCGGTAGTTCTCGCCCATCTCGATGCGACGTCTTTCACGCTCGGCTGAATCGGCCTCGGCGACGTTCAGCGTGATCAGGCCGTTGTCGTGACCGGTGAGAATCCGTTCGCCCCCCGGGCCCCCACCGATCGGATCGGCGAGGAAGTCGAAGGCCAGGCCGATTTCGTCCGTCGGGCTCTGCTTGGGCGCGACCGGCAGGCCGAAGGCGAGCAGCGAATAGATGGCGCGCTTCTTCGCTGCCTCGACACGGATCCAGCGGCGGCGGTTGCCGTCGACGGAGAGGTCGGGGATCAGCTGGTTCAGCACGCAGGCACGGCAGAAGACCTGCCCCGGCTCGGCCATCCAGTTGCAGGCGCATTCGTCGGCGTTTGTGCACTGGATGGCGCCATCGACGCCGGACAAGACAAAGTGCGCGCCCTCGGGATCATAGAGCACGAGACTGCGGCAGTTCAGGCATTGGGCGTTCTCGAAATAGAGACGGTGGCCGCAATGCGGGCAGTCGAAAAGTTTCATGTCGATCTCAATTCATCAGGAAGGCATAGGATGCATGGCGGCCCGTGCCCAAACGCGAACCACCGGCCGGCGTTCCGCACTCCATCGAGACTATTTCGCTTCGCCGGTCCGGCCGCCCCGCCGATGCTGTCCACGGCCGGCATCAACGTCTCTCATGCCTGGCCTCGCCATAATAATCACTTGATCGTAGGCAAATTCCCCGGCATTCGCCAGCATCGCGCCACAGACGGTGACAAATGCGCGTTTCGCTGGCAAATTCGCAATCGGGACGTGAATCAGGCAATCAGGAGAACAACATGGCATTTCTTGCCAAGGGTAGGATTTTAGCGGCCGCAATGGTGGCGGTGCTTGGGCTGGCAACGGGCGCGCAGGCGGCGGCCAGTTGCGGCAAGACCGGCGCCGGCTTCGACGCCTGGAAGCAGGATTTCGCCGCCGAGGCCAAGTCCGAGGGTGTCGGGTCGAGGGGCCTGGCCGCTCTGGCGGGCGCCACCTACGCAACCAGGACGATCTCCGCGGACCGCGCCATCCACAAGGCTTTCAGCGGCTCGGTGGACGATTTCATGAAACGCCGTGGCGGGTCGGCGATCATTTCCAAGGGCCGTTCGCTGAAGAAGTCGAACGCGGCGCTGTTCAACCAGATCGAAGCCAATTACGGCGTGTCGCCGGGCGTGTTGCTCGCCATCTGGGGCATGGAAACCGGCTTCGGTGCCTCGATGGGCAACCAGAACACGGTCTCAGCGATTTTGACGCTTGCCTATGATTGCCGCCGTCCGGACTATTTCCACCCGCATGCCATCGCGGCCCTGAAGCTGGTTGACCGCGGCGCGTTGACCTCGTCGTCGGTCGGCGCCATGCATGGCGAGGTCGGCCACACGCAGTTCCTGCCCGGAAATGTCTTGAAATATGCGGTCGGCAACGGAAACCTGCGCGACAAGGCCACCGCGCTGGCTTCCACCGCCAACTACCTCAAGGGTCATGGCTGGCGGGCCGGCGCGAGCGCGAGCGCCAATATGGGCGCGATTGCCGGCTGGAATTCGGCAAACGTCTATCAGCAAGCCATCGCCCGCATCGCCGACGCGATCGATGCCAACTGATCGAACATACGGTATTGAACGAAGAACCCGGCCTCCGCGCCGGGTTTTTCATTTCACGTCGAGCGCATAGGAGCAGCCGGCCAGCGCCTTGCCGGGATGGGACTCGACCGTCGAGACGTTGAGCGTGATGCGCGTGACAAGGCTCACGCCGCCGGCTTCCTCGGTGTTTTCGGCCACGACCTTCTCGCCGAGGAATTTGCCCGGCGTCGAGATCGTCGCCGGGACGTCGAGCTGGCGGGCGAGGTCCGGTGCGGCGATGCCGTCAAGCACCGCCATCGGGCCCGTCGCGGTAAAGACGATCGCTCCGGTCTCGCGCCCGAAGACGTGGACCGGGGCGGGCAAGCTGTATTGGCGCAGGAACGGATTGCCTGACGGAACTTCTTTCCAGCCGAGCGTGTCCGCCACGCTGGGCTCGCCTGCCAGCCAAAGGGCAAAGCCGTTGTAGCTGGGCACGTCGACCCGGCACTCGATCAGCGCGGCAAGGTCGAGCGGGCCAGGGTCGAAATCCCCGGCCATGGCTGGGGCCGCCAGAAGGACCAGCGGCACCAGGCATCGGCCGGGACAGCGCATTCCGTCTAGCTGTTGCGGTTGCGCGCGGCCAAAGTCCGCAGCCTCAGCGCGTTGAGGCGGATGAAGCCGGCGGCGTCCTTCTGGTCGTAGGCGCCACGGTCGTCCTCGAAGGTAACCAGCGCGTCGGAATAGAGCGTCTTCTTCGACTTGCGGCCGGTGACCATGACGTTGCCCTTGTAGAGCTTCAGCCGCACCGTGCCTTCGACGTCTTCCTGGCTCTTGTCGATCATCGCCTGCAGCATCAGACGCTCGGGCGAGAACCAGAAGCCGTTGTAGATGAGTTCCGCGTAGCGCGGCATGAACTCGTCCTTGAGGTGCGCCGCACCCCGGTCGAGCGTAATCGATTCGATGGCGCGATGGGCCACGATCAGGATGGCGCCGCCGGGCGTTTCATACACGCCCCGCGATTTCATGCCGACGAAACGGTTCTCGACCAGGTCGAGTCGGCCGATGCCATTGTCGCGGCCGAGATCGTTGAGGGCGGCCAGCATGGTGGCCGGCGACAGCTTCTTGCCGTTGAGCGCGACCGGATCGCCCTTGAGGAACTCGATTTCGATCTCGGTGACGGCGTCCGGGGCGTCCATCGGCGACACGGTGCGCTGGTGGACGAATTCCGGCGGCTCGCTCCATGGATCTTCCAGCACCTTGCCCTCGGAAGAGGAGTGCAGAAGATTGGCGTCGACCGAGAACGGCGCGTCGCCGCGCTTGTCCTTGGCCACGGGAATCTGATGCTGTTCGGCGAAGTTGATCAGGTCGGTGCGCGACTTGAACGACCAGTCGCGCCATGGCGCGATCACCTTGATGTCGGGGTTGAGCGCATAGGCCGAAAGCTCGAAGCGGACCTGGTCGTTGCCCTTGCCGGTGGCGCCATGCGCGATGGCGTCGGCGCCGGTCTCCCTGGCGATGTCGACCAGGTGCTTGGAGATCAGCGGCCGCGCGATCGAGGTTCCCAAGAGATAGGTGCCTTCGTAGACGGTGTTGGCGCGGAACATCGGGAAGACGAAGTCGGCGACGAATTCCTCGCGCACGTCGACGATGCGGATGTCCTTGATGCCCATCATCTCGGCCTTCTTGCGCGCCGGCTCCAATTCGCCGCCCTGGCCGAGATCGGCGGTGAAGGTGACGACTTCGGCGCCGAGTTCGGTCTGCAGCCATTTCAGGATGATGGATGTGTCGAGGCCGCCGGAATAGGCGAGCACGACCTTCTTGACGTCTTTGGTCTTGGACATTTCTGCTCCGTCGAAAAGTGGACGCTTGAGGCAATGGCGTCACGGATTGTCGGAGCGCCTTTTAGCAGGAACCGCAAAGCGAGCAAGCGCAGGCGGCGCCAGCCTTCTGATCCAGCCAATGGCGGGGCAGCCAAACTGGTTGGGGAAACAACCTGCTACAATCAGCGGCTGCATTTATACCTCGTATTTAATCAAGTTTTCACCCCCAGCCGCTAAACATCCAAGACAGAGCCGCCTGGCCGCATGTTGGCGCCGAAGCGGCTTGTGCCCGTTCGTCGCGGGTATCCTCGGGCTTGGGTCATCCTCGATGCGCGTTATATCCTGCATCGTCACGGAGCATAATCTGTGGCTTGTCCTGCTGGCCGCGCTGATGTGCGTCACCGGCTGCTGGGTGACGATCGGTCTCCTGGATCGCGCCAGGAAGACCGTCGGCATGCAGATGCGGGGCTGGCTGTTCCTGACCGCGGTCGCGGCCGGCTCTTCGATCTGGTGTACGCATTTCATCGCCATGCTGGCCTATCAGCCCGGCGCGCCGATCACCTTCGATCCGGCGCTCACCATGATATCCCTGGTCATCGCCATGGTTGGAACCGGGGCGGGTTTCGGTCTTGCCCTCGACAAAAGCCGCGGCCTGGCGCCGGAATGGGGCGGATGCCTTGTCGGGCTGGCAATCTGTGCCATGCACTATACCGGCATGATCGCCTATCACGTGGCCGGCATCGTCGAATGGGACGCCCGCTATGTGGTCGCTTCGCTGCTGATCGCGATGGCGTTCTCCGCCGTGGCGATCGGCCAGGCGGAGCGCCGGCCATATCGCTGGTCGCACTATCTCGGCATCGGATTGCTGGTGCTGGCGATCGTCGGCCTGCATTTCACGGCCATGGCCGCGGTGGCGGTGACGCCGCTCTCCTTCATCACCACGGGCACCAATCCCGATATCCTCGAAGCGATGGCCGTCGCCGTCGCCGTGGTCGGCCTGATCGTCGCGGCCACAGGCTTTGCCAGCTACCTGATCGACGAACGCGGCCGGCTCGAGAGCTTCGAGCGACTGCAGCACCTTGCCCTCAACGATGCGCTGACAGGTCTCGCCAACCGGGTCTCCTTCAACGACCGCCTCGACCATGAGATCGAGCGGGCACGCGAGGGAGGCGCGATGACGGCCGTCATCGTCATCGATCTCGACCGCTTCAAGGAGATCAACGACCTCAGGGGCCATGCGGCCGGCGATCAGGCACTCAAGATCATCGCCCGCAGGCTGGCGAAACTGACCGGCGACGGCGAGTTCGTCGCCAGGCTCGGCGGCGACGAATTCGCCGCCATCAAGCAATTCAAGGACCAGAACGAGCTGCTCGGCCTGGTTTCACGCCTGGAGAAGTCCCTGTTCGAGCCGCTGCTGCTCGACGATTTCGAGACCGTTACCGGCGCCAGCATCGGCGTCGCCGTCTATCCGCGTGACGGGGCCGACCGGGAGAGGCTGGTCAGCAATGCGGATCTGGCCATGTACCGGGCCAAGAACGACGTGGCGCGGGCCGTCTGTTTCTACGAATCGGCCATGGACGAGACGGCGCGGGCACGGCGCGCCCTGGCCACCGACCTTCGCCAGGCCATCGAACGTGGCGAACTCACGCTCCACTACCAGGTGCAGACTTCGGTCTCGACCGGCGCCACCTGCGGCTACGAGGCGTTGCTGCGCTGGACCCATCCGGTGCATGGCATGATCCCGCCCGCCGAATTCATTCCGATCGCCGAGGAGAATGGCTCGATCCTGGCGATCGGCGAATGGGTGCTGCGCACCGCGTGCCGCCAGGCAGCGTCCTGGGACAAGGGTCACAAGATCGCGGTCAACCTGTCGCCGGTGCAGCTCGCCCATGCCGATCTCGCCAAGCTCGTCCACCAGATCCTGGTCGAAACCGGCCTGTCGCCGAGGCGCCTCGAACTGGAGCTGACCGAATCGACGATCGTCGCCGACAAGGTCCGCACGCTGCACGTGCTGCGCCAGATCAAGGCGCTGGGCGTGACGATCGCGATCGACGATTTCGGCACCGGCTATTCGTCGCTCGACACCCTGCGCTCGTTTCCGTTCGACAAGATCAAGCTCGACCGTTCCTTCATGGCCGATGTCGAGCGCAGCCCGCAGGCCAAGGCGATCATCCGCGCGGTGCTGACACTGGGGCGCAGCCTCGACATTCCGGTGCTTGCCGAAGGTGTCGAGACGCATGTCCAGCTCACCATCCTGCAAGTGGAAGGCTGCAACGAGGCGCAAGGCTACTTCCTCGGCCGCCCCAAGCCGATCGACCAGATTTTGCTGACCGGAGCGGCCGCCCATTCGCTGGCCGAGATCGATCTGTCGGCGGCTTAGAAAACCCCGCCGCGGGAGGATACTCCCGCCTGCGCATCTGGCGTCGGCGCGGCGTATCTTGTATAGGCTCGGGACCTTCCCGAGGCCTTGCATGTCCTTCATTCCCGACACGACCACGCTGATCCAGTTCGCGATCGCCACCGTGATCCTGGCGATCACGCCGGGCCCTGACATGACGCTGTTCGTCTCGCGCACGCTGAGCCAGGGGCGGGCCACCGGCTTTGCCTCGATGGCCGGCGCGTTGTGCGGCACGCTGATCCACACCACGCTGGTGGTGGTCGGCGTCTCGGCGCTGATCGTCGCCTCGCCGATGGCTTTCTTCGTGCTGAAGATCTTTGGCGCCGGCTATCTCGTCTTCCTGGCCTGGCAGGCGATCGCCAAGGGCTCGGCCTTCTCGCCGGAGAAGAAGACAGGCCCGCGGATTTCGCTGCTGCGCAGTTGGGCGGCGGGGATCGGCGTGAACCTGCTCAACCCGAAGGTCATTCTGTTCTTCATGACCTTCCTGCCGCAATTCGTCTCCGCGCACGATCCGAACGCGCCCGGGAAGCTGTTCTTCCTCGGCGCCATGTTCATCGTCCTGTCGATCCCGGTGACGGTGCCGATGGTGCTGGCGGCGGAAAAATTCTCGGCGGCGATGAAGGCCAGCCCGCGCGTGACGCGGGTGGTCGACTATCTCTTCGCCGGCGTGTTCTCGGCCTTCGCGCTCAAGATCCTGACTGCCCAGGCGAAGTAGGGGCTTTCTCGACCTCCCACCAGCTTCCCGCCCAGCGCCCGGCGCTGAGCCAGTAGAAGATGCCGCCGACCATGCCGCCGCCAATGACGGCCATGATGGCGCTGGTCTCGGTGACCGCGAAAGCGGATTCGCGGACATTGTCGACGAGGCCGAGGAAAACCCCCGCCACCAGCGCGCCCGCCAGCGCGTAGAACAGCCAGTCGCGCCGGCCCAGGATTTCGGCAATCAGGATGACGACGGCGGCCGGCATGAAGCCGAAATAAGCGACGAACAGGGCGACGAAAGGAATGGAAAAATAGAGCGATGCCGCCGCCGCCGGATGGGCTTGCGCCGGCGCGTAGCCGAGCGAGGCCAGGAACAGGATGTTGAGGAAGGCGCTCGCCGCCAGCGCGGCGACGGCGTAGCCGAACAGGATGACGGCGAAGCGCACGATATAGGCGACGAGACGGGTCATGGGGGGTCGCGTCCCGTGAGATGCCCGGACTTGTGTCCAGCCAGAAGCCAGTAGACCCAGCCGGCGGCAACACCGGCCGCGGCCAGAAAACCGAGGAAGCCCGGGTTGAAAACGAAGCCTCCGGCCGAGCCGGGGACAAAAACACCGAAGGCGATCGACGTGACCGCACCCGTGACGGCGAAGTAGAACCATCCCCGCAGCGCCAGCCGTTCGGCGAGGAAGATCGCGGGACCGACGATCAGCAGCGCGCAGATCGCCACGGTCAGCACGGCGAGCGGGAAGGAGGCCAGCCAGTCGAATGTGAAAATGATCGACCAGTTGCCGTCCTCGATCCCGGCCAGAAGAACGATCAGCAGCACAGGCACCAGGATAGAGGTCAGCACGGCGGCGACGTAGCCGACTGCTATTATGGCGAGGCGCGGGAGGCCGGCGACGAGACGGCTCACACCTCGCCGTGCCCCGCGATCATCATGGCCTCCAGCGCCAGCCGGTCGACCTTGCGCATGCGCTCCGATTCCGACTTCAGCTGGCCGCAGGCGGCCAGGATGTCGCGGCCGCGCGGCGTGCGGATCGGCGAGGCATAGCCGGCATTGTTGATGTAGTCGGCGAATTTCTCGATCGTCTCCCAGTCCGAGCACTGGTAGTTGGTGCCCGGCCACGGGTTGAAGGGGATCAGGTTGATCTTGGCCGGAATGCCCTTGAGCAGCTTGATCAGGCCCTTGGCGTCCTCGATGGAATCGTTGACGTCCTTCAGCATCACATATTCGAAAGTGATGCGCCTGGCATTGGAGAGGCCGGGATAGGCGCGGCAGGCGGCGATCAGCTCCTTCAGCGGATACTTCTTGTTGATCGGCACCAGCAAGTCGCGCAGATCGTCATTGGTGGCATGCAGCGAGATCGCCAGCATGACGCCGATCTCCTCGCCGGTGCGGAAAATCTCGGGCACGACGCCGGAGGTCGACAGCGTGATGCGGCGCTTCGACAGGGACAGGCCGTCGCCGTCGGAGGCGATCAGCAGCGCCTTCTTCACCGCCTCGAAATTGTAGAGCGGTTCGCCCATGCCCATCATGACGATGTTGGAGACCTTGCGGCCCTCGGCCGGCACGATGGCGCCGTCTGGCGTGTCGCGGTCGGGGAAGTCGCCGAGCCGATCGCGCGCGGTGAGCAACTGCGCCAGGATTTCTTCCGTGGTCAGGTTGCGCACCAGCTTCTGCGTGCCGGTGTGGCAGAACGAGCAGGTCAAGGTGCAGCCGACCTGCGAGGAGATGCAGAGCGTGCCTCGGCCTTCCTCGGGGATATAGACGGTTTCGATCTCGACCGGCCGGCCGGCGCCGCGCGGCGGGAAGCGGAACAGCCACTTTCTGGTGCCGTCGGCGGAAATCTGCTCCTCGACGATTTCTGGCCGGGCAACGGTGAAGTGCCTGTCGAGCTCGGCGCGCAGGTCCTTGGAGATGTTGAACATGCCGGCAAAGTCTGAAACGCCGCGCACATACATCCAGTGCCAGAGCTGCTGGGCGCGCATTTTTGCCTGACGCTCCGGCACGATGCCTGAAGCGACGAGAGCCTCGCCGAGTTCGGCTCGTGTCAGGCCAATCAGCGAGGGCTTTTCTGCCTGCACGGGGCGGGCGCGCAAGGCGTCGCGGGCGCCTTCGGCGGTAAGGTCGAGTGAAAGGGTCATGGTTCCACTGATATAAGCGGTTTACGGCCGATTTCATCCATCGGGCCGATGTCAAGCGCGGCGCATAGCACAGCTTGGCGGCAGAGTCATGCCGCGGGCGATCGGGCAGCCTGTCCCGCCGCCGGGTCGCGGTGGACAAGCCGCGCCTGGCTGGTGCTGTTTGCCGGCGCGCGATCGATCACATATTCGTGTCGGTGTAACGGCTGGCGAGCCATCGGCGAACCCTGAAATGGGGCAACTGTGCCCCCGCACAATGGGAGTATGCAGAATGAAATCGATCAAACTCGCCGTCATTGCCGGCGTCGCCGCTCTTTGCGCCTCGCAGGCGCTTGCCGAGGACACGATGGGCACCATGACCATGATGAAAGGGGGCCAGGTGACGGCGATCATGCCGGACGGGCACATGGGCACCATGATGCCGGACGCGAAGATGAGCGCCGACATGATGAAAATGGCCAAGCCCATCAAGCATTGCATGATGATGATGACCGACGCCAAGGGTAAAGCCTACATGGTCGATACATCGACCAAGAAGGCCCAGGCCGAATGTGAAAAAATGGCCATGTGACGACCCCGCGAGCGCTTGCCCGCCGGCCTAGAGGCCGGCGGGACGGGGCAGTTTTCACGTCGATTGAACGCGGCTTATGCGCTTTGTGAGCCATGCCCGCGAGCGGACGCCCAACATCGCGGCCCTTTGGTCCCGGTCCGATCATCAGACTCTTGCTTGATTGGCATCGTGCCTGTGTTACGGCTGGGGTTTCCCCACGAGGACAGACATGGCCGGCCAATCGCGAAGACATCCCATGCTGCGGCGTTCGCGCGCCATGTGGGCATCGCGGCGTGTGTGGCAGCCGCGCCTGGTGTTCTGGGCAGGTGCGATCTCGATCGGCCTGATCAGCGTGTTGTTTGCCGTGCTGGCCGACAAGGCACAGGCGCTGTTCCATGCGGTGATCGGCAATGATGGCGGCTGGCGTTTCTATCTGCCGCTGGCGATCACGCCGCTCGGCTTTGTCCTGTGCGCATGGCTGGCGCACGCCTTCTTTCCGGGCTCGCAAGGCAGCGGCATTCCGCAAGCGATCGCCGCCCGGCATCTGCGCGACGATGATGACCGCAGCCATATCCTGTCGCTGCGGCTGGTGGCGGGCAAGATAGCCCTCACGCTGGTCGGCCTGTTCTGCGGCGCTTCCATCGGCCGCGAAGGGCCGACCGTGCAGGTCGGCGCCTCGCTGATGCTGCAGGCGGCACGCTGGGGTGGCATGGCGCAGGCGCGCGGCCTGATCCTGGCCGGATCGGCCGCCGGCATCGCCGCCGCGTTCAACACGCCGCTTGCCGGCATCGTCTTCGCCATCGAGGAGATGGGCCGCACCTATGAGGCGCGCACCAACGGGCTGGTGCTGACGGCGGTCATCCTGGCCGGCCTCGCCTCGCTTGGCGTGCTCGGCAACTACACCTATTTCGGCGTGTCCAAGGACACGATCTCGTTTGCCGCCGACTGGCCGCTGGTGATCGTCTGCGGCGTCATCGGCGGCGGCTTTGGCGCCCTGTTCTCGTTGCTGGCGCTGAAGGCGACGCGGCGCATCCGGCGCTGGAACGCGCTGCAGCCGCTGTGGCGCGCGCTGCTGGTGGCGGCCGTCTGCGGGCTGGCCGTGGCGGTGATCGGCATCGTCTCGGGCGGGCTGACCTTCGGCACCGGCTACGTGCAGGCGCGCAGCGCCGTCGAAGGCACGCCCCTGCCCTGGTTCTTCTTTGCCGAGAAATTCGCAGCCGGCCTGCTATCGATGATTTCAGGAATTCCTGGCGGTATCTTCGCGCCCTCGCTGGCGGTCGGCGCCGGCATCGGCAGTTCGCTCGGCCTGGTGTTCGGCGGCAGCGCCGGCGTCGCGGCGCTGCTCGGCATGGCCGGCTATTTCGCCGGGGTCGTGCAGGCGCCGATGACGGCCTTCGTCATCATCCTCGAAATGACCGGCAATCACGACAATGTCATCGGCCTGATGCTGGCCTCGATGCTGGGCTACGGCACGGCGCGCCTGATTTCGCACGAGCCGCTCTATCACGCGCTGTCGCGGGTCTTCATCGCCGAGGCAATCCGGCGGCGGCGGGCGGAGGCCGCACCGGAATCAGGCCTGGGCTGAAAAAGCAAAAAGCCGGGCGTTGCGGCCCGGCCTTGGTTCAAAAACGAAGATAGCCTATTTGCACTTGGCGATCGAGGACAGCGCCGCCGAAATACCCTTCAGCGAGAAGACATAGTTCGTGGGATTGCCGCGGCCCGATTTCGCCGACACCTTCATGTCGGTGCCGGTCTTCATCGCCGCGATCAGCACCGGCTCCTCGGCGGCGTTCTCGACCCAGGCCGATTTTCCGCGCGTGAACATCGAGAAGGTCTTCTTGTCGATGGTGACGGTGGCCTTGGAGCCTTCCTGGAAATTGTAGCCGGCGATGAACTGCGGCTCATAGGATACCTGCTGGCCGGGCCGCTGGCTGACGAAGAAGAACATGTCGCCATGGTCGAGCGTCGGCGGCTGCTTGTCGGTCGGCACGGTCAGCACGTAGCAGACCTTGCCGCCCGACGCCTGGTAACTGTAGGTGCCCCAGGCATTGTGCTGGCCGATCTTGGTCGCCTGCTGCGCCAGCGCCGGCGCTGCCGAGGCGGCCAGGACCAGGCTCGAAACTAGTGCAATCAATCCGCGCATCGTTTTTCCCGTATTCCAAATGGTGCGGAGGCGGGACGCATGGCGTCCTGCCGTCGGTTCATTTTGATTTAATCTGGGTTACCAAACGGTGAAGTTCCCAAGAGAAAAGGACCCTCACCCCAGGAAACCGCCGCCATTTCCGCGCCGCCGCCTTGTCAGCGGCCGGCACGGCGTCCCTTTGGTGACTTGGAGGCCACGAAAACGGCAAGAGTTTGACTTTTGACGCGCCGCTGAACGCCCGATCCAGGAGCCGGGCCGACGCGGCGGGACTTCAGCCCTTGTCGGCGATGGCGTCCTTGGCGGCCTGCCGGTGCGCGGGCGTGATATGGGCGCTGACGGCGGTGATCGCGGCGGTCAGCACGGCGATGTCATCGGTGAAGCCGAGACCGAAGATGAAGTCGGGGATGAGGTCGACCGGCAGGACGAAATAGCCGAGCGCGGCCACCAATATGCCCTTGGCGCGCAGCGGCGTGTTCTTGTCCATGGCGCAGTAATAGGCGGCGACGACGTCTTCCATGAACGGTATCTGCCGCGCGGCCTTCTTGGCCGTGCGCCAGAACTTTTCGCGCACTTCGCCCTCGCCGCCCAGCCTGTCGCCAAAGCCGAAAAAGTCAAAACCGGGTTGTTGCGCCATCAATCTCTCCTTGCGGGTCCCATGCGCGGACTGGCGCATGCTCGCGGATCAAAATGTGGTGAAAGCCGAACCCGGCTGCAAGATGCGGGCGCCGATTTGGCGGGTCCGCGCCCGGTCCAGAGCATGGACAGCCGGTGTTCAGCCGCCGAAATAGCGGTTCATCTTCTTGGCCAGCTCGATATCGAGGGCCGTCACGCCGCCGGCGTCATGCGTGTTCAAGGTCACGTCGACCGTCTTGTAGACATTCGACCAGTCGGGATGATGGTCCATCTTCTCGGCAGCGAGCGCGACGCGGGTCATGAAGGCGAAGGCCTCGGAGAAATTATTGAAGACGAAGCTGCGCTTGATCGAGGCGCCGTCGGTGGCCAGCGACCAGCCGCCGAGTTCGGCAAGGGCAATTGTGATGGCGTCCTTGCTGAGTTTTTCTCTCGTCATGATGATTTCCCGTGCTATCTCGAATTTCGACCCTCACCATAGTGCAAGTCGCCCAAAAGTGTTTTGCGGTTTTGTGGCTCGAAATGCACAAACGGCGCATATCGAATGAGCATAAAGCCCATAAATTCCATTCTTTTCGTCTGCCTCGGCAACATCTGCCGGTCGCCTCTGGCCGAGGGCGTCCTTCGCGCCGTGCTGGCAGAGCGCGGGTACGGCGGGGGTATCGTGCTCGATTCGGCCGCCACCAGCGGCTGGGAGGTCGGCTCCGCCCCGGATCCGCGCTCGATCGCGGTCGCGACGAGCCACGGCATCGACCTTTCAGGGCAGCGGGCGCGCAGGATCACACCGGCGGATTTTCACCGCTTCGACCTGATCCTCGGCATGGACCGGTCCAACGTCGCCGACCTGAAGGCGCTGGCGCCGGCGGCGGTGCGCGACCGCGTCCACCTGTTTCTGGAATTCGCCGAGGGAGAGCCGCGCGATGTGCCGGATCCCTATTATGAGGACCAGGAAGCGTTTGCTTCGGTCTACCGCATGATCCGCGAGGCGTCCGAGGCGCTGGCGACACGGCTGGCGGCGCGGGTATCGACGCCTGACAGCGGCCAGGCTTCCTCGACGATATAGGGGCCGCCGCCGACCGAATCGCGCGACGACATCAGCACGAAGCGGCCGATGCGGAAGGGCAGCGTCGAGAAATTGCCGCGCGCCGACAGATATTGGGCGACGTCGAGCGGGCTCGAATTGCGCAGCCTCGCCAGGGTGATGTGCGGCGTGAACTTGCGCGGATCGGCGGCCAAGCCGAGCCGCTGGCAGATGCGGTCGATCTCGCCCTGCAGGGCGCTCAGATCCGGTGATGGGGCGACGCCGGCCCACACGGCGTGCGGCTTCTTCTGGCCGAAAGCGCCGACACCCGACAGCATCAGCGAGAAGGACGGGCGGTGCACCCGGTCCAGCGCGTTGGCGATCTCGTCGGCGACATGACCCTCGACATCGCCGATGAAGCGCAGCGTCAGATGGTAGTTTTCAACGTCGATCCAGCGGGCCCCGGGGAGGCCGCCCCGGAGCAGGGACAGCGAAAGGGCAGCGTCACGCGGAATTTCGAGGGCGGTGAAAAGACGCGGCATGAAGAGCCTCCCTTCCTCGAATCGAACTGTCACCTGTAGCGAATCATCGATAGCCTGATCGAGCAAGAGGTTTATTGGTCACAGTCATTGCTAAAAACTTCCCTAACGGAAAGCGATTCCTGGCGGCCTCACGACCCTCCCGGGGCCGCGGCGATGGCCTTCTCGACCGTCGGCAGGATGCGCTCGACCATCAGGTCGACACCCCCGGCGTTCGGATGCAGGCCATCCTCGAGCTGCAGGGTGGGCTGGCCGGCGACGCCGTCGAGGAAGAACGGGTAGAGCGGCACAGCGTATTTGCCGGCCAGGTCCGGAAAGATGGCGTCGAAGGCGTTCTGGTAGTCGGCGCCGAGATTGGGCGCGGCGCGCATGCCGGCCAGGAGCACGGCGATCTTGCGCTCCTTGAGCTTGCCCAGCATGGCGTCAAGGTTCTTCCGGGTGATGTCGGGCGAAACGCCGCGCAGCATGTCGTTGGCACCGAGTTCGAGGATCACCAGTTGCGTGCCGTCGGGCACCGACCAGTCGAGCCGCGCCAGGCCGCCGCTGGAGGTGTCGCCGGAGACGCCGGCATCGGCGACGGTGACGTCATGGCCCCTGGCGCGAAGGGCGGCCTGCAATTTGTCTGTAAAACCCTGGCCCGGGCCAAGACCGAACCCCGCCATCAGGCTGTCACCGAAGCCGACGATCTTGAATGGCTCGGCGCGCGCCGACGAAATGGCGCCGCAAATGGCGAGGAAAACGATCAGGCCTGCGGCAAAGCGGCGTTTGAAAGACATGCGGCAAGCCCCATATGACATAGAATTGTTCCGGCGATGGCTTGCGACAGGCAGAGCCTCCCTCCCCATATAGGACGCTTTCATTTTGACAGAAGCCGTCATCGCGCTGAAAGATGTATCCCTGACACTCGGCGAAGGCGCTTCGTCCGTCCATGTGCTGAAGGGCGTCAGCCTCGAGGTGGCGCGCGGCGAGGCGACTGGTATCGTCGGCCCGTCGGGGTCCGGCAAGTCCACATTGCTGATGGTGCTGGCAGGGCTGGAGCGGGTCGATTCGGGTACGGTACGAATCGCGGGCGAGCTGCTCAACGGCAAGACCGAGGATCAAATCGCTTCGTTTCGTGGCCGAAACATTGGCATCGTGTTTCAGTCCTTCCACCTTATCCCCAACATGACGGCGCTCGAAAATGTCGCGGTGCCGCTGGAATTGGCTGGCCACGCGGATCCGTTTTCGGTGGCGGAGCGGGAACTGGCGGCCGTGGGCCTCAGCGACCGCGTCACCCACCACCCCGGCGAGCTCTCCGGTGGCGAGCAGCAGCGCGTGGCGATCGCGCGGGCGCTGGCGCCATCGCCGCGCATCCTGATCGCCGACGAGCCGACCGGCAATCTCGACCAGGCGACGGGGCGGCAGGTCGCCGACCTGCTGTTTGCCAAGGCGGCCGAGCGCGGCATGACGCTGGTGTTGGTCACCCATGATCCGGCGCTCGCGGCGCGCTGTTCGCGCCAGGTGTCGATGCGCTCCGGCAGGATCGAAGCGCCGGCGCCGATCAAGGTCATTGCCTGATGCCGCTGGCGCGGACATTGAAGCTCGCCATCCGTTTCTCGCTGCGCGAGATGCGCGGCGGCCTGTCCGGGTTTCTCATCTTCCTCGCCTGCATAGCACTCGGCGTCGCTGCCATCGGCGGCGTCAATTCGGTGGCCCACTCCATCACCGCCGGTGTCGCCGATCAGGGCCAGACGCTGCTTGGCGGCGACCTTCGCTTCCAGATCAACCAGCGCGACGCCAGCCAGGCCGAACTTGGCTTTCTCGACGGGCTGGGCGTCGTTTCGCACACCGCCGGCATGCGCTCGATGGCGCGGCTGGCCGACGGATCCGACCAGGCGCTGGTCGAGGCCAAGGCGGTCGACGATGCCTATCCGCTCTATGGCGCGCTGGAAACCGAACCGGCGCTGACGAAGCAGGAACTGTTCGGCGGGCAGTTCGGCGTTTTCGGCGCTGCGGCACCCGACCTTCTGTTCGAACGGCTGCATCTCAAGATCGGCGACCGGCTGAAGCTCGGCACCGCCATCTTCGAACTGCGCGCCAGGCTGGTGACCGAGCCCGACGCGGTCTCCGACGGCTTCGGCTTCGCGCCAAGGCTGATGATCTCGACAGAGGGCCTGACCGCCACAGGGCTGATCCAGCCGGGCAGCCTGGTCGAGAATGCCTACAAGGTCCGGCTGCCCGCCGATGCCGACGAGGCGCGGCTCAAGGCCATCCAGGACCAGGCGGCCAGGGATTTTCCGGAGGCCGGCTGGTCGATCCGCACGCGCGGCAATGCCGCCCCGGCATTGTCTTCCAACATCGAACGCTTCTCGCAGTTCCTGACGCTGGTCGGGCTCACCGCGCTGGTGGTCGGCGGCGTCGGCGTCGCCAACGCGGTGCGTGCCTATCTCGACGGCAAGCGCGGCGTCATCGCCACTTTCAAGAGCCTGGGGGCATCCGGCGGCTTCGTCTTTGCCGTCTACCTCGTGCAGATCCTGATCATCGCCCTGATCGGCATCGGCGCCGGCCTGGTGCTGGGTGCGCTGATGCCCTTTGCCGCAAGTGCGGCCCTGCAGTCCGTCATTCCGGTGCCGGCGCGAGGCGGCTTCTATCCCGGCGCGCTCGCCATGGCGGCCCTGTTCGGCCTGCTGGTGACGCTCGCTTTCGCGCTGCTGCCGCTCGGCCGCGCCCGTGATGTGCCGGCGACCGCGCTGTTCCGGGAGATGGGGCTGGAAGGCCGCGGCCTGCCGCGCGCCGTCTATGTCGTCTGCGCGCTCGGCATCGCGCTTTTCCTGGCGGCGCTGGCGATCCTGTTTTCGGGCGACCAGCGCATCGCCTCGATCTTCGTCGGCGCCACGATTTTTGCTTTCCTGGTGCTGCGTCTCGTCGGCGCGCTGGTGCAATGGGCGGCCAGGAAAAGTCCGCGTGTGCGCTTTGTCGCGCTCAGGCTCGCCATCGGCAACATCCACCGGCCCGGTGCGCTGACGCCGTCCGTGGTGCTGTCGCTGGGGCTTGGACTGACACTCCTGGTGACGCTGGCGCTGATCGACGGGAATCTCAGGCGCCAGATCTCCGGCAACCTGCCGGCGCGGGCGCCCAACTTCTTCTTCGTCGACATCCAGGGCAGCGAGGTCGATGCCTTCTCCGCGCTGATCGCAAAGGAGGCGCCGCGGGGAGCGCTGGCCAGGGTGCCGATGCTGCGTGGCCGGGTGATGGCGCTCAACGGCGTCGATGTCGACAAGGTCAAGGTGCCGGCCGAGGGCGCCTGGGTGCTGAAGGGCGATCGCGGCTTGACCTATGACGCCAGGCAGCCGGAAAACACGACGCTGACCGAGGGCAAATGGTGGCCGGACAATTATGCCGGCGAGCCGCTGGTTTCGTTTTCCGACAAGGAAGGCAAGGAAATCGGGCTGAAGCTCGGCGACACCGTCACCGTCAATGTGCTTGGCCGCAACGTCACGGCCCGGATCGCCAATTTCCGCCAGGTCGAATGGGAGACGATGGGCATCAACTTCGTCATGGTGTTTTCGCCCAACACATTCGCGGGCGCCCCACATGGCTGGATAGCGACGCTCACAGAAAAGAGCGCGTCGACGGCCGATGACGCGCGCGTCCTCAACGCCGTCACCCGCGCTTTTCCGGCCGTGACGACGGTGCGGGTCAAGGACGCGCTCGACATCGTCAACCGGCTGGTCGGCCAGCTCGGCACGGCGATCCGGGCGGCGGCCGGCGTGGCGCTGATCGCCTCGGTTCTGGTGCTTGCCGGCGCGCTTGCCGCCGGCAACCGGGCGCGCATCCACGACGCAGTGGTGCTGAAAACGCTCGGCGCGACGCGCACGACGCTGATATCGGCCTTCTCGCTGGAATACATGCTGATCGGGCTCGCCACCGCCATCTTCGCGCTCGCCGCCGGCGGTGCAGCCGCCTGGTACATCGTCGCGCGCATCATGGCCTTGCCGTCGCATTTCATGCCGGAGGTCGCGGTCGCCACGATCGCCTTTTCGCTGGTGATCACGGTCGGCATCGGCCTTGCCGGCACCTGGCGGGTGCTCGGCCACAAGGCGGCGCCCGTGCTGCGCAACCTCTGATTCGCCGGTCCGGCGCGCCTGCCCCGGGTTAAATCTTGGTAAGAATACCGTCCGAAACGGCCGGCGAAGCGGCATTTTAGCCCGTCACGAACCGTTACAACAGGTTACGGACTTGTTCTTGACGCCAAGAACCATCATATTCCGCGCAGGCATGCTGGAGCCCCGCCAGCGGCGCCTGGGTCCGCAAGAGGCCCGACACCGGACGGGGCAGAAGCAACAGAGGATTTCCAATGGCTGATCCCATTCGCAATTATCAGACGTCGGCGGTGCCCGGCGTCCGTGCCGACATCGACCAGGGTCTGCGCGCGTATATGATCAAGGTCTACAATCTGATGGGGCTCGGTCTGCTCATCACCGGCCTCGCCGCCATCGGCACGATCATGCTGGCCACCACCACCGACCCGGCCTCGGCCGTCGCGACGCTGCCGAGCGGCGAGATGCTGACCTCGTTCGGCTACGCGATCTTCGGTTCGCCGCTGCGCTGGGTTGTCATGCTGGCCCCGCTGGCCGCCGTGTTCTTCCTGTCGTTCAGGATCCGGTCGATGAGCGTCGCCGCCGCGCAGACGACCTTCTGGGTCTATGCCGGCTTGGTCGGCCTGTCGCTGTCTTCGATCTTCCTGGTATACACCACGGCAAGCATCTCGCAGACCTTCTTCGCCACCGCCGCCGCTTTCGGGGCGCTGTCGCTGTTCGGCTACACCACCAAGCGCGACCTGTCGGCGATGGGCTCGTTCTTGATCATGGGCGTGTTCGGCATCATCATCGCCTCGGTGATCAACATCTTCCTGCAGTCGTCGGCGCTCACCTTCGCCGTATCGGCGATCGGCGTGCTGGTGTTCGCCGGCCTCACCGCCTACGACACGCAGAAGATCAAGGAAATGTATTTCGAAGGCGACGCGTCCGATGTCGCCGGCCGCAAGGCGATCATGGGCGCGCTGTCGCTCTACCTCGACTTCATCAACCTGTTCATGTTCCTGCTCCAGTTCATGGGCGACCGTCGCTAAGGGTATTGGACCATCACTTTCGCAAGGGCGGTCCAATGGCCGCCCTTTTCTTTTGTGCGGGCCTCTGCTGTTGGTGAAGGCACAAAAGAGGTTTGCATAAAGAATGAGCAACATCGTGATCAGGCCGGCGACCCCGGCCGACCTCGACGCCATCACCGAAATCTATGCCGACGCGGTCGCCAACGGCACGGCGAGCTATGAACTGGAGCCGCCCAGCCGTGCCGAGATGGGGACGCGATTCGCCACGCTCGCGGCCGGCGGCTTTCCCTATCTGGTGGCGGAGAAGGACGGCGCCGTGCTCGGCTATGCCTATGCCGGCCCCTTCCGGCCGCGCCCGGCCTATCGCTTCATCGTCGAGGATTCGGTCTATGTCGCGCCTGACGCCAAGGGCCAGGGCGTCGGTCTCAAGCTGATGCAAAGCCTGGTCGCCGCGGTCGAGGCGGCGGGCTTTCGCCAGATCGTCGCGGTGATCGGCGACGGCCGCGCCGACAGCGCCTCGGTCAGGTTGCACGAGAAGCTCGGCTTTCGCCATTCCGGCCGCCTCGAAGGCTCCGGCTATAAGCATGGGCGCTGGCTGGACACGGTGTTCATGCAGCTATCGCTGAACGGCGGGGCATTGGTCGCGCCCGATCCGGATTCGCTGCCGGAGCGGAGGTTCAGGCTCGGAGGGAAATGAGAAGAATGGGAATTGAAGAATTGAGGAATTGAAGAACTGGAGAAATGTCAGGCGCTTAGCGCTCTTTTCTCCAATTCCTCATTTCTTCAATTCCTCAGTTCCCCTTCACGCCTCGACCACCTTCAGCTTCGGATCGAAGACGCCAAGCACGCGGCCAAGCTCCTGGCCGCGTTTGAGGATACGGCCGCCCGCCGCGATGACGGCGAAGGCGCCCTGTTTGCGTGCCAGTTTCGGATCCTTGACGATCTGGAACAGCGGCACTTCGCTGGCGCGGCGAAAGACGGAAAAGACGGCGCGGTCGGTGAGATGATCGATGGCGTAGTCGCGCCATTCATTGGCGGCGACCATGCGTCCGTAGAGCCTCAGGATCAGATCCAGTTCACGCCGGTCGAAGCGGACCGGCTGGTCGAGGCGTTCACGTCGCGCCTCGTGTAGCGGGATCAATATTGCGGATGCGTCTCCATCCCCCATCCCGCCGCCGTCATCAGTCATGCCTCGATCCCTCAAAATGAATCTTTGCCAACCAAAGTTGGCCCCTTCGCACCGCAATTGCAAGAGCCGGCGAAGCGGAGGCGGCGGTGCGCCGTTTCCGTCGCGTCCAGTCACGTTTGTGAAACGCATGTTGGAATTGGTGATGCTTCGCCACATTTCTGCCTTTTTTTATCCGCGCTCATGCCCCAATGTCCGACGAATTTACCGGCGTTGCCTGAGACGGTTCGGTCCGGCACCGGCTCGTAAACCCCAAGCCCCCCGCCCACGGGTCTGCGTCGGATCGAACCAACCTCGGTCTTTTCCTCGGAAAAACCAGGTGCGACGATCCCAAAACCTAAATGACCGGCGTCAGAAGCAAGCTGACGTCGGTTTTTTCGTTTTTGGACCTTTTTTCAACCCGGACCGTGGCGAGCGTGGGAAGCCGGCGCAGGCTCGAAGCAGCCAGCCCTCACATCGCGACTCAATTCCGCCGACCCTGCTTGCCATCTGCCGTCTCACTTAATAGGGTGTTAAGTGGAACGGAGACAGCAATGCCACGCGCATCGGACTCCACGGCAAAACAGTTGGATGGTGTAGCGGCCGCGCCGGAGGCCGGCGGCGTCGGCCCTCGCATCAAGGCGTTGCGCACGGCACGGCGCGTCTCGCTGCGGCAGCTCGCCGACATGACCGGCACGACGGCGAGCTTCATCAGCCAGCTCGAGCGCAATCTGTGCGGCGCCAACACCGGCACGCTGCTCAAGATCGCCGGCGCTCTAGACCTTGGCATCAACGATCTGTTCGAGGACAATGCCCGCCCCTTGCACAAGGTGCTGCGGCGTGAGGAACGGCCGGTCGTCCCGGTTGGCAGGTACGGCCGCAAGATGCTCCTGTCGCGGCGGCCGATCCACCAATTCGAGGTCTATGCCGGCCATTTCGAGGTGGGCGGCTCGACCGGCGACGAGACCTATGTCCATAGCGGCGAGCACGAAATGTTCCTAGTGCTCAAGGGCACCGTTGAACTGACACTCGCCGATGAGCGCCACGTCTTGCACGAAGGCGACAGCGTCGAATACGCGACCTCGGTGCCGCATCGCACGGTCAATGTCGGCGACACGCCGGCGGAGGTGCTGTGGATCATCGCCCCGCCGACCGCCGGCGCGTTCGAACTCGATCAATACAGGCCCGGAAACCGCTCGCATCCGGGTGAATGAAAACAAATGCGAGTTCTGCAATGGAAAAGCTGGCGCTCGCCCGTCGCGGCGTTGCCGGTGACGGCCGCAACCGGCTCACGGGGCGCATCGGCGAAGCGATCTACCTCGGTTCGGGCTCCAAATACGAGGTCGATCTGGCCGACGGGTCGAAAGCGATCGTGCGCTCGACGCTGGAAGCAGACAGTTTTGCCATCGGCGACGAGGTCGATGTGCTGTTCGCCGGCGCCGACGTGAAGCTGCTCGCCGATGACGACAAGGCCGACCTTACGCTCACCTGATTTCGGAACGGATTTCAAAAAATGCAAGCCAAGCACAATGGCGACGTGTCGTTCTGGTATGCCGATATCGGCGGCGTGCCGGCCTGTCGCCCGTCCCTGCCCGGCGACATCGAGGCCGATGTCTGTATCGTCGGCGCCGGCTACACCGGCCTGTGGACCGCCTACTATCTGAAGAAGGCGCAGCCCGCGCTGCGCATCGCCATCGTCGAGAAGGAGTTCGCCGGCTTCGGCGCTTCGGGCCGCAATGGCGGCTGGCTGTCGGGCGGCTTCAGCTGGTCGCGCGAGAAATACGCAAAAACCTCGTCGCGCGGCGCGGTGATCGACATGCAGCGCGCCATGTTCGGCACGGTCGACGAGGTGATCGCGGTGACGGAAGCCGAGGGCATCGACGCCGATATCCGCCGTGTCGACAACATCACCGTCGCCACCAACGCCGCGCAATTGCAGCGCGCCAGGGCCGAATACGAGGAGCTGCTGAGCTGGGAGATGCCGCCGGAGCGGCTGGCCTTCCTCGACGCGCGGGAGGCGCGCCAGCGCATCGCCATCGACAAGGTGCTGGGTGCTTTCGTCGTGCGCAACGTCGCGCGCGTGCAGCCGGCCAAGCTGGTCCAGGGTCTGGCGGCGGCGGTCGTGCGGCTCGGCGTGCCGATCTACGAGCAGACACAGGTGCTGGCGATCGAGAAGGGCAAGGTCACCACCGCCAGGGGCATCGTGCGGGCGCAGAAGATCGTCCGCGCCACCGAAGGCTTCACGGCGGGCATTCCCGGCTATGAGCGTCTCTGGCTGCCGCTCAACAGCGCCATCGTGGTGACGGAGAAGCTGCCGCAGAAGCTCTGGGACGCGATCGGCTGGAACGGCTACGAGGTGCTGGGCGATGCCGCCCACACCTATTGCTACGCGCAGCGCACGCGCGAAGGCCGCATCGCCATGGGTGGCCGCGGCGTGCCCTACCGCTTCGGTTCACGCACCGATGTGCGGGGCCGGACCCAGCAGGCGACCATCGACCAGCTGCAGGAGGTGCTGACCAGGCTGTTGCCGCAGACCAAGGGCGCGCGTCTCGACCATGCCTGGTGCGGCACGCTCGGCGTGCCGCGCGACTGGTGCACGACTTCGGGTTTCGATAGGGAAAGCGGCATTGGCTGGGCCGGCGGCTATGTCGGGCTCGGTGTGTCGAGCTCCAACCTGTCGGGCCGCACCTTGTGCGACCTGGTGCTCGGCCACGACACCGAGTTGACCCGGCTGCCCTGGGTCAACCGTACGGTCAAGAAATGGGAGCCGGAACCGCTGCGCTGGCTCGGTGTGCACACCATGTACCAGCTCTATCGCATCGCCGACCGGCGTGAAGCAAACGGCCTGGGCCGGACCTCACGCCTTGCGGCCTTTGCCGATCGCCTGACTGGGCACTGACGATGTGCAGCGGTTTCCGTCTGGAACCGCGCCGAACCGCGTGACGTTACAGTTTTCGATCGAGAGAGGTCTCGGATCCGGGCTTGTGGATGAAAGCCGCGCCCAGGATGGGACCTGGCAAGCCATCCTTGCCGACCGACTGCAGAAGCACGGCGCAGCCGCCCTTCTTGGTGATCTCGCTCAGCGGCAATTCGTAGCGCTGCGCCTTGCCGTGCCACATGCCGGCGGTCTGGATCCCGGTCACCGCGTTCCAGTAGGTCATCTTGCGGCCGGAGTTCTCACCCTCGGCGATCTTGACCGTCTGCGGAGGCTCGAAATAGACGATGACGACATGGGCGTCGCTGGGGCCCGCCCCGGCATCGCCGGCGTCTATGATCACGCGGTCGCTGGTCCGGCTGACCTTGATGGCGACGCGCATGCCTTCGCCGCCCCGCGCCATGCGGGCAAGCGCGCCGTCGACTTCGCCGCGGTTGGCGCCGTTGACGTGGACACGGCCATTGATGACCGCTTGCGGCGTGTACACGGAGCGGCTGCCGAAGGCGCGCATATAGTCGTTCTGGCGCTCGGTATTCTCTTTGTGGCTCAGCGTGTCCCGCCAGCCGAGATAGTCCCAATAGTCGACGTGATAGGAGAGCGCGACGAGGTCTTCCTTTACGGCAAGTTCGGCGAAGAAGGCATCGGCCGGCGGACAGGAACTGCAGCCCTGGCTGGTGAAAAGCTCAATCACGCCGAGCGGCTTCTCCAGCTGGGGCTTGTCTGCCTGGGCCCTCTCGGTCTCGCCGGCATGGCCAGCGCCGGCAAAAGCCGGGAAGGCCAGCGCGAAGGCTGCCAGCCACAATGATCGTCGCGAGGCCATGACCATTCCAATTCCCGCCGGTGATGCCGGCTTTGTTCTGCTTTGCCGAAATATGTGGCAGAACGGGAAGTCAACGGGAAGTCACGTTGCGGTGAAATTTTACCGCTGCAACCGTGGGGTAAGGCCGCAATAGGGGAAGCCACTGCATTTCAGGGCGTGGTTCGATTCGGCGGCGGCATCATCCCCATGTGGCAGGTTCTCCTCACCCCCGTCGATCTCTATTGCGAGCGAACCGGCCGTGGACTTTGGTCCGAGCCGGTCAATGCTTTGACGAACCTTGCCTTCATCGCCGCAGGACGGGGGAGTAGGGGAGTAGGGGAGTAGGGGAGTAGGGGAGTAGGGGAGTAGGTTACCCATCCCCAGCTAGTTCCCTACTCCCCTACTTTCTACGCTGCCAGATCGCGCAGCACGTATTGCAGGATGCCGCCGTTCTTGAAGTAGTCGAGCTCATCCAGCGTATCGATGCGGCAGATGATCGGCACGTTCTTCACCGTGCCGTCGCCATAGGTGATCTTGGCGGTCATCGTCTGGCGCGGCTTGATGGCGCTCAAGCCATCGATCTCGACCAGCTCGTCGCCCTTGAGGTTGAGCGAGGCCCAGGAGGTGCCTTCCTCGAAGACGAAGGGGATGACGCCCATGCCGACCAGGTTCGAGCGGTGGATGCGCTCGAAGGACTGGGCGATGACGGCGCGGACACCAAGCAGGTTCGTGCCCTTGGCCGCCCAGTCGCGCGACGAGCCGTTGCCGTATTCGACGCCGGCGAAGATGACCAGCGGCACGCCTTCCTTCTTGTATTCCATCGCCGCGTCGTAGATCGATTCCTCTTCCTTCGTGGGATAGTGGATGGTGTAACCGCCCTCGCGGCCATTCTCGCCCAGCATGTGGTTGCGGATGCGGATGTTGGCGAAGGTGCCGCGCATCATCACCTCATGGTTGCCGCGCCGCGTGCCGTACTGGTTGAAGTCGGCGACGCCGACGCCATGGTCGGTGAGGTATTTGCCGGCCGGCGAGGCGGCCTTGATCGACCCGGCGGGCGAGATGTGATCGGTGGTGATCTTGTCGCCGAACAGGCCGAGCACGCGGGCGCCCTTGATGTCGCCGATCTTGCCGAAACCTGATGTCATGCCGGCGAAGTAGGGCGGGTTCTGCACATAGGTCGAATTGTTGTCCCAGGCATAGGTCTGGCCTTCCGGCGCCTTGACGTTCTGCCAGTACTCGTCGCCCTTGAAGACGTCGGCATATTTGCGGGCGAACAGCTCGCGGGTGACGTTCTTCTCGATGAACTCCTGGATCTCGGCCGAGCTTGGCCAGATATCCTTGAGATAAACCGGATTGCCATTCTTGTCGTCGCCGAGCGGCTCTGATGTCAGGTCCTTGGTGACGGTGCCGGCGAGCGCGTGGGCCACGACCAGCGGTGGCGAGGCGAGGTAGTTCGCCTGCACGTCGGGAGAGACTCGACCTTCGAAGTTGCGGTTGCCGGAGAGCACGGCGGCAGCGATCAGGCCTTTGTCGTTGATGGTCTTGGAGATCGGCGCCGGCAGCGGGCCGGAATTGCCGATACAGGTGGTGCAGCCGAAGCCCACCAGGTTGAAGCCGATCTGATCGAGCTCCTTCTGCAGGCCCGACTTTTCCAGATATTCGGCCACCACCTGACTGCCGGGGGCCAGCGAGGTTTTTACCCACGGCTTCTGCTTCAAACCGAGGCGGTTGGCGTTGCGGGCAAGCAAGCCGGCGCCGATCAGCACGCTCGGATTCGAGGTGTTGGTGCACGACGTGATGGCGGCGATGACGACGTCGCCATGGCCGAGGTCATGGTCGGTGCCTTCAACGGCGTAGCGCTTGGAGATTTCCGCCGCCTTCTTGTACTCGGCGTCCATCGCCTTGGCGAAGCCGGCCGGAATGCCTTCGAGCGCGACACGGCCTTCCGGGCGCTTGGGGCCGGCCATGGACGGCACGACGCTGTCGAGTTCCAGTTCGAGCAGGTCGGTGAAGACCGGATCGGCGGAACCGGCCTCGCGCCACATGCCTTGCGCCTTGGAATAGGCCTCGACCAAGGCGATGCGGTCCTCGCTGCGGCCCGACATTGTGAGGTAGCGGATGGTTTCCGAGTCCACGGGGAAGAAACCGCAGGTGGCGCCGTATTCGGGCGCCATGTTGCCGATGGTGGCGCGGTCGGCCAGCGTCATGTTGGAGAGGCCCGGCCCGAAGAACTCGACGAACTTGCCGACGACGCCCTTCTTGCGCAGCATCTGGGTGACGGTGAGCACGAGGTCGGTGGCGGTGACGCCCTCCTTGAGCTTGCCGGTGAGGCGGAAGCCGATGACTTCGGGCAACAGCATGGAAACCGGCTGGCCGAGCATGGCCGCCTCGGCCTCGATGCCGCCGACGCCCCAGCCGAGCACGCCAAGGCCGTTGATCATGGTGGTGTGCGAATCGGTGCCGACGCAGGTGTCGGGATAGGCTGTGGTTTCGCCGTCCTCGGTGCTGGTCCACACGACCTGGCCGAGATATTCGAGGTTGACCTGGTGGCAGATGCCGGTGCCGGGCGGCACGACGCGGAAGTTGCGGAACGCCTGCTGGCCCCATTTCAGGAATTTGTAGCGCTCTTCGTTGCGCTCATATTCGAGCTCGACATTCCTGGCGAAGGCCATCGGCGTGCCGAACTCGTCGACGATGACGGAATGGTCGATGACGAGGTCGACCGGGACCAGCGGGTTGATCTTCTGGGGATCGCCGCCGAGCGAGGCCATGGCGTCGCGCATGGCGGCGAGATCGACCACGGCCGGGACGCCGGTGAAATCCTGCATCAAGACGCGGGCCGGGCGGTAGGCGATCTCGACGCCGGCGGTGCCCTTGTCGGTCAGCCAGCCGGCCACCGCCTGGATCGATTCCTTGGTGACGGAGCGCCCATCCTCGTTGCGCAGCAGGTTTTCCAGCAGCACCTTCATCGAATAGGGCAGCTGGGCAATGCCGGTGAGGCCGTTCTTCTCGGCCTCGACGAGGTCGAAATAGACATACTCGGCGTCGCCCGCTTTCAGCGTGCGGCGGCAATTGAAACTGTCGAGGGATTTTGACACGTGCGATCCTTGTCTGTTCAGCCTGAAAGGGAACGGACGCCGATGGCATGCAATCACGCGCAAAGGTGCGGGTACGGCCATTTCCGCTGTCCGCTCCCAAGCAACCCGAGCCGTTCAAGGCGGCGCGTGCGCTGGTTCGGCGCTAATTCTGTTCCCGTGCCGACCGCTGGCACGGATGACCCGCATATAGAGAATTTTCTGGAATAGTTCTAGACAGTTGCAAAGCAAATTTGTGCGATGCGGCAGCGGCCGCGCCGCTTCGTTCGAGGGACAGGCAAGGGATGCGGCTGATCGCCGAAAATCTGGGCGGCGAGCGCGGCGGCGAGGCGGTGTTTTCCGGCATCGGGTTTGCCCTGGAGGCGGGGCAGGCGCTGGTGGTGACCGGGCCGAACGGCTCGGGAAAATCGACGCTGCTCAGGGTGGTCGCCGGGCTGCTGCCGAAAGCGGAGGGCCGCCTGCTGCTCGAAGGCGGCGGCGAGGAATTCCCGTCGATTGCCTCAGCCTGCCATTATCTCGGCCATCAGAACGCGATGAAGACGGCGCTGAGCGTGGCGGAGAACTTGCGCTTCTGGCTGGAGTTTCAGGGCGAAGGCCGGCTCGGTGTCGAGGAGGCGCTGGAAACGGTCGGGCTGGGCGGCATCGGCCACTTGCCGTTCGGCTATCTCTCGACCGGGCAGAGGCGCCGCGCGGCGATCGCCAAGCTTTTGGTCAGCCACAGGCCGCTGTGGCTGCTGGACGAGCCGACGGCGGGTCTGGACAAGGCTTCGGAAGGAAGGTTCGCGGGGCTGATGCGCGAGCACTTGGGGGATGGAGGGATGGTCGTCGCGGCAACGCATCTGCCGCTGGGGTTGGAAGGGGCGCGCGAGCTGCAAATGAGGGTAGGCCATTGATTTCCGTGCTCTACGGCGCCCCCCTCTGGCCTGCCGGCCATCTCCCCCACGAGGGGGGAGATTGGTGGCTTCGGCGCCTCGCTCATCTTGGCGACGCTAGTGATTGGCGAAAGCCGAACCGACGGCTGATCTCCCCCCTCGTGGGGGAGATGTCCGGCAGGACAGAGGGGGGCGTGACGGAACGCCTTCTTCAACCGGGGACCACATCGTAATGTGGTCCCTCTTAGCCCGCGACATCCGCCTCAATATCCGTGCCGGCGGTGGCGCGCTGACCGGCGTCATCTTCTTCCTTGCCGTCATCGCCACCATCCCCTTCGGCGTCGGGCCGGACCTCAAGCTCTTGGCCCGCATCGGCCCTGCGATCCTGTGGATCGGCGCCTTGCTTGCCTGCCTGCTCGGCCTCGACCGGCTGTTCCAGGCCGACCGCGAGGACGGCGCGCTCGATCTGCTGGTGCTCGGCCACGACCGGCACATGCTGGCGCTGACGGTGCTGGTGAAATGCGTCGCGCATTGGGCGGGAAGCGTCTTGCCGCTGGTGGTCGCCGCGCCCCTGCTCGGCCTGTTCATGAACATGGAACCGGTCGCCATCGGCGCCACGGCACTGACGCTTCTGGTCGGCACGCCGGCCATCACCTTCATCGGCGCCGTCGGCGCCGCGGTGGCGGTGGCGCTGCCGCGCGGCGGGCTGTTGATCTCGGTGTTGGTGCTGCCGCTGACCATTCCGGTGTTGATCTTCGGTGTTTCGGCAAGCTACGGGGCGACGGCGAATCCCGATCCGTTCCTGCAGCCTTTCCTCATTCTTGCCGCGCTGACGTTGTTTCTTGCGGTGCTGGGCCCCGTGGCCGCGGCGCTGGCGCTGCGCCATGGCACGGATTGAGTCGGCCGCGAGCGGCAGAGGCTGCGGCGCGGCGGCAGATTGCGCGGCCCGTGGCGCGAGGTTAAGGGAAGGCATGAGCGAGCGCAGCGAACGGACCGGGTTGGCGAGCGGCATGCCAGGGAGGCGGCCGGCATGAGCCCGCACGCACTCTACGTCACCGCCGCCTATGCCATCACCGCGATCGTGCTGGCCGGGCTGATCGGCTGGATCCTGCTTGACCAGCGGGCACGCAAGCGCGAACTCGCCGAACTCGAGGCGGCCGGGGTGCGGCGGCGCTCCGACAAGACCGGGGCGGGAAAGCCGTGAGCAGCGAAATCGAAACGCCGACGCGTCGCCGCCTGTTCGTGTTCTTGCCGCTGCTGGTTTTCCTCGGCCTGGCCGGCCTGTTCCTGTCGCAGCTTCTGTCGGGACGCGATGTCTCGGAAGTGCCATCGGCGCTCATCGGCCTGCCGGCGCCGCAGACCAGTCTGCCGGCGCTGGAGGGGTCAAACCTGCCGGGGCTCGATTCGAAAGCCTTCGCCGGCAAGGTCACTCTGGTCAACGTCTTTGCGTCGTGGTGCGCGCCGTGCCGGGAAGAGCACCCGGTTCTGTTGGCGCTGGCGCAGGACAAGCGGTTCACGATGGCGGCGCTGAATTACAAGGACCGGCCGGAAAACGCCCGCCGCTTCCTCGGCGACCTCGGCAATCCGTTCCAGGCGATCGGCGTCGACGAAGCCGGCCGCACGGCGATCGACTGGGGCGTCTATGGCGTGCCGGAAACATTCGTCATCGGCAAGGATGGCAAGATAGCCTACAAGCATGTCGGCCCGCTGACGGCGGAGTCGGCGAGGGATCTCTTGCTGCCACAGATTGAAAAAGCGCTGGCCGTACCGAACTGACAACTCCAACTCGCCTTCGTCATCCTAGGGCGAAGCAAGGAGCGAAGCGACGCGGCGCAGACCCTAGGAGCTGCTTTGCAGCCCAAGGGATCCATGCCGTGATATTAGTGACAGGCAAGGCGGATCAGGATAAGGGACTCTTCGCCGCTGATAGAACCGCTATTCCGAGCCGCTGCATGCTTCGTTTGAAGTCGCGGCATGGATCCTCGGGTCAAGCCCGAGGATGACGAAACGCGGTGGGGCTCAGCCGTAGATCTGCTTGTGGATCTGGTAGAGCATTTCCGAGCGGTCGGCGCGCATGTCGGCGAGGTCGCGGCTGGAGAAGCTGTCGATTTCGGCGACGAGGCGGTTGTAGTGCTTGCGCTTGGCGATGCTGCTGCGAGCGCGGGTCATCAGGTCATTCAAGATCATAGCAAGGTTCCTTCTGTGCCGCATTCTCGCGGCGGGTTCTTCCTCCCTTGATCGATACGGAGCATGACATAGTAATGGTGCATTGCAAAAAGAAGATGTTGCAATGCACCATTGCACTGCGCGCATAGCCGGTTAATGGCGTCCTAAGGAACGTCCCGCCGTTTTGTCTTACAAATTGCTGATACCCCGTCTTGCCAGATCGATCGCGGGCTGGCTTGATCCGGCGTCACGTGATGCCGGGAGGAAATGCATGGCGGCCGCAGACTATTACGAAATTCTCGATCCGCGTTTCGCGCGCCTGTTCAATGGCAGCGCGCAAGTGGAGAAACTGTTCACCGGCTGCCGCTGGGCCGAAGGGCCGGCCTGGTTCGCCGCCGGCCGCTATGTCGTGTGGTCGGACATTCCGAACAACCGCATGCTGCGATATGACGAAACCGACGGCAGCGTCAGCGTGTTCCGCCAGCCCTCGGGCAATTCCAACGGCAACACCGTCGACCGGCAGGGCCGGCTCGTCACCTGCGAGCATTCGGGCCGCCGCGTCAGCCGCACCGAGCATGATGGCTCGGTCACCACCATCGCCGCCAAATGGAAGGGCAAGCGGCTGAACTCGCCCAACGACGCGGTGGTGAAATCCGACGGCTCGGTCTGGTTCACCGACCCCAGCTACGGCATCGACACCGACTATGAGGGCGACAAGGCCGAGAGCGAGATCGGCGCCTGCAACGTCTACCGGGTGGATCCCGACACGGGCGAGGTCGAGGCCGTGATCACCGACATGGTCAGGCCGAACGGGCTTGCCTTCTCGCTCGACGAAAGCCTGCTCTATGTCGTCGACACCGGCCGCACGCATGGCGCTGAGAACCCGGCGCATATGCGGGTGTTCAACGTCGGCAAGCACGGCAAGAAGGTTTCCGGCGGCAAGGTCTTCGCCGACTGCACATCAGGCCTATTCGACGGGTTCCGGCTCGACGCCGACGGACGCATCTGGACCAGCGCTGCCGACGGCATCCACTGCTACGATCCGGACGGCACGCTGATCGGCAAGGTCAAGGTGCCGGAGGTGACCGCCAATTGCGTGTTCGGCGGCACCAAGCTGAACTGCCTCTACATCGCCGGCACCACCTCGCTCTATTCGGTGCGGCTGATGGTGAATGGGGCCAAGACTTTTTGAGGCTGCTCGCAACTTTTCTCTGGCGGCCCTTGTTGGCGCTTCTGCGGATAGCCGCGGCACCCGCTTCGCCGCGGCTTCCGCAGCCGCCATTATTTGCTCCGCCGGAGCGGAGTTCGAAGCAGTCCGCCGATGGTATCAGGCACAAATCAATGGGAGGACGTCATGCCATTCGTCAACATCCGCATCGTCAAGGAAGTGATCGCCGCCGATCCGGCAGGCAAGAAGGCTGACATCGCCAGAAAAGTCACGGCGGCCATCATGGACGCCACCGGACTCGGCAATGACGACGTCTGGGTGGTGTTCGAAGAGGTCAACGCCCGCGACTGGTATGTCGGTAAGACCGATGTCGAGACCTTGCGGAAGGGGTAGATCGAAGGAAGGCGAAGTCCTTTCCACTTCGTCATCCTAGAGCGAAGCAGTCGCGAAGCGACGTCGCGGAGACCCTAGGATCCATGCCGGACCTTTCGAACGTCGCGGCGGTGCAGTTTCCGCTGTGATACGGTCAGTGTACTAGCCACGTCGGGGTGCCTGTTCTGAACCGCTGCATTCTTTGGCAAATGTCACGGCATGGATTCTAGGGTCTGCGCCGCGTCGCTGCGCTCCTTGCTCCGCCCTAGAATGACGAAGTCGCATGGTTGGCCGCTAAAGGATCAAGGCTAGCGTATGAAATCTGCGAAACCGGACAGCGCATTGCGCATTGCCAGCACCTTTTCCGGCTCAGCCAAAATGGCCTCCATCTCCGCTGGCTTCTTCCCGAGCAGGGCGATCTCCAACCCACCATCATGCAGCGCGAACGACATGGTCCGCATGATCTCGGCCAAAGCGGCTCGGGCATAGAGCGAACGCGGCGAGGCGTGGGCCAGCATGGCCGGCTTGTCGACGGCGGCGTCGCGCGAGACCAGCCAGTCGAGCGCGTTCTTCAGTCCGCCCGGCACGCCATGCGCATATTCGGGGCAGGAGACGATGACGCCGTCGGCGCGGGTGACGGCGTCGATCAGGTCGGAGGCTTCGCCCGGTGTTCGCTCGCCCTCGTCGTCGGGGTTGAAGATCGGCAGGCCGCGAAGTCCGTCATAGACGGTGATACGACAGCCCTCGGGCGCGTTCAGCGCCAGTGCCGCGACCAGGGCCGAATTGGTGGAGGCCGCCCGCAGGCTGCCTGAGATGGCAAGAAGGTGGAGCAAGATGGATAGGTCCGGGCGAATCGTGGGCCGAAAACCCTACCACATCGTCTGCTTGTACTCGTCGTCCAGCCAGCGGTCGGTCGCCTCGGCCGAATCGGCCAATGCCAGTTGATCGCGCAGGATCTGGCCGAGCGTCGGCAGCGTGGCACGGTCGTACCAGCTCTCGGGCTTCCACAGATCGGAGCGCATGAAGGCCTTGGCGCAATGCATGTAGGCGGCCTTGACGGCGACCACGATGACGCTTTGCGGCTCCTTGCCGTCGACCGCGAGGCGCTCGCGCAAAGTGGCATCCACGGTGATGCGGGCTTCGCCATTGAGGCGCAGCGTCTCGTTCATGCCCGGGATGAGGAAGAGCAGCCCGACCGAGGGATTGCGCAGGATGTTCTCCAGCGTATCCAGCCGGTTGTTGCCGGGCCGGTCGGGAATGGCGATCGTATTCTCGTCGAGAATGGCGGTGAAGCCGGGCTTGTCGCCTTTCGGGGTAACGTCGGCATTGCCTTCGCCATCGGACGAGCCGATCAGCACGAACGGGCTCTTGCCGATGAAGGAGCGGCAATGGCCGTCGAGCGCCTTCAATTCCTTGCGGATCGAACCATCGGTCGGGCGCGGCGTCTTGTAGATCGTCCGCAGCTCTTCCTGGGTGGTGACGAATTCCATGGCTCTCCCCTTTATTCCCTGCCTTATTTGCCGGCTTTCTCTTCCCCGCCGGCTTTGTCGTCGAGCGAATGGCGCAGGATGAGCGGCATCTGGCTGAAGGTGAACAGAAGCGTTATCGGCATGATGCCCCAGACCTTGAAGGTAACCCAGGCGTCGGTGGAAAAATTGCGCCAGACCACTTCGTTGACGATGGCCAGGAACAGGAAGAACAGGCCCCAGCGGAAGGTGAGCTTGCGCCAGCCTTCGGCATCGAGTTTGAAGGCGGACTCGAAGACATAGCCGAGCAGCGAGCGGCCGAAATACAGGCCGCCGAGCAGCACCCCGCCGAACAGCGTGTTGACGATGGTCGGCTTCATCTTGATGAAGATGTCGTCCTGCAGATAGAGCGTCAGCGCGCCGAAAATGAAAACGACGACGCCAGACACCATCGGCATGATCGGCAGGGTGCGGGTCAGCAGCCATGAGGCGATCAACGCGATCGCGGTCGCGGCCATGAACAGGCCGGTGGCGACGAAGATCGGACCGCCGAATTCGGCCAGCACCGGAAATTTCTGCGTCAGCCACTCGCCGCGCGCATTGGCGAAGAAAAAGACGAGCAGCGGCCCCAGCTCCAGCGCCAGCTTGAGCAGGGGGTTGATGCCTTCCTTCTTCTCTTTCTGCGGGTCGGACGGATCGCGTTCGAGAATGGGTGGGTTCATGGTTTCCTTCTTACGCACGATCCAATCCGGAAGCCTCACTTCCGGCATCGTGCCTGTTCAAGCCACTCCAGCGATCGCCCTGGCGAATTCGCTTGCGGAAAACGGTTCGAGGTCGTCGACTTGCTCGCCGACGCCGATGAAATAGACCGGCAATTTGTGCTTTGCCGCGATCGCCACCAGAATACCGCCGCGCGCCGTGCCGTCCAGCTTGGTCATCACCAGGCCGTTGACGCCGGCGACATTGCGGAAGATTTCGACCTGGTTGAGCGCGTTCTGGCCGGTGGTGGCGTCGACTGTCTGCAGCACGGTGTGCGGCGCTTCGGGATCGAGCTTACCAAGCACGCGAACGATCTTTTCCAGCTCGGCCATCAGTTCCGTCTTGTTCTGCAGCCGGCCGGCAGTGTCGATGATCAGCACGTCGGAGCCCGCCTCCTTCGCCTTCTCGAAGGCGTCGTAGGCAAGGCCGGCGGCATCGGCGCCGAGCTTGGAGGCAATGACGGGCGATTTCGTGCGTTCGCCCCAGATCTTCAGCTGTTCGATGGCGGCGGCGCGGAACGTGTCGCCGGCGGCCAGCATCACCGACAGGCCGCCATCGGTCAGCTTGGCGGCGAGCTTGCCGATGGTCGTGGTCTTGCCGGTGCCATTGACGCCGACCACCAGGATGACATGCGGCTTGTGCGAGAGATCGAGCTCGAGCGGCTTTGCGACCGGGGCGAGCACCTTCTCCACCTCGGCCGCCATGACGGCGCGCACCTCGGTATCGGAAACATCCTTGCCGTAACGGCTCGAGGCCAGTGAATCGGTGACGCGCAGCGCCGTCTCCACGCCAAGATCGGCGCGGATCAGCACGTCCTCCAGGTCCTGCAGCGTCTCCTCGTCCAGCTTGCGCTTGGTGAAAACGCCGGCAATGTTGCCGGTCAGCTCGCGCGACGACCGGGCAAGTCCGTCCCGCATGCGCTGGAACCAGGACCGCCTCGGCGCCGGCTCGGGCGCCTTCTGCACTTCGGCCTTCTGCTCGACCTTCCTGGCCACCGTCACCTTGCCGGGAGCGGGTTTGGGCTCCGGGGCGGGTTGTGGGATCGATTGAGGCTCGGGCGCGATCTCGGCAATGACCGGCTGGGTTTCGACGGGTGCCGGCTGGCGGATAGGTGACGCGATTTCCGCCGATGGAGCGGTTTCGATCGGAGATGGGATGGTTTCCGCAGGCTGGCGCTGCCCCTCACCCTCTCCCAGTGAAGGACGGAGAGAGGGAGGCGTCAGCGTTGAGCTTTTCTCCTTGACGTCGCCAAGAGGGGCGCCGGCATCGCGATCAGCTCCGTTCTCCTCGTCCCTATGCGGGGAAAAGGTGCCGGCAGGCGGATGAGGGGCAGCGCCAGCCTCTGAAGTCGGCTGCTCGGAGGCGGCCGTCGACTGAGGGGCTTCAACCGGCGACGCCGGCGGCACTTCGACCGGTGCGGGCATGTCGGCCGGCACTTCGACTGGGGGCGCCGGCACTTCCACAGGCGCGGGTTCCGGTTGCCTCTCCGGACGCGATGGAACGATCTCCGGCTCGGATGGCGCGGGCGGAATCTCCCGCGGCCGCCGTTCGGGCGCGGGCTCCGGAACGACGGGCGGCTGCGGCACTTCTTCGGGCGCCGGCGGTTCAGGCGTCTGGGGCGGGGCTGCCGGTTTCTCTTCCGGCGCAGGCTCCGGCTGCCGTTCCGGTTCTGACGGAACGGTAGGCTCCGGCGGGGGCGGAATGGTGGGGACAGGTTCGGGCTTGGGCTCCTCGGGCTCCGGTCCAGGCGCGGCCGCCGGCGCGGCTTCCGCCACAGCCTCCTCCCGCTTCAAAAACTCCGGCACGGCCTGCTCGGCCGCCGGCTTCAGCGCGTCGAGCTGATCCCATTTGATCGGCGGGAGGGGGGCGGTCTCGTCGATGCGCTCCTCGACGACCTCCTTCTTGCCGAACGAAAATATCTTCTTGAAAAAACCAGCCATGCTTTTGCGTTTCTCAGGCGGCGCGGGCGGCAAGGGGAGCGGCTGTCAGCCGCGCGCCATCGTGGCCGGTTATTTCAGCTTCGACGATCTCTCCCGGCGCGCCGGTGGCGAGTGCGGCAAGCGTGAACCCTTCGGTGCGGCCAAGGCCGTCGCGCTCGATCAGGATCGACTGGCGGCTGCCGGCGAGCGAAGACAGATGGCGCTGGTAGGTCGCTTCGCCGGCTGCGCGCAGCCGGGCGGCGCGCTGCTTGACCAGCTCGCGGCGAACCTGCGGCATGCGCGCGGCGGGAGTGCCTTCGCGCGGTGAAAACGGGAAGACGTGGAGATGGGTCAGGCCGCATTCCTCGACGATTTTTTCGGAATTCTCGAACATGGCTTCGGTCTCGGTCGGGAAGCCGGCGATGATGTCGGCGCCGAAAACAATGCCGGGACGCAGCTTGCGCACATCCTCGCAAAAGCGGATCGACTGGTCGCGCAGATGCCTTCGCTTCATGCGCTTCAGGATCATGTCGTCGCCAGACTGCAGCGACAGATGCAGATGCGGCATCAGCCGCGGCTCGGTGGCGATGGCGTCGAGCAAGTCCTCGTCGGCCTCGATCGAGTCGATCGAGGACAGCCTGAGCCGCTTTACGTCGGGCACCTGCCTCAGGATGGTCTTCACAAGCTTGCCGAGCTTCGGCACACCAGGCAGGTCGGCGCCGAAAGACGTCATGTCGACGCCGGTCAGCACGATCTCGGCATAGCCGTTGCCGGCCAAGCGCTTGACCTGCTCGACCACGGCGCCCATCGGCACCGAGCGCGAATTGCCGCGGCCATAGGGGATGATGCAGAAGGTGCAGCGGTGGTCGCAGCCGTTCTGCACCTGCACGAAGGCACGTGCCCGGCCCTCGATGGCGTCGACCATGTGGCCGGCGGTTTCGCGCACCGAGAAGATGTCGTTGACGCGCGCCTTCTCGGTGTCGTTGACGCCGAAATCGGGCAGCGCGCGATAGGAATTCGCCTTGAGCTTTTCCTCATTGCCAAGCACGAGATTGACCTCGTCCATGGCGGCGAATTTTTCGGGCTCGGTCTGCGCGGCGCAGCCGGTGACGATGATGCGCGCGGCCGGGTTGTCGCGGCGCGCCTTGCGGATCGCCTGCCTGGCCTGGCGCACCGCTTCGCCGGTGACGGCACAGGTGTTGAAGATGACGGCGCCGCCGTCGAGCGCGCCGAGGCCCGCGCTTTCGGCCTCGCGCCGCATCACCTCGGACTCATAGGTATTGAGACGGCAGCCGAAGGTCACCACGTCGATGCGGCCGGGCTGCTTCGCCACGTCGACGCCTTTGGCAAGAGCGGACATCAGGCCGCGCTTTCGGTGTCGCGGGCCCATTGTCCGGTCGACGGATCGAAGCTGCCGGAAAATTCCCATTCGGCCGCCCCGGTCAGGATGACGTGGTCGTCATCGCGCCATTCGACATGCAGCGTGCCGCCGCCAGGCGTCAGCAGGTTGACGCTGCGGCCCGTGCGCCGGGTGCGGGCCGCTGCGACGACAGCCGCGCAGGACGCGGTGCCGCAGGCCTTGGTCAGGCCGGCGCCGCGCTCCCAGGTGCGGATGATCATGCTGTCGGGCGAGGTCACCTGCGCGATGGTTATGTTGGCGCGTTCGGGAAAGATCGGATGGTTTTCCAGAAGCGGGCCGAAACGGTCGAGTTCATAAGTCCAGACGTCGTCATCGACCCAGAAGATGGCGTGCGGGTTGCCCATCGAAACGGCGGAAGGCGAATGCAGCACAGGCGCGTCGATCGGGCCGACCTGCAACTCGATCATGCGGGTGTCGCGGAACTCCTCGGCCAGCGGAATGTCGCGCCAGCCGAAGCGCGGCGTGCCCATGTCGACAGAGATCGAGCCGTCGGCGTGTTCGCGGGCATTGAGGATGCCGGCCACGGTCTCGAAGGTGAAGGTCTTCTCGCCGGTCTCGGCGGCCAGGGCCTGGACGACGCAGCGCATGCCGTTGCCGCAGGCCTGCGCTCCGGAGCCATCGGAATTCAGGATATCGACGAAATAGGCGGTGCCTGGCGTCCTGGCGTCGTGGATCGCCATGATCTGGTCGAACCGCGTCGCGACGTCGCCATTGAGCGCGATGGCGGCTGCGGCCGTCACCCGATCCGCACGGCCACGCATGTCGGCAACGATGATCTCGTTGCCGATGCCGTTCATCTTGGCGAAAGGGGCCGTGCCTGCCATTGCTCCGAAATTCCATGTCCGTTCGGCGCTATATGGCGGAAACGGGCAGGAATTACCAGTGCGCAGCCGCTTTCACGCGACGGCGCCGGACTTACGTCACCGCGAAGACCCCCAGCAAGATCAACAGGAAGATCACGAGCACGACGCCGATGAGAATGCGCGCGCCGGTGGCGGCGGCGCCGGCCAGCGCCGGCATGCCGAGCAGGCTCGCCGCGGCGGCGACGATGAGAAGAATGATGATCCATTTGAGCATGGGAATGCCTCGTAAGCCGACAGATTTGAAACCGCAGGAAAAACGCGGCTGTCGTGCTTGGGTTCCCGCTCGTTTCGAAGCCTGGTCGGTTCAGGCCGCCGTCGTTTCCGGCACGTCCCAGACTTCGCCGGCCCGCAAGGCGCGAAAATGCTCTTGCGGTACACCCTCAGCCCCGAGCGCCTCGGCCAGTTTTCGGACCGGTTCGTCGATCGGCTCGTCGGTGAGCTGGAAGGTGCCCCAGTGGCAGCCGGCGGCAAAGCTTGCGTTGCACAGCTTCATGCCTTGCACCGCTTCCTCGGGATTCTGGTGCTGCGGGGCCATGAACCAGCGTGGCTCGTAGGCGCCGATCGGCAGGATGGCGAAGCGGAAGCCGCCATGTTTTTCCGCCATCAGCCGGTAGTTGATGCCGTCGTGGAAGCCGGTATCGCCGGCGAAGTAGGTCTTCCCGCCCGCTGTTTCGATGACGAAGCCGGCCCACAGCGCCATGCGCCGGTCGCGGGCACCCCGCGCCGACCAATGATGCGCGGGCTCGATGTGGATGGCGGTGCCGTCGGAGACGTCGACCCTGTCGCCCCAGTCATGCGCGGAAAGCCGCATGCCGGGCACCGCGGCGGCGATGATGGCATCGTTGCCGAGCGGCGTCACTACCAGCGGATCGTGCGTCTCCTTCAGCTTCCTCAGCGTGGCAAGGTCGAGATGGTCATAGTGGTTGTGGCTGACCAGCACGACGTCGATCGCCGGCAGATCGTCAAAAGCGATGCCCGGCGGATTGACGCGCCGGGGTCCGGCAAAGGAGAACGGCGAGGTGCGCGCCGACCACACCGGATCGGTGAGGATGTTGAGCCCGGCGGTCTGGATCAGCAAGGTGGAATGGCCAACCATGGTCACGGTCAGTTCGGTACCTTCGACCATCGCGGCCGGCCTTGCCTGTGCGAAGGGGCTCGGACTCGCAGGCGGCCATTTCGAACGCTGGCCGCTGAACTGCCATTTCAGCAGGTCCGTGAAGGGGCCAGGCATCCGGCCGTCGGGGTTGAAGAACAGGGTGCCGTCGAAATGATCGCTGGGCGGGCCGCTGTAGTAGCGGTTGGCGGCTTTGTGTCTCGCGGCCAAGGTCTGCGCTCCGGCGGGTTTCGGTGAACTCTTTGTTTTCACGCAATTCCCTGGGGGGAAGCGCTACGCGTTTTCCCGGGAAAACCGCTGCACACTTTTCCTGGGACTATTCTAGACATAAGCCTTGCCGCGGCTGGCGCAAGCGTTTGCCGGCCGAAGGCCAAGGGGGACGAAGCGGCCTCGGCTAGGATCGCGGATCAGGAGGAGGACGCCATGGCGATGAAGCGGACGAAGACGCTCTGGATGAAGGCCGAGGATTTTGGCCGCTCGCTGCCGCGCGGCGTCGGCGTCAATTTGCTGGTGACCGACATGCCGGCGATGGAAGCCTTCTGCCGCGACGTGCTTGGCGCCCGGGTCATCTATGCCGACGAGGATTTCGCGGCGATCGAGCTTCTGGGGTCGGTATTCATGCTGCATGCCGACCATTCCTATCTCGACAACCCGATGACGGGCTCCATCACGGGCGCCGAGACACGCGGTGCTGGCATCGAATTGCGCCTCTATGGCGCCGATCCCGACGCGATCGAGGCGGCGGCGCTGGATCATGGCCACATCGTGCTGGCCGGCGCCGTCGACAAGCCGCATGGTCTGCGCGAGTGCTATATCGTGGGGCCGGACGGATATGTGTTCGTCCCAAGTGCCGCCCTGGCGTGATGATTGCGATAAATTTGCAACAATCTTGCCGCAAACCCTATTTTAACCATATCGGGTTGAAATTTCGCCACCTTCTCCATCTTGGTGGAGGTGAGATTGCGCGGACGGCACCCCCAGCCGATTCCGACGGAGGTTGTAATGAATTTTGCGAAAGGCGGCCTGGTGGCCGTATCCCTGGCGGCGCTCGTTGCGAGCGGCTGCTCAACCTCACGCTTCTCGTCGATGGACGACCAGCAGCCCGCCCCGCTGCAGCCGGCGCCTGCCGGCCAGGTGAGCTCGAATCAGCTGCCGCCGCCGGCGTCCCCCGGCACCACCGACCCGTCTCAATTCCCGACCGCGCCGGCAAACACGCAGGTTGCCTCGCTGCCGCCGGATGGCGCGGCGCCTGCGGGTGCCGCGGATCTCAACGCGGCAAGCGTCGCCGGTGTCTGGAACGTCAGCGTTTCCGGCCAGAGCTGCAAGGTGGCGACGCCACAGACCAAGTTCGGCGCCGGCTTCCGCGCCGGTCCGCTGCACTGCCCGGCGCCGATCGACGGCATCAAATCGTGGAACGTCGCCGGCAAGCAGCTGACGCTTTATGACGAGAATGGCGGTTCGCTGGCACGTCTCTATTCGTCGGGCGGCTCGAAATTCGACGGCCAGACTTCCAACGGGCAACCGATTTCGCTTACAAGATAGGCTGGGTATGCCGGTATTCAGGTGATGCCGGCCTGCGAATCGCGGCTTCCTGCCCTTTCGGCTCGGCCTGGCCTGAATCTCAACATACCTTCTCTCTTGAGCATACCGCTCCGAACAACGACGTGACCGATGCATCTGCGTGACGGCCTCCAGACCCATGCGACCGTCCGGCAGCGCTACGACCATCTGGTGGTATCAGGCGCGATCGGACGCGACCCCGCGCAGGAGGAGATCGCCGCCGCGCTCGACCGGCTGACCGACGAGATCTCGGCCAAGCGGCTTGCGCAAAAGTCCAGCGCGCTGGGCTGGCTGTTTGCCCGCAAGCGCGAGACGCAGGAGGCGGTCAAGGGCCTCTACATCCATGGCGGCGTCGGGCGCGGAAAGACCATGCTGATGGACATGTTCTTCGAACTCTTGCCGGTCAGGCGCAAGCGCCGCGTCCATTTCAACGACTTCATGGCCGACGTGCAGGACCGCATCCAGAAGCACCGGCAGGCGCGCAAGGAAGGCACGGTCAGGGAAGACGATCCGATCCCGCCGGTGGCCAAGGCGCTCGCCGAGCAGGCCTGGGTGCTGTGCTTCGATGAATTTTCGGTCACCGACATCGCCGACGCCATGATCCTGTCCAGGCTGTTCTCGGCACTGTTCGCCAGTGGGGTCGTGCTCGTCGCCACCTCGAACGTGGCGCCTGAAGACCTCTACCGTGACGGGTTGAACCGCCAGCTCTTCCTGCCGTTCATCGCCATACTGAAACGCCATGCTGAGGTGCTGTCGCTGGACAGCGACAAGGACTACCGGCTGGAAAAGCTTGCCCGCACGCCTGTCTACGTCATGCCGGCGGATGCGGCTGCCGACGAGGCGCTCGACGAGGCCTGGCAGGCGATGACGCACGGGGCGCCGACGGCCGAGACGTCGCTGACGCTGAAGGGCCGCAAGGTGGCCGTGCCGGCCGCCGCCGGCGATGCGGCGCGCTTCTCCTTTGCCGACCTGTGCGAAAAGCCGCTCGGCGCGCGCGATTACCTGGCGATCGCCGGCCGGTTTTCGACCGTCTTCATCGACCATGTCCCGGTGCTGGGCGAAGGCAAGCGCAACGAGGCCAAGCGCTTCATCCTGTTGATCGATACGCTCTACGACCATCATGTGCGCCTGGTGGTGAGCGCGGATGCGCCGCCGCACGAGCTTTATGTGGCTAAGCGCAGCGTCGAGGTGTTCGAATTCGAGCGCACGGCCTCGCGTCTGATCGAGATGCAGAGCCGCGACTGGCTGGACGATTGGGCCGTGCGGCGGAAGGCGAAGGCTGCCCCGGCTGACGCGTCACGGGCGCAGGCATAAGAGCTCAATCTTGTTCCATAGAGATCCTGCCAGCTCCAAAATCTACAGCCGATACACATACATCACAAATGTCTCCGCCTCGGCATGCGGCTCCTTGCGCGCCTCGTAAAGCGCTCGGGCCGGCAGATTGTCAAGTTCGGTGCCGACCCAGGCCTCCTCGCAACCATGCTCCCTGCCGAGCGCGAACATGGCGTCGAGCATTTTGCGCGCAATGCCCTGGCGCCGGAAGGCCGGCGAGACGCCGACCTCGTCGATATTAAGTTCGGTCGGCTTGTCCGGATGGCGGTGGATGACCGCCGCGCATTGGCCGACGACCAGGCCCTCGACGAGGGCGACGATCATGAAATGGCCCGATTGCGCGAGATAACTGGCCAGGCGATCGGGCCTCACCGGCTCGTCGAACACGTCGTCGGCAACCCGCATCACAAGGGCGTCATCGCCGGGATAGAGCCTTCTGATCTCGACCGTCATTGTGTAAATTCTCCCAAGTCGGCTTACAAATTTTGACGTTTACGTAAATCCCAAACGCTCTAACCGATTGAAAATGCAGGGGTTGAAATAATCGTTTGAATTTATTTCTCACCGGAGCTATTGGGTGCGGCGATATCAGCGGTTCCCCGCAGCATTCCGGCCTCTTCCTCGACGCCGTGTTGGCGTCGCCACAGACAAAGGGAAATCATCCTCACATGGCACGCAACAAGATAGCGCTTATCGGCTCTGGCATGATCGGCGGCACGCTCGCGCATATGATCGGCCTCAAGGATCTCGGCGACGTGGTCCTGTTCGATATTGCCGAGGGTATTCCGCAGGGCAAGGGGCTCGATATCGCGCAGTCATCGCCGGTCGATGGTTTCGATTCCCGGCTGACCGGCGTCAACGACTATGCCGGCATCGAGGGCGCTGATGTCTGCATCGTCACCGCCGGCGTGCCGCGCAAGCCGGGCATGAGCCGCGACGACCTGCTGGGCATCAACCTGAAGGTCATGGAGCAGGTCGGCGCCGGGCTGAAGAAGTACGCGCCGAAGGCCTTCGTCATCTGCATCACCAATCCGCTGGACGCCATGGTGTGGGCGCTGCAGAAGTTTTCGGGCCTGCCCAAGACCCATGTCGTCGGCATGGCCGGCGTGCTGGACAGCGCGCGTTTCCGCTATTTCCTGGCCGAGGAGTTCAAGGTCTCGGTCGAGGACGTCACCGCCTTCGTGCTCGGCGGCCACGGCGATTCCATGGTGCCGATGATCCGCTATTCGACGGTGTCGGGCATTCCGCTTCCAGACCTGATCAAGATGGGCTGGACTTCGAAGGAAAGGCTCGACCAGATCGTGCAGCGCACCCGCGACGGTGGCGCCGAGATCGTCGGCCTCTTGAAGACCGGCTCGGCCTATTACGCACCGGCGGCCTCGGCGATCCAGATGGCCGAATCCTATCTCAAGGACAAGAAGCGCGTGCTGCCGTGCGCGGCGCACCTCTCCGGCCAGTATGGCGTCAAGGGCACCTATGTCGGCGTTCCCGTGGTGATCGGTGCCGGCGGTGTCGAGCGCGTCATCGAGATCGACCTCAACAAGGCAGAGCAGAAGATGTTCGACACCTCGGTGGCGACCGTGCAGGGCCTGACCGAGGCCTGCGTCAAGATCGCGCCGCAACTCGCCTCGAAGTGACCTCCCCAACATCACCCCGGCAAACGACCTGGAGATAGTTCCCCATGAACATCCATGAATATCAAGGCAAGGCGCTGCTGAAGAGCTTTGGCGCGCCGGTGGCCGAAGGCGTGCCGGTGTTCAAGGCAAGCGAGGCGGAAGCCGCCGCGCAAGCGCTGCCCGGCCCGCTTTATGTGGTGAAGAGTCAGATCCATGCCGGCGGCCGTGGCAAGGGCAAATTCAAGGAGCTCGGCCCCGACGCCAAGGGCGGCGTGCGGCTGGCGAAGTCGGTCGCCGAGGTGGTCGCCAACGCCAATGAGATGCTCGGCCACACGCTGGTGACCAAGCAGACCGGCCCGGCCGGCAAGCAGGTCAACCGTCTCTATATCGAGGACGGCGCCGATATCGAGCGCGAGCTTTATCTGTCGATCCTGGTCGACCGTTCGGTCGGCCGCATCGCTTTCGTCGTCTCGACCGAGGGCGGCATGGACATCGAGGGTGTTGCCCACGACACGCCGGAAAAGATCATCACCGTCGCCATCGATCCGGAAAAGGGCGTGACGGCGGATGATGTCAAGGCGCTCAATGGCGCGCTGAAGCTCGACGGCGACGCGGCCAAGGATGGCGGCACGCTGTTCCCGATCCTCTACAAGGCCTTTGTCGAGAAGGATATGAGCCTGCTCGAGGTCAACCCGCTGATCGTCATGAAGAACGGCCGGCTGCGCGTGCTCGACGCCAAGGTTTCGTTCGACAACAACGCGCTGTTTCGCCACCCCGACCTGATGGAACTGCGCGACACCACCGAAGAGGACGAGAAGGAGATCGAGGCGTCGAAATACGACCTCGCCTATGTCGCGCTCGACGGCAATATCGGCTGCATGGTCAACGGCGCCGGCCTTGCCATGGCGACCATGGACATCATCAAGCTCTATGGCGCCGAGCCCGCCAACTTCCTCGACGTCGGCGGCGGCGCGTCGAAGGAGAAGGTGACGGCGGCGTTCAAGATCATCACCAAGGACCCGGCGGTGAAGGGCATCCTGATCAACATCTTCGGCGGCATCATGAAGTGCGACATCATCGCCGAAGGCGTGATCGCCGCGGTCAAGGAAGTCGGCCTGAAGGTGCCGCTGGTGGTGCGCCTTGAAGGCACCAATGCCGAGCTCGGCAAGAAGATCATCAACGACAGCGGCCTGAACGTCGTGTCCGCCGACGATCTCGACGACGCGGCCAAGAAGATCGTTGCGGCGGTGCAGGGCTGAGCCGGTGCCTCCGCGCAAGATAAACCTGGTCGAGGCGGCGGATCAAAAGATCAGCAAGGTCTTCGATCCGCATATCGCCGGCGACGTCAATGACAGCCAGGCGAAGGTCGCCAAGTTCGGCGCGACCTTCGACTGGCACGCGCATGACAATGAGGACGAGGCGTTCCTAGTGCTTCGCGGGCGCATCGCCATCGATTTCCGCGACGGTCCGGTCGAGCTCGGCGAGGGCGACTTCATCGTCGTGCCGCGCGGCGTCGAGCACCGGCCGCGTTCGCTCACCGCCGAGCCCGTGGTGCTGATGTTCGAGCCGGCGACGACGCTCAACACCGGCAACGCCAAGAGCGACCTTACCGTCACCGATCTGAAGCGGCTCTGACTGATGAACGCGGCGTCCTTCTCTTCGCTCTCGGCCGATCACCAGCGCCTGCAGGCGCTGGTCGGTGCGTGGCGCGGCGAGGAAGAGGTGGCGGATACACAATGGGCCGATGGCGGTGCGGCGACCAGCGAAGTGCTGGCTGAGGCACAGTTCGGCGGCCAGTTCGTGGTGCAGCGTTATCGCCAGCGCCGCGACGGCACGATTTCGTTTGGTTCGCACACCGTGTTTGGTTTCGACCAGCAAAATGGCGTCGTCACCATGCACCAGTTCGATTCGATGGGCTTCGTGCCGGTGTCGCCTGCCACCGGCATATGGAACGGCAGTGAACTCAATCTGGAACGGTCGTCGCCGCGCGGTTTTGCGCGCGTGACGTATATTTTCGACGATAACGACACCTACCGCATGCGATTGCAATTCAAACCCGCCGGCAGCGATGGCTGGCAAGACATGGTGAGCGGCGTCTACCGGCGCGTCTCGCCTTCCTCGATCAACGGTTTTTAGAAAAGGGCTCCGATGTCCATTCTCGTCGACAAGAACACCAAGGTGCTGGTGCAGGGCCTGACCGGCAAGACCGGCACGTTCCATACCGAACAGGCGCTGGCCTATCACGGGACAAAGATGGTCGGCGGCATCCATCCCAAGAAGGGCGGCGAGACCTGGAACGGCTCGAAGGGCGAGAGCCTGCCGATCTTCGCCACTGTCGCCGAAGGCAAGGAAAGGACGGGCGCCAACGCCTCCGTCATCTACGTGCCGCCGGCTGGCGCGGGCGAAGCCATCATCGAGGCGATCGAGGCTGAAATCCCGCTCATCGTCTGCATCACCGAAGGCATTCCGGTGATGGACATGGTCAAGGTCAAGGCGCGGCTCGACCGCTCCAAGTCGCGGCTGATCGGGCCGAACTGCCCGGGCGTGCTCACCCCCGACGAATGCAAGATCGGCATCATGCCCGGCAACATCTTCCGCAAGGGCTCGGTCGGCGTTGTTTCGCGCTCGGGAACGCTTACCTATGAGGCTGTGTTCCAGACCACCAATGTCGGCCTCGGCCAGACCACCGCCGTCGGCATCGGCGGCGATCCCGTCAAGGGCACCGAGTTCATCGACATGCTCGAGATGTTCCTTGCCGACGACGAGACCAAGTCGATCATCATGATCGGCGAGATCGGCGGCTCGGCCGAGGAAGACGCCGCGCAGTTCCTCAAGGACGAGGCCAAGCGCGGCCGCCGGAAACCGATGGCGGGCTTCATCGCCGGGCGCACCGCACCGGCCGGCCGCACCATGGGTCATGCGGGCGCGGTCATCTCCGGCGGCAAGGGCGGCGCCGAAGACAAGATCGCGGCGATGGAATCGGCAGGCATCAAGGTTTCGCCCTCGCCGGCGCGGCTGGGCACGACCTTGGTCGAGGCGATCAAGGGTTAAGTGAGTAGGCAGTAGTGAATAGGGACTAACGGTGAGTAGCAGCTGACTGCTCACCATTCCCTTCAAAAGGAGACGGAGCCAGGCTCCGCGGACAAAAATGGCACGACAAGATCAGGCCAACGACCGGTTTTCGCTCACCTCTTTCCTCTATGGCGGCAATGCCGATTATATCGACGCGCTCTACGCCGCCTATGAGGACGATCCCGCTTCGGTCAATCCCGAGTGGCAGGAGTTCTTCGCGGGTCTGAAGGACGATGCCGGTGATGTGCGCAGGAACGCCAAGGGCGCTTCCTGGGCAAAACCCTCCTGGCCGCTGCAGGCCAATGGCGAACTGGTGTCCGCGCTCGACGGCAATTGGGGCATTGTCGAGAAGCACCTGGAAAAGAAGGTCAAGGACAAGGCGGTCACCAACGGGGTCGTGCTGTCCGACGCCGACGTGCACCAGGCGACGCGCGATTCGGTGCGTGCCATCATGATGATCCGCGCCTTCCGCATGCGCGGCCATCTGCACGCCAATCTCGACCCGCTCGGCATTGCCAAGCTCGAAGACTATAACGAGCTGTCGCCGGAGAATTACGGCTTCACCGAAGCCGACTACGACCGGCCGATCTTCCTCGACAATGTGCTTGGGCTCGAATTCGGCAGCATCCGGCAGATGCTGGAGATACTCACCCGCACCTATTGCTCGACGCTCGGCGTCGAGTTCATGCATATTTCCGATCCCGAGGAGAAGGCCTGGATCCAGGCGCGGATCGAAGGCGCCGACAAGGAGATTTCCTTCACCGCCACCGGCAAGAAGGCGATCCTGCAGAAGCTGGTCGAGGCGGAAGGCTTCGAGCAGTTCATCGACGTCAAGTACAAGGGCACCAAGCGCTTCGGCCTGGACGGCGGCGAGTCGCTGATCCCGGCGCTCGAGCAGATCGTCAAGCGCGGCGGCCAGCTCGGCATGAAGGAGATCGTGCTCGGCATGGCCCATCGCGGCCGGCTGAACGTGCTTTCCCAGGTCATGGCCAAGCCGCACCGCGCCATCTTCCACGAGTTCAAGGGCGGCTCGGCCGCCCCCGACGAGGTCGAAGGCTCGGGCGACGTGAAGTACCATCTCGGCGCCTCGTCCGACCGTGAGTTCGACGGCAACAAGGTGCACCTGTCGCTGACCGCCAACCCCTCGCATCTGGAAATCGTCGACCCGGTGGTGATGGGCAAGGCGCGCGCCAAGCAGGATTATCTGTTCGGCCGCGGCCGCGAGGAGATCGTGCCGCTGGAAGAGCGCGCCAAGGTGCTGCCGCTCTTGCTGCACGGCGACGCCGCTTTCGCCGGCCAGGGCGTGATCGCCGAGATCCTCGGCCTGTCGGGCCTGCGCGGCCACCGCGTCGCCGGCACGCTGCACTTCATCATCAACAACCAGATCGGCTTCACCACCAATCCGCGTTTCTCGCGCTCGTCGCCTTATCCGTCCGACGTCGCCAAGATGATCGAGGCGCCGATCTTCCACGTCAATGGCGACGACCCGGAAGCCGTGGTGCACGCCACCAAGGTGGCGATCGAGTTTCGCATGAAGTTCCACAAGCCGGTGGTCGTGGACATGTTCTGCTACCGCCGCTTCGGCCACAATGAGGGCGACGAGCCGGCCTTCACGCAGCCGCTCATGTACCGCAACATCCGCACCCACAAGACGACGGTGCAGATCTATGGCGACCGGCTGATCGCCGAAGGCCACATCACCCAGGCCGAACTCGACCAGCTCAAGGCCGACTGGCGCGCGCATCTGGAAGCCGAATGGGAAGTCGGCCAGGCCTACAAGCCCAACAAGGCCGACTGGCTCGACGGCGCCTGGTCGGGCCTGCGCACGGCCGACAACCAGGACGAACAGCGGCGCGGCAAGACCGCCGTGCCGGTCAAGACGCTGAAGGAAATCGGCAAGAAGCTGACCGAGGTGCCGAAGGATTTCGAGGCGCACAAGACGATCATCCGCTTCCTCGAGAATCGGCGTCAGGCGATCGAGTCCGGCGAAGGCATCGACTGGTCGACGGCGGAGGCGCTGGCCTTCGGCGCGATCCTGCTCGACGGCAACCCGATCCGGCTTTCGGGCCAGGATTCCGAGCGCGGCACCTTCTCGCAGCGCCATTCCGTGCTTTACGACCAGCGCGACGAGACCCGCTACATCCCGCTCAACAATCTGTCGGCGGCGCAGGCCGGCTACGAAGTCATCAACTCGATGCTGTCGGAAGAGGCGGTGCTAGGCTTCGAATATGGCTACAGCCTGGCCGAGCCGAAGGCGCTGACCTTGTGGGAGGCGCAGTTCGGCGACTTCGCCAACGGCGCCCAGGTGGTGTTCGACCAGTTCATATCGTCGGGCGAGCGCAAATGGCTCAGAATGTCGGGCCTCGTCTGCCTGCTGCCGCACGGCTATGAAGGCCAGGGCCCGGAGCATTCCTCGGCCCGGCTGGAACGCTTCCTGCAGCTTTGCGCCGAAGACAACATGCAGGTCGCCAACTGCACGACGCCGGCCAACTACTTCCACATCTTGCGCCGGCAGCTGAAGCGCGACTTCCGCAAGCCGCTGATCCTGATGACGCCGAAGTCGCTGCTGCGCCACAAGCGGGCGGTGTCGACGCTGCCGGAAATCTCGGGCGAAAGCTCGTTCCACCGGCTGCTGTGGGACGATGCCCAGCTGCTGCCCAACCAGGCGATCAAGCTGACCAAGGATTCCAAGATCCGCCGCGTCGTGCTGTGCTCGGGCAAGGTCTATTACGACCTCTACGAGGAGCGCGAGAAGCGCGGCATCAACGACATCTACCTGCTGCGCGTCGAACAGCTCTACCCGTTCCCGGCCAAGGCGCTGATCACCGAGCTGTCACGCTTCCGCAATGCCGAGATGGTGTGGTGCCAGGAGGAACCCAAGAACATGGGCGCCTGGTCGTTCATCGATCCGTATCTGGAATGGGTGTTGGCGCATATCGACGCCAAGCATCAGCGGGTGCGCTACACCGGCCGTCCCGCGGCCGCGTCGCCGGCGACCGGCCTGATGTCAAAGCACCTTGCCCAGCTCGCCGCCTTGCTCGAAGACGCGCTCGGCGAATAGGCAGAACTGGGCGAATAGAACTGAACCGAAAGAACGGACAGGCACAATGGCTACCGAAATCCGCGTCCCCACCCTGGGCGAATCCGTCACCGAAGCAACCGTCGGCAAATGGTTCAAGAAGGTCGGCGATGCCATTGCCGCCGACGAGCCGCTGGTCGAGCTCGAGACCGACAAGGTGACGGTGGAAGTGCCTGCCGCCGCCGCCGGTACACTCGGCGAAATCACTGTGAAAGAAGGCGAGACGGTCGGCGTCGGCGCGCTGCTCGGGTCGATTTCGGGCGGTGGCGCGGCTGCTCCCGCCACCAAGCCGCAAGCGGTGGCGCAGGCGTCCAGCCCCGACGCGGCGCAGACCACCAAGCAGGCCGCGGCCGAGACCGCCAAGGTTGCCGGCGATGCCGGCTCGGTCGAGCCACGCACCATGCCGCCGGCGCCGGCGGCGGCAAAACTGATCGCCGAGAACAATCTGTCTGTCGACCAGCTTTCCGGCTCGGGCAAGCGTGGCCAGGTGCTGAAGGGCGACGTGCTCGACGCCATCTCCAAGGGCGCGCCGTCGCAGCCGGCCGAAACGCCAAAGGCGGCGCCGGCACCGGTTGCCGTGCGCGCGCCGTCGTCCGGCGACGATGCTTCGCGCGAGGAGCGCGTGCGCATGACCAAGCTGCGTCAGACCATCGCGCGCCGGCTGAAGGAAGCGCAGTCGACCGCCGCCATGCTGACCACCTTCAACGAAGTCGACATGTCGGCGGTGATGGCGCTCAGGACCAAATACAAGGACGTGTTCGAGAAGAAGCACGGCGTGAAGCTCGGCTTCATGGGTTTCTTCACCAAGGCCGTCACGCACGCCCTGAAGGAAATCCCCTCGGTCAATGCCGAGATCGACGGCACCGACATCATCTTCAAGAACTATGCCCATATCGGCGTCGCGGTCGGCACCGAAAAGGGTCTCGTGGTTCCGGTCGTGCGCAATGCCGATCAGATGTCGATCGCCGAGATCGAGAAGGATATCGGCCGGCTGGGCATCGCCGCGCGCGACGGCAAGCTGTCGGTCGCCGACATGCAGGGCGGCACCTTCACCATCTCCAATGGCGGCGTCTACGGGTCGCTGATGTCGACGCCGATCCTCAATGCCCCGCAGTCGGGCATTCTCGGCATGCACAAGATCCAGGACCGGCCGGTCGTGGTCGGCGGCCAGATCGTGATCCGGCCGATGATGTATCTGGCGCTCAGCTACGATCACCGCATCGTCGACGGCAAGGAAGCGGTGACCTTCCTGGTGCGGGTCAAGGAAAGCCTGGAGGATCCGGAACGGCTGGTGCTTGATCTCTGAGGCGGTCGGATGGCGGGTTGCGGCAGGGGTGGCCAATGATGGCCCGTTTGCTTGGGCTCGCCGGACCGGTCGTGCTGGTGGCCGGCATTCTCGCGCCTGTTGCAAATGCCCAGGCCGCCTGTCCAATCGAGCTTGCCGTTTACGGCGATGCACAAAGTGGCGCCGAGATCGACTTCACCCCGACAGGCACCTCGGCCACAGTCACCAACACGTTTCGCTTGATCCTCGACAACAATGTGGTGCTGAACGGCATCGTCATGTGGACCCAGGACGTATCGCGGCCAAACGGCGCGCTGATGTACAAATGCCCGGAGGGTGACGTGACCGGCGCCGAGCTTGCCGCCTGCACGCTGTGGAACGGCGTCATCTATACGGCCGATGACAAGGGCGCTGTCGGCCTGTTGCCGGCCGAGGGCGTAGAGGCGCCAAAGACGCTGATCCTGCCCGATCTCGGGCCAGTGCTCAGGCAATCCCGAGCCTACGGCGGCGGCACCGGCTTCTCGAAAGTGCCCTCGGATGTGTTCTCGATGAAGGGGTGCCAGGAATGACCACGATGCAAAAAGTGCTGCTGGTCACCGGCGGCAGCCGCGGCATCGGCGCCGCTATCTGCCGGCTCGGAGCCAAGGCCGGCTATCGTGTCGCGGTCAATTACGCCTCCAACAAGGCTGCCGGCGATGCGCTGGTTGCCGAGATCAGGGCCGGCGGCGGCGACGCTGTTGCCGTCAGGGGCGATGTCGGCAAGGAAACCGACATCGTGGCCATGTTCGGCGCCGTCGACCGCGCCTTTGGCAGGCTCGATGCCTTCGTCAACAATGCCGGCATCGTTGACGTCAAGGCGCGCGTCGACGAGATGGATGTGTCGCGGCTGGAGCGCATGATGCGCATCAATGTCGTGGGCTCGTTCCTGTGTGCCCGCGAGGCGGTCAAGCGCATGTCGACGCGGCATGGCGGTTCGGGCGGTGCGATCGTCAACATCTCGTCGGCGGCGGCGACGCTGGGTTCGCCCGGCGAATATGTCGACTACGCCGCCTCCAAGGGCGCCATCGACACCTTCACCATCGGGCTTGCCCGCGAGGTGGCTCTGGAAGGCATCCGCGTCAATGCGGTGCGGCCTGGCATCATCGACACCGAAATCCACGCCTCCGGCGGCCAGCCCGACCGGATCGAACGGTTCCGCGACCTGCTGCCGATGAAAAGAGCCGGTACCGCGGATGAAGTCGCCGGCGCGGTCCTCTATCTTTTATCCGATGCCGCGTCCTATACGACGGGCGCGATCCTGAATGTCAGCGGCGGCCGCTGAGCCCCAAGCAAAAGGGAAACAAACATGGCTTATGACGTGGTTATCATCGGCTCTGGACCGGGCGGCTATGTCTGCGCCATCAAGGCGGCGCAGCTGGGGCTGAAGGTCGCCGTGGTCGAGAAGAACGCCACCTTCGGCGGCACCTGCCTCAACATAGGCTGCATCCCGTCCAAGGCGCTGCTTCATGCCTCGGAGATGTTCGCCGAGGCCGGCCATTCCTTCGACACGCTGGGTGTCGAAATCCCGGCACCCAAGCTGAACCTGAAGAAGATGATGGCGCACAAGGATGCGACGGTGGCGGCCAACGTCAACGGCGTCGCCTTCCTGTTCAAGAAGAACAAGATCGATGCCTTCCGCGGCACCGGCAAGGTGGTCGCCGCCGGCAAGGTTTCGGTGACGGCCGAGGACGGCAAGGTCGAGGAGATCGAGACCAAAAACATCGTCATCGCCACAGGCTCCGATGTCGCCGGCATTCCCGGCGTCAAGGTCGATATCGACGAGAAGGTCATCGTATCGTCGACCGGCGCGCTGGCGCTGGCCAAGGTTCCGGAGCGGCTGGTTGTGGTCGGCGGCGGCGTCATCGGGCTCGAGCTCGGCTCGGTCTGGGCGCGGCTCGGCGCCAAGGTCACCGTGGTCGAGTTCCTCGACACCATCCTGGGCGGCATGGACGGCGAGGTGTCGAAACAATTCCAGCGGCTGCTTTCCAAGCAGGGCTTCGAGTTCAAGCTCGGCGCCAAGGTCACCGGCGTCGCCAAGGCCAAGAAGGGCGCTGTCGTCACCTTCGAACCGGTCAAGGGCGGGGCTGCCGAAACCATCGAGGCCGACGCCGTGCTGATCTCGACCGGGCGCCGCGCCTTTTCAGACAGCCTCGGGCTGAAGGAAGCGGGTGTCGAGGTCGACGAGCGCGGCAGGGTCAAGACCGACGGGCATCTCAGGACCAACGTGCCCGGCATCTATGCCATCGGCGATGTCATCGCCGGGCCGATGCTGGCGCACAAGGCCGAGGACGAGGGCGTGGCGGTGGCCGAAACCATCGCCGGCCAGGCCGGCCACGTGAACTATGATGTCATTCCGAGCGTCGTCTACACCAGTCCGGAAATCGCCTCGGTCGGCAAGAGCGAGGAGGAGCTGAAGAAGGCCGGCATCGACTACAAGGTCGGCAAATTCCCCTTCACCGCCAACGGCCGCGCCCGCGCCATGCTGCACACCGACGGTTTCGTGAAGATCCTCGCCGACAAGCAGAGCGACCGCGTGCTCGGCGTGCATATCGTCGGCTTCGGCGCCGGCGAGATGATCCATGAGGCGGCGGTGCTGATGGAGTTCGGCGGTTCGTCGGAGGATCTGGCCCGCACCTGCCACGCGCATCCGACGATGTCGGAAGCGGTGAAGGAAGCGGCGCTGGCCACGTTCTTCAAGCCGATCCACATTTAGGGTTGTCTTGATATTCAGGTGATGCCGGCCTGCGAACGAAGGGTCGGTTCGGCCTGCCCTGAATCTCAAAACACCCCGTGCTCGTCGCCCAAAACAAAACGGCCCGCCATTCGGCGGGCCGTTCGTCTTTGATATCGAGCCGATCAGTTGGCCGGTGCCGGAGCCGGTGCCGGAGCTGGCGCGGGGGCCGGCGCGGGCGCTGGTGCAGGAGCCGGGGCGGGCGCGGGCGCCGGTTCGGCTGGCTTGGCCGGTTCGGCAGGCTTCATCGGTTCAGCCGGCGCGGGTGCCGGGGCCGGGGTGCTCGCCGCTGGCGGCTCGGCGGGTGCCGGGTGCTCGCCGCTTCTTCCGAAAACGTAATACGCGACAATCGCCAGAATAACGACGACCAGCGCAATCAGCCAAGGGCTGCCGCCGCCGCCGCCGCTTGGCCTAGGAGTGTCGTTTGGTGTGTTCGCCATGAAAGTGTCCTCCGTGGATGAAAATTATCAATCAACAGACATCAACGCGCTATCGTTGAACAGGTTTCACGCTAGCGAAGGGACACGCCGAAAATACGACGGGCAGATCCGCCAGTTGCCATCCGACTCAATTGACAGCGGCGACAGTATAGCCGGCTTTACGAAAATCCTCGACCAGTCCCTCTGGATCGGGAAGTGCGGCGCGCCGACCGCGATGAACGCGTCGGTCAGGCGGCGTTTCGCCACGCAGCCAGCCACACCAGCGGATGCTATCGTTGGTTACGAGGGATTTGCCGGTATGACGCCCACTGCACGGACTTTTCCTGATCCCGAAGGTGCTCTTGCCGGCGCTCAGTTCGCCGACCGATATGTGCTGATAACCGATGGCCTTGCCCTGACCGCCATTGGCGCGGCCGAACGCGTGCTGGGGCGGACACCGGGATGGGTCGGCCTGCTGACGCAGCTGCGCAACCTCGCGGTCAGGCCATTTGGGCTGAAAACGGGGGCGGAACCCGACGCGCCGCCGGAAAGCAGGATCGGCATATTTCCGCTCATCAGCCAGGCACATGGCAGGGTCGTCCTTGGGCTGGACGACCGGCATCTCGATTTCCGCATCCTGGTGGAGGTGAACGATCTCGGCGCGGGCCGGCAGGAGGTGGCTGCGTCGACGATCGTGAAGACGCATAATCTGCTTGGGCGGACCTATCTCGCCATCATCATGCCGTTTCACCGCATCATCGTTCCGGCGATGCTGGCTCAGGTCCTGATCAAATAGGGCTTAAAGCCCCACCGCCGTGACGGTATAGCCGGCTTTGCGGAAATCCTCGACCAGTCCCTCGGGACCGGGAAGATGCAGCGCGCCGACCGCCATGAAGGCGTTGCCCTTGGCCAGGATCGGCCCGGCATGATCGACCATCACCTTGTTGCGGCTGGTGATCATGGTCTCCTCGAAGGCGGCGTAGCCCGCAGGGTCGTTCTGCTCGTCGGGCATGGCGGCGCGGAACAGCGGCCAGAACATGCCGGTGTCGCCACGCTGGTAGAGCACGATCATGGTCTCGTTGATGTCGTTGACCTTGTCGCCCAGCTTCAGCGTGTCGACCAGACCCTTCATGTGAAAGGCGAGCGGCAGCGAAGCCATGGCGCGCAGCTGGCTCTCGGCTGTTTCCAATCCTTCCACCGGCTTGCCCGCCGCCTTGGCGCTCTCGGCCAGCTTGACGTCAAGCACCGGCGCTCCGCTGGACTGGCGGGCGAGTTCGCAAGCCGGAAGCGCCATCATGGCCGACAGCATCCACGGCTTCATCTTGGCGACCGTTGCCGGCGGGATGCCGCGCGCGTCGAGCGCGGCGTTCATGGCTGCCGCCTCGTCCGGCGACAGCAATGACGACAGCGTCGTGGAGTCGGTGAACATCATCAGGTCCGGCTCCTTCAGCATCGCCGTCATCATCTTCTGCTTGTCGAGCACGTCGGTGGTCTCGATGATGAGGGTGCCGGCGGCGTCAAAGGCCTTCTGTGCATAGGCCGGCAGCGTGGTGACGCGCGGATCGGTCATGTGCATGGTGCCGAACAGGTAGGATGGCTGTTCGCCTGATTTTTCCAGCTTCCACAGCAGACCCTTGCCGTTGAGCGTGGCAGCGGCCTCTGCCTCGATCTTGTCGTAGGTGGCGGGGCTGCCCTTCTGCAAGGCCGACAGCATGTCGGCGCCAGTGCAGGTCGGGATTTCCGCGTGCGCCCTGCCGGCCGCGAACAGCAGGACAGCAAGGAAGGATAGGAAAAACAGCACGTTGAGCGCGACAAGCAGCTTCAGCGAGATGGAAGCTGCACGGTCGGCGATGGCGATGACGCGTTTCATGGTCCCATTCCTAGGACCGAAAAGCGGCAAAACCGTTAATTGGCGTTGTGAAATTGTCTTTGAGCGCATCCGGGTGTCGACGCAGAAGTCTCGGTTGATCACCCGCGCGGGGCATGAAATGGTTTGGCGTTGGCGGAAACGCCCCCGACTTCGTCATCCACGGGCGGAGCAAGGAGCGTAGCGACGCGGCGCAGACCCGAGGATCCATGCCGGGACTCTCGAGCGCCGCTACGGTTCAGAATTCTGCTCCGCCGCATCCTTCGACAATAGTCACGGAATGGATCCCAGGGTCTCCGCGACGGAGCTTCGCTCCTGCTTCGCCCAGGGATGACGACGTTGGGGAGGCGTCGGCTAATCGCGACTTGTGGTGCCGTTCACGCCCTCGGGTGGGCCTGCTCATAAATCTCCAGCAGTCTCGTCGTGTCGACGCCGGTGTAGATCTGCGTCGTCGACAGGCTGGCGTGGCCGAGTAATTCCTGGATGGTGCGCAGATCGCCGCCTCGGCCGAGCAGATGAGTGGCGAAGGAATGGCGCAAGGCATGCGGCGTCGCTGTATCGGGCAGGTTGAGCGCCGAGCGCAGTTTTGCCATGTCGCGCTGGATGATGGCCGGGTTGAGCGGGCCGCCGCGCGCGCCCCGAAACAGCAACTCCTTTGGATCGAGATGGTAGGGACAGAGCCGGCGGTATTCGGCGATAGCCCTGAGCGCGACCGGCAGCACCGGCACCAGCCGCGTCTTGCCGCCCTTGCCGGTGACGCGCAGCACGGTGTCGGCTTCAGATGCCAAATCGGCGGCGCTGAGGCCAAGCGCTTCCGAAATGCGCAGGCCCGAGCCGTAGAGCAGCGTCAGCACGGCGGCGTTGCGGGCGGCGATCCAGGGTTCTTCGGCCAGTTGACCCTCGACGGAGACCACCTGCCTGGCATCGCTCGCCGTCAGCGGCTTGGGCAGCGATTTGGGCTGGCGTGGCGCCCGCAGGGCCGCGGCGCCCGCCGCATTGGCCAGGCCTCGCCGTTCGAGGAATCGCAGCAGCGAGCGGATGCCTGCCAGCCCGCGGCCGAGCGTGCGAGCGCCGGCGCCGGCATTGCGCCGGGCGGCGAGGAAGCCGCGCAGATCGGCCGGGCGCAGATTGGCGATATCGGAAATGCCGGGCGGTCCGCCGATATGGCCGGTGAGGAAGTGCAGGAACTGGCGAGAATCGCGCTCATACGCCTCGACGGTTTGCGGCGACAGCCGGCGTTCGCGCGCCAGCATCTTCAGCCAGTTTTCACGCGCCGCCTGGAGATCGGGTTTTGCCGGTATGAGGAATTCCTGCATCGGGTCTGTTCCGGTTCGCGGTCATTTTCCGGCAGCCGGGTTAGGAAGCGGTGAAGAGCCCGTCATTGAAATGACGGCGGGGCGGCGCTAGAGCAGGGACAAAGGATTTTTCGCCATGAGCAAGCTCCAAAACCCCGTCCAGATGGCCGTGATCGGTGCCGCCCACGGCATCAAGGGCGAGCTCCGGGTGAAAACCTTCACCGGCGATCCAATGGCGCTGGCAGACTACGGGCCGCTCTACGCCAGGGACGGCCGTGCCTTCCAGATCACCGACATAAGGCCCGCCAACACCGTTGTCGTGGTGCGCTTCAAGGGCGTCAGCGACCGCAACGCGGCCGAAGCGCTCGCCGGCACGGAGCTGTTCGTCGACCGTTCGATGCTGCCGGACGATGGCGAGGAGGACGAATTCTACCATGCCGACCTGATCGGGCTGGAAATCCGGGATGATACCGGTGCTGCCATCGGCAAGGTCGTCGCGGTGCACAATTTCGGCGGCGGCGACATCCTCGATGTGACGCTCGCCGGGCGCAAGGGCGTGCTGATCCCGTTCACGCAGGCCGCCGTGCCTGCCGTGTCGATCGCCGAGGGGTTCGTCCGCGTCGACCCGGTGGCGGCCGGCCTGGTCGAGGACGAGGATGGCGAGGCGCCGCGCGAGGACGATTTCGATCCCAAGGGCCGGCCGCGCGGACCGCGTGACGCCGGGGGCAACCGGTGAGCTTTGCCGCGTCGGTGCTGACGCTCTATCCCGAGATGTTTCCGGGCGCGCTCGGCCTGTCGCTGGCCGGGCGGGCGCTGGAGGCGGGCACCTGGTCGCTTGATGCGATCCAGATCCGCGACTTCGCCACCGACCGCCACCGCACCGTCGACGACACGCCGGCCGGCGGCGGCGCCGGCATGGTGATGCGCGCCGATGTGCTGGCGAAGGCGATCGACCATGCCTCGCCGCCGGGAGATGCGCGCCCCCGCCTGCTGATGAGCCCGCGCGGCAAACCACTGACGCAGGCGCGCGTGCGCGAACTCGCCGCCGGGCCGGGCGCTGTCATCCTGTGTGGCCGCTTCGAAGGCGTCGACCAGCGGGTGATCGACGCGCGGGGCCTAGAGGAAGTCTCGATCGGCGATTTCATCCTGTCGGGCGGCGAACCGGCAGCACTCGTGCTGCTCGACGCGGTGGTGCGGCTGTTGCCCGGCGTGATGGGCAATGCGGTCTCCGGCGAGGAAGAGAGTTTCGAGAACGGCCTGCTCGAACATCCGCATTACACGCGGCCGCAAGAGTTCGAGGGCAGGCCGATTCCGGACGTACTGATCTCCGGAAATCACAAGAAGATCGCCGAATGGCGGCGGGACCAGTCAGAGCGGCTGACGAAGGAGAGGCGGCCCGATCTTTTGAGCGCTCAGCCCTTGGTGAAATAGTAAAAAGCCAGAAACAGGCCGACGGCGACGACGAAGCCGCGCACCGCGTTCTGCGGCACGCGCTTGGCGATCCAGACGCCGGCATAGCCGCCCAGCGCTCCGCCCGGGATCATGACGATCGCCTGCGGCCAGGCGACGACACCGCCCGAGACGAAGACGACGATGGCGACTGCCGCGATGACCACGGCCAGCATGTTCTTCAGCGCGTTCAGCCGGTGGTAGTCGCCGGCCTGGGTCAGACCGAGCGTTGCCAGCATCATCACGCCCATGCCGGCGCCGAAGAAGCCGCCATAGATGGCGGTGATGAACTGCGCCAGCGAACCGGCGAGCGAGCCCACGGCCGCTTCGTGTCCGGCTTTCGGCGCCGGCTTCAGCCATGGTCCGGCGGCAAACAGCGCGGTCGCGCCCAAAAGCAGCCATGGCACCAATGCCCGAAAGGATGGATTGTCGAGCGCGAGCAGAATCAGCGCGCCGGCCATGGCGCCGATGGCGGAGATCAGGCAGAGCAGCAGCGCGCCGCGCCAGAAGTGCCTGATGTCGTCCCAGTAGGCGAGCGTCGAGGTGATGTAGCCGGGAAATTGCGTTACCGAGGAGGTGGCGTTGGCGACGATCGGCGGCACGCCGATCAATGTCATGGCGCCAAAGGTGATGAAGGTGCCGCCGCCGGCGACCGCGTTGGCGGCGCCTGACAGAAAGCCCGCCAGGAAGAGCAGGATGGCATCGAAGACTGACATGGAAGGCCGCCGTGAAGAACTGTGCTATTTCTGGCTTAGGAAGCTTGCCGGACCGGCGCAACCCGGCACGACAGGATTACGATGGTGCCATGCCGGGAGCCATGCCGGCAAAAAATGCATGGCCAAGGCGTGACAAAGCGCCGAAATAGCTGTATGTGCCCGCCCGTACCGGCAAGAACAATCTTCCGGACCCGTCAACAATGACGGTGTAGTCGCCCCTGTCCGATGTTTTAAAGACAATTGTCTTGGAGACAAAGGGCATAGCCGAGCGGTCAATGGAACGGCAAGGCAAGCGTAGGGCGCTCTGACTGTCGGAAGAACAAGAAGTGGATTTCAAGATGGATCTCATCCGTCAGCTCGAGGCCGAACAGGCCGCCAAGATCGAAGCCAAGCGCAAGCTTCCCGAATTCCAGCCCGGCGACACCGTGCGCGTCCAGGTCCGCGTGACCGAAGGCACCCGCACCCGCGTCCAGGCCTATGAGGGCGTCGTCATCGCCCGCGCCGGTTCCGGCTTCCAGGAAAATTTCACCGTCCGCAAGATCTCCTATGGCGAAGGCGTCGAGCGCGTGTTTCCGGTGTTCTCGCCGATGGTCGAAGGCGTCGAGATCGTGCGCCGCGGCAAGGTGCGCCGCGCCAAGCTCTATTACCTGCGCGACCGTCGCGGCAAGTCGGCCCGTATTTCGGAAAACACCGGCGTGCGCGCCCGCAAGCTCAACGATGAGGAGCGCGATGCGCTGAACGCCGAGAAGGCCCGCATCGAGGCCGAGAAGGTCGCCGCCGCCCAGGCGCTGGCCGCCGAGACGGCCGCCAAGGAAGCCGCCGAGAAGAAGGCGGCCGCCGAGGCCGAAGCAGCCAAGGCCGCCGCGGAAGCCACTCCGGCCGAATAAGGTTTCGGAAATCCATTCAAAAGGCGGCTTCGGCCGCCTTTTTCGTTTTGGCGAACAGCCAGGCATTCTACCGTGGTTCTTCGTGTTTACGGACACCTTGGCGATTGGCCGAGACATCTGTGTGTCGTCATCCACGGGCGAAGCAAGGAGCGAAGCGACGCGGCGCAGACCCGAGGATCCATGCCGCAACTTCTGAGCGCCGCTACGGTGCAGAGCTGGCTCCGGTGAGCGCGACCCCATCTGAACCGCTGTGCTAGGTTGACCATCACGGCATGGATCCTAGGGTTTCCGCGACGTCGCTTCGCGACTGCTACACCCTAGGATGACGAAGTCTGGGATTCCCATCCTCTAAGATAGCGAAAACACAGCGGCAGGGAGCTTGACGCCTGATTATATTGTGTACTAACTAATCGTGTACAAATTAATTGGAGACTACGATATGGCACTCTACACCACACAGGCTCGCGTCACCGGCGGCCGCGCCGGCCATGGCGAGACCGCTGACGGTTTGCTCAAGGTCGACCTGGCGATGCCCAAGGAGCTCGGCGGGCCGGGCGGCGCCACCAATCCCGAGCAGCTCTTCGCCATCGGCTATGCCGCCTGCTTCGAAAGCGCCGTCCGCTTCGTCGCGCGCAAGCAGAAGCTGCCGCTCGCGGATGCCGCGGTAACCTCCACGGTCAGCCTGCTTCCCAATGGCGAGGGCTTCAGGCTCGGCGTCGCGTTGGCGGCGGAGACGAAAGGCCTTGATCAGGCGGCCGCGGAAGCGCTTGTATCGGCGGCGCATCAGATTTGCCCCTATTCGAACGCCATCAGGGGCAATGTCGAAGTGGCGCTTTCGGTAAAGGCGGTATGACGGCAAAGGTCGAAACGAAAGCCAGCGAAGTCCCGGCGGAAGCCGCCGGGGCGATCCCCGTGCCACGGCTCGATCAGCAGCTCTGCTTCGCGCTCTATTCGGCGAGCGGGCTGATGACTAAGCTCTACCGGCCGCTGCTCGATCCGCTTGGCCTGACCTATCCGCAATATCTGGTGATGCTGGCGCTGTGGGAACGCGCGCCGAGCACGGTGGGCGACCTTGGCGAGGCGCTCGGCCTGGATTCGGCGACGCTGACGCCGCTGCTCAAGCGGATGGAGGCGGGCGGGCTCGTCACCCGCCGGCGCGATGCCGCCGATGAGCGCCGGGTGCTGGTCGAGCCGACGGCCAAGGGCCAGGCCCTGCGCGCGAACATGAAGGATGTGCAGACCGCGCTCGATTGCGGCATGCCGCTGGAGCGGACCGAGCTCAAAACCCTACACGGCACGCTCACCCGCCTGGTCGCGGGATTGCGCGAAGCCACGATTGACCAAGATTGATCGCGGCAAGGACTGTCCTCAAAACCGCCTCCCAGAAGCACGGGAATCCACGTTGACGCGTAACGTCGCAGTGGACCCGTCTTGCAAGGCGCTTGCGGAAAGCTAAAGTCGGCGCTGGATTTTCCTGCCGCGCCGGCATCGCGCGGCCAATCATTTCGGGGGTGTGTCGTGACAAAATCAAAATTGCTGCTGGCCGGCCTGTTGGCTCTGGTCCTGGCGCCCGTTGCCGCCTTCGCGCAGGCGCTGCCCGATCTCGGCGGCAAGAAGGTGGTGGTGGTGACGGAAAACGCCTATCCGCCGCTGCAGTTCATCGATGCCAAGACCGGCAAACAGATCGGCTGGGAATATGACGCGATGAACGAGATCGCCAAGCGGCTCAATTTCAAGGTCGAGTACCAGAACACCTCCTGGGACGCGATGATCCAGGCGGTTTCCGACAACCAGTACAACATCGGCATGACCGGCATCACCATCAAGGACGACCGCAAGGAGAAGGTGGATTTCTCCGATCCCTACATGCGCTCGGAACAGTTCATGCTGGTGCGCGGCGATGAAAGCCGCTTCACCGACGCCAAGACCTTCGGCGCCTTCAAGGACGGACTGATCGGCGCGCAGGCAGGCACGACGCCGTTCTACACCGCCGTCTACAGCGTGCTCGACGGCAACGAGCAGAACCCGCGCATCAAACTGTTCGAGACGTTCGGGGCCACGGTACAGGCGCTGAAATCCGGCGACGTCGATGTCGTGCTGACCGACGGCACCGCCGGCAAGGGCTATGTCGACGCTTCGGCGGGCAAGCTGAAGCTGATCGGCGGCCCGCTCGGCACCGAGGATTTCGGCTTCATCTTCCCCAAGGGGTCGGACCTGGTGAAGCCGGTCAACGCCGCGATCGCCGCGCTCAAGGCGGATGGCACGCTGGATGCGCTGAACAAGAAGTGGTTCCTTGATTACAAGATGGGGCAGTGAGCCCATCTTGGTGCGCGCAGTGGATTTGCAGGAAATTGCGCTGACTCGGCGCGATTTCCTTTCCGGCGCCTTTTGATGCCATCCGCATCCACCACCAAACCCGAATTCCCCTGGTGGCTGGCCGTCGCCGCCATCCTTGCCTTGGCGGCGGCGCTGTTCATCGCCACCAGCGATCTCTACGCCCAGGTCTTCGCCACCGTCGCCAAGGGTATCGGCATCACCGTCTTCGTCACCGTCGTTGCCTTCGCCATGGCGTCGGTCATCGGTCTCGGCATCGCGCTGATGGGCCTGTCTGCTTCAACCTGGCTGCGGCAGATCGCGCGCTTCTATGTCGAGATCATCCGTGGCGTGCCGATCCTGGTGCTGCTGTTCTGGATCGCGTTTGCCGGCGCGCCGGCCTCCGTCGCGGCCTGGAACGCGCTGACCGCGCCGCTGCAGAATGCCGGCCTGTTCGGCGAGCTTCTGGTGCGCGACGTGTCGTTGCTGTGGCGCGCCATCATGGCGCTGACCATCGGCTATTCGGCCTTCATCTCGGAGGTCTTCCGGGCCGGCATCCAGTCGGTCGAGAAAGGCCAGATAGAGGCGGCGAAGGCTTTGGGGCTGAGTCGCGCGCAGCGCTTCCGGCTGGTCGTGTTCCCCCAGGCGATCCGCACCATCCTGCCGCCGCTCGGCAATGATTTCGTCGCCCTGGTCAAGGATTCCTCGCTGGTCTCGGTGCTCGGCGTCGCCGACATCACCCAGATGGGCAAGGTCTATGCGGCCGGCTCATTCCGCTTCTTCGAGACCTATTCGATAACGGCCTATATCTACCTCATCCTCACAGTCGGCCTTTCGCTGGCGCTCAGGACGCTGGAGCGGCGTTTGCGCCGCCAGCAGGAGGAATAGTTTTTCGGCAAGGACAGCGTTAGGCTCGGCTGCTGACCGGAGGAGGAGCTTGCCCATGAACATCGACAAGGCCAATGCGGCGCTGGATTCGGTCTACACCGCCGATACGCCCGAAACGCTGGCGCAGGCCTATGCCGCATGGGCGGCGACCTATGACAGCGAGACCGCCTCGCTCGGTTATCTCCTGCCGTTCCTGATCACCGCCTGGGTGGCGCGCCACGTGCCGGCGGGCGAGGGGCCGCTGCTCGACGCCGGCTGCGGCACCGGCCTGTCGGGACCTTCGTTGAAGGCGCTCGGCTACGGCGACATCGCCGGGCTGGATCTCTCGAACGACATGCTCAAGATCGCCGGCAGCCGCAACGCCTACAGCGAACTGAAGCAGGCGATGCTGGGCGGACCGCTGCCGTGGCCGGATGGGCATTTCCGAGCCTTCTTCTCGACCGGCGTGTTCACAATCAGCCATGCGCCGGCATCGAGCCTGCACGAACTGGTGCGCATCACGAAGAAGGGCGGCCACGCCATCTTCACCGTGCGCGACCAGGTGTTCGAGAGCGGCGGTTTTCAGGCTGTCTTCGACGAATTGGAGCAGGCAGGGAAATGGCGGGCGGTTGAGGCAAGCCCGTGGTTCCGCTGCTATGCGATCGGCGATCCGGACGCGCTGGTGAAGACGTTTGTGTTCGAGGTGCTTTGAGCGGACTTCCCTTCCCCCCTTGTGGGGGAAGGTGGATCGGCGCGATAGCGCCGAGACGGATGAGGGGTGTTCCAGGGGAAAGCCAGCGTCTCACTCCGCTGGAACACCCCTCATCCGTCGCCTGCGGCGACACCTTCTCCCACAAGGGGAGAAGGAAGAAGCGCTGACCCACGCCGCAATTGCCGAAAAGCCAAAACATTGCTATCTACCCGGCCATGGAAGAGCTTTTTGGCGATCCGGCTTACAAGGGATTCGTGCTGCAGGACAGAAAACGCCTGCCGTCGCGCTTTTCCGCGCGCGTGTCCGGCGCCCTGACCAGCCGACTTCGCTGATCCCTGACGGCCGGCCGCGGCTTTGCGGCATCAGCTCTTTCCCATTCTCATATCGACGGATTTACGCACATGAGCGCACCGCGCACCCTCTACGACAAGATTTTCGACGACCATGTCGTCGACCGCCAGGACGACGGCACCTGCCTGCTCTATATCGACCGCCACCTCGTCCATGAAGTGACCAGCCCGCAGGCCTTCGAAGGGCTGCGCATGAGCGGCCGAAAAGTTCGCCATCCGGAAAAGACGCTGGCCGTGGTCGATCACAATGTCTCGACTTCGCCCGAGCGCAAGTTCGGCATCAAGAACGAGGAAAGCCGCATCCAGGTCGAGGCGCTGGCCAAGAACGCCAGGGATTTCGGCGTCGAGTATTATTCGGAGAACGATATCCGCCAGGGCATCGTCCACATCATCGGCCCCGAGCAGGGCTTTACGCTGCCCGGCATGACCATCGTCTGCGGCGACAGCCACACCTCCACCCATGGTGCTTTCGGCGCGCTGGCGCATGGCATCGGCACGTCCGAGGTCGAGCATGTGCTGGCGACGCAGACGCTGATCCAGCGCAAGGCCAAGAACATGCTTGTGCGCGTCGATGGCGTGCTGCCCGAAGGCGTCACCGCCAAGGACATCATCCTCGCCATCATCGGCGAGATCGGCACCGCCGGCGGCACCGGCTACGTCATCGAATATGCCGGCGAGGCGATCCGTGCGCTGTCGATGGAAGGCCGCATGACGATCTGCAACATGTCGATCGAGGGCGGTGCGCGCGCCGGCCTGATCGCGGCGGACGAGACCACCTTCGCCTATGTCAAGGACAAGCCGCGCGCGCCCAAGGGCGCTGCCTGGAACGCGGCGCTCGAATACTGGAAGACGCTGCGGACCGACGAAGGCGCGCATTTCGACAAGGTGATCGTGCTCGACGCGGCCAAGCTGCCGCCGATCGTCTCCTGGGGTTCCTCGCCCGAGGACGTCGTCTCCGTGCAAGGCATCGTGCCCAACCCGGAAGACATATCAGACGAGAACAAGCGCACCTCCAAGCTGCGCGCGCTCGACTATATGGGCCTGACGCCGGGGACGAAAATCACCGACATCACGCTCGACCGCGTCTTCATCGGCTCCTGCACCAATGGCCGCATCGAGGATCTGCGCGCCGTCGCCAAGGTGGTCGAAGGCAAGACGGTCAGCCCGCATGTCGATGCCATGATCGTGCCGGGCTCCGGCCTGGTCAAGGAGCAGGCGGAAGCCGAGGGTCTCGACAAGATCTTCCGCGCCGCCGGGTTCGACTGGCGCGAGCCGGGCTGCTCGATGTGCCTTGCCATGAACGACGACCGGCTGAAGCCGCATGAACGCTGCGCCTCGACCTCGAACCGCAATTTCGAGGGCCGGCAGGGCTTCAAGGGCCGCACCCATCTGGTGTCGCCGGCTATGGCGGCGGCGGCGGCGATCGCCGGCCACTTCGTCGACATCCGCGACTGGAAGTAGGCCGTCCGATCCCGAGCGCATTCCAGGCCCCGGACCGCATCGCTGTCCGGGGCCTTTCTTCATTCACGCGGCCGCATATGCGCCTTCGCTTAACCGCTTGTTTGGGCTTGCCCCCTATGGTCTTCCCCGACGTCAAACGAAGGGAAGTCACGGTCCTTTGGACACCGGCCTATTGATAGCGCTGCTCAATCCGACGATCGCGCTGGCGCTCGGCGCGGCGTTCCTCGTCCTGTGGTTCCATCAGCGCCATCGTCCCTACCTGGCGGTGCTGGCGCTCAGCTACTGCGTCTCGGCGCCGGGATTCCTGTTCCAGTATTTCACCTTGCCCATTGGCGTGGTGCTGACCAAGCTGGTGTCGAACATCTGCTTCTCCATCGCCGCCTGCTGCCTGTCCGGCGCCATCATCGCCCGCTATGGCAGGAAGGTGCCCGCAGTGGGAATCGCCGTTCTGGCGGGCGGCGGCCTTGCGGCCTTCGCGTGGTTCCTGTTCGTCACGCCGGATCTCACCTGGCGCATCCTGGCGATGAATTTCGGTTTCGGTGGCGTCAGCCTGCTCGTCGCCGCCGAACTGCGCCCGGTGCGCAACAATGGCCCGACAGAAATGATCCTGTTCGTGTTGTCGCTGCTGTCCAGCGTCAACTTCTTCGTGCGCACCCTGGTGGTGGTCATCGCGCACGGGCCCTTCGCCAGTTATGACGGCTTCTACGGTTCGTCCTATTGGACGACGGCGCTGTTGTCGCACGCGCTGCTGTCGCTGCTGATTGCGCTTTGCCTCTTCACCGCCGCCGCGCTCGACGTGATGAAGGCACTCAAGACGGAAACCCATACCGATCCGCTTTCGGGGCTGCTCAACCGCCGAGGTTTCGGGGAGCGCGCGGCCATGCTGCTGCAGCGTTGCGCCGTGGCCAAATTCCCGGTGGCGCTGGTGCTGGCCGACCTCGACCATTTCAAGGCCCTCAACGACGTGCACGGGCACGCCGCCGGCGACCGGGTGATCGCGGACTTCGCCGCCAAACTGCGCTCGGCCACGGGAGCACGAGGTGCCGCGGGCCGTATCGGCGGGGAGGAGTTCGCCGTGCTCCTGCCGCTGACCGATCTCGCCGCCGCGCGGCTGTTCGCCGAAGCGGTGCGCACGGTCTATTCGGCCGGCGGCGTCGACGGGCTTCCCGCCGGCACCAAGGTCACCGCCAGCTTCGGCGTGGCGGCCCGCAGCGGCGACGAGACGCTGGAACCCCTGATGCGCCGGGCCGACGAGGCGCTTTACAAGGCCAAGAAAAACGGTCGCGACAGCGTGCGCCTTTCCTACGAGCGACCGGAGACGGTGTTCGTGCCGGAGCCGGTCAAGGCCTGCTGACCACCACCTCCGCGCTTCGCGTTAACGTCTTTTTCGCCCGTCGATGTTTAGCTGTCGGCGGGGGTTTGAGGATCTATGAACGGCGCCAACTTCATCCTGTTGATCAACCTGTCGGTTGCCGGCCTGCTGGCGGCATCCTTCATGGCGGTCTCGTTCCATGATGCCGGCCGCGCCCCGGCGCGCTGGCTGGCGTCAGGCTATGTCCTGGGCATGGCCTACTTTGCCATCGAATTCAGCATTCCCGCCTTCAGCGACGCGCGGCTTCCGGTGGCTGCCGCCTTCGCCGTCTTCCTTGGCGCCACCATTGCCTTCAATGGCGGGCTTGCGCGAAAATATGGCGTGGCGCCGCCATGGACGCCGATGCTGTTCTTCCTGGCCGCCGCCACCATCGCGGTCTATTTCGTGCAGGACCTGCCGCGCCAGTCGCTCACTCGCATGATGGCCTACCAGCTTCCCTACGCAGTCATGCAGTTCGTCGGCCTTGGCATCGTCTGGTCGTCGCGGCAAAGCCGTGGCCGGCTCGATCTGATCCTGATGGCGGTGCTTGCCGCCAGCGGCCTGCAGTTTGCCTCAAAGCCTTTCATCGCGCATGCGCTGGGCGGCTGGGGCGCCAATCCGCAGGCCTATCTGCAAAGCAGCTACGCGCTGGTGTCGCAGTCGCTCGGCACGGTCTTCGGGCTGGCGCTGGCGCTGCTCATTCTGGCCATCCTGGTCCGCGACATACTCGCCGAAGTGACATCGAAGTCGGAGATGGACACGCTGTCGGGCCTGCTCAACCGTGGCGGCTTCACGCGTCAGGCGGAGCTGGCCGTGCACGACGCCACGCGTTCGGGCATGCCGGTGGCAATGGTCATTGCCGATCTCGATCATTTCAAGACCATCAACGACAGTTTCGGCCATGCCTCCGGCGATCGGGTGATCGAGACCTTCGCCGGCCTGCTGCGAGAAGCGGCCGAGAGCCATCACGTGGTTGGCCGCATCGGTGGCGAGGAGTTTGCCGTTATCCTGTCAGGCGCCAATCTTGCAACCGCCCGGCTGTTCGCGGAAGGCACCCGCCACGCATTCGGCGCGTTGCCCATCAGCGGGCTGCCGGCCGACAGCCGCTGCACCTCGAGCTTCGGCATTGCCGAGCGTCACATCGGCGAGGGTTTCTCCGACCTGATGCGGCGTGCGGATGAAGCGCTCTATCTGGCAAAGAATGCCGGGCGCGACTGCGTGCGTGTCTCCACCGGGCCGGCCGATGGGCTGGCCGTTGTAAAAATCGGCCAGGCCCGTTTCAGCGGCAGGGGCTGAGCTGCGGCATCTCGCCATCGGAAAGGCCGTACATATAGGAGCGGCCCTTGACGAACACCGGCGGGCGATAGCAGTCGCCGTCGCCCGATATGTCGTCGGATTCGTTCTGGTAGATCACTTTGGGCTGGCCGGCGCTGGTGTAGTCGGACAGCTGTTTGGCCAGCTTGCCTTCGCCGACGATGATGCGCTTGTAGCCGGCGGCGCTGTCGATGACGAGATTGCCGAACGAATCGGCGTAGACGCGGTCATGGTGGCGCAAGCCGGCCTCGGCCGGCGCGGCCACCGCAACCGCAAGTGCCGTCAGCGTGACGGCCGCGAGGCTTGTCCGCACTGATTTGGCCCGCACTGATTTGGAACGCATGTCGCTCTCCCTTTGTCGGCGCGAGAGAGATCGCGCCCCGATCTGGTCCGAATCGGAAATTAACCCTTTCTTAACCTTTGTTAAGGGGAGGAGCGGTTCCGTGGCCGTTTCTTAATGAACATGGTTAATTTATAGGCGTCGCGTTCGAGTTGCCGCCGATATCCACAGCCGGCCGACGTGGCCCGCTGGAATCCCGGGTGAACTTGATCTCGGCGCGCCGCGTGGCTAGCGTGCCCGGGCATGAGAGGGGCAGCACATGATGTTTGGCCGAACGGTTCGGGTGTCGTTCGTTATTCCGCTGCTTCTCGCGGCCGGTGCCTGTGTGCCGCAAGACGGCGCGCCCAAGGCAGCGAGCACGGCGACACCCGTGGTGGCGCCTGCCGCCCCCGCCCAGCAACAGCCCGCGCCGCCGGCGACCAAGATCACCACGGACCTCACGGCGCCACGCTTCACCACGGGCACGGCCACCTATAGATGCGGCAATGGCGGCATGATCACCATCCAGAATCTCGGCACGTCGCTGCGTGTGGTGGGGCAGGAAGGCGCCACCGAGGAGTTCGCGGCGTCGCCGGCCAACCAGAGCAGCCGCTACCAGGCGGTGACGCATGACGCAATCGTGATCGACGGACGCGAGGCGCTGGTGATGAAGAGAGGGTCGACGCCGCAGACCTGCACCCGCTGACGCAAATCCCGACACGGCAGCGCCCCGGGCCAGACATGCTGCACTGCAGCGATATCGAGCCGGCTTCGGGTGTCCGGCCGCTAATCGATTGAAGCCGCATCCGGCCTTTTAGTCAGACTAAATTACGTTTTCGAAACGGTTTTCTGGCTTTGACGCGGTGCAAAAAGAGCATTAGAAACCGGCTGTCCGAAGTCGCAACCGGAAGCGGCAATGCCGCATTTCCACCTGAGGCGGGAGACGCCGAACTGGGGCAGCCATGAGCAAATCACCAGCCACCCAAGCCAGACGCGAAAGGCCGCTTTCGCCGCACCTGACGGTCTACCGGCCGCCGATCACCATGACGATGTCGATCATCCATCGCATCACGGGTGGCGCGCTCTATTTCGGCACGCTGCTGGTCGCCGTCTGGCTGATGGCGGCGGCGAGTTCGCAAGCCACGTTCGACTGGGTGAACTGGGCTTTCGGCACCTGGCTCGGCCGGCTCATCCTGTTCGGCTACACCTGGGCGCTGATGCATCACATGCTGGGTGGTGTCCGCCATCTGGTCTGGGACACCGGCGCCGGCCTGGAAAAACACACGGCCTCGAAGATCGCCTGGGCGACGCTTGCCGGCTCGGTCCTGCTCACACTCCTGATCTGGATCGCCGGCTATATGGCGCGGGGGGCCTGACCATGAGCACCGGAAAGACCGACATGCGTACGCCGCTGGGCAAGGTCCGCGGCCTGGGCTCGGCCCGCGAAGGCACCGGGCATTTCTGGCGCCAGCGGCTGACGGCCATCGCCAACATCCCGCTGACGCTGTTCTTCGTCGGCTTCCTCATCGCGGTCAATGGTCATGGCTACGCGGAAGTGCGCGCGACGCTCGCCAATCCCTTCGTGGCCCTGGTGCTGGCGCTGATGCTCATCTCCGGGCTCTATCATATGCGGCTCGGCATGCAGGTGATCATCGAGGACTATCTGCATGGCGAGGGCATGAAGCTCGCGCTGATCGCACTCAACACCTTCTTTTCGATAGCGGTCGGCGTCGCTTCGCTCTTCGCCCTGCTCAAACTGGCATTCGGAGGCTGAAGTCTTGGCCCAGGACACGAAATCAGCCAACACGGCAGGCTACACCTTTGTCGACCACAAGTTCGACGTGGTCATCGTCGGCGCCGGAGGCGCTGGCCTGCGCGCCACGCTCGGCATGGCCGAACAGGGCCTGCGCACGGCCTGCATCACCAAAGTGTTCCCGACGCGCTCGCATACGGTCGCCGCGCAAGGCGGCATCGCCGCCTCGCTCGCCAATATGGGTCCGGACAACTGGCAGTGGCACCTCTTCGACACCGTCAAGGGGTCGGACTGGCTGGGCGACATCGACGCGCAGGAATACATGGTGCGCGAGGCACCTGCGGCAGTCTACGAGCTCGAGCACTACGGCGTGCCGTTCTCGCGCACGGAAGAGGGCAAGATCTACCAGCGGCCCTTCGGCGGCATGATGATGAATTTCGGCGAAGGGCCGCCGGTGCAGCGCACTTGCGCGGCCGCCGACCGTACCGGTCATGCCATGCTGCACACGCTCTACGGCCAGTCGCTGAAGAACAACGCGCAGTTCTTCATCGAATATTTCGCGCTCGACCTGATCACGGAGCCGGACGGCACCTGCACCGGCGTGGTGGCCTGGAACCTCGACGACGGCACCATCCACCGGTTCTCCGCCAAGATGGTGGTGCTGGCGACCGGCGGCTATGGCCGCGCCTATTTCTCCGCCACTTCGGCGCATACCTGCACCGGCGACGGCGGCGGCATGGCGGCGCGCGCGGGGCTTGCGCTGCAGGACATGGAGTTCGTGCAGTTCCATCCGACCGGCATCTACGGCGCCGGCTGCCTGATCACCGAGGGCGCGCGCGGCGAGGGCGGCTATCTCGTCAATTCCGAGGGTGAGCGCTTCATGGAGCGCTATGCGCCGTCGGCCAAGGACCTTGCCTCGCGCGACGTGGTCTCACGCTGCATGACGATGGAGATCCGCGAAGGCCGCGGCGTCGGGCCGAAGAAAGATCACATCTTCCTGCACCTCGACCATCTCGACCCGGCCGTGCTGCATGAGCGGCTGCCGGGCATCTCGGAATCGGCCAAGATCTTCGCCGGCGTCGACCTGACCAAGGAGCCGATCCCGGTGCTGCCGACGGTGCATTACAATATGGGCGGCGTGCCGACCAATTATTGGGGCGAGGTGCTCAACCCGACCGCCGAAAATCCAGACCGGGTCTCGCCCGGCCTGATGGCGGTCGGCGAGGCCGCCTGCGCATCCGTGCACGGCGCCAACCGGCTGGGCTCGAATTCGCTGATCGATCTGGTCGTCTTCGGCCGTGCCGCGGCGATCCGCGCCGGCGAGGTGATCGACCGCCATTCGCCCATCCCTTCGCCCAACGCGGCCTCGGTCGAGAAGATCATGGACCGCTTCGACAGGCTGCGTCATGCCAACGGCTCAACACCGACGGCGGTGCTGCGCGAGAAGATGCAGCGCGCCATGCAGGAGGACGCTGCGGTGTTCCGCACGCAGGAATCGCTCGAAAAAGGCTGCAAGCGCGTTTCCGAGATCTGGGGCGAGCTCAAGGACATCAAGGTCACCGACCGCTCGATGATCTGGAATTCGGACCTGGTCGAGACGCTGGAGCTGGAAAACCTGATGGCCAACGCCATCACCACCGTCTATGGCGCCGAAGCGCGCAAGGAGAGCCGCGGCGCGCATGCGCGGGAAGATTTTTCCGCCCGTGACGATGCCAACTGGCGCAAGCACACGCTTGCCCATCTGAGCGAGGACGGCAATGTCACGCTGACCTACCGGCCGGTGCACACCGAGCCGCTGGTGGCCGAAAAGGACGGCGGCATCAGTCTCGCCAAGATCGCGCCGAAGGCGCGAGTGTACTGACAATGGCTACGGCGGCGGGATATTCCGGTACGCCCCTTCCGGCCAAGCTCGGCCTGAAGGACGGCATGATTGCCGCCTTCATCGCGCTGCCGAGGGAACTCGAGAGCCTCACAGGGGCCGTTGATTTCGCCGAGGTCGACCGGCTGGCCGAATGGTCCGACATTTCGGGCGCAACCCTGAAATACGATGCCGTCCACGCCTTCACCAGACAGCGCGCCGAGATCGAGGATCGCCTCGGCGCCGTCGAAGCGGCGATCAAGCGCGATGGCATGGTCTGGGTGTCCTGGCCAAAGAAGGCCTCGAAGGTGGTCACCGACGTCACCGAGGGCGTTGTCCGCGCTGAAGCGCTCAAGCTCGACCTTGTCGACGTCAAGGTCGCCGCCGTGAATGAAATCTGGTCCGGGCTGAAGCTCGTCATCCGAAAGGACCTGAGGTAATGGTCGAACTCACGCTTCCCAAGAATTCCAAGGTCCAGCAGGGCAAGACCTGGCCGAAGCCGGAAGGCGCGACCAACCTGCGCGAATACCGCATCTACCGCTGGTCGCCGGACGATGACGAGAACCCGCGCATGGACACCTATTTCGTCGACATGGACGATTGCGGGCCGATGGTGCTCGACGCGCTGCTCTACATCAAGAACAAGATCGACCCGACGCTGGCCTTGCGCCGCTCCTGCCGCGAAGGCATTTGCGGCTCCTGCGCCATGAACATCGACGGCTCGAACACGCTCGCCTGCACCAAGGGCTGTGACGACATTTCCGGCGCCGTCAAGGTCTACCCGCTGCCGCATATGCAGGTGGTCAAGGACCTGGTGCCGGACCTCACCAATTTCTATGCCCAGCACGCCTCGATCGAGCCGTGGCTGAAGACGGTGTCGCCGACGCCAGCCAAGGAATGGCTGCAGAGCCATGAGGACCGCGAGAAGCTCGACGGGCTTTACGAGTGCATCCTGTGTGCCTGCTGCTCGACGTCCTGCCCGAGCTACTGGTGGAACGGCGACCGCTATCTCGGCCCGGCGACGCTGCTGCAGGCCTATCGCTGGCTGATCGACAGCCGCGACGAGGCCAAGGGCGAACGGCTCGACAATCTCGAAGACCCGTTCCGGCTCTACCGCTGCCATACCATCATGAACTGCGCGCAGACCTGCCCGAAGGGGCTGAACCCCGCCAAGGCGATCGCCGAGATCAAGAAGATGATGGTGGAGAGACGGGTTTAGGCCTTCGCTTGCGGCAATCTCCAACGCAGCGATCCTTCGCGCCCCCCTTTGTCCTGCCGGACATCTCCCCCACGGATGGGGAGATTGGCCGTCATCCTGGCTTTGGCCAATCTCAAGGTTGAAAGATCGGGCGCCGTCGGCGAAGCTGCCGATCCCCCCATGGGGGGAGATGTCCGGCAGGACAAAGGGGGGCGCTGTCCCGCGAGCGTCAGAAAGGATAGCAGCCCAATGACTGACCTTCCCATCCTCTCTCCCGTCGAAGCGCGCGTGCTTGGCTGCCTGATCGAGAAGAAGGAGCTGACGCCGGACGTCTATCCGCTGACGCTCAATGCGGCACTTGCCGCAGCCAACCAGAAGACGGCGCGTGAGCCTGTCATGGCGCTGGAACAGACAGAGGTGCACCGGGCGCTGAAGCTGCTTGAGCAGAAAGGGCTGGTGCGGCAGATGTTCGGCTCGCGCGTCGAGCGCTACGAGCACCAGATGGCGCAGCGCTTTTCGCTGACCACGCCGCAGACCGCCTTGCTTGGCCTGCTCTTGCTGCGCGGACCGCAGACGGCGCATGAACTGCTGGCGCGAGCCGAGCGCATGGCACGGTTTTCGTCGATCGAGGATCTGCGCGGAGAACTCGACATGCTGATCGGCCGCCGGCCGCCGTTGGTGCAGGAAATTCCACGCGGGCCGGGCCAGCGCGAGGATCGCTATGTGCATCTGCTCGCCGGCCCGGTGGATGTCGCAGCGCTATCGGCGCAACGGAGTGTGATGGCGATGCCTGCCTCCGACCTGGAAGCGCGGTTGGAGGCGCTGGAGCAGGAAGTCGCGGCACTACGCGCCCGGCTTGATGCGCTGGGCGCTTAGCCCTCTTCTCTGATTAACGTGCCCGGCGCGACCATGCGCGCCGGATTTCACACGGGATGCCGCAATCTCAGCCCAGCCTGGCGTCGAGCGAAACCTTGATGGCGCCGAGCGCCTTGGAGACCGGGCATTCGGCCTTGGCCTTCTCGGCCAGTTCCTTGAACTTCGCAGCATCGATGCCGGGCACCTTGCCGACCAGCGTGATCGCGCTGCCGGTAATGCCAGTGCCCGGAACCAGCGTTACCACCGCCTTGGCGTCGAGATCGGCCGCCGGCGTGCCGTTCTCGGCCAGGAAATGCGAGAGCTGCATGGCGTAGCAGCCGGCATGGGCCGCGGCGATCAACTCTTCCGGATTGGTGCCGGACTTGCCGCTTTCGTCCTCGAAGCGCGCCTTGAACGAATAGGGCGTACCCTTCAGGGTTCCGCTCTGCGTGTCGAGCGTGCCCTTGCCTTCTTTCAGATTGCCTTTCCAGACGGCGTTTGCGGTGCGGTCCATGGAGTCCTCCTGGGTTGTCGTGAACTTTGTCGTGGGTGAGCCAGCGTCAGGCCAACTATAGCGCGGGCGTGCGCGAAGACCACTGCGCTGTTTGCACCACGGCGCGATGGCGGCCCCCTTCTTCCGGGAAAAAATATGCATGCAAAAATGTCGGCTTCCATCCGGGCCGACCGTCCTGCGGGCGGCCACGGGAATTGTGGCCGGATGGAGGTTCACATGGACAATCTGTTTTTCGCGCTGTGGAAGAGGCCGGGCCGCGGGCCTGAGCGAGAGGAAGACTTCTGGCTGGACCCGCCGGCGTCCGGCTTCGGCAGGCTGCTGGCCGCTGTTGCCATCATTGTGGTCGCGGCATGCCTTCTCGATCATGCGGCGGCGGTCGACCGCAAGGCTGACATGGTTGTCGCCGCATCCTATGGTTTGGCGCAGGAAGGGAGCTTGAAATGAAATATGTCTGTCTGGTCTATGGTGAGGAAAAAGATCTTTATGCACTTACCGCCGAAAGGTCGGCCAAACTCGACGCCGACTCGCTGGCCTACGACAGGTCATTGGATCAACAAGGCAAGCTGATCGTCGCGCAGGCACTGCAATCGGTGACGACAGCCAAGACCGTGCGCCGTCGCACGGGCAAGCGGTTGATCATCGATGGGCCCTTCGCCGAAACCAAGGAGCAGTTGCTTGGCTTCGTCATGGTCGAGGCCGAAAATCTCGACGAGGCGCTGGACATTGCCGCCGGCATTCCGCTGGCCGAAATCGGCACGATCGAGGTTCGGGCCGTCTACGACATACCGGGGTCATAGGCGGCCCCCGGCTTCGATGGCGCGAACCGGCTTGTTTACCCGCCTAAGCTTCACCAGCCACGAATTGTTTTTTCTTCGTTAGAGGCAACTCTTGCGTGTTGAAGCAACGCGACAGTTCTCCTATCGTCGCCGGGATTTTCGGGGGATTTGGACATGCCTTTCCTGATTGCTGTCCTTGGCGTGCTCGGCGCGGCGGCGTTCTGGTGGTACCGGATGAAGGCGATGAACGACGCCGCGCGCGAGGTCGCCGACGTCGTCGGGCGCGTGCAAGGCAACATCAGGCGCAAGAAACTGCGCAAGCAGGCCGCGCTCTCGCCGCTGACGGCGATCGACGATCCGGTTGTGGCCGCCGCGACGCTGATCACCGCGATGGTTTCGGAAGATGGCCCGATTCTGCCGCAGCGCGAGGCCGTCATTCGCGAGGTGATTTCGCAGATCGCGGCCGGCCAGAAGAAGACCGACGAGGCGGTTGTCTATGCCAAGTGGGCTGCCTCGCAAATAGACGACACCACCATTGTCATCGACAAGCTAGCACCCTTCTTGCGCGAGCGCCTCGACCCGAGCGAACGGGACGATCTGCTGCAGATGCTGAACCGGGTTGCTCAGGGCGGAGAGCGGAGCCTGAAGATACCGGACCAGCGCATGCTGCGACTGCGCCAGAAGCTCGGTTTTGAAGTGAACTAGGACCCTTGGGTCCATCGGCAGTTCGCAGACCTTGGTGATTGATGACGAAGCTGGGCAGGTTCAGATCGCCTCGCCCTTCAGCAGCCTTGGCGTGCCGGCGGAAAGGCCCGATGCCTGGCGGATGAAGAACTCCTTCAGCCGTGGCATGCGTTCGACGAGGCCGAGGCCGATGTCGCGGACGGTGCGCAGCGGGGTGATGTCGTTGGAAAACAACCGGTTCAGCACATCCGTCGTGATGCCCATCTGCACCGTGTCGAAACGGCGCCATTGCTGGTAGCGCTCCAGCACGTCGAGCGCGCCGATGTCCTGGCCGAGCCGGTCGGCCTCGACGATCACCTCGGCAAGTGCGGCTACATCCTTGAAGCCGAGATTGAGGCCTTGGCCGGCGATCGGATGGATGCCGTGCGCGGCGTCGCCGGCAAGTGCGATGCGCGGCGCGACGAAGGCGCGCGCGATGGTGAGGCCGAGCGGCCAGGCGCGCGGCTTGTCGGCGACGCGGATTTCTCCCAGCTTGAGGCCGAAGCGCTGTTCGAGTTCATGCTCGAAGACGAGATCGTCGCCTTCCACGAGCATTTTGGCGTCTTCAGTCCGTTCGACCCAGACGATCGATGAACGGTTGGTGCCGTCCTCGTCGGGTTTCAGCGGCAGCGTGGCGAAGGGGCCGGCGGGCAGGAAATGCTCTTCGGCGCGACCATTGTGCGGCCGCTCGTGAGCGACGGTGCAGACGATGCCGGACTGGCCGTATTCCCACTTGACCGTCTTGATGCCGGCCATGTCGCGCAGTTTCGAATTGACACCGTCGGCGGCAACCAGCAGCCGCGCCGTCAACGTGGCGCCGTCGGCCAGGTGCACCGTGATGCCGGCGCCATTGGTCTCAAAACCTTGCACCGCCACGCCTTCGATGATGTCGATGCCGAGCTTTTCGGCTTTGGCCCGCAAGGCGCCGTTCAACGCCCGGTTGGCGACCATGTGCGCGAAGGGTTCGCCCGGCGCCACCTCGCCGCCGAAGGTCAGGAAAACCGGGCGCACCGGATCGGCGCTGCGTGAATCGGTGATGATCATCTCGGTGATCGCTTGCGCCCTCGGCGCGATTTCGGCCCAGACGCCGAGCTGGTCGAGCATGCGGCACGCGGCCGCGGCGATGGCCGAGGCGCGGCCATCCCTTTGCCAGGATCCGGCGGGCGCCGCATCGACCAGCGCCACGGCGAGGCCCGGCCGTGCCTGCTTCAGCGAGACGGCGGCGGCCAGGCCGACATAGCCGGCACCGGCGACGAGAACATCGAGCCCGGATCTGGTCTTGGCGTCGGCCTTGCCTTCCATTGTCCTGGCTCCTTCTCTCGGCGACCCTTTGCGCGCCGCCCGGGGGCTCGCGCCCTTGACGGCTCGTTCTTCCTGTCGGAAACCGCCATAGCAATTTTGCGGCGAGGTCACAAAACATGACGGCGGCGATCGACGAGCTTCTGCGCATTCTCGACCTCGAGAGGCTGGAACACAATCTGTATCGTGGTCGCAGCCCCCAGGTGGAGTGGCAGCGCGTGTTCGGCGGCCAGACCATCGCCCAGGCGCTGGTGGCGGCGCAGCGCACGGTGGAGCCGGACCGTTTCGTGCATTCGCTGCACGGCTATTTCATGCGCCCGGGCGACATCAAGGTGCCGATCATCTACGAGGTCGACCGCATCCGCGACGGCGGTTCCTTCACCACGCGGCGCGTGCTGGCGATCCAGCACGGACAGGCGATCTTTTCGCTGGAGGCTTCGTTCCAGGTCGACGAGAAAGGGCTCGAGCATCAGTTCGCGCTGCCCGACGACGTGCCGCCGCCGGAAGGGCTGAAGACGCAGCGCCAGCTGCTCGAAACTGCCGACCGGGTGCCGGAAGCGGTGCGCCGTTTCTGGGCGCGCGAGCGGCCGCTGGAACTGAGACCCGTCAATCTCCAGCACTATGAAAGCCGCGACAAGCTGCCGCCCCGGCAGAATGTCTGGATCCGCCTTGCCGGTCCGGTCCCCGACGACCGCGCGCTGCAGTCGGTGCTGCTCGCCTATCTCTCCGACATGACGCTGCTCGACACCTCGACCTTCGCGCATGGGCGCGGCCTGTTCGATCCCGACATCCAGGCCGCCAGCCTCGACCATTCGATGTGGTTCCACCGGCCGCATTCGCTCGATGGCTGGCTGCTCTATGCACAGGACAGTCCCTCGAGCTCGGGATCGCGCGGTTTCAGCCGCGGCACGCTCTATGCCCGTGACGGCACGCTGATTGCCTCGATGGCACAGGAAGGCCTGATCCGGCTCAAGCGTTGAGCACTTTGCGGGTCTTGTTTGAGCATGATCTTTTCCGAAACCCAGCCTCGCCTTTTCGGGGTCACTCCCAAAGCCGGCAAAATAGGCAATTTCGAAAAATTGCATAATTTTTGAGCATATGATGCACCGCAGGCGCCAGCACCTGCCGGTTCCGGCCACTCCATTCCCTTTGTTTACAACAGGTTAATACCCTGCTTCGGCACTTGGCACGGAGCTTGAATCCTTGGGGGCACTCTCCGGCTCCTCGGGATCGGTGAAGGTGTGCAAACGCGGGGGACCGCAACAGCAAAGGGTGAAACCTTATGAAAATCGTGATGGCAATCATCAAGCCGTTCAAGCTGGACGAGGTGCGCGAGGCGCTCACCGCCGTCGGCATCCAGGGCCTGACCGTCACCGAAGTCAAAGGCTACGGGCGTCAGAAGGGACATACGGAAATCTATCGCGGGGCGGAATACGCGGTCTCCTTCCTGCCGAAGATCAAGATCGAAGTCGCGGTCGCGGCCGACATGGTCGACAAGGCCGTCGAAGCCATCACCGCCGCAGCCAAGACCGGTCAGATCGGCGACGGCAAGATCTTCGTTTTCGGCATCGACCAGGCCGTGCGCATCCGCACCGGCGAAACAGACACCGACGCACTCTGAGCGGCGAACACGTATTCCAATGGAGAGTTCAATGAATATTCCTTCCACCTTGAAGACGACGGGACGGGCGGCCCTGCTGGGCTCGCTCGCTCTCGCAGCGTTGGGCAGCGTCGCCGCCTTCGCGCAGGAAGCCGCACCCGCTGCGGCGGCTGCCGCGCCGGCTGCCGCTCCGACCCCGGTGCTCGATACCGGCAACACCGCCTGGATGCTGACCTCGACGGCGCTGGTGCTGATGATGACCATCCCGGGCCTGGCGCTGTTCTACGGCGGCATGGTGCGCAAGAAGAACGTGCTTGCCACCATCATGCAGAGCTTCGCCATCACCTGCCTGGTGACGGTGCTGTGGTTCATGTTCGGCTATTCGCTGGCCTTCTCCGACGGCGGCGGCATGAATGCCTATCTCGGCGGCACCTCGAAATTCTTCCACCACGGCATCACCACCGCGAGCCTGTGGCTGCCGGGTGTGGCCAACATCCCTGAATTCGTCTTCTCGATGTTCCAGATGACCTTCGCCATCATCACGCCGGCGCTGATTGCCGGCGCCTTCGCCGAACGCTTCAAGTTCTCGGCACTGCTGATCTTCATGGCGCTGTGGCTGCTGGTCGTCTACGTGCCGATCGCGCATTGGGTCTGGGGTGGCGGCTTCCTCGGTACGGCTGGCGTTCTCGACTTCGCCGGCGGCACGGTCGTCCACATCAATGCCGGTGTAGCGGGCCTCGTCTGCGCGCTGGTGCTCGGCAAGCGCGAAGGCTATGGCACCACCAACATGGCACCGCACAACCTTGTCTATTCGGTCATCGGCGCATCGCTGCTGTGGGTCGGCTGGTTCGGCTTCAACGCCGGTTCGGAACTGGCGGCCGACGGCCTTGCCGGTGCCGCCATGCTCAACACCCAGGTCGCCACAGCCGCCGCGGCTCTGGCCTGGATGTTCGCCGAATGGATCATCGCCAAGAAGCCTTCCGTGCTCGGCATCATCTCGGGCGCCGTGGCCGGCCTCGTCGCGGTGACGCCGGCTTCCGGTTTCGTCAATCCGACCGGCGCCTTCATCGTCGGCATCGTCGCCGGCGTCGTCTGCTACCTCTCGGCGGTCAAGGTGAAGCACATGTTCGGCTATGACGACTCGCTCGATGCCTTCGGCGTGCATGGCGTCGGCGGCGTGATCGGCGCCTTGCTGACCGGCGTGCTCGCCGACCCGGCGATCAACAGCCTCTCGTCGGGCGCTTCGCTCGGCAAGCAGATCTACGGTGTCGCCGTCACCATTATTTGGACGGCGGTTGCCACCTTCGTCATCCTCTACGTCGTCAAGGCGCTGGTCGGCCTGCGTCCCACCACCCAGGAAGAGGTCGAAGGCCTCGACATTTCCCAGCATGGCGAAGTGGTGCCGTAAGGCATCCTTGCCACGGGGCCGGCGGAACCCTCCTCCCGCCGGCCCCATACCTCCAGGCACTTCCGGAAAACCGCAAAGGCACTTTTCCTGGAATTGCTGGAGTTCTTTGTTTTTACGCAATTCCGGACGGAAAACCGCGAAAGCACTTTTCCTGGAATTGCTCGCGTTCTTTGTTTTTACGCAATTCCGGACGGAAAACCGCAAAAGCACTTTTCCTGGAATTGCTTTGAAAAGCATCCCGTCGTGACGTCCTCGAAAGGGACTCACGCCTTGAGGCCCGGATCGCTCCGGGCCTCTTTTTTTGGCAAATTCTTCTTTCTGGTGGAGATCAACTTCGCGCAATCACGTTCGCGTGAAGGAGATTTTCGAGGAAACATCGACCGCCCTGTCTCCGAACTGTGGAGGCGCCCGTCGTTCTGACGCTCGTGTTTCGAAACATAGGGAAGGAATTTGCTCATGAACCTCAAGGATATCTGCCTCGGGGCACTCGCGCTTTCCATGGTCAGCGGCTTTGCATTTGCCGGCGCACTGGACGAGCCGGACAACATGGCGCCGTTCTTCACCGATTCCAGCATGAAAACCATGAAGCCGATGGAGGAATTCAAGGCAGCTTTCATGGCCATGCCGAAGGAGAAGCAGGACGCCATGATGAAGGAATGCCAGGACGCGGCGATGAGCAAGCCGCACGCCGAGTTCTGCGCCAATGTGAAGATGCTCGGCGGCGCCAACAAGTAAACGCACGGCCGACCCGACCAATGGATGGCGGGCCGAAGCGCCCGCCATTTTCATGTGACGCGAGCGCTGGAGGTGTCGATGTCGAAAGGACGATCGCCGCAGCCTTATAGTTAATGCGCCCTTAACCTTCCCACGCCTAGTCTGGCATCCGAATCTGCCGGAGTGCGTCATGCGCTCGGGCCAGGCAATCAAGACGGGGAAGAGCATGCGTTCAGGGGCTTCAGCACCGCTCGCGCTGACCGATACCGGGGGCGGCATCCAGGCATTCGCGCGGCGCCAGGTCGGCCGGCTGGTCGGCGCCGGCCTGTTCGCGTTCACCGCCTTCGCCGTCGCAAGCCTCGCGACCTGGAACGTCGCCGACCCGAGCTTCTCGCACGCCACCGCCAACACCGTCACCAACGCCATGGGCTATGCCGGCGCGGTCTTCTCCGACCTTGCGATGCAGTTCTTCGGCCTTGCCGCGGTTGCCGCGCTGGTTCCGGCCGTCGTCTGGGGCTATCTGCTGTTTTCGGCGCGCGGCGTCGACCGGCTGCCCAAGCGCGGGCTGTTCTGGTTCGGTTTTGCGCTGCTCGCCGCCGCGATCGCGGGCTGCGTGGTTCCGCCCAAGACCTGGCCGCTGCCTACCGGCCTCGGCGGCGTCTTCGGCGACATGGTGCTCAAGATTCCCGGCGTCCTCATCGGCGGCTATCCGACCGGACTGGTCGCCAGCGTGCTCGCCATATTGCTGGCTGCACCGGCGCTCTGGCTGTTCGCCTATGGCGCGGCGCTGATCGGGCGCAAGAACGGCTTCGCCGTGATGGAAGAACCGGCCGCGGCGGACCCGCGCGAGGACGAGCTTCTCTTCGACAATGACGAGGACGAGGGTGACGAGGGCATATTGGCGCTCGGCGCCATCACCCATTGGTGGCTGTCGTTGCGCGCGTGGATGCATCGCCGCGCGGTGCGCCGCAGGCAGGAGCGCGATGAGTTCGAGCCGGAGATGGAGCCACGCGCCAGTGCTTGGCGACGTGCCGCCGAACGGGTCGAGTCGGCCGAGTTCGCCGAATCCCGCATGAGCCAGGACGGCCGCGCCCGTGTCGAACCGGAATTCTTCGCCGCCATGGTGAACGACCGCGGCGTCTCCGTCGATCCGGCCGACGACGATGTCTTCGGCCGCGACGACGAGGACATGGATTTCGACGACGAGCCGGTCGCCCAGCGGCGTGCCCCCACTGCCAAGGTCCAGCAATTCCGTTCCGATGCCGCCACCCGGGTCGAGGCGCCGGCGGCGCGACCCGTGCCTGGCGCCCGCGTCCAGCGCGAGGCGCAGACCTCGCTGATCGGTTCGGACACGTTCGAAATGCCGTCGCTGCATTTCCTGTCCGAACCCAAGAACGTCGCGCGCGACCCAAGTCTTTCCAAGGACGCGCTGGAACAGAACGCGCGCCTGCTCGAAGGCGTGCTGGAGGATTTCGGCGTCAAGGGCGAGATCATCGCCGTTCGCCCGGGTCCGGTCGTCACCCTTTATGAGCTCGAACCCGCGCCGGGCATCAAGTCGTCGCGCGTCATCGGCCTTTCCGACGACATCGCCCGCTCGATGAGTGCGATTGCGTGCCGCGTCGCCGTGGTACCCGGCCGCAACGCCATCGGCATCGAACTGCCAAACGCGAAGCGCGAGACGGTTTATCTCAGGGAGATCATGGCCAGCCGCGATTTCGAGACGACCAAGGCCAAGCTGGCGCTGGCGCTGGGCAAGACCATCAACGGCGAGGCCGTCATCGTCGACATCGCCAAGATGCCGCACGTGCTGGTCGCCGGCACCACCGGTTCGGGCAAGTCGGTCGCCATCAACACGATGATCCTGTCGCTGCTCTACCGGCTCACGCCGCAGGAATGCCGGCTGATCATGATCGATCCGAAGATGCTCGAACTCTCCGTCTATGACGGCATTCCGCATCTTTTGACGCCGGTCGTGACCGATCCGAAGAAGGCCGTGGTGGCGCTGAAATGGACCGTGCGCGAGATGGAGGACCGCTACCGCAAGATGTCCAAGGTCGGCGTGCGCAACATCGACGGTTTCAACGCCCGCGTCCAACAGGCCGAGAAGAAGGGCGAAAAGATCTCGCGCACCGTACAGACCGGCTTCGACCGCCAGACCGGCGAGGCGATCTACGAGACCGAGAATCTCGATCTCGAGCCGATGCCCTATATCGTTGTCATCATCGACGAAATGGCCGACCTGATGATGGTCGCCGGCAAGGACATCGAAGGCGCCGTCCAGCGCCTGGCGCAGATGGCGCGCGCCGCCGGCATCCATGTCATCATGGCGACGCAACGTCCCTCGGTCGATGTCATCACCGGCACCATCAAGGCCAATTTCCCGACCCGCATCTCCTTCCAGGTGACGTCGAAGATCGACAGTCGCACAATTTTGGGCGAGCAGGGCGCCGAGCAGCTGCTTGGCATGGGCGACATGCTCTACATGGCCGGTGGCGGCCGCATCCAGCGCGTGCATGGGCCGTTCGTCTCCGATGACGAGGTCGAGAAGATCGTCGGGCACCTGAAGCTGCAGGGCGTGCCGGAATATCTCGACGCCATCACCGAGGATGACGGCGAGGACGACGACGAGCCGTCCGGAAAGGGCGGTTCCGGTGGCGGAAGCGGTGGCAATTTCGAGGATTCCGACGATCCCTACGATCAAGCGGTCTCGGTGGTGCTGCGCGACGGCAAGGCCTCGACCAGCTACATCCAGCGGCGTCTGGGCATCGGCTATAACAGGGCCGCCTCGATCATCGAGAAGATGGAAAAGGAAGGCATTGTCGGCCCGGCCAACCATGCCGGAAAACGCGAAATCCTGGTGCCGACCGAAGACGACAAATTCTAGCTGGTGGGAGTTCGCGGCAACTTTGAACCTGCTGGCGCGTTCAAGCGATTGAGCAGCGATCGCCTCGCCAAACTTCAGCCCAACTGGGGGTTCACGACAGCGACCAAATCAGGAATCAAACGAGAGTGACCGATATGAAAAACGATCTTTCAGCGCTCAGCGATCTTGCCCCGACACGCCGCCAGTTGCTTGGCCTCGGTCTTGTGTTCGCCGGTGCCGCCGCCCTCAACGTGGTGCCCGGATTCGAGCTGCTGGCCTCGGCGCAGGCGGCCGCGCCTCCGGCGGCGCAAAAGATCGCCGACCATTTCTCAGCGGTCAAATCGATGAGCGGCGAATTCGTCCAGTTCGGCCCCAAAGGCGAGCAGACCGGCGGCAAATTCTTCCTGGAACGGCCGGGCAAGATCCGCTTCAATTATGACGGAGCTTCGAATTTCCGGGTGATTTCCGACGGCAGATCAGTTGCCATCCTCAACAAGAAACTGAACACGTCGGACCTTTATCCGCTATCAAAGACGCCGCTGAAGCTGCTGCTCGACGACCGCATCGACCTCTCCGGCGACCGCGTCAAGAGCGTCAAGGAAGAGGACGACCTCACCACCATCCAGCTCTCCGACAGGTCGGTTTTCGGCAATGCGCGAATCACCATGATGTTCGACCCGAAAACCTACGACCTGCGGCAGTGGACGATTACCGACGCGCAGGGCAAGGACACGACGGTGATGATCTTCAACACCAAGGAAGGCGTCAGTTTCGCGCCGGACACCTTCGCCATCGACTATACGGCCAATCGCGAGCTGAACACGAAAACCAGGTAGGTTTCGTCGCCTCGCTTGTCTTTCCGGCGTGCGGCTGGCAGTAGTTCGGCGATCTCTCGCCGGACCTTGCCGCATGCCCTTTTCGATCGCGACCTGGAACATCAACTCCGTGCGCCTGCGCATGCCGATCATCGAACGCCTGCTCGATGAGTATGCGCCCGATGTGCTTTGCCTGCAGGAAACCAAGGTCCCGGACGAGCTCTTTCCCGAAAAAGCCTTTCGCAAGGTCGGCTATCCCTACATCGCCTTCCATGGCCAGAAGGGCTATCACGGCGTGGCGACGGTGGCGCGGCGGCCGATCGAGGTCGTCGAAAGGCGCCGCTTCTGCGATATCGAGGACAGCCGGCATCTGTCGGTGACGGTGCGGGCCGGCGGCAAGACAATCCTGCTGCACAATTTCTACGTTCCCGCGGGCGGCGACGAACCGGATCCCGAGATCAACAGGAAGTTCAGGCACAAGCTCGATTTCGTCGCCGAGATGAATGCCATCCGGGCCGAGCATGACGAGGTGTCGGCCTCGGTGCTGGTCGGAGACCTCAATATCGCGCCGCTGGAGCATGATGTCTGGTCGCACAAGCAATTGCTCAACGTGGTCAGCCACACGCCGGTCGAGACCGAAAACTTCGAGGCGATGCGGCTGGCCGGCGGCTGGGTCGACCTGATGCGGCTCAACGTGCCTTCGGAACAGAAGCTCTACACCTGGTGGAGCTATCGTGCGCAGGATTGGGAGGCGTCCAATCGCGGCCGACGGCTCGACCATGTCTGGTCGTCGCCAAACCTGGTGCCTGATTTTGCCGGCTATGAGATCCTCCGGCGGGCACGTGGCTGGGACCGGCCTTCGGACCATGTGCCGGTCATCGCCAGGTTTGATCTGGATTAGTGCCACGTAGGTTTCGCGACGAATGTAGTGTGGTTCCGCTGGTTGTGCCTCAACCCGAAAAGCGAGGGGCCAGTTCCTCGATGCGGCGGATCATGTCGTGGAATTCCTCGGAGATGCGCTGGTGCAGTTTCACCGCCAATTCCGGATACTCCTCGAGGATGCGCCGGAACATCTTGCGGCTCAGCCTTATCACTTCCGAGTCGATTTCGGCCGAGGCGCTGGTCAGCCGGTTGGTGTCGGCGATCAGCGCCAGTTCGCTGAGCATCGTGCCGGGGCCGGCTTTGCCAATCGGGATGCGCTCGCCATCTTGCTCGCGATAGAGCACGATAAGCCCGCTGACCACGACATAGGCCGAGTCGGCCACGTCGTCCTCGCGATAAAGCTTGTGGTCCGCCTGCACCAAAGTGGTCTCGGCACCGAAGGCGAGCAGGCGCAGCTGTTCCTGCGTGAAGCCCTCGAAAAGCCTCACGGCGGACAGGATGCGGATGTCGTCATCCAGCGCCATCTAGCTGTGTCCCCGAACGGTCAGTCCAATCCCTCCTCTGCGGTACGCTTCCTGAATCCCCCTCCAACAGGATCGTACCCGAAAGCGGCCCCGTCCAGACCGCTCATTGGATAGCGAAATGTTTAAGGAACCAGCTTGTAGCCGCCGCTTTCTGTCACAAGAATTTCGGCATTGGAAGGATCACGCTCGATCTTCTGGCGCAGACGGTAGACATGGGTTTCCAGCGTGTGCGTGGTGACGCCGGAATTGTATCCCCACACTTCCTCCAGCAGCACGTCACGCGTTACCACCTTCTGGTCGGCGCGATAGAGATATTTGATGATCGAGGCCTCCTTTTCCGTCAGCCGCACCTTGCCGCCGCGCGGGTCAATGAGCAGTTTCTGGCTGGGCTTGAAGGTGTAGGGGCCGACCGAGAAGGTCGCGTCCTCGCTCTGCTCGTGCTGGCGCAACTGCGCCCGAATACGGGCAAGCAGCACCGCGAAGCGGAACGGCTTGGTCACATAGTCGTTGGCGCCGGCCTCGAGGCCCAGAATCGTGTCCGAATCGGTGTCGTGGCCGGTCAGCATGATGATGGGCGCCTTGTAGCCGCCCTTGCGCAGGATCTTCACCGCTTCCCTGCCATCCATGTCGGGCAAGCCGACATCCATGATGAGCAGATCGATGAGCCCGCCGCGCGCAGCGGTGACGCCTTTTGCCGCAGTGGATTCCTGCAGCACGTCGAATTCCTCGTAGAGGGACAGTTGCTCGACCAATGTGCCGCGCAGGTCGTCATCGTCGTCGACGATCAGGATGGTACGTGAGGTCATGGATCAATCCGTTGTTTTGAAAAGTGAATTCAGTTGACCGCTGCGTATTTATGCGGAAGCTGGCCGGCACAATAGCCGATCACAGTGATTTGTTCCGTGGCACGATCATACAAGAAAAAACGCGATCGCAATGCAGCCGGCGCAATTTTGGCAAAAGGGCTGCCCGTACTGACCGTGCGGGCGAGGCCCGGCCACCCAAGCCAAGGCCTGCTGCAGGCCGGCAAAACGGTGTTTGCGTGCGCGCTCGGGCGCGGCGGCATCTCGTCCGGCAAGCGGGAAGGCGACGGCGCCACGCCGCTCGCTTCGATGCGCATCCTGGCGGGCTATTTTCGGGGGGATCAGTTTGCCGCCGGCCGCAAGACGCGGCTGGCTATGGCGCCGATCGGGCCGGATCTCGGCTGGTGCGAGGTACCAGACGACCGCAACTATAACAGGCCGGTCAGGATTCCCTATGGCGCCAGCCACGAACGCATGCGGCGCGACGACCGGCTCTATGACGCCTGCCTGGTGCTCGACTGGAATATCGCGCCGCGCCGCCGCGGGCGCGGCAGCGCCATCTTCTTCCACCTGGCGCGCCCCGGCTTTACGCCGACGGAAGGTTGCGTGGCGGTGACCGCGCGCACGATGGCGCGGCTTTTGCCGCTGCTGTCGGACCGGACGGTGGTGAGGGTGGTGAGGTAAGGAATAGGGAATAGGGAATAGGGAATAGGGAATAGGGAAAGTCTTCAGTAGGAGCAGGCACGCCCAGGCCCCATCATCTGCCCTACTCCCTACTCCCTACTCCCTACTCCCTACCTCTTCCTATTCCGCTGCCAGCCGATGTCGAGAAGGCCCAGCCGGCCGGTCTCACGGTCCATGGCCTTCGCGATGTCCTTGCGGGCGGCGCCGATATCGCGCAACTGGCGGTCGGACAGGTCCTCGACGTCCTGGTGGGCAAGACTGATCGCGACCCTGGCCTGCCGCAGCCAATCACGGGCAGCCGACAGCCAGCTTGGCCGGGCGATGTATGCAGGGTGAAGAACGATGTGAGACATGATGGGATTCCTATACTCCGGACATCAAATCCGGTTTGATGGTGTTTTGATACTGCAATCATGCCGGATTGAAAAACAAACGAGAAACGAGTAGTTCTTTTCTCATCATCAAGTTTTATTTGAGGATTGAGGCTTCATGGATCGCTTCGATCGGGCCGGGCGCTGATGGCGGCCCTGTTGCCGGGAACGCGGGCGCTAAGAACGCTGGAGGCGGCGGCCCGGCACCTCAATTTCACCCGCGCCGCCGACGAGCTCGGCCTGACGCCCGCCGCCGTCAGCCATCAGATCAAGGAAATCGAGGATCAGCTCGGCATCGTGCTGTTCACCCGCACCAGCCGCACCATCCGACTGACGGAAGCGGGCGCGGTGCTGTACGAGGCGGCGACCGACACGCTCGACCTGCTTGGCCGGGCGGTGATGCGGGCGCGCAAGATGGCGCGCGGCACCGAATTCCTGAAGGTGACGCTGGATGCCCAGTTCGCGGCGAAATGGCTGATGCGGCGCGTCGAGAATTTCCGCAAACTGCGGCCGGGCATCGAACTCAGGTTCGACATCGCCTATGGCTTGCGCGATTTCGATCTCGACGACGTCGATGTCGGCATCCGCTTCGGCGCCGGCAAATATCCGGGGCTCTGCGCGCATCGCCTGTTCGACAACATCATCATTCCCGTGTGCAGTCCGGGCCTCCTGGCATCCGGGCCGCCCCTGCGCGAGCCGCGCGACCTGTTCAACCACACGCTTGCCCATATCGAATGGGCCCGCCAGGGCGTGACATGGCCGAACTGGCGCATGTGGATGGCGGCGGCCGGCATCAACGATTTCGACGACAGCCGCACCGTCGTCTTCGGCACGTCCACGGATGCCGTCCAGGCAGCGCTCGACGGCAATGCCGTCGCGCTCGCCGATTTCGCCATGGTGGCAAACGACTTGTCCGAGGGCCGGCTGGTGCGGCCCTTCGAGCTCAGCATCAGGGTTGCGCCGGAATTCGCCTATTTCCTTGTCTATCCGCAGGCGACAGCCGAGGATCCCAGTATCGTCGCCTTCCGCGAATGGATTCTGGAGGAGGTGGCGAGGACGCGCAGCGCGGACAAGCTGTAGGCGGCTCGCGAGGTTCGGCCTTCCTTAGGACCGGGCGTTGTGGCCGAAGATCATGCGCCGGTACTTTTTCACGTTCCATTTCAGCTTCTTGTAGAGAAGCGGCTGTCTCTTGCCGGCGACGGACGTTTGGAAAGCGCCGTTCTCGCTGCCCTGCTCGACGATCGGCCGCTCGAACCACAGCATTTCAACACCGAGCTTCTCGTCCATCTGTTCGATCTGGTGGTCGATGGCCGTGTATATCTTGTTTTGCGCAATCCAGTTGCAACGGGCTTCGGCGACCGGCCGGGTGATCAGGTAGGAATCGGCGCAGCGGGCATGGAGCGCCGGGTAAAGCTTCTGGCCTTTGCGCAATTTCCAGCTCGGCGTGTAGTAGTTGCTTCCATTGCCGAGATAGATGACGGCCTTGCGGTTGGGATCGCCGAGTTCGGCGAGCCCCTGCCGGAACTTGGCGACAAAGTCGCGAGCGAGGAAGACGTCATCCTCGAACACCAGGCAATAGGGCTGGTCGGTTTCGAGGAAATCACGCCAGATGCCGACATGCTTCAGCGCCAGCGAGACAGCCGCCGGGTGTGTAAAGTCTGGAGCGACCAGTTCGGCCCGGATATCGGGCGTGATGTCAGGCTGGTCCCAGTCGGTGTAGAAGGTGACCGGCACGCCGCGCCGCTCGAACTCGCGCACGATATGCCGGCGCCGGTCGTCATAGCCATTCTTGACATGACAGATCCGGCTGAACACCAGGTCGCGCGGAAAGCCGGTTTCGTCCGCCATCAAAACTAGCGCTCCATTCAGGCCGCGACGGCGCCGAACCAGCCGATCACCACACCGATGATCAGCAGCACGCCGAGCCAATGGCCACCATCGATGAGGGTCAGGTCCCAGCCGAAATTCTCGTAGCGATGGTTGACCGACAGCGTCGTGGCGACGAAACCCAGCCAAAGCACGAAGCCGAAGATCAGCCCCGCCAGCCAGGTTGGCTCCCCACCCGTCATCGCGCCGACGACCAGGGCCATGACCAGCGCCATAATCAGCTCGGCGATGAAGGAGATGACGAAGGGAAGCGGCGATTTCTTCATCGTCGCCGGATCAAGCTTGGCGGCCTTCAGCCGGGGCTTGCTCAACGCCATGTACCAGGCGGCGCCGAACAGCCATGCGACGACGGCGGCAGCGACCACCGCCATCCAGTTCACTGCTGAAAAATCCATGAGCTTCCCCCTCCAGATGCGGTTTATGGAAACGCCTGTTCGGCGATGGCGTCAAGCAGCCGCCACACGGTCGTACGTTTGACCTCGGCATCCTCGAGCGCCCGTGTCACCGGCACCTGATAGACGCCAAGCGGCGCCAGCCCCGACCGCGGCAGATAGGACCGGCCGGGATCGCCGACCAGGATGTCGGCGCCACGCCGTTTGAGCGCCGAAAACCACGGCATCAGCCGGTCGGCGAAGGGTTTGTCATAGAAGACGTCGCCAGCCAGGACCACGTCCCAGCCCGCATCGGTGCCGATACAGTCCGCGCCGAGGAATTCGATCGGAACACCGTTGGCCTCGCTGTTGAGACGAACCGCGGTGGCGCAGAACGGGTCGATGTCGGCTGCGGTCACGGCCGCGGCACCGGCCCTGGCGGCGGCGATGGCGACGAGGCCGGAACCCGAGGCGAAGTCGAGCACGTGCTTGCCTCGCACCATGGCGGGATGGTCGATGACATGGCGGGCGAGGCCCTGGCCGCCGGCCCAGGCAAAAGCCCAGAAGGGCGGCGGCAGGCCGATCTCGACCAGTTCGTCCTCGGTCCGCTGCCAAAGATCGTGCGCTTCGTCGGCGAGGTGGAGAAGAATCTCCGGTACATGCGGCGGCGCCATCAGCGCCGTGTTGTCGAGAATGAACTGCCTGGCGCTGTCGGAGGTGAGCGCCGTCACGGCGCAGGCGTCAGGCCGCCCATGCGGCAGACTTCCTTCCATTCGGCCGGGGTCACCGGCTGCACGGAAAGCCGTCCGAGCCGCACCAGCGCCATCTCGGCCAGTTTTGGATTGGCCTTGACGTCTTCCAGCGTCGGCGGGTTCGGCACGTCCCTGACGGCGCGGATGTCGACACACTCCCAGCGCGGATCATCCGATGTGGTGTCGGGATGGGCCAGCGCGCAGACCTCGGCGATGCCGACCACGTTCAGCCCCTCGTTGGAATGGTAGAAGAAGCCGAGATCGCCGATCTGCATGGCCTTCATGTTGTTGCGGGCGGCGTAGTTGCGCACGCCGTCCCATTGGGTGCCGGCCTTGCCCTTGGCCTTCAACGCCTCGAAGGAGAAAACCGAGGGTTCGGATTTGAACAGCCAGTAGTTCATTTTCGTTCTCCTGCCGGTTAGCCGGCCGCCGGCTTGTTGAAGACCCAGTTCCACGGGCGGATTTCGACGCTCTCGAACAGCCCCGCCTTGGCATAGGGGTCGGCGGCCGACAGCGCCTGCGCTCCGGCCATATCGGGCGCTTCGATCACGGCGAGCGTGCCGTTCGGCTTGCCATCAGCATCGAGGAACGGGCCGGCGAAGGCCAGCTTCTTCTCGCCATTCAGCGCCTCGAGAAAGGCGACATGCGCGGGCCGCGTATCAACGCGCACCTGCAGGCTTCCGGGCTTGTCCTTGCAAATCAGTGCAAACAGCATGTCTTTCTCCTGATGGTCGTCAATCGTTGGTCTCGGTCTTCAGCGGCCGGGTCATCAAGGCCGTCACGGCCTCGCCGATGGTGATGGTGCCGTCCAGGATGGCGGCCACGGCGGCGATGATCGGCGCATCGATGTTGCGCTCGGCGGCGATGCGGGCGGCGATGGCCGCCGTCGGCACGCCCTCGGCCAGCGGCAGCCCGGAAAGCGCCTTGCCTTGCCCGAGCGCCAGCCCATAAGCGAAATTGCGCGATTGGGTGGACGAGCAGGTGAGCAGCAGGTCGCCGAGGCCGGAAAGCCCCATCAGGGTCTCGGGCCTGGCGCCGAAGGCGGCACCGATGCGGCGCAGCTCGACGAAGCCGCGCGTGACCATGGCGGCCTGGGCGCTGGCGCCGAGCCCGGCCCCGGTGACGGCGCCGGCGGCGATGGCGAAGACGTTCTTCAAGGCGCCGCCGATCTCGACGCCGATCAGGTCGTCGCTCGAATAGCAGCGCAGGTTTTCAGCCGAGAAACGGGCGGCAAGGTCGGCGGCGAGCGCCTCGTCGCCGGCGGCCACCACGACCGCCGTCGGCAGGCCGCGGGCGACATCGCTGGCGAAGCTCGGCCCGGACAAGGCGGCGACCGGGTTTCGCGGCAGGATTTCCAGGGCGATTGCCGACAGCAAGGCGCCGGTGTCGCGCTCGATGCCCTTGGCGCAGAGCACGAGCGGAATGCCGGCCGGCATATGATCCTTCGCGGCCGCCAGAGTCGCGCGCAACGCCTGCGCCGGCGTCACCGCCAGCACGCAATCGGCGCCAGTGAGCGCCGCCTCGATGTCGCTCGTCGCCTCGATGCCTGGCGCGATGGCGATGCCGGGCAGGTAGCGTGGGTTCTCGCCTCGACCGATCGAGGCCACGGTTTCAGGGTCACGCGCGAACAGCCGCACGGCATGGCCGGCGCGCAGCATGGCCAGCGCCAGCGCCGTGCCCCAGGCGCCGCCGCCGAGCACGGCGACACGCCAGCCACTTTTGCCCCGGCCCGCGCTCTTCGTGGCCCGATCTGTCATGCCTTGGCTCCGCGCCGACCGGAGCCGACCATTGGCGTCGAGACGCTGTCCAGGGGCCAGCGCGAGCGCGGCACGAAATCGAAGCCGTTCTCCTGCGCCATGCCTGCGCGCAGCCGCTCGATGCCGGCCCAGGCAATCATCGCGGCATTGTCGGTGCACAATTTCAGCGGCGGCGCGACGAAGGTGAAGCCGGCCTCGGCGCAGAGCCGTTCCAGCGTCGCCTTGATGGCGCGGTTGGCGGCGACGCCGCCGGCGACGACCAGCGACGGGCTTTTCGTGCCAGGGAATGTCTCGCGAAAGCGTGCCAGGGCGCGAGAAACGCGGTCGGCCAATGCATCGGCGACCGCCGCCTGGAACGACGCGCAGATGTCGGCGACATCCTGGTCGCTCAGGGGCTCGATCGCGGTTGCCGCCTGGCGCACGGCGGTCTTCAAGCCGGAAAAGGAAAAATCGGGCTGCGCCGAGCCCTTCATCGGCCGCGGGAAGGCAAAGCGCGACGGGTTGCCCGATAGCGCCGCCTTCTCGACATTCGGACCGCCGGGATAGGGCAGGCCGAGCATCTTGGCGGTCTTGTCGAAGGCTTCGCCGAGCGCGTCGTCGATGGTGGTGGCCCAGCGCTGATACTCGCCGACGCCGCGCACGGCGAGGATCTGCGTGTGGCCGCCGGAGACCAGCAGCAGCAGGTAGGGGAATTCGAGCCCGTCGGTCAGCCGCGCCGTCAAGGCGTGGCCTTCGAGGTGGTTGACGGCGATCAGCGGCTTGTTCGCCGCGGCGGCGATCGCCTTGGCCGTCATCAGGCCGACGATCAGCCCGCCGACGAGGCCTGGACCGGCGGTTGCGGCGATCGCGTCGATATCGGCCAGCGCCACGCCCGAATCGGCGAGCGCCGCCTCGACGATGCCGTCCAGCGCCTCGACATGGGCGCGCGCGGCGATCTCGGGCACGACACCGCCGAAGGCGGCATGTTCCTCGATCTGGGAGAGCACGACATTGGACAGGATTTTCGGCGCGGCATCGCCCTCCAGCGCCACGACGCTGGCGGCGGTCTCGTCGCAACTCGTCTCAATGCCCAGAACGCGGATCAATTCGTCGCTATCCCAAGAGATTGTTTATGAGGCTATTCCCCATTAGGAAAAGGCCGGCAAGACCTCGATTTCGCTCGGGGGTTATCACGGACCGCGCGCCATGCAAACTTTGAAAATCGGAACCTGCAAAATCGGAACGCGCGGCAGCCCGCTGGCGCTTGCCCAGGCGCATGAGACGCGTGTGCGGCTGATGAAAGCGCATGGCCTTCCCGAGCAGGCGTTTGAAGTGGTGCCCATCTCGACCAGCGGCGACCGTATTCAGGACCGGCCACTGTCGGAGGCCGGCGGCAAAGGCCTGTTCACCAAGGAAATCGAGGAAGCGCTGCTCGACGGGCGTATCGACATCGCCGTGCATTCGTCGAAGGACATGCCGACGGTGCTTCCGGGCGGATTGGAGCTTTCCACTTTCCTGCCGCGCGAGGACGCGCGCGACGCTTTCATAGGCAAGGCGGTCAGGCGGATCGCCGATCTGCCGCATGGCGCCAAGGTCGGATCGTCATCGCTCCGTCGCCAGGCGCTGATCCGCCGGATGCGGCCGGATTTCGAGGTGGTGATGTTCCGCGGCAATGTGCAGACGAGGCTGCGCAAGCTGGATGAAGGCATCGCCGAGGGCACCATTCTCGCCTATGCCGGGCTGAAGCGGCTCGGGCTCGAAGGCGTGATTACCGACCTGATGCCGCTGGAGGATTTTCCGCCGGCGCCGGGACAAGGCGCGATCGGCATCGAAACGCGCGTCGGCGACCGTGATATCGAGACAATGCTTGCGGCGATCCATCACGTGCCGACGGGCCAAGCCTTGGCCTGCGAACGCGCGTTTCTCGCCGCGCTCGACGGCTCGTGCCGCACACCGATCGCCGGCCATGCGACGGTATCGGGCGGGAAACTGTCCTTTGCCGGGCTGATCATCTCGCCCGACGGCACGGAGTGGCATGACGTCCGGCTGGAAGGCGAGGCCACGGACGCGGCGGAAATGGGGGCTGACGCCGCGCGGGCGGTTCGCGCCAGGGCCGGCGAAAAGTTCTTCGACGGCTGGCTCTGAAAATGCTTCGCGTCCTGGTCACCAGACCGGAGCCCGGTGCATCGCGCACGGCGCGAAAGCTGAAAGAAATGGGTTTTGAGCCTCTTCTCCTGCCATTGACGGAGACGACGGCACTGCCGGTCGATGCCAAGGCGGTTCCGGACGATGTCGCAGCCGTCGCCATCACCAGCGCCAATGCCGTGCGCCATGCCTCTGGAGATCTGGTAGCGGCGCTTTCCAGGCTGCCTTGTCATGCTGTCGGCAAGAGGACCACCGAGGCCGCGCGCAAAGCCGGTTTTCTGTCGGTCAGCGAGGGGCCTGGCGATGCCGAGGCGCTGGCCGACGGCATGGCGACCGCCTTTTCCGGCAAAACGATCGTCTATCTCTGTGGGCGCGTGCGGTTTGCTGCCTTCGAACAGAAGCTGGAAGCAGCGTATGTCCAGGTCCATGCCGTAGAGACTTATGACACGCTTGCGGTGAGCTATTCGGACGAAGCGATCCTTCCGCTGCTATCAGGCCAAGCGGTCGATGTGGTGCTGCTCTATTCGGCCAACGCCGCTGCCGCGATGCAGGTCCTGGCCAGACGACCCGCCCTGCAAAAAGCCTTTGAAAAGACGCGTTTTTTTGTCCTTTCCGCGCGCATCGCCGCCGCCTTCGGCGACAGCGCCGGCAAAGCAATCCGTGTCGCCGCACGGCCCGACGAGGAGGCGCTGCTGGCACTTTTGCGGGCACGGCCCTGACCCGCGTCATCACACCGCCCCTTTTCACCGCTTGGTGATGTGCTAGACCCTTTTTAGAACCATCACGCGCCGCCGCGCGTTGAGACGAAGCGAATTTTGCGGAGCCCATGCATGGTCAAGACGCCGAAGATGCGACACTCGAAAAGCCGCCGCGAGCCGGTGACCATCGACCTCGATCCGGGCGCCGTCTCACGCATCGTCGACGAGGATGCCGCCAAGGTTACCGTCCAGACCGACGAGGCGAGGGCCGAGGAATCCGCGAACGCCTCGCGACCAGAGCTCCCGGAAGAGCCGGTGCATGCCGATCAGGCGGATCTCGAACCCTGGGAGCATGGCGACGCCGCCGCCGGGCGGTCCGGCACAGAGGCGCCGCCGCATGCCGAGGCCGAAGCCGCCGAGCCGGAAATGCCTTATCCCGGTTCGGATACACCTCCCAACCAGGCCAGGGCGTTCGACTACAGCTTCGAGGACGCAAGCACAAAGACCGGCGAGGCCAAAGCGGCTGCCGGAAAAACCGACTCAAGGAGCGAGCCGATGGCAGCGCGGCCGAAGCGGGGCGGCCTCAACGGCATCGCCGCCGGCATCATCGGCGGTGTCATCGCGCTGGTCGGCGCCGGTGGCCTGCAATTTGCCGGCCTGCTCGGCGCGCCGGGTTCCGCTCCCGGTGCCTCGCTCGACGGCGTCAATGGCGAGATCGCCTCGTTGAAGAGCGAAATCGCAGACATGAGGGAAGCCGGCAACAACAATGGTGCATCGGCCAAGGTCGACGGCCTGTCGTCGGCGCTCGACCAGGTCAAGAGCGATGTCGCGGCGCTGAAATCGGCGGTCGAAAAGGGCGGCGCCGGCGACAATGCCGGGCTCGCCGCACTTGGCGACAAGGTCAAGCAGATCGAAACGGCCGTCGCCGCTCTCGGCAAGGCCGGCAGCGCGGCGCCCGTCGATCTCGGCCCACTCAACGAAAAAATGGCGGCTCTCGATGCGCTGGTGAAGTCGACGGGCGAGGCGGCGAAGGCGCAGGAAGGCCGGCTTGCCGCGCTCGAGCAGTCGGTGTCGCAGCTTTCCGGCAAGGTCGATGCACAGGCGTCGCAGCCGAAGATCGCGCTCGCCATCGCGGCTTCCGCGCTCAAGGCCGCGCTCGACCGTGGCGCGCCGTTTTCGGCCGAACTCGATACGCTGGCCGCGATCTCGCCTGATGCGCCGCAGCTTGCGACCTTGCGTGCCTATGCCGAAAAGGGCGTTCCGACCCGCACCGAGATCGCCTCGCAGATGGACGTCGCCGCCAATGCCATGGTCGCCGCCGCCACGCCGGTCGACCAGAATGCCGGCTTCCTGCAGAATTTGATGTCGAGCGCCGAGTCACTGGTCAAGATCCGGCCGATCGGGGCCGTCGAAGGTAAAGGTGCGCCGGAAACCGTGGCGCGCATGGAGGTTGCGGTCACTCAGGGTGACTACGCCAAGGCGCTCAGCGAATATGACACGCTGCCGGAAGCCGCGAAGGCCGCGGGCGCCGACTTTGCCGGCAAACTGAAGGCGCGCATCGAGGTCGAAACCCAGGTCGACGCGCTGATCTCCGGCGCGATGAAGGCATGAGGGCAACACGATGATCCGCCTGCTCGCTTTCCTCATCGTCGTCTTCGCGCTCGGGCTGGGCTTTGCCTGGCTGGCCGACCGGCCGGGCGACATGGTCGTCACCTTCAACGGCTATCAGTACCAGGTCAGCCTGATGGTGGCGGCGGTGGCCGTCGTCGCCGTCGTCGCGGCGGTGATGATCGTCTGGTGGCTGATCAAGTCGCTGTGGAACAGCCCCTACACAATTTCGCGCTATTTCCGCGTGCGCCGCCGCGACCGTGGCTATCAGGCGCTGTCGACCGGCATGATCGCCGCCGGCGCCGGCGATGGGGCGCTGGCCCGCAAGAAGACCAAGGAAGCCGCCAAGCTGATCCGCTCCGACCAGGAGCCGTTGATCCATCTGCTCGAAGCGCAGGCATCGCTGCTCGAAGGCGACCATGAAGGTGCGCGGCAAAAATTCGAGAGCATGCTCGACGATCCGGAAATGCGGCTGCTTGGCCTGCGCGGGCTTTATCTGGAAGCCGAGCGCCTGGGCGACCGCAACGCCGCCCGGCACTATGCCGGCCGCGCCGCCGCGGTGGCGCCGCAACTGGCATGGGCGGCCGAATCGACGCTGGAGGAGCTGACCGCGCGCGGCGATTGGGACGGTGCGCTGAAACTGGTCGAGGCGCAGAAGTCGACGCGGCAGATCGAGCGCGACGCTGCCAACCGCCGCCGCGCCGTGCTGTTGACCGCCAAGGCGCAATCGCTCGCCGACAGCGATCCCGCGGCTGCCAGGACAGCGGCGATCGAGGCCAACAGACTCGCCCCCGACTTCGCGCCTGCCGCCGTTGCCGCCGCCGCCGCGCTGTTCAAACAGAACGACGTGCGCAAGGGCTCGAAGATCCTCGAGACCGCATGGAAGGCCGAGCCGCATCCCGAAATTGCCGAGCTTTACACCCATGCTAGGCCTGGCGACGCCGTGCTTGATCGGCTCAACCGGGCAAAGAAGCTGCAGGAGATGAAGAAGAACCACACCGAATCGTCGATGACGGTGGCGCGTGCGGCGCTCGACGCGCAGGATTTGTCGACCGCCCGCCGCGAGGCCGAAGCCGCGATCCGCATGGACCGCCGCGAGGGCGCCTATCTGCTCCTGGCCGACATTGAGGAGGCCGAGACCGGCGACCAGGGCAAAGTACGGCAGCTGCTCTCCAAGGCGGTTCGGGCGCCGCGCGATCCGGCCTGGGTCGCCGACGGCATCGTCTCCGAGCGCTGGGCGCCGGTCTCGCCGGTCACCGGGCGGCTCGACGCCTTCGAATGGCGCGCGCCGATGGAACGCCTTGGCCAACTGATCGACAGTCGCGATGTTGAACCGGATGCCCCGGTGGTAGCCATCGAGGCGACGGACAGGCCTGAAAAGCCGGTCGAGGTGATCGATCATGCCGCCCCGGGCAACGAGGCAACGGGCAAGGACGCCGAAAGCCGCGAGGATCATGTCACCCCGGTCACGGCCGCCGCCTTTGCCGCGGTGCCGGCCGATGCCGAGGCCGTCGAGCCGGCGGAAGAACTGGCGCGCCTGCCGGACGATCCAGGCGTCGATCCGGACGACGAGGCGGAAAAGTCGCCACGCCGGTTCCGGCTGTTTTGATTTTGGCCATCGGGTGATTTGACCTGGCCATCGGGCCGTTTGGGAATGAATTGATGTTCGAGCGCGTTCTGTCGTTTCTCAGGGATTTACCGGCCGGCTCGGCCAGCCACACCAGCGCGGACGATCCGCGCGTCGCGGCTTCGGCGCTGCTCTACCATGTGATGAATGCCGATGGCGTGCGCCAGGATGTCGAGTGGGAGCGCTTCAAGGCGGTGTTGGCGCAGAGCTATTCGATCAGTGGTGCCGAACTCGAAGCGCTCGTCGCCGCCGGCGAGCGCGCCGACAATGAAGCGATCGACCTCTATGCCTTCACCAGCGTGCTCAAGCGCCATCTCGACGCGGAGGGGCGCAAGGCCTTCATCGGCCTGATGTGGGAGATCGTCTATGCCGATGGCGAGCTGCATGAGCTCGAGGACAATACGGTGTGGCGCGTTGCCGAGCTGATCGGCGTCGAGCGCCACGACCGGGTCGAGGCGCGCCGCCAGGCCGCGGCGCATGCGCCAGGCGCGCGCGGGACGTCAAGCGACGAATAGACGGGATTTCGCCCAACGATGCAGCGCGCAACGAGCCCGAAGCCAAAGATCCTGATCGTGCTGCATCAGGAGAATTCGAGCCCCGGACGCGTCGGCCACATGCTCCTGGAAGAAGGCTTCGATCTCGACATTCGCCGCCCGCCGCTCGGTGACGCCTTGCCGGAAACGCTGGATGGCCATGCCGGCGCGGTGGTGTTCGGCGGGCCAATGAGCGCCAATGACGAGGACGAGTTCGTCCGCCGCGAAACCAACTGGCTGGAAGTCCCGCTCAGGGAAAACCGGCCGTTGCTCGGCATCTGCCTGGGCGCGCAGATGCTGGCCAATCATCTCGGCGGCAAGGTCGAGGGCCACGGCGAAGGGCTGGTGGAGATCGGCTGGTATCCGCTGAAGGGGACCGAGGCCGGCAGGAAGCTGATGCACTGGCCCGAAATGGTCTACCAGTTCCACCGCGAGGGCTTTTCGCTGCCGAGCGACGCGACGCTGCTGGCCACGAACGAGACCTATCCCAACCAGGCCTTCCGCTATCGCGACAATGCCTGGGGCATCCAGTTCCATGGCGAACTCACCAGGGTGATGATGCAGCGCTGGGTGGTGCGCGGCGCCCATCGTTTCGAGCTACCCGGCGCCCAGCCCGGCCGCGACCATCTCGGCGGCCGGCTGATCTGGGACATGCACCTAAAGCGCTGGCTCGACGAGTTCTTGCGGATGATTTTTGGCGGGCCGGCCGCGCGTTAGGGCAGACCAGTGGCCGCCAATGTGGCCGACCATCGCTTTTCGGAGTGTGGAAACTACTCCGAAAACCTCACGCTCACGCCGCGCTGCCGAAAGTAAGCCTGCATCAACTTGCGGCCCGAGCGGTTGTTCTGCGCCAATTTGGCAGGATCGAAGACCGCCTGTTTTATCCCCTCGCGTGTCAGCGCCGCCTTAAGCGTCGCGATATGCGCGTCGATGTCGGCATTGTCCGCCCGGAGCGACGCATAGATATTTTCGGTCGCCTCGGCCACGGTCGGTTCGCTCACAGGTGTCGTCCTTTCGTTGATTGGGCGGCGGCTTAGCACAGATTCGCGGCCCCGCCGATACCGATGAAGCCTTCAGTTTCGTCCCTTGAGGTGCCTCACCTTGCGCAGCGCGGGGAACAGATAGGCCCACAGGCCGGCAACCGCGACGGCGCCGACGCCGCCGATGACCACCGCCGGAACCGTGCCGATCAGTGCCGCCATGGTGCCGGCGCGGAATTCGCCGACCTCGTTGGAGGCGCCGACGAAGACCTGGTTGACGGCGTTGACGCGGCCGCGCACCGCGTCGGGCGTCCACAGCTGGATCAGCGTTTCCCTGATGTAAACGCTGAACATGTCGGTGGCGCCGAGCAGGGCAAGTGCCGCTATCGACAGCCAGGTAAGGGTCGACAGGCCGAACAGCACTGTGCAGGCGCCGAACGCCGCGACGAAGCTCAGCATGATCTTGCCGGCATGATCGCGGATCGGATGGCCGGCAAGCCAGATGGCGACGCAAATGGCACCGATGCCCGGCGCCGAGCGCAGCAGGCCGAGGCCCCAGGGGCCGAGTTGCAGAATATCGCGGGCATAGACCGGCAGCAGTGCCGAGGCGCCGGACAGAAGCACGGCAAAGAGGTCGAGCGAGATGGCGCCGAGCACGATCTTCTCGCTCCAGATGTAGCGGAAGCCGGCAAACAGCGTCTCCATTGTCGGCTTGTCCGTGGCCGTCTGTTGCGCGGGCTTGGGGATGGTGAAGATGAGCAACGCGGCAGCGAGCATCAGCACTGCCGCCGTGGCATAGGCCACCTCCGCCGACACGCCATAGAGCAAGCCGCCTGCGACAGGGCCGACAATCGTCGCCGTCTGCCAGGCGGAGGAGTTCCAGGCGATGGCGTTGGCGAAATCCCGCTGCGGCACGAGATTGGCGAACAGCGAGGACGAAGCCGGCCCATAGAAGGCTCGGGCAATGCCGAACATGACCAGTACGGCGAAGATCGGCAGCGGGGTCGTAAGGCCGCGCAGGGTCAGAAACAGCAGAGCCAGCGCGCAGGCGCCTTCGACCAATGTCGCCAGAGTCATGATCAGCCGGCGGCCGAAGCGGTCGGCGACGACACCTGTCACCAGCACCAGAAGCAGCGATGGCAGGAACTGGACGATGCCGACAATGCCGAGGTCGAACGGATCGCGCGTCAGGTCATAGACCTGCCAGCCGACGGCGACGGAAACGATCATGGTCGCGAAGGTGGTGAGAAAGCGCGCCGTCCAATAGCTGAGGAAGGCTTTGTGCCGGAACGCGGCGTAACGCTGCTCCGGCAAAGTTTGTTCTGGTATCATGGAAAGAGGCCCCGTTGCGGTGGGCATCGGCTCGCGGGGCACTTCCCGGATGGGCGCTGTTCGACCAATGGAACTGGATAAAAGTTCGGGGCGGATATGCTTCAAATTCAAACCTGGATCAAGGGACTTTCGGTCCGCACCGTCCAGCCCACGCGGAAGTTACTGCCGCAGCGCGGCCGAAATCGCGTCCAATCCGCCTTTCAACTCGGCCTCCGTCGGCCAGCCGAAGCCGACGCGGAAGAAGCGCTTTTCCATCTCGAACCAATGGCCGGGTCCGACATAGGTGCCGTGGTCTTCCAGCAGCCTGACATAGAACCGGTCGAGGTCGAAGCCGGGCTCGACATTGAGGCGCGGGAAGCCGACCACTCCGCCCTCGGGGCGCACCCAGTCGACTAAAGGTTCGCGGTCGATCCATGCCTGGACGATATCGCGGCGCCTGGCCATTTCGGGCAGCAGCTTTCCCAGAAACGCGTCCCGGCGCGCCAGCATGCCGCGCGCGATGCCTTCGTCGATGACGCTGCCGCAGATGCCGATCTGCTCCTTGGCGGCGAGGAATTTTTCCTGGAGGGCAGCATCCCTGGTGACCAGCCAGCCGATGCGGATGCCGGGAATGCCGAAGGCTTTCGACAGTGACGAGACGCTGATCGCCTTGTTGCTCAGCGAGGCCGCCGAGGGCAGGCGCCGTCCATAGGAGAGGTCGCGATAGGTCTCATCGACCAGCAGATGGCAGTCGCTGGCTTCGGCGAGCGCGACCAGTGCGTCCAATTCGGCGCGGCTCATCATGGTGCCGGTCGGGTTGTGCGGGCAAGTGACGCTGATCAGCCTGGTGTTCGGCCGCATCGCCGCCCTGACGCGCTCGACATCAATGGCGAAGCCTTCGTCGAAGGCGAGGTCGACGAAGCTGATGGCGCAGCCGATCGCCCGCGGCGTTTCGATGTTGGTGGCGTAGTTGGGCCTGATGACGACGAGATGATCGCTGGCCGACAGAAGCGATGTCGAGATGATGAACAGCGCGCCGGCGGCGCCGGCGGTGACCAGCACATCATCGGGCGAGATGCCGGCATCCTGCGCCGCGACCAGGGCGCGCAAGTCCTTGTCGCCACGATGCTCGCCATAGAAAAGCGTCAGGTCGGGCAGCGACAGGCCGATGTCGGAGAGCTTCTGGTCGGCGATCGAACTTTCGGAAAGATTGTAGCGGATACGATCGTAGCCGTATTCCTCCGGTGCTTCTTTCTCGATCACCATCCTGGTGTAGTTCATGGCAGTTCCCCCTCAAAGCACCTGTCCGCTTCATCCAAGCCACAAAAACATGAAGCCTGCCAAGGCGATTTCGCCGGCAGGCTTCCGTTCCAGTCGTCCTAAATATTGGCTCAGGACTGAATTGCTCAGGCCGAAACCTTGGCCTTCCGGCCTTTGCCCTTGACGGGCGCCGGGGCGACGGCCTTGCGGCCGAGGCCGATCGACTTCGCCAGTTCGGAGCGCGAAGCCGCATAGTTGGGAGCAACCATCGGATAGTCAGACGGCAAGCCCCATTTGGCGCGGTAGGCATCCGGCGTCAGGCCGAAATGCACGCCGAGGTGACGCTTCAGCGATTTGAATTTCTTGCCGTCCTCGAGGCAGATGATGAAATCCGGCGTCACCGACTTCTTCGGGTTGACGGCCGGGACCAGCGGTGCCGCCACCGGAGCGACCGGCTGACCGAGCCCGCTGATCGAGGCGCTGACGCTGGCGATCAGCTCGGGAAGGCCGGACGCAGGCAGGCGATTCTTCTCGACATAAGCCGATACGATATGGGCGGTCAGTTCGAGAAGGTCGAGGGTCTTGCTGGCGTGGCTGTCTTCGTCGGTCAATCTATTTCTCCATCCATGGCGCATGACCTCGAAAATGGGGCCGTTTTCAAAAAGGATGATGCGCAAAATTAAAGTGCGTCGTCATTGTGCGTCGCGCGCGACGCGATGTAGTGGGGCTGACTTCCTAGTCGGCAAATCTGCACAATGCAATCTATCGGCGCGGCATCACACGTCATTTTGAACGACTATACTAAACTGTAATACTCTCAGACGATCAGCGCCTTGTCGCGCCATAGACGAAATCCGCCTTCGAAGGCGCGTGTGTTGTCACCGCGTCTGGAGTGGGCGGGCAATTCGTCGAGCTTGTCGACATTGCCGCCGCCGATGACGACATAGTCTGGCTGCAGGGCGGCTCGTAGCCGGTTGACGACGTCGAAGACATAGCCGCGCCACTTCTTCTTGCCGCGTTTTTCCAGGCCGCGTTCGCCGACATAATCCTCGAAACTCCGGCCTTTTCGGTAGGGAAGATGGGCGAGTTCCATCGGCTGACCGACATTGTCGAAGACCATCGCCGCGCCGAGGCCGGTTCCGAGACCGAGGAACAGCATGCGCCCGCCCTCATAGCTGCCGATGGCCTGCATCAGCGCATCATTGACCACCTTGACTGGCTTGCCGAACTCCGCGGCGAAATCGAAGCCGGCCCAGCCCTTGCCGAGATTCATGGGGTCAAGCACCGGCTTGTTGTGGCGCACCGGGCCTGGATAGCCCATGGAGATAACGTCATAGGACAGGCCCTCGGCGAGCTTTTTCACCTTGTCGATCATTTGCCGCGGCGTCAGGTCCGGTCCGGAATCCGTCCGGCGCTCGGTGCCGCCGTCGCTGGTCAGGATCTTGACGCGCGAGCCGCCAATGTCGACCGAAAGGACAACCTGCCCGGTGTCCGACGCAGCCTGCTTCACCGCCTTGGCCATCTTGTCCCCTCCGTTCATGCCACCGGATCGATCCAGCCATTGGGCGGCCCGAAGCCGGCCATGGCGTCCTCCGGTCCCCATGTCTTCGGCTCGTAAAGATGTGGCGGCGTGGTGTCGCCGAGCACCGGGCCGACGATGCGCCAGGCCAGTTCCGCCGCGTCCTGACGGGTGAAGAGCTGGCCATTGCCGTTCATGGCGTCGCCGATCAGCCGTTCATAGGGCGGCATGTCGCCCTTCGAGTCGTCGAGCGCGGTCAGTTCCACCTGCTCGCCGATCATGTCGTCGCCGGGCGCCTTGCGCTGGGCGCCGATGGCGATCATCACCTGCGGGTCGATGCGGAAACGGACATAATTCTGGTCGGCGGGCTTGATCGGGTCGAAGACGTCGAGCGGCGGCCGCTTCAGCCGCACCACCACCTCGGTGACATGCACGGGCATGTTCTTGCCGGCGCGGATGAAGAACGGCACGTCCTGCCAGCGCCAGGTGTCGACGAAAAAACGCACCGCCGCGAAGGTCTCGACCGGCGAGTTCGGCGCGACGCCGGGCTCGGCGAGATAGCCGGTGAACTGGCCGCGCACGACATCGCTCTTGGTCAGGGTGCGGATGGCGCGCAGCACCTGCACCTTCTCGTCGATCAAGTCATCCGCCGAGCGGCCGACCGGCGGCTCCATGGCCAAGAGCAGCAGGATGTTGAGCAGATGGTTCTCGATGACGTCGCGGATAGCGCCGACATCGTCGTAGAACCGCCCCCGCCCTTCGACGCCGAAATCCTCGGCCATGGTGATCTGGACGCTCTCGACGTAATTGCGGTTCCAGATCGGCTCGAGCAAAGCGTTGGCGAAGCGGAAATAGAGCAGGTTCTGGATCGCTTCCTTGCCGAGATAGTGGTCGATGCGGAAGATCGACTGTTCGTCGAACACCAAATGCAGCACACGGTTCAGCCAGCGGGCCGACTGCAGATCGTGGCCGAAGGGCTTTTCGACCATCAGCCGGGCGCCGTGCGCGGTGCCGGATTGCTCCAGGCCTTGCACGACAGTCTCGAACATGGTCGGCGGCACCGCCATGTAGTGCAGCGGCCGCTGGGCGCTGCCGAGTGCGGTCTTCAGCTTCTCGAAAGTGGCCGGATCGCGGTAGTCGCCGCTGACATAGCGCAGCAGCGACGCCAGCTTGGCGAACACCTTCTCGTCGATCGTGCCGAGCGCGTTGACGATGCCGTCGCGGGCACGGTCCTGCAATTGCTTCAAATCCCAGGCGTCGAAGGCGACGCCGATCACCGGTTCGGTGAGCGTGCCCTTGGCGACCATCTGGTAGAGGGCTGGAAATATCTTCTTGTGGGCGAGGTCGCCGGTCGCTCCGAAGAGCACCAGCGTGTCGGACCGTTCCTGGCTCATGCCTGCGTCTCCCCTGTCGCCGTCACTTGCCGCCCTTCGGCTTTTCGATGTGGCCGCCGAAGGCGTAGCGCATGGCGGACAACAGCTTGTCGGCGAATTCGGATTCGCCTTGCGAGGAGAAGCGGTCGAACAGGGCCGAGGACAGGACCGGCGCCGGCACGCCGGTGTCGATCGCCGCCTTCAGCGTCCAGCGGCCCTCGCCGGAATCCGAAACCCGGCCGCCGAATTGCGCCAGGCCCGGATCGCTCTTCAACGCGCCGGCGGTGAGATCGAGCAGCCAGGAGCCGATGACGCTGCCATGCCGCCACACCTCGGCCACCTGCGGAAGATCGATGTCGAACTGGTAGTATTGCGGGTTTTCCAACGGGCTGGTCTCGGCGTCCGCCGTTCGTTGCCGCTTGCCCGCATTGGCCGACTTCAGGATGTTCATGCCTTCGGCATAGGCGGCCATGACGCCATATTCGATGCCGTTGTGCACCATCTTGACGAAGTGGCCGGCGCCACTCGGTCCGCAATGCAAGTAACCGAAGGGTGCGGTGCCGACGGTCTTGTCCGGGGTGGGTGCGCCGGCATCGGCGCCAGGCGCCAGCGTGGCAAAGACCGAATCGAGATGCTGCACCGCCACGTCGGGGCCGCCGATCATCAGGCAGTAGCCACGCTCCAGCCCCCAGACACCGCCGCTGGTGCCGACATCGACAAGGTGGATGCCCTTGGTGGCGAGTTTCGCGGCCTGGTCGACGGCGTCGTGATAATAGGAATTGCCGCCGTCGATGACGATGTCGCCAGGCTCCATCAGCGCCGAGACCTGGTCGATGATCTTGCCGGTGATCGCCGCCGGCAGCATCAGCCACACGCAGCGCGGCTTGGTGAGCTTGCCGACGAATTCCGCCATCGAGGCCGCTCCAGACGCGCCGTCGCTCACCAGCGCCGCGACGCTGGCCGGGTTGATGTCGTAGACGACGCATTCGTGGTCGTCGCGCATCAGACGCCGCACCATGTTGGCGCCCATCCGGCCCAGTCCCATCATTCCGATCTGCATGGTTTCGTCCCTGTTTGCTGAAGAGTCTCGGGTATCCCTGGAGAAGGGTCTACTGGCTATCCTGCCCGCCAGATATGACAGAGAAGTCGACATTCTCCCAATCGCCGGTGCCGGGCCAGAAAAAAGTGAAGACGAGCGTGTTTCCCTCGGGGAGGCCGGCCGTGGGCAGATCGACAAGGTGGATGCCGAACGCGTTTTCCACCGTCTGGCTGTCATGCGCGGTTGCCCAATCGTCGGTGCTCCAGTGGACAGTGGCTGCTGCCATCAATTCAATACGCAGCGCCTTGCCGGCCGGCAGCGTGCGGATCTTGTTGTTGAAGCGCCATGGCCTGAACGGCGATATGGTCTTGTTCTCGATGTAGCGCTTCACGCCTTGCGGCGGCATGTCGAAGACGGCGCCGTCGCGCAGCGAACGCAGCAGCTTGATATGCTCGGAGTGCGCCCAGACCAGCGGCATGGCGCTGCCCGATGGTTTGCCATGCAGCAGCTCGCGCTCCGGAATATCGGCGCCATCCCAGACCTGTTCCGGCAGCAGGCCGCCGGGTCCGGCCGACCGTTCCAGCGCATCGAGCAGGCTGGCCGCCTCGTCCTTGCGGCCGGCCGCCAGCTCATAATGCGCCCGTTCGCCGGCGAGCAACGGCCACGGCCGGCCCTGGCCGGTGCCGTCGAAGGGCGCGCCATCCTCGTGTTCGCCATAGCCGTCACTGTTATAGCGGTACCAGAGCGGCCCTTGCGGCAGCTCGCAGCGCAACTGCGCATCGATCACCTTCACTGTATCGACGATGCGCGGATCGTCGGCGGCTCTCAGGCCAAAGCGCACCAGCGCCAGGGCGTCGGGGCTGACGATTTCTTCGGCCGGTCGTTCCGTGTCGCCGGGCGGGCGGTTCTTGATGGGCACATAGCCGTCCTTCGGCGAGCCGGCATCGGCGCTGTCGGGCGGCGCGATGCGGACGTAGTAGCCGGCGACGCCGGCCACCTTGCAGGTGGCGGTACCGGTGACATAGGTCCAGCGCTCGACCTGATCGTTCCAGCAGTCCGCTGTCTCGCGCAGATAGGCCGCCTCCGCCGTCCGGCCGCAGGCGTCGAGCAGGTCCGCGCCGGCGAGCAGTGCAGCGATCTCGACGGCCAGGGTGAACGGGCTATAGCCGGCGTCTTCTTCCCAGCGGTCCTCGCCGGTGACAGGGCCGTTGCGCACGACATAGGAAGCGCCGCGCTCGATCATGGGCAGGAAGGCCTTCAGTCGCGCCTGCGGCAAATGGCCGGCGCGATGCAGGGCGTCTGCCAGCAGCAAGGGAAAGGCGCATTCGTCCATCTGGATGCCCGGCCAATAGGCCGATCCGTCGAGCCAGGCATTCTGCGGCCAATGGCCGTCAGGCTGCTGGATGGAGCGGAGGTATTCCAGGATCCGAAGGGCCGAGGCGGCATCGCCGGCGGCGAGGAAGCCGCCCGCCGTTTCGACCAGGTCGCGCGGCCAGACCAGATGGTAGCCGCCGAGATCATCATCGCCTTTGTTGAATCCCCACGGGATCGATAGGCTGGCCACCGCCGCGCCCGGCTTGGCCAATGACCGGTGGGTTGCCAGCACCGCGGTGGAGACGCGGTAGCTGTTCACCCCGGGCACTCCGGGCGTCCGGTCCAGCGGCAGCAGCCCCGCCTGCCATTCGTGCCATCTTTCGACATAGGATCTCGCTGCCGGCTCAAAACCACGCTTCAGGCTGGCGAAGGCGTTTTCGGCGGCCTCGTCCGGTGTCGCGCCAAAACCCAGCGCCAGCACGGCTTTTGTCTTCGTGGCGGTGAAGCCGATCTCGCCGGTCAGCGCGACATTGCCGTCCTCGGCGCGCCGGCAAGCCGGATCAAGCTTGCCGGTGTGGTTCAATTGCTGCCAGCCGTCGGAGAAGCCGACATAGCCGGTCGAACAGTCCCGCCAGGGCAGCGACGAGGCCAGCGCCAGGCAGGTGCCGCGCCCCGAGGCAAACAGGACAGGCTTTCCCCGGTGCTCGCCGACCCAGGCGGTGTTGCCCATGCCGGCATTGACCAGATGCGGCGCCAGAAGCGCGTAGACGCGGTAGTCGGCCGCGGAGCCCTTGAGCGGGCTGAAGGTGATCTCCTGCAGCAACGTCGGACGAGCCGGATCGGCCACGATGCGCTTCTCGATCCGGTAGGCGCCGTCATCAGCCGTGTTGACCAGCCTGTAGGCGGGCACGCCATCTCCGAACGGCTCGATGCCGTGCGCGGCATCGCGCTTCTCCTCGGAGAAATATCCATCCTTGCCGGTGACGATCAGGCCGAGGTCGCGCGTGCAGGCGCTGTCGACGCGCGGATAATACACTTCGTTCAGGATGCCGTGGCTGATGGTGAACCAGACGCGACTGGACGGCGAAAGCGCCGAGCCGACGCCGCTCTTGGCGCTAGAGGTCCAGCGCGCGGGAATTCCCGGTGCGCCCGTCGGCACAGTCGGCGTCACTGCCATGCTTGTTCGGTCTCCTGGCCCGCCTGCCTAGCCATCAACCGAAACCATTTCAATCAGCGCACTGCAAGTTGATCGCCGGCGCGCATCGGATTGCAGTTGACAGCTCGGCGGCCTTCTGCACTTTTGTCTGACAATAGATAAAAAACAGGATCGCAATCGCGAAAATTCATCGACAGCCAACTGATCAACACTCTCGGGAGGAGTATCCTATGAAGAAATTATTGGTTCTCGGCACGCTTGCGGCGGTGCTCGCAGCCGGTACGGCTTTCGCCGACACCAGCGGCAAGAAGATCGCGTTCTCCAACAATTACGCCGGCAATTCGTGGCGCCAGGCCATGCTCGACAGCTATGGCATCGTCACCAAGAAGGCGGTCGACGACAAGATCGTCGGCGCGGCCGATGTCTTCACCACCGCCGACAAGGAGGTGCCGACGCAGGCCGCCCAGGTGCAGAACCTGATCCTGCAGGGCTATGACGCCATCGTCATCAACGCCGCTTCGCCGGACGCGCTCAACGGCGCCATCAAGCAGGCCTGCGACGCCGGCATCACCGTCGTTTCCTTCGACGGCACGGTGACCGAGCCATGTGCCTACCGCGTCGTCGTCGACTTCAAGGACATGGGCAAGCAGGAAGTCGAGCAGATGGCGAAGTTCCAGCCCAAGGGCGGCAATCTGCTTGAAATCCGCGGGCTGGCCGGCACCTCGATCGACGACGCCATCCATGCCGGTATCCTGGAAGGGGTCGCTGCCCATCCCGAATTCAAGATCGTCGGTTCGGTGACCGGCGACTGGGACCAGACCACGGCGCAGAAGGCGGTCGCGACCATCCTGCCGTCGCTGCCCGACATCGTCGGCATCGTCGACCAGGGCGGCGACGGTTATGGCGCCGCGCAAGCCTTCGCCGCCGCCAACAAGCCGCGCCCGACCATCATCATGGGCAACCGGCAGGACGAGCTGAAGTGGTGGAAGGAACAGAAGGAGAAGGACGGCTACAAGACCTGGTCGGCGTCGATCGCGCCCGGCGTGTCGACGCTCGCCTTCTGGGTGGCGCAGCAGGTGCTCGATGGCCGCAAGGACATTCCGCACGATTTGCTGGTGCCGTATCTCGCCTTCACCCAGGACGATTTCGAGGCGGCCCTGCCTAAGATCAAGGAGGGTGGCGTCGCCACTCACGAATACACCCAGGAAGATGCCATCGCGGCCATCAAAGCCAACATCAAGTGAAAGCCGCATCCGCGTTGCCTAGCGCATCACTGAACGGATATCGTTGAGCATGGCTGCAGGCAACACGGGCATCATCAGGCTGGGCGGCGCCGAAAAACAGTTCGGCGCCGCCACTCTTGACGTCGTCAGACTTGACGGTGCCGAAAAGCATTTCGGCGCCGTCAGAGCGCTGGGCGGGGTGGATTTCCATGTCGGACCCGGCGAATGCGTCGGCCTCGTCGGCCATAATGGCGCCGGCAAATCGACGCTGATGCATATGGTGGCCGGCACCTTGACGCCCGACAGCGGCACCATCGGCGTGCATGGCGTCATCGAGGAGAACTACTCGGTTTCGCGGGCGCAGCAGCTCGGCGTACGCTGCGTGTTCCAGGAGCTGTCGCTGTGTCCCAATCTCAGCGTCGCCGAAAACACCCGCATCAACCATGCCTCGCTGTCCGGCTTCGGCTGGCGGCGCAAGGCGGCCGAGCTGATCGCCGCCAAGCTAGATGAGATATTCCCGGACCATGGCATCTCGGCCTGGGACATTGTCGGCGATCTGTCGATCGGCCGGCGGCAGATGGTCGAGGTGGCGCGCGCCTTCACGGTGACGCAGGACCGGCTCGACCTGGTCATCCTCGACGAGCCGACCTCCTCGCTCGACGCGCACACGGCAGGCCAGCTGCTGGCTTTCGTGCGCCGCTTCGTCGCTGGCGGGAAAAGCTGCATCCTGATCTCGCACGTGCTGGGCGAGGTGTTGCGCAACGCCGACCGGATCGTGGTGATGCGCGACGGCAAGATGGTGGCGTCGGACGCGGCTGGCGCCTTCGACCGCGACCGGCTGGTGACGGTGATGGGCGGGGCTGAGGCGCGCCAGAAGACCGCCGCGCAGGCCGCTGCCGCAAAGCCAGGCGCCAGCCCGCTGCGCGTCCGGGCGCGGCCCGTCGGGCAGACTGACGGCAAGGAGCTTGTCGCCCGTGCCGGCGAGATCATCGGCCTTGCCGGGCTGGCCGGTCACGGACAGACCGACTTGCTGCTGCGGATCTTTGGCGCCACCGCACGCGCCAAAGCCGGCATCGAGGTCACGGCGCCGGTGGCGCTGGTGGCGGGCGACCGCCAGTCGGACGGCATTTTCCCGCAATGGTCGATTGCGCAGAATATCGGCATCCGCTCGCTGGCGCGTCTGCGCAACGGCTTGCTGATCTCGCCGCGACGCGAGGCGGAACTCGCCGATGCCTGGAAGAAGAAGATCGGCATCCGCACGCCCGACATGGACAACAACATCTTTTCACTGTCAGGCGGCAACCAGCAGAAGGCCCTGTTTGCCCGCGCACTGGGCTCCGATGCCGAAATCGTGCTGATGGACGATCCGATGCGCGGCGTCGACATCGGCACCAAGCTGGAGGTCTACGACCTCGTGCGCGAGGAGGCTGGCCGCGGACGCACCTTCCTCTGGTACACGACCGAAACCGAAGAGCTCGACAATTGCGATCACATCTATGTCTTCAAGAACGGCCGCATCGTCGCCAATTTGACGCGCGACGAGCTGACCGAGGAGAAGATCATCCAGTCCTCCTTCGGCGACGCGGCCTGAGATGACGGCGACGCCAATCGACAATGGCTTCAAGGGATCGGCGGCGCGCAATGCGGCGGCGCGGGCGCGGCTGTTGCGCGCCCTGCTGCCAGCGCTGTCGCTGGCCTTGGTGCTGGCCGCAATCGCCTGGCTCAACCCGCGCGCCATCAGCTATTTCGGCTTCAGCCTGATGCTGAACCTGGCTATCCCGATCGCGCTGGCGACGATCGCGCAGATGTTCGTCATAGCCGGCAACGAGCTTGATCTGTCGATCGGCACCTTTGTCGGTTTTGTCGGCTGCGTCACGGCGACATGGCTGAAGGACGCGCCGCTCATCGGCGTCCTCATCCTCGCCGGGTCGATCGGCATCTATGCGCTGCTCGGCGCGCTGATCCATCTGCGCAACCTGCCTTCCATCGTGGTGACGCTGGGCATGAGTTTCGTCTGGCAGGGCCTGGCCATCCTCGTCCTGCCAAAGCCCGGCGGTAAGGCGCCGGACTGGCTGCTGGCGATCATGTCGTTCAAGCCGCTCTTCATTCCGTTCCCGATCATCGCCGCGCTGCTGATCGCGGCGGTGGTGCATTTCGGCCTGATGCGCACCTCCTACGGCGTGATCCTGCGCGGCTCCGGCGGCAATCCGGCAGCACTGCGGCGCGCCGGCTGGTCGCTGCTCAAGACCAAGATCGTGCTGTTTGCGCTGGCCGGCCTGTTCGGCGTGCTGTCGGGCATGGCGCTGATCGGCATCACCACCTCGGCGGATGCCAATATCGGCAATGGCTACACGCTGCTGGCCATCGCCGGCGTCATCCTCGGCGGCGGCGAGTTCGTCGGCGGCCGGGTCTCGCCGATCGGCGCCGTCATCGGCGCGCTGACGCTGGCGCTGGCCGCCTCGCCGCTGCTCACCTTCATGCACATTCCGCCCGACTGGCAGGTGGCCGCCAACGGCGCCATCCTGATCATCGTGCTGGCGGCGCGGGTGCTGATCAGCCGCAGGGAAAGGTGAGCGATGGCTTCGCTGAAAACGCTGCTCACAAAACCCTGGATCTGGTCGTTTGCCGGTGCGCTGCTGGTGTGGCTGGCGACGATCGCCTTCACCGGCGGCTATGGCGCCGGCGGCATGGTCACGGCGGCGCTCTCGCTTGCCGTGTTCACGGTCATCGTCGGCGTCGGCCAGATGTTCGTCATCACGCTCGGGCCCGGCAATGTCGACCTGTCGCTGCCGGCCAATATCGGCCTGGCAAGCGCGGTTGCCATGAAGGTGATGGGCGGCAGCGATGCCATGATCGTGGTTGGATTGCTGGCGGCGCTCGCCTGTGGTGCCGCCATCGGCGCCATCAACTACCTGCTGATCTGGGCGCTGCGCATTCCGCCGATCATCGCCACGTTGTCGGCGAGCTTCATCATCCAGTCGGTCGACATCAGCTATGGGCGCGGGCTGCAGATCAAGCCGCCGCCGGGCTTCGCCGATTTCACCAACTGGCAGGTGCTGGGCATTCCGGTGTTGGCGATGCTCACCGTGCTGTTCACCATCGGCGCGGCCATCACCTTGCAGCGCATGATCTATGGCCGCTCGGTGCTGGCGATCGGCCAGAACATCCGCGCCGCCTGGCTCGCCGGCGTCAATGTCGGCCGCATCCGCTTCCTCACCTACACGCTGTCGGGGGCGCTCGGCGGCATCGACGGCGCGCTGCTCGCCGGCTATTTCCGCGGCGCCAATGTCGATATCGGCAATGAATATCTGCTGGCTTCGATCGCGGTCGTCGTCATCGGCGGCACGTCGGTGGCCGGCGGCAAAGCCAATGTGCCCGGCGTCTGGGGCGCGGCGCTGTTCCTGGTGCTGCTGCTCACCATGCTCAACACATTCGGCGTCAGCGCCGGCGTGCGGCTTCTGCTTACCGGCCTGATCATCGTAGGGGTGATCACGGCGGCGGGTGGCGAGAAGGCGGTGCGCTGACTGCAACGTCGACGGCGCGACCGCGGCCTGTCGGGCCAATCATTGGACCAGTTCAACATCCGTTTCCCATTCGCGGCGTGGCCTAGTAAACCGGTCCGCGATCTCAGTCGGTTTCGGGAGGCCTCCGCTTGTCCAATTCTGTCAGCGTCGCGAACGAGGGTGGCGTGGCCATCGTCACCATCGACAATCCGCCGGTCAACGCACTGAGTTTTCACGTCCGCGAGCCGCTGATGCAGGCCCTGGTCGCCCTGCGCGATGACGCATCGGTCGCGGCAATCGTCATTGCTTGCGCCGGCCGGACCTTCGTCGCCGGCGCCGACATCACCGAATTCGGCCAGCCGGTGCAGCAGCCAGACCTGCGCGCCATCGTGACGACACTTGAAGCCATCGCCAAGCCGACGGTCGCCGCCATTCACGGCACCGCGTTCGGCGGCGGGCTGGAACTGGCGCTCGGCTGTCATTTCCGTGTTGCCGATCAAGGCGCGAAGCTCGGCCTTCCCGAGGTGAAGCTCGGCTTGTTGCCCGGCGGCGGCGGCACGGTGCGGCTACCTCGTCTCGTGGGCGCTTTAAAGGCGATGAGGATGATCGGTTCCGGCACCCCGATTGGCGCGCAAGAGGCGCATGGCGCCGGTCTGGTCGATGCCGTTTTCGAGGGTGATCTGACCACGCATGCCGTGAATTTCGCCCGCGAGATCGCCCGCAAGGGTGGTCCGTTCACGCCGGTGCGCGAACGCGATGAAAGTCTGGGGGAAACCGACCTTGCCGCCTTCGATGCCGAGGCCGCGGATCTTGCCAGGAAGGCGCGCGGGCTCGAGGCGCCTGTTGCCTGTGCGCAGGCGGTGCGCAATGCCGTCACGCTGCCCTTCGACGAGGCGCTGGCGGCCGAGCGGGCGCTGTTCGTGAAACTCGTCGCCAGCGACCAGTCGCGCGCGCAACGGCATCTGTTCTTCGCCGAGCGCGAGGCGACCAAGCTTCCCGGAAAGGATACGCCCAAGCGCAGGATCAGCCGCGTCGGCGTCATCGGCGCCGGCACGATGGGCGGCGGCATCGCCATGGCTTTCGCCAATGGCGGCTATCCCGTCACCTTGCTGGAAACCAGTCAGGAAGCGCTGCAGCGAGGGCTGGCGACGATCGAGAAGAATTATGCCGTCTCCGTTTCGCGGGGGTCCTTGAGCGAAGACGCCAGGCAGCAGCGGCTCGGTCAATTCAAAGGCTCGATCGACCATGCCGATCTCGGCGATTGCGATCTGATCATCGAGGCGGCGTTCGAGGACATGGCGGTCAAGAAGGAAATCTTCGGCAAGGTCGACGCGGTGGCGAAACCAGGCGCCATCCTTGCCACCAACACGTCCTATCTCGACATCGACGAGATCGCCGCCTCGATCTCGCGACCACAGGACGTGCTCGGCCTGCATTTCTTCTCGCCGGCCAACGTCATGAAGCTGCTGGAGATCGTGCGCGCCGAAAAGACGGCGTCGGATGCGCTGGCGACCGTGGTCGACCTGGCACGCAGGATCGGCAAGGTGGCCGTCGTCGTCGGCGTCTGCCACGGCTTCGTCGGCAACCGCATGCTGGCCGCGCGTGGCTCGGAATCGGAAGCGCTGCTGCTGGAGGGCGCGACACCCGGCCAGATCGACAAGGCGTTCACCGATTTCGGCTGGCCGATGGGGCCGTTCCAGATGGGCGACCTGGCCGGCCTCGACATCGGCTGGCGCAACCGCAAGGCGCGTGGGCTGACGGCCGTCATCGCCGACACGCTGTGCGAGCAGGGCCGTTTCGGCCAGAAGACCGGCCGTGGCTTCTATCTCTACGAGAACGGTTCGCGCACGCCGGTACCCGATCCCGAGGTCGAGGCGCTGATCCGCGACAAGGCCGCCGAGAAGGGCATCGCGCCACGCACGATAGCCGCCGACGAGATCATCGAACGCACGCTCTATCCCCTGATCAACGAGGGGGCGAAAATTCTGGAGGAAGGGATTGCAGCCCGCGCCTCCGACATCGATGTCGTCTGGGTCAATGGCTACGGCTTTCCCATCGGCAAGGGCGGCCCGATGTTCTGGGCCGGTCTCGTAGGCGCGGGCAAGATCATCGAGCGGCTCGAATATTGGCTGGAGCGGACCGGCAAGGATGTTTTCAAGCCGGCGTCCTTGCTCAAGCGGATGGCTGAGAGCGGCTCTTGGGAAGCCGGCTCAACAGCCTGATCCGGGTAGCGGAATCATCGGATCCGCGCGTCGATGATCTCGACGAAGCGGGCGAAAAGGCCGGCCTGCGACTTGATCTTGAGCTTGCGGTAGATGTTGCGGCGATGGACCTTCACGGTTCCCGGCACGATGCGCATGGCCCTGGCGATCGATTCCGTCGAATGCCCCTGCAGCACCAGGTCGACGACGTGCTTTTCGCGCGGCGTCAGTGACAGGCTTTTCCAGATATGGGCGCGGTCGAATTCGTTGACCGCGGCTATTTCCTCGTCCTGCTTCGTCACGGCCGGTTCGTCGGCGGGGAGGGCAGGCCAGCGCGATCTGATGAAGCTGATCACCGCGGGCGCCATGTCGCGCAGCAGCCTGGCATCGGCGGTGCCGAACGGGCCGGAAGCACTGAGCCGCATCAACGACAGCACCAGCGCATCCTTGCCCGGCAGCGGCACGAAGAAGCCGACTTCCTCGGCCAACCGGGTCTGGCTGTAGTAGGAGCGAAAATATTCGCTGGCGTAGAAACGATCGGGCGCGAGTTCCCGCATGCGCCAGAACCCTTCCTTGCGCTCGACCGCCGCGTGATGGAACGGGTCGAGCAGGTAAGGCCCCTCCTGGTAGAGCGCGACGAAGACGTGGCTTTCGGCCGGTGTGAACGTCTCGAACAGCAATGGCGGTCGTGAGGCGCCACGATAGCCGAAGATCACGCAGTGGTCGAAGCCGACATGCTGGCGCAGCCAATCGACCATCGCGTGGCCGAACAGGTCGCCGCTCGTTTCCCGCGTCGCCGCGACAAGGGTGGCAAGCCGGCTGTATTCGTCGCTGCGGGAAGTGCTCAATCAATACCCCCTTAAACGAGAAAATAGATCAGATATACCACCCGCGAGGTATATACTAGCTGCCATTGGCTCTGGTAGCGTCTTGAAATCGCATCGTCCTGGAGCCCGCAGCCTTGACCGCAGTGCCCGACATCGAATTTCGCGGCGTGGCCAAGCGCTATGGCGCGGTGACCGCGGTCAGCGGCATCGACCTTGCCGTGCCGCCCTCCGCCTTCGTTGCGCTGCTTGGACCGTCCGGCTGCGGCAAGACGACCTGCCTGCGCATGATCGGCGGCTTCGAACAGCCGAGCGAAGGCCAGGTGTTCATCCGCGGCCAGGACATGGCCGGCACACCGCCCTACCGGCGGCCGGTCAACATGGTGTTCCAGCAGTACGCGCTGTTCCCGCATCTCGATGTCGAAGCCAACGTTTCCTATGGCCTGCGCCAGGCAAGGCCACGGCTGTCGTCGCGCGAGATCGGCCAGCGGGCCGGCGAAGCGCTCGAAATGGTGCGGCTCGCCGGCTATGGCGGCCGCAAGATCCACGAACTGTCCGGCGGCCAGCAGCAGCGTGTCGCGCTGGCGCGCGCGCTGGTCAACAAGCCGGCGGTGCTGTTGCTCGATGAGCCGCTGGCGGCGCTCGACAAGAAGCTGCGCACCGACATGCAGATCGAGCTGCAAAACCTGCAGCGCGAGATCGGCATCACCTTCGTGCTGGTGACCCACGACCAAGAGGAAGCGCTGTCGATGAGCGATTTCGTCTGTGTCATGAATGGCGGCCGCATCGTCCAGCTCGGCCAGCCGAGCGAGATCTATGATGAGCCGGCGGATCTGTTCGTGGCCGATTTCGTCGGCAAGACCAACCTGCTTGCCGGCAAGGTCGCGGGGCATACGGGCGAGCTGGTGGACGTTGCGTTGGCGGACGGCACCATCATTACGGCCCGCAAACGCACGGCCCTGCAGCAAGGCGACACCGTCTCGGTCAGCCTGCGTCCTGAATCGCTCAGCCTCGGCGCTCCGGCAAGCGGCCCGCTCAAGGGCGTCGTCCGCAACCGGATTTTCCTGGGATCGACGGCGGAATACGCGATCGAGGTCCAGGGCATCGGAACATTACTCGCCAAGGCCGACCATTTGATCGGCCAGGGCAATCTCTTCAAGCCGGGTGAACCCGTCGCCATCGGCTTTGCCACCGGGACGCCGCTGGCGTTTCCGGAAACCAAGAACAACGGGACCAACCAGAGGGTAAACAAAAATGTCGAAATCATATCGTGACGGACTGCCGATAAGCCCCGAGAATTTCGTCGACCAGCTGATGCGCTTGAAGCGCGGCTCGATCGGCCGCCGCGACTTCCTTGGCCTCACCGGCCTCGGCATCGCAACGGCGGTGATGGCGCGCGAGATCGGCATCATGCCGACGCCGGCCTTCGCCGCCGAGAGCCTTGGCGACCGCATGTCGATCGCCACCTGGCCGAACTATCATGACCCGCAGACCTTCGAGAACTTCAAGAAGGACACGGGCGTCGCCGTCGAGGTCAACGTGTTCGGCTCCAACGAGGAGATGCTGGCCAAGCTGCAGGCCGGCGCCTCGGGCTGGAGTCTGTTCGTGCCGACCAATTATACGATCTCGACCTACAAGAAGCTCGGCATCATCGAGCCGCTGGAGATGGCCAAGCTGCCGAATTTCGATGGCACCCAGGAAGATCCGCGCTTCACCTCCGAAGGCACGATCGACAAGGTGATATACGCCGTGCCGAAGAACTGGGGCACGACGGGTTTTGCCGTCAACACCAAGAAGCTCGCCAAGCCGATGACGAGCTGGAAGGAGTTCTGGGATACGGCCATGGCCGAGGGCGATGGCCGCACCATGGTGCATGATTACCAGCTCACCACCATCGGCAACGCGCTGAAATATTACGGCTATTCGTTCAATTCGCTGAAGCAGGACGAACTCGCCAAGGCGGAGGAACTGCTGCTCAAGGTCAAGCCGCATCTGTTCGCCGTCTCCTCCGACTACCAGCCGGGCATGCGCGCGGGCGACGCGTGGATGACGATGTGCTGGACCAATGACGGCGCGCAGCTGCATCGCGACATTCCCGAGATCGCCTATGTGCTCGGCAAGGAAGGCGGCGAGATCTGGACCGATTTCTATGCCATCCCGAAGGACGCGCCCAACAAGCCCGCCGGCTATGCCTTGCTCAACTATCTGATGAGCCCGCAGGTCGCGGTGAAGGAGCACCTCGCCAACGGCGCTCCTTCCACCGATGCGCGCGTCAACAAGCTGCTGCCCAAGGAAGTGCTCGACAATCCGATCCTCTATCCGGCGGCGGACCTGTTGACGCCGCTCGAATTCGGCGCTGCGGCAACGCTGACCGATCCGGGTCGTGCCGAACTGATGGCGCGCTTCAAATCGGCTTGAGACTGGCCTGGATACAGACAATCGACCGGCGGGCCCCTGTCCGCCGGTACCGGGACGGTTTCGATGCACGGCAACAGATTTCGGCATAATTTCCTGACCGCCTTGCTGCTCGCGCCGGCGACAGTATGGCTGGTGGTGTTCCTGGTGCTGCCGTTTGTCGCCATCGCCGTGTTCAGCGTCGGCGAGCGGGCGCCCGAGGGCGGCTACCAGGCGGCCTTCACGCTGGCGCAATACGCCAATCTTCCGGCACGGGCGACCGCGTTCTGGAACACCATGGTGCTGGCGCCGGTGGGCGCGCTTGCCTGCCTGCTCGTTGCCTATCCGGTCGCTTACTATCTTGCCTTGCAGGCGCCGCAGCGCTGGCGGCTGATCCTGCTTGCGCTGGTCGTCATTCCGTTCTGGACGAGCCTGCTGATGCGCACCTATGCCTGGATGTACATTCTGGGCGGACGCGGCATCCCTGCGCTGATCGCCTTCGTAGGCATCGAGGATGTGAGGCTGATCAACACGCCGGGTGCCGTCCTGCTCGGCATCGTCTACGGCTATCTGCCGCTGATGATCCTGCCGATCTATGTAAGCCTCGAGCGGCTCGACCGAAGGCTGCTGGAAGCTTCGGCCGATCTCGGCGCGACGCCATTGTCAACCTTTCTGGGCGTGACCCTGAAGCTGTCCCTGCCGGGCGTGATGACCGGGTTCTCGCTGGTCATGATCCTGCTGCTTGGCGAGTACCTGATCCCGACGCTGCTTGGCGGCGGCAAAGTGTTCTTCATCGGCAACGCGCTGGTCGACCTGTTCCTGCAGTCGCGCAACTGGCCATTCGGGTCGGCCATCGCAATCACGCTGGTGCTGGTCTCGGTGGTGGTGCTGATTGTCGCCAACCGCATTTCGAACCGGGTTGCGGGCGCCCGCCGGGTGGACCTTATCTGATGCGCGCCTTCGTCATCGCCGTCTTCGCGTTCCTCTATCTGCCGATCGTGCTGGTCGTGCTGTTCTCCTTCAACGCCGGCCACCATGCCAGCGAGTTCACCGGCTTCTCGGTGCAGTGGTACGGCAAGGCGCTGTCCAACCCGTTCCTGGTCGAGGCGCTGAAGAACAGCCTGTTCATTGCCACCACCAGCGCCCTGCTGGCGGCGGTGTTCGGCACCGCGGCAGCCCTTGGCCTGGCGCGTGTCGGCATCAGAACCCGCGCCGTCTTCGACGGTTTGCTTGGCGCTGCGATCGTCGTTCCCGGCGTCGTCATCGGCATCTCGACGCTGGTCGCGCTCGTCCAGCTGTTCGCCGTCGTCAACCCGTTCCTCGCCTCGATCTGGCCCGGTGACCAGCCGCCGCGCCTGTCGCTCGGCTACGGCTCGATCATCGCCGCGCATGGCCTGTTCTCGATGGCGCTGGTGACGATGATCGTCGGCACGCGTCTGGGCAGCCTCGACCGCAATCTGGTCGAGGCTTCGAGCGACCTCTACGCGACGCCGCTGACCACGTTCCGCTCGATCGTCCTGCCGCAGATCATGCCGGCGGTGGTCGCCGGCTTCCTGCTCGCCTTCACCTTCTCCTTCGACGATTTCATCGTCGCCTTCTTCGTCGCCGGCGCGCAGACGACGCTGCCAATCTATGTGTTCGCGTCGATCCGGCGCGGGGTGACGCCGGAGATCAACGCCATCGCGACGATCGTGCTCGTCGCTTCCGTACTGCTCGTGGTGCTTGCCCAATGGCAGCTGCGCCAGCGCAAGCCATCCAACTGAAAGCTGCTGCTCCATGATCCTCAAAGACCGCATCGCCGTGGTGACAGGCGCCGGATCCGGCATCGGGCGTGCCGGCGCCATGATCATGGGCAGGGAAGGTGCGGTGGTCGTCATCGCCGACCGGGATGCGGCCGCCGGCGAGGCAACAGCCTCAGGCATCCGCGCAGTGGGCGGCCGGGCCGAGGCCATCGCCACCGATGTCGGGGAGGACGTGGCTGTCGAGCAGCTGATAACCGGCACGCTCGAGAAGCATGGGCGCATCGACATCCTGCACAATCATGCCGGCATCCAGGTCGGCGGCACGCTGACCGAGGTCGAGACCGCCGGCATGGACGCCTCGTGGCGGGTCAATGTGCGGGCGCAGTTTCTCGCGGCAAGGATCGTCATGCCGTCGATGATTGCGCAAGGCGGCGGCGTCATCCTCAACACGGCTTCGAATTCGGGTGTCTTCTATGACCGCGAGATGATCGCCTACGCGACATCGAAACATGCCGTGGTGGCGATGACCAGGCAGATGTCGCTCGACTATGCCCGGCACAATGTGCGTGTCAACGCGCTCTGCCCGGGCTGGGTCGACACGCCCTTCAACGAACCGTTCATCGCCCAGATGGGCGGACGCGAGGCGATCGAAACCTATGTCCGCACCAAGATCCCGATGGGGCGCTGGGCCGTGGCCGAAGAGATCGCCGAGGCGATCCTGTTCCTCGTCTCGGACCGCTCGTCCTTCATGACCGGGCAGGCGCTGGTGATCGATGGCGGCGAAAGTATCGGCTGACACGACGCTGTCATCTATCGACCTTCCCATTTCAGCCCCCTTTTTGCTGCGGTTTGCGTGGCGTCGGACGGCACAGGACTATGGTCTGGTTGTCATGGGACTTCAGTGCCATGGCAGGACCAGAGCGGCAATTTCTGTGACTTTTCAACTCGTTACAGCTTGGTAACGGCGTCCGCTCTCGGATTGCGACCGAGTTTGTCTAAAGTTTACCGGGTATAATTAGCGATTTCTCATACCCAGATGGTTCAGCGGTGGGCGAGTAGGCGATTCCCAAGGAGATTAACATGACAAACCGGAAAACTCTGTTCGCGGCGCTGGCCGCATTGGCGCTTCTGGCGTCTCCGGCGCTCGCCGGCAATGGTGGCAATGGCGGCAATGGCAATGGCGGAGGTAACGGCGGCGGCAACGGGAATGGCGGTGGCAATGGCAACGGCGGCACCCACGGTAATAGCAACGGCAACAGCGGTGCTTCGCATGGCAAGTCGTCGTCGGCACCGGGACATGCAGCCAAGACGGAAACCGACACAACCACCGACACCACGGTCGATACGACCACAACAGTCTCGTCCGTACCGAAGGACAAGAACATTCACGCCAAACTCGGCCGGCTGAACTCGCTGCAGCGCAACATCAACGCCTACATGAATTCCAAGAGCAAGAAGTTCGCCGGCATTCAGGCCTTCGTGACGCAATCGGCGACGGCCAAGAATGCGCAAGCAGCGGCCGCTGCCGCCGCCGCCACGGCCGCCGCCGCCCAAGCCCAGCTAGATGACCTGAATTCGCAGCTGAGCGCGCTGACGTCGCTGACGCCGGATCAGATCGCCGCCATGACGCCCGAAGAACAGGCGGCCTTGCCTGGCCAGATAGCGGCCCTGCAGGCAGATGTCACCGCACAGGAGGCCGTGGTGGCCGCCGACAATGCGGCGGCCGACCAGGCCGAGGCCGACGCTGCCGCGGCAGCGGTCGGCACGGATCCGGCGGCGCTCGACGCGGCACTGGCGGATATGGCCAACAAGCCCGTCGACGCCGATGTCACGGCCTGGGCCCAAGGCGTCCTTGCCGACAAGATCGATCAGATGGCGGCCAAGCTTCAGGCGGGAACGACGCCGTAGCGGATCGTCCCTGAAAAAGGCGGTAGCCAGTCGAAGAAGATGCCGCTGGGCTTTGCCCGGCGGCATTGCTTTTCCTGCTCGCACGTCCTGGTCGTAGCGATCGAGGCATAAGGATAGGGCGCGCGGTGTTGCCGCGCGCCATTCTTCATACGTGTTTGCGGCCGCCGGTCTCGCGAAACCAGCTGTCGGGATAGGGATACCACCAGTCCTGGATGGCCGGTCTGTGATCGATGATGACCATCTTCGAGCGGCGGAAGGCGTCGAGCCCCTGGCGCCCGAGTTCGCGGCCAAGGCCGGAAGCCTTCCAGCCGCCGAAGGGCAGGGCGTCATTGTCGATCAGCGGGTTGTTAACCCAGACCATGCCGGCCTCGAGCCGTTCGGCCGCCTCATGCGCTTCGGCCAGATCCGTCGTGAACACCGAAGCGCCGAGCCCGAACGGGCTGTCATTGGCAAGCCGGATCGCCTCGTCGAAATCCCTAACCCGGCAGATGGCGGCGACCGGGCCGAAACACTCCTCGCGCACGATCGCCATGTCTGGGGTGACGCCAGTCAGGATGGTCGGCTCGTAGAACCAGCCGGTGTTGTGCTCCGGCGGGATGCGGCCGCCGGTAATGGCCGTGGCGCCGTTGCAGATGGCATCGTCGACCAGCCGCATGACCTTGGCCCGTGCTGCCTCGCTGACCAGCGGGCCGATCTCGGTTCTGTCCATGCCGTTGCCGATGCGCAGCGCCCGTGTCTTCTCGGCAAACAGTTCGACAAAGCGATCGTGGACCGAATCGACGACGAAGAATCGCTCGGCCGACGTGCAGACCTGGCCTGTGAGGTGGAAGGCGGCTGTGACGGAGCCAGCCGCCGCCACGTCGAGCGGCGCGTGCTGGCTGATGATCAGCGGATCGCTGCCGCCGGCCTCGATGACGCAAGGCTTCATGCGTTCCGCGCAGGCCACGGCCACCGCCTTGCCGGCCGCGACCGAGCCGGTGAAAGCGACCGCATGGGTGCGATCGGCAGTGATCAGTGCCTGCGCGGTGGCCGCGCCACCAGGCAAGCAGGAGACGAGGCCCTCGGGCAGCGACCGGAATACGGTCATGTAGTCCAGCGTCGAGAGCGTCGTCGCTTCCGCCGGCTTGATGACGCAGGCGTTGCCGGCGGCGAGCGAGGCCGCGACGGTCCAGCACATCAGCAGGATCGGAAAGTTGTAGGGCATGATGTGGACGGAGACACCATAGGGCTCGTAGCGCGCATACTGGAACGAGCCGGCCTGCGTCGTGCCGGCGATCTTGCCGGCATCGTCGCGCGCCATCTCGGCATAGTAGCGGAAGATCGGCGCGCAATTGGCGATCTCGCCGATGGCTTCGGGATAGGGCTTGCCCATCTCGCGCACCATCAGTTCGGCGCAGCGCGTGAAGTCCGCCGCCTCGATGGCGTTGGCGACGGCGTGCAGATGCTTTGCCCGGCTCTTGGCGTCGAGCTTTTTCCAGGCAAGCTGCGCCTTGGTCGCGGCGGTGAGCACGGTGTCGACCTCGCCGTCGCTGGCCGCCGCGATCGCGCCGACGCTTTCCAGCGTCGCCGGATCGATTACCGGCCTGTTCGCGCCGGTCATTGGCCGGTAGTCCGGATTGACGAAGAAAATCGGCCGGCCGGGGGAGAAATGCATGGACATCCTCTCGGATCCGCTCAACGGATCATGTAGACCTTCTTGATCGTCTCATGGACGGTGCAGACGCCTTTCCAGTCCTGCGGGAAGAAGGCCGCCGTGTCCGGCTCGATCTCGATGACCTCGCCGGACTCATGCACGTAGGTGCAGCGCCCCTCCAGGAAGTGGCAGAACTCGTCGCGGGTGACGTGGCAGTGCCACTTGCCTGGCGTGCAGACCCAGAGGCCGCATTCCGAACGGCCTTCCGGCCCCTTGTGGAGTAGCTTGCCCGACGTATGGGATTGCCCCTCGATCATTGTCGGGATGACGCCCCAGTCGACGAGGTCCGTGATGGCAAGCGGCGATTGCATGATCGGCGTGGTCATAGGATTTTCCTGGTAAGTGCTCACCGGCACATGAAGGCCTTGGTCAGCGTTTGCGTGATGATGGAGATGCCGGTCCAGCCGGCGGGAAAGAAGACGAGCGTGCCGGCTCCGACCGGGATGTCCTCGCCATCGTCCCTGACATAGCTGCCGCGCCCCGACAGGAAATGGCAGAACTCGTCGGCGGCGAAGCTGACCTTGCGGGTGCCCGGCGTGCACGACCACAGGCCGCATTCGCTCGACCCGTCCGGATTCCTGGAGAGGATCTTGCCTGAGGCCCGCGGCGCGCCGGCGAGCGTGTTGGCGCCCGCGCCCCAATCTTCCAGCTCCACGGTCGAGGCCTCAGGCCAATGCGGTGTCGGCATGTCTTGCTCCTCTGCGGCTTATTCTTGCTCAGGCCAGCATGTAGACGTTGCGCATGGTCTCATGCACGGTGCATTCGCCCGTCCAGCCGGCGGGAAACATGACCACGCTTCCCCTGGAGATTTCTATCACCTCGCCGACATCCGACCGGTAGGTCGCGCGGCCGGCGACGAAGTGGCACAGTTCGTCGCGCGGAATCGAGAGCCGCCAGCGGCCCGGTGTGCAGACCCATATTCCGGATTCCGGCTGGTTGTTCGGCCCTTTGTGCACGAGCTTGCCGGTGGAGTGGGAGACGCCCGACAGGGCGTCGGGCTGGACGCCCCAGTCGACGAGGTCGGTGCGGGTCGAGGCCTGGTGGAGGTGCGGGGCGGAGGAAGTCATGCTGATGCTCCTGCGCGCCGCCTGAGAAGCTCGTGCTCTACGGCGCCCCCCTCTGTCCTGCCGGACATCTCCCCCACGAGGGGGGAGATCGGCAACTTCGGCCTCGGCGTTTCGTCATCGACGTCGAAAATTGGCCAAGGCAGTCGCGACATCCAATCTCCCCCCTCGTGGGGGAGATGTCCGGCAGGCCAGAGGGGGGCGCCTTGGCTCGGCGTGTCAAACATCGCAATCACAGCAACGCCTCCAGCAAACCCGCAGCCTTCTCAGGTCCATTCTGCACGTGCATCTGTGCCGATGTCTGCGCCAGCTTCGCCTTCATTTTCGGATCGGTCAGGCAGGCTTCGATCTTCGCGATCAACTCCGCGTCCGTCCAATCGTAGCGCGGCATGCCGAAGCCATGGCCGGTTTCCTGGACCCGGGTGGCGTTGTCGTGGCCGTCCCAGACATAGGGCATGATGATCGCGGGCTTGCCGAAATAGAGGCACTCGGTGAAGGAGTTGTTGCCGCCATGGTGGATCACGGCATCGACCTGCGGGATCACCGAAGGCTGCGGGAACCAGCTGTCGACGATGACGTTGCCGGGCACGTCGGTGTACTGATCCCTGTAGCCGCCGACATTGACCAGCGCGCGGTAGCGGGTCTTGCCCAGCGTCGCGATGATCCGCTTCAGCAAGTCGACATCGCCGGCCCCCAGGCTGCCGAAGGAGACGTAGAGCAGCGGCCCGTCGTTGTTTTTGGCGAAGGCCGGGACGGTATAGGGCTTTTCCTGCCGCACGCAGCCTTCCAAATACCGGAATTTTGCCGGATCGAGCGGATGGCGGCGCTTGAATTTCGCGGCTTCGGGATAAAGCAGCAGGTTCAGATAGGGCGAAGCCTCGAAGAACTGGCCGATCGGATAGGGCGCCTCATCATTGGCGCCGAGGAACGCGTTGAAGTCATCATGGATCGGCTTGATCACGGCATTGAAGTGATCGCGGTAGCGCTGGTGTCCGGCATGGTCGTTTTCGCCGCAGCCGGAGAGATGCGGTGGGATGCCCTCGTCCTCGATCTCGTTTTCGGAACAGGAGATGACGCGTACCCACGGCTTGCCGAACTGCTTGATCGCCGGGAACAGGATGACGTTGTCGACGCAGATCACATCCGGCTTGATGGCGGAAAGCACGCGCGGCAGGTCCTTTTGCGCCCACTTGGCGCTGTCGACGATGGCCGTCCAGCAATCCTTGACGTAATTGTCGACCTGGTCGTAGGGCGACTTGCGGAAGTTGGGGATGTGGCCGTTGATGAAGTCCTCCCAGAACTTGGCCATCTGCTCGGGCGGCATCGGTTCGGAAAGGTTCACCGGATGCGCCTCGAAGCCATAGCCCTTGTAGACATCGACAAAGCCCGGATCGGACAGGAAAACCGCTTTGTGGCCGCGCGCTTCCACGGCTTGCGCGATGCCGACGGAATTGAGCGCCGGGCCGTAGGCGGCTTCGGGAAAAAACGCGATCGTCTTCTGCGCCATCAGGCTTCTCCTTCACTCTGCGAAAATTCTGACATCGGCAGGATCCCAGCCGAGTTCGACCTGGTCGCCCGACGAGACCGGCCGCCGGTCGGCTGCATCGGCGGTTACACGCACCAGGAACGGCTTCGGCGCCAGCGGCGTTCGGACATGCAGTTGCAGGTCGAGCCCCTGATAGGCCAGTGCCTCAACCGTTCCGGTCGTCCGGTTCGCGGTATCCGCGGACGGGAACAGCCGGACGCGTTCGGGCCGCACGGACGCGACGGCGGCCGCCCCGGACGAAAGCGCTGCGGGAACCTTGCCGGCGATGCGCGCGCCATTCGCGGCCACGACGCCATCGGTGGACACCTTGCCCGGAACAAAATTCATCACGCCGATGAAGTCGGCGACGAAACGGTCGGCCGGATGCTCATAGACCGCATGCGGCGTGTCGCATTGCAGCAGCTTGCCGTCTTTCAGCACCGCCATGCGGTCGGCCATGACCAGCGATTCCTCCTGGTCATGGGTGACGATGACGAAGGTGATGCCGACCTCGTGCTGCAGGCGCTTCAGTTCCAGCTGCATGGCGCCGCGCAGCTTCTTGTCGAGTGCGCCGAGCGGCTCGTCGAGCAGCAGCAACCGGGGCCGCTTGACCAAGGCGCGGGCCAGCGCCACGCGCTGCTTCTGACCGCCGGACAGTTGCTCCGGCTTGCGGTCGGCGAATGGCACGAGTTCGGTGGTCGCCAGGATGGCGTCGACGCGCGCGCGGATTTCTTTAGCCGGCAAGCGCTCCATCTCCAGCCCGTAGGAGACATTGGCGCGAACGCTCATATGCGGGAACAGCGCGTAGGACTGAAACATCAGATTGACCGGCCGCTTGTTGGGCGGCATCCTGGCGATGTCCTTGCCGTCGAGCAGGATGCGCCCGTCGCTCGGCGTCTCGAAGCCGGCCAGCATGCGCAAGAGCGTGGTCTTGCCGCAGCCCGATGGACCGAGCAGCGCGAAGAACTCGTTCTCCCTGATATCCAGCGAGATGCCGTCGACGGCGGTGACGCGGCCGAAATTCTTCGACACACGATCGATGGCCAGCAGCGTGCGCGGTTCGCTCATTGGCCTGTTATTCCCCGGTTGAGCCGCTGCGACAGGGTCAGCGCGGTGACCGAGACCGCCATGACGATGGTGGCCAGGGCGTTGATCTCGGGTGTGATGCCGAAGCGGATCATGGCGTAGATCTGCATCGGCAGCGTGGTCGAGGCGCGGCCCGCGCCTGCGGTGAAGAAGGCGATGATGAACTCGTCGACCGAGAGCGTGAAGGCGAGCAGTGCGCCGGCAATCACGGCCGGCGCGATGACCGGCAAGGTGATCCGCCGGAAGGTGGTGATGGCGGAGGCGCCGAGATCGGTGGAAGCCTCGACGATCGACCAGTCGAAACTCTTCAGCCGGGCACGCACCACCGAGCAGACGAAGGCGAGGTTGAATACGACATGGGCGAGGATGATGGTGTGCAGGCCCATGGTGAGGTTGAGCATCGAAAAGAACGACAGGAGCGCGATTGCCAGCACGATGTCGGGAATGATCATCGGCGCGAAGATCAGCGCCTCGAGCCCCTTGCCATATTGCCGGCGCATCTCGACGCCGATCGCCAGCAGCGTGCCGAGCAAGGTGGCGATCGCTGTCGAGACCAGCGCCACGATCAGCGTGTTGAGGGCGGCGGAGAGGATGGCGGAATTGCCGGCCAGCGAGACGTACCATTTCAGCGAAAAGCCCGACCATGCCGTAGGCAGCCCGCCTTCGTTGAAGGACAGCGCCACCAGCACGGCGATCGGGATGTAGAGGAAGGCGAAGACGAGACTCAACACGAGCCAAAGCATGCGCCGTGTGGCTGGTGAGCGTTCAGCCATTCGCGTTGCCCTCGGCTTCCGCGATGCGGCCAGAGGCGCGATTGGCGGCGATCGCTTGCGCCATCAGCACCAGCAGCATGATGGCGATCAGCGCCATCGCCAGGGCCGCGCCGAACGGCCAGTCATTGGCGGTCAGGAACTGGTCGTAGACAAGGTTGCCGATCATCTGGAAGCGGCCGCCGCCGAGCAGCGCCGGGGTGACGAAATTGCCGATCGACAGCACGAAGACGAAGACGGCGCCGGCGGCGATGCCGGGCACGGTCAGCGGCAGGATGACACGGCGAAACGTCGTCATCGCCGAAGCGCCGAGATCGCGCGAGGCTTCGGCCAGTTCCGGGTTGAGCCGCGACAAAGGCGCGTAGCAGGCGAGGATGACGAAGGGCAGATAGTTGTAGACCAGGCCGGCGATGACCGCGCCTTCGGTGTAGAGCATCGAGGGCGGTTCACCGGTGTAGCCCACCCAGCGCAGGAGCTGGGTGATAAGCCCTTCGCGGTTGAGCAGCACGATCCAGGCATAGGTGCGGATCAGGTAGTTGGACCAGAACGGCAGCACGGCGAAGAACAGGAACACCGGCTGCCAGCGGCGCGGGGCGGCCGCGATGGCATAGGCGGCGGCGTAGCCGATCACCACCGCGATCAGCGTGGCGGTGCCGGCAATGCGCGCCGAGTTCAGGAAAATGCCGGCATAAAGCGGGTCGAAGACCTGCCCGAAATTCTCCAGCGTGAAGGTGTAGTCGATGCCGCCATAGATGCCGCGCCGGAAGAAGGCGAGCGCCAGCACCAGCGCGCACGGCACAACCATCAGCGCGGTCAACCAGACCAGCGCCGGGGCCATCAGCAAGGAGGAGCGGTAGGGGACGTGTTTCACGACGTACCGCCCTCTGGTCTGCGAGCTATCTCGAGGGCATCGAAATGATGTCTCGGCAGTTGCCCCCTCACCCGGATTGCCAACCGAATTGCGAAGGGCAATTCGGGACAATCCGACCTCTCCCCGAGGGGAGAGGAGTGCGCGCACGCCGGTGCCTTCCTCTTCTCCCCCACGGGGAGAAGGTGGCCGCGAAGCGGCCGGATGAGGGGGCGCTGCGCCAGCGATTGGCGAAAAGCCGCAAGCCGGCCAATCTCCACCCTTGAGGGGGAGATGACCGGCGGGCCAGAGGGGGGCGACACGGAACGCAAGCTTTATTTCAAGATGCTGTTGGAACAGTCCTTACTGCGCGGCCTTGATCTCGCTGACGATCTTGGAATAATCGCGCTGGGCTTCGCCGACATCACGCAGCTGTTCGAACTTGACGAGGTCGGCCACCGGCATCGCCATGTTGGGGAATTTTGCCAGGAAATCGGCCGGCAGGCTTTCCATCGCCGGCTTGTTCGGAACCTTGTAGTCGATATTCTGGGCCGCCCAGGCGTGGTTCTTGGCATCGAGCATGAAGTTGATGAACTGGAAGGCGGCATCCTTGTGCTCGGAGGCCTTCATCACCACCATCGTGTCGACCCAGAGATCCGAACCTTCCTTGGGAATGATGTATTTGATCTCCGGCTTGTCGGCGATGCCGTAATTGCACCAGCCGTCCCAGGCCTGGACCATCAGCGCCTCGCCGGAAACCAGTTTCGAATAGAAGGTGGTGTCGTCATAGGCGAGCAGGGTTTTCTTGGCCGAGATCAGCAGGTTCTTGACCTCGGCCATCTTGGCCGGATCTGTCTCGTTGACAGAGAAACCCTTGTCGAGCTGCCCGGCGGCGAGCAGCCAGCGATCAGTCGCCAGCATGGTGGTCTTGCCCTTCAGCTCATCCGACGGCGCCAGCAGGTCGCTCCAGCTCGTGGGCGCCGTCTTGACCAGGTCCGAGCGGTAGCAGAGGCCGGTCGTGCCCCAGGTGTAGGGCACGGAGAAGGTGTTGCCGACATCGTGCGGCAGCTTGGTCGCTTCGGGATAGAGGTTGGCGAGGTTGGGGATCTTGGCATGGTCCATCGGCTCGGTCAGGCCGAGCTTGTTCAGAACCTCGGCGAAGGGCGAGGAGACGAAAACCACGTCATAGCCCTTGCCGCCGGCGGCAATCAGCTTGCCCATGATCTCTTCATTGGTGGCGTGCACCACGACTTCGCCGGAAACGCCCGTCGCGGTCTTGAAGGCGGCCATGGCGTCGGGCGCCATGTAGCCGTCCCAATTGGAAATGACGAGGTCGGCGGCCATCGACGGCGCGGACAGCGCCACGACAAGCCCGAGGGCGATCGAAGGCATTCTCAGCGCACGGCGCCGCAGGCTGGTAGCAGTCATGGCAGGCTCCCATTCCGGTTGGTTCGTCGAATTCGTGCTGGACCCGCGCGACATGCGCCGCTGCATCGATCCTGTTCCCTCGGTCTTTTGTCGCCGATTGCACCGACAGTACTATTGCAGAAAAAAGTACGTCAATCCATAATTTGAAAACCGGCCTCGGAATCTGGCCGATTGCGTCCACGCCGGTGATGGGTCAAATCAACGAGGTCACGTCCGTTCCACGAGAATGTCATGCAAGCCGCAACCCGACGACCTCGCACCAACCATCTCGATCTGGCCCAGCGCATCCTGGATGTGGCGCGGCAGCGTGGCTTCGCGCCCGGCGCACGCCTGCCCGAGCAACAGATCGCCTCGCTGTGCAATGTCTCGCGCACTCCGGTCCGGGCGGCGCTCAGCCTGCTCGCGGAGCAGGGTGTCGTTTGCTGGGAGGCGGACACCGGATATCACCTGGCGATCGACCTCGCCGCGCAGCCGGCGATATCAGCCGAATTGCCCGCCGCCGAGGAAGACGAGCTTGCCGAAGCCATCCTGCGCGACCGTTCGGCGCGGCGCCTCGACCAGACAGTGACCGTCGCAGGGCTGATGCGGCGGTACAGTGCCGAACGGAAAACGGTACTAAAATCTCTGAACAGACTGACAGAGGAGAATCTTCTCGATCGCGCACCAGGTCAGTCCTGGTTGTTCCGGCGCGCCCCTGATGACCCGGAGGCGCAAGGCGAGAGCTACGAGTTCCGGCTGCTTTTGGAGCCCGCCGCCATCCTGACGCCCGGCTTCCGGCTCGACGGCGCGCGCGCCGCGATGTTGCGCCAGGGCATGGAGGCGCTATCGGCGCTGCCCGACGCCGCGTTCGATACACGCGAGTTCCAGCGGCTCGACATCGATTTCCACGGCATGATCGCCGAAGGCAGCGCCAACCGCTTCGTCGCCGACGCGCTGGCCGATCACCTCAGGCTGCGGCGGCTTCCGGGCATCTATGCGGGCGTCAACGTCTTCCGGCTGAAGCAATCGTTGCGCGAACACCTGAACATACTCGACCATCTTGAAAGCCGGCAGTATGAGGTTGCTGCCGATCTGCTGCGCATTCACCTGCGGCTGTCGCGCAGCCAGCGGCCGCAGGCGGCCAGCCGCGGCGCTCCCGCGCTGTTCGGCATGATCAGCCGGCCGGAATGAAGAGGATTTAATTGACGCGTAGAGCGAGCCCGACCATCGCGCTGTTTCCCGAGGCCAGTTTCGGGGCGGCGTTGAATTGCGTCGGCATCGCGCAGGCGCTGCGCGCGAAGGGCGCGCGGCCGGTGTTCATCTGCCATGCCGGCTTCTCCGGCGTCTTTGCCGACTATGGTTTCCAGGAATACCAGCTGCCGACCGAGGAGCCGCTGAGCGACAGCGAGCGCCAGAGCTACTGGCAGGCGTTCGTGCGCCGGCATCTGCCGCATTTCAGGCTGAGCCCGATCGACCAGCTCGAAACCTATGTCGCGCCGACCTGGCAGGCGATCGTCGACACGGCGGTCAATGCCGAGGCGCCGCTGCGCCAATTGCTGGCGCGGCTGAAGCCCGACGCGGTGGTGCTCGACAATGTCATCATGTTCCCGGCGATAGCGGCAGCCGGCTGCCCGTGGGCGCGCGTCGTTTCCTGCGCCGAGACGGAGCTGCCTGACGCTGAAGTGCCGCCCTATCTCTCGGGCCTCGGCGCTGGCGATCCGCAACGCGCGGCGTTCGAGGCGCGATATCTCGCAGCCTCGGCGCCGGCGCATGACCGCTTCAACCGCTTTCGCGCCGATTGCGGCCTAGCGCCGCTGCCGAAGGGCCTGTTTCTTGAAACCTCACCCGATCTCAATCTGCTCTTGACGCCGGCGATCGTGCGCCGCGAACGCGCCGAGCCGCTCGACCCCGAGCGCTTCGTCTATCTCGAAGGCTGCGTGCGGTCGGAAGGGCCATTCGAGGTGCCGGTTTTCCCGCGCAATGGCGGGCCGCTGGTCTATGTCAGCTTCGGCAGTCTCGGCGCCATGGATGTCGGCCTGATCGAGCGCATGCTTGCAGTCTTCGACAAGTTGCCGGCCCGCTTCATCGTCAATGTCGGTGGCCTGCGCGATGCCTACCGCGCTGTGCCCGACAATGTCTATCTCGACGCCTGGTTTCCGCAGCCCTCCGTGGTGGCGAAGTCGGACCTTTTCATCCATCACGGCGGCAACAATAGCTTTTGCGAAGCGCTGCGCTTCGGCGTGCCGTCGCTGATCATGCCCTATTGCTGGGACGGGCACGACAATGCGCAACGCGCCGGCGAAACCGGCGTCGGTGACCATATCGGCCGTGACGGCTGGACCGAAGGGGGATTGGAGAGAGCCATTCTCGGCCTGCTGACCGATGACGCCATGCGCGCCCGCCTCAGGGACAATGCAGCCGAGATGGCGCTGAAACCCGGAACGGACGTGGCCGCGCAAGCCATTCTCTCCCTGATACGGACTTGAACGAAATGCTCGATAAGAACACGAATACCGCAAACCTCTTCAATGGCAACGACCCCAAGGCCTGGCTTACGCAGCACGGCATCACCGAGATCGAGTGCCTGGTGCCCGACATGAACGGCGTCCTGCGCGGAAAGGCGCTGCCGACCGCCAAATTCCTCAAGGCGCTGGAAGACCGCGCGCTCTACCTGCCGAGCAGCGCCTTCCTGGTCAGCATCGACGGCCGTTATTCCGGCTCGATCGACGAGGGTTTTGCCTATTCGGACCCCGACATGCGCATGGTGCCCGATGTCTCGACGCTGTGCCTGGCGCCGGGCGCCGGGGCGGGGAAGGCCTATGTTTTTGCCGATGCCTTTCATATGGATGGCAGGCCGTGGATGGCTTCGCCGCGTCATGTGCTGCGCGCCGTGCTCGATCTCTATCGCCAGCGCGGCTGGCGCGCGGTGGTCGCACCCGAGCTCGAATTCTACCTTACCGCGCCCAATCCCGATCCGGACAAGCCGCTGACCGCGCCGGTCGGAGCCAATGGCCGCGCCGAGGGCGTGCAGCATCCCTATGACATGGCGGCGCTGGAAGAATTCGAGCCAGTGATCCGGCGTATCTATGACTATTCAGCGGCAGCCGGACTGCCGCTCGATACGCTGATCCATGAATCGGGCACGGCGCAGCTCGAAATCAATCTGCTGCATGGCGATGCCCTGCCGCTGGCCGACCAGGTGCTTTTGTTCAAGCGGTTTACGCGCCAGGCCGCGCAGCAATGCGGCATGCATGCGACCTTCATGGCCAAGCCGATCGCGGCCCAGGCGGGCAGCTCGATGCATCTGCACATGTCCGTTGTCGACGAGGCCGGCAACGCGCTTTTCGCCGGCAGCGACGATGCCGACACCGGGATGTTCGGCCATTTCATCGGCGGCCTGCAGAAGTACATTCCCGAAATCATGCCGCTGTTCGCGCCGAACGTGAACTCGTTCCGCCGCATCAGGCCGAACCACAGCGCGCCGGCCAACATCGAGTGGTCGCATGACAACCGCTCCTGCGGCCTGCGCGTGCCGGCCGGCGGGCGCATGGCGCGGCGGGTGGAGAACCGGCTGCCGGGTGCCGATTCCAATCCCTATCTGGCGATCGCCGGTTCGCTGCTTGCCGGCTATCTCGGTGTCGAGCAGAAGCAGGCGCGCTCGGCCGAGGCGTCGGGCAATGCCTACAAGATCAAGAGCACGCTGCCGAAGACCATGGAGGAGGCGCTCGACCGCTTCACCGCGTGCGACCCGGTGCGGGCATTGCTGGGCGAGGACTTCTTCCAGACCTATCTGCGCGTCAAGAGCGTCGAGCTCGACCTGTTCCAGAGCGTGGTGACGAGCTGGGAACGCGACCACCTCTTGCTGAAGGTGTGATCATGGCATCTTCGACGGGTTTCAATTCCGGTCTCGATATCGGCAAATCCTATTATGTCGCGACCGCCAATCCGGCGCCGGAACACGCGGCCCTTGCGGGCGGTGTCGAGGCGGATCTGGTCGTCGTCGGCGGCGGCTGCACCGGCCTGTCGGCCGCCCTTCACGCGGCCGAGCGCGGGCTGAAGGTGGTGCTGCTCGAAGGCGGCAAGATCGGCTGGGGCGCGTCGGGCCGCAATGGCGGCCAGATGATCCCCGGCCTGCGCAAGGGCGCCAAGGGTCTGGTCAAGCTCTACGGACCCGAGCGGGCGAAGGTGCTGTTCGACCTCGCCTTCGAGGCACGCGGCCTGGTGCTCGGCATCATCGAGCGCCATGCCATCGACTGCGACCTCAGGCTGACCGGCCATCTGGTCGGCGCGGTCAACGGCTCCGACCTCAGGGATCTCGAGGAAGAGGCCAAATGCCTCAAGAGCGTGATGAAATTCCGCGACGTCGAGATCCTGTCGGCGGCGGACGCGCGGGCCAAGGTCGACACGCCTTATCAGGGCGCGATGTATGAGCCGCTCGGCGGCCACATGCATCCACTCAACTATACGCTCGGGCTTGCCCGCGCGGCTGTCGCGGCCGGCGTCACCATCCACGAGAATTCGGTGGCGGTGAAACTGGAGCGCGAGCCTTCGATCCGCGTCTCGACGGCAAAGGGGTCGGTGCGAGCCAGACATGTCGTGCTGGCGGGCGACGCGCTGCTCAACGGGTTGGAGCCGCGCGTCAACAGCCGCATCATGCCGGTAGGTAACTACATCGTCGCCACCGAGCCGCTGGAGGGCAAACGCAACGTCATCCCGGCCAATGTCGCGGTGTCCGACACGCGCTTCGTCGTCAACTATTACAGGATGTCCGCGGACGGGCGGCTGTTGTTCGGCGGCGGCGAGCGCTACACGCCGTCACCGCCGGCCGATATAGCCGGCTTCGTGCGGCCGCACATGGAAGGCACGTTCCCGCAGCTCAAGGGATGCCGCATCGATCATGCCTGGGGCGGGCTGGTGTCGGTGACGACGTCGCGGCTGCCGCATGTCGGGCACTATGGCGAGGTCTATTTCGCGCATGGCTATTCCGGCAAGGGCGTCATCCTGTCGACACTGTCGGGCAAGCTGCTCGCCGAAGCGATCACCGGCGATGCGTCGCGGCTCGACCTGTTCTCGACGCTGACCCCGATGCCGTTCCCGGGCGGCACGGCGCTGCGCGGGCCACTCTATGTGCTGGGGATGTTGTGGTACGCGATGCGGGATCGGATGAAGCATTGAGGGGCTAACGATCAGAGGGGGGCGCTGTCCCGCCGACGTCGGAAGGCCCAGCAAAGCCTCTTACACCACAAAAAAATCCTCGATACGCTGCCTGGCATCCAGCAGCGCCGGCAGGATTTCGCGCTCCATCTCCTCGACCGAAAACCGTGCCGACTGGGTCGAGACATTGATCGCCGCGACCGTGCGTCCAGCCCTGTCGCGGATCGGCACGGCGATGGAGCGCAGGCCGAGTTCCAGTTCCTCGTCGACGATGGCGAAGCCATCCGTTCCAGCCTTGCCGATGGCCTTCGCCAGCAACGGCCTTTCAACAATCGTCTTCGGCGTCCGGCGTTCGATGGTTGCGTGGCTAAGAAATGCGTCGAGTTCCTCTGGCGTCAGCCCGGCGAGCAGCATCCGGCCCATCGAGGTGCAATAGGCGGGCAGCCTGGTGCCGACATCGAGCGAGACGCTCAGGATACGGCGCCCGGGAATGCGGGCGACATAGACGACATCATCGCCCGACAGGATCGCCGCCGAGCAAGCTTCGTTCAGCTGCGCCGCCACCGCGCGCATGATCGGCGCGGCGAAGCTCCACAGCGAGCCGCCGCCGAGCCAGGTGCGGGCGATGGTCAGCAGGCGTGGCGACAGGGAGAACACACGCCCGGATTGAGTCGCGTAGTCGGTGGCGACCAAGGTCAGCAGGAAGCGGCGGGCGGCGGCGCGAGTCAGGCCGGCTGTCTCGGCCATTTCGGTCAGGGTCATGCCCGCGGGATGCCGGGCCAGGATTTCCATGACGGCAAGTCCGCGCCCGAGCGAGCCAACGTGATCGCGGGAAACGGTCTCTTCGTCCATCTCATCCTCTGACAAAAGCGATTTAGCCAGCATTGACTCCGCCTCGGAGCAGGCGCTAGAAAGTATCCCATATAATACTTTTGTTCGCAATACGAACTTTTTCTAATTGTGAGGGCGCCGCGATGGTGAAGTTCCTGCCGCTTAAACAGGCTGTCGCGGAGAGCCTGAATAATGGCGACTCCGTCGCCTTCGAAGGCTTCACCCATCTGATCCCGACAGCTGCCGCGCATGAGGCGATCCGCCAGGGGTTTCGCGACCTGACCCTGATCCGCATGACACCCGATCTGATCTACGACCAGATGATCGGCATGGGCATGGCGAAGAAAATCGTCTTCTCCTATGTCGGCAATCCTGGTGTCGGCCTGCTGCGGCGCGCCCGCGATGCGATCGAGAACGCTTTTCCCCGGTCGATCGAGGTCGAGGAGCACAGCCATGCCGGAATGGCCAACGCCTATGAGGCGGGCGCGGCCGGCCTGCCTTGCGCGGTGTTCCGTGGCTATCGCGGCGCCGGGCTGGCCGCAGTCAATCCGAACATCAAATCGGTCACCTGTCCGTTCACCGGCGAGGTGCTGGCGGCGGTTCCGTCGATCCGGCCCGATGTCACCTTCATCCATGCGCAGAAGGCCGACAATAAGGGCAATGTGCTGGTCGAAGGCATTATCGGCATCCAGAAGGAAGCGGTGCTGGCGGCCAGGCGCGCCGTGGTCACGGTCGAGGAAGTGGTCGACAATTTCGACGACCTGCACCCGAACCTCACCGTGCTGCCGCGCTGGACCATCGCGGCGATCTCGGTAGTGCCGGGTGGCTCGCATCCGTCCTATGCGCATGGCTATTATGCGCGCGACAATGCCGCCTATCTCGAATGGGACGAGATCGCCGCCGACCGGGAAAAATTCCAAGCGTGGATGCAGGCCAACGTCATCGAAAGAACCGCCGACGATTTCGCGGGCCGCGTCGAACATCTGAGGAAAGCGAGATGAGCGACAACCAGAACCCCTTGGGCTTTACATCAAACGAGATGATGACGATCGCGGCCAGCCGGGCCCTGGGGAACGACGACGTCTGCTTCGTCGGCATCGGGGCGCCGTCCGCTGCCTGCAATGTGGCGCGGCTGACGCGTGCGCCCGACATCACGCTGATCTATGAGAGCGGCACGATCGGTACGGCGCCCGACGTGCTGCCGCTGTCGATCGGCGACGGCGAATTGTGCGAAACAGCGGTCACCACCGTCGCGGTGCCGGAGATGTTCCGCTACTGGCTGCAGGGCGGCCGCATTTCGATCGGCTTTCTCGGTGCGGCGCAACTCGACAAGTTCGGCAACATCAACACCACGGTCATCGGCGACTATTTTCATCCCAAGACCAGGCTGCCGGGTGGCGGCGGCGCGCCGGAGATCGCGACGTCGTCAAAGGAAATCTACATCACCATGGCGCAGACCAAGCGCGGCATGGTCGAAAAGATCGACTTCTTCACCTCGTTCGGCCATGGCGAGGGCGGCGATCATCGCCAGCGGCTGGGCATCGACACCGCTGGCCCGACCTTGCTGATCACCGATCTCGCCATCTGGAAGCCGGACCGGGTCACCAAGGAATTCACCGTTGTCTCGCTGCATCCTGGCGTCACCCGCCAGCAGGTGCAGGAGAGCTGTGGCTGGGTGGTTAAGTTCGCCGAGGCGCTTGACGAAACGCCGGCCCCAAGCGAACTCGAACTCAAGACATTGCGCGACCTGCAGGCCCGCACCAAGGCGGCGCATGAGGGGACCGGAAAAGGGAAAGCTGCCTGACATGGCCGAGGCCTATATTTGCGACTATATCCGCACGCCGATCGGCCGCTTCGGCGGTTCGCTGTCCTCGGTACGTACCGATGACCTTGGCGCCATCCCGTTGAAGGCTTTGCTTGAGCGCAATCCCGGGATCGACTGGCAGGCGGTGGACGACGTCGTCTATGGCTGCGCCAACCAGGCCGGCGAGGACAACCGCAACGTGGCGCGCATGGCGCTGCTGCTGGCCGGCCTGCCGCAGGAGATTCCGGGCTCCACCGTCAACCGGCTGTGCGGCTCGGGCATGGACGCGCTGACCATCGCTGCGCGCGCCATCAAGGCCGGCGAGGCGGAACTGCTGATTGCAGGCGGCGTGGAATCGATGAGCCGGGCGCCCTTCGTCATGCCGAAAGCCGACGCTGCTTTTTCGCGCAATGCCGAGATTTACGACACCACCATCGGCTGGCGCTTCGTCAACCCGCAGATGAAGAAGCAGTATGGCGTCGATTCCATGCCGGAGACCGGCGAGAACGTCGCCGAGGATTTCGCCGTGTCACGCACCGACCAGGACGCTTTCGCGGCACGCAGCCAGGACAAGGCGGTCGCGGCACAAGCCAATGGCCGGCTGGCGAAGGAGATCACTCCGGTGGCGATCCCGCAGCGCAAGGGCGATGCGGTCGTCGTGTCGAAGGACGAGCATCCCCGCGCCGGCACCACGGTCGAAGCGCTGGCCAAACTGCCGACGCCGTTCCGGCAAGGCGGCACGGTGACGGCCGGCAATGCCTCCGGCGTCAATGACGGCGCGGCGGCGCTGGTCGTTGCTTCCGAGGCAGCGGTGAGGAAATACGGGCTGACGCCGATCGCGCGCATCCTTGGCGGTGCCGCCGCCGGGGTCGCGCCGCGCATCATGGGCATCGGTCCGGCGCCGGCAACGCAAAAGCTCTGCGCGCGGCTCGGCCTGACGCCGAAACAATTCGATGTCATCGAACTCAACGAAGCCTTTGCCTCGCAAGGCATCGCCGTGCTGCGCCAGCTCGGCATCGCGGAAGATGCCGAACACGTCAATCCGAATGGCGGCGCCATCGCGCTCGGCCATCCCCTGGGCATGTCGGGCGCCCGCATCTCCGGCACGGCTGCGCTGGAGCTGCGGGAACGCGGCGGCCGCTATGCGCTGGCCACCATGTGCATCGGCGTCGGCCAGGGCATCGCCATCGCGCTCGAACGGGCCTGATCGGAGACTGCAAATTGCCAGGGTTGGCGCCGCCCCTCATCGCCCTGCCGGGCACTTCTCCCCGTATAGTGACGGGGAGAAGGAAGCTGGCGGCAATGCCGGCGCCCTCCTTTGAACGCCGGTGATTGGCGAAACCGGCAATGACAGGCCCCTCTCCCCGTCACTATACGGGGAGAGGATGCCGGCAGGCAGGTGAGGGGCGGCGGCAACCTGAAGCGATTGGCCGCTCTCAAATTTGACCATGTGGACAAAAGTCTAGACCCGTTCCATAGTTCCTCGTCTGACATTCTTAGGGAACAGCCGGCTCGACACGGCTGTCGAACAGAGGGGCACTTCAATGGAAAACCGGAAGAACAAATCTCATTTGATCCGCGAAGGGCTCTCGCGGCGCAACGTGCTCGAACTCGGCGCGCTGGGTTTCGCTGCGGCGATGCTGCCGGGTGCGGCCTTCGCGGCGGGCAAGAAACTGAAGGTGGCGGCTATCTTCGCCACGCCGATCGAGGAACCCTGGGACAACCAGATCCACGTCGCACTGCAGAAGGCCGAAAAGGAACTCGGCATCGAATACAAATGGTCCGAGAAGGTGCAGACCGCCGACTTCAGCCGCGTCATGCGCGAATATGCGCAGGGCGGGTACCAGCTGGTGCTGGGCGACGCCTTCGCCGCCGAGCGTGAATCGCGCCGCACGGCCAAGCAGTTCCCCAAGACCGCATTTCTGTTCGGCTCAGGCGCGGGGCCGGCCGAACCCAATTTCGGCGTCTTCGACAACTGGATCCACGAGCCTGCTTATCTCTCCGGCATGATCGCCGGCAAGATGTCGAAGTCGGGTACGGTCGGCGCGGTGGCGGCGATGGGCATTCCGGAAGTGAACCGGCTGGTCAATGCCTTCTTCGCCGGCGCCAAGGAGGTCAATCCGAACGTCAAGAAGAAGGTCGCCTTCATCGGTTCCTTCTTCGATCCGCCCAAGGCCAAGGAAGCGGCGGTGGCGCAGATCGACGCCGGCGTCGACGTCATCTATGCGGAACGCTTCGGCGTCATCGAGGCGGCGGTCGAGAAGAAGATCCTCGCCATCTCCAACATGTCCGACCAGTCGAGCCTCGGCCCCGATACGGTCATCACCGGCCCGGTCTGGGACATGTACCCGACGGTCGAGCAAGCGATCAAGCTGGTCAAGGCCGGCGTCTACACGGCGCAGGACTACGGCGATTTCTCGCGCATGGCCAAGGGCGGCTCCTATCTCGCGCCCTTCCACAAGTTCGACAAGGCCTTGCCCGCCGAGGTCAAGGATCTGGTCGAGAAGAAGAAGGCCGAGATCCTGGAAGGCAATTTCCGGGTGGATGTCGACGAGAATACGCCGGTTTCGGATTGAGTTCTGATCTTTAGGGGTTGGTGCTAGGCGCCCCTCTGTCCTGCCGGACATCTCCCCCTCAAGGGGGGAGATTGGCAGCTTCGGTCTTTGCGCCTTTCCTCCGACGTGGAAGATTGGCGAAAGCGCCGATGACATCTGATCTCCCCCCTTGAGGGGGAGATGGCCGGCAGGCCAGAGGGGGTGCAGCGTTGCCCTCTGCGGTTAGTCACCGGATCGCAAGTCAGGAGCACCCTTGCCCGCCCCACTCATCGAAATGCGCGGCATCACCAAGAGCTTCGGCGCCGTCAAGGCGAACGAGGCTGTCGATCTCAGCGTGGCGCCAGGAGAAATCCTCGGTTTGCTCGGCGAGAACGGCGCCGGCAAGACCACATTGATGAACGTGCTGTTCGGCGCCTATGCGCCGGATGCCGGCGAGATCCTGATCCAGGGCCGGCCGGCGCGGATCACCAGTTCGGCGGATGCGCTGGCCGCCGGCATCGGCATGGTGCATCAACATTTTCATCTGGCGCCACGGCTGACCGTGCTGGAAAACCTGCTCATCGGCATTCCGGGCAAGGCGGGGCGGATCGATCGCGCCGGCGGGCTGGTGCGGCTCGCCGAAATCAGCAGCCAGCATGGGCTGACACTCGACCCCAACCTGCCGGTCTCCGCGCTGTCGGTGGGCGAGCAGCAGCGGCTCGAAATCGTCAAGGCGCTGTTTCGCGGCGCAAGGCTCTTGATCCTCGACGAGCCGACCGCGGTGCTGGCGCCGAGCGAGGTCGGCGGGCTGTTTTCGGCGTTGCGGTCGATGGCGGCGCAGGGGCTCGGCATCATCTTCATCTCGCACAAGCTCAACGAGGTGCGGGCGCTGACGCATCGCTGCACCGTGCTGCGGCATGGCCGCGTCGCCGGCCGTGTCGATGATCCGGCAAACACGACGTCGGCTGCAATGGCGCAATTGATGTGCGGCCATGAAATCGTGCCGCCGGCGCGTGGGCCATCGACACCGGGCGCCGATGTGCTGATCCTCGACCGCATTTCGACCTCACGGCATTCGGGCACCGCGTTGCGCGATGTGTCGCTTGTGGTGCGTGCTGGCGAGATTCTCGGCATTGCCGGAGTCTCGGGCAATGGCCAGCGAGCGCTGGCGGAGGTGATCTCGGGCGTGCGCGCGCCCGACAACGGCCAAATGACGATAGCCGGCAAACAGGTCGTGCACTTCTCGCCGCGCGAGGTGCAGGCGCTGGGCCTTGGCCGCATCCCGGAAGACCGCATGACGACGGGGCTGGTCACCAATCTGCCGCTCGCCGATTCGATGGTGCTGCCGCGCATCGGCACATCAGCTTTCTCCGCCAGGGGGCTGCTCAAGCCGGATGCGATCCGCGCTTTCGCCGAGGCGCAGATCAAGGCCTATGATATCAGATGTCCCGGGCCGATGACGCGGGCCGGCGCGCTGTCCGGCGGTAATCTGCAGAAGGCGCTGCTGGCGCGCGAGCTTGCCTTTGACCCAAAGGTTCTGATCGTCTCACAGCCGACGCGCGGCCTCGACATTGGCGCGGCCCGTTTCATCCACGAGAAATTCCTCGACATGCGCGCCAAGGGCTGCGGCATCGTCGTCATCGGCGAGGATCTGGAGGAACTGATGGTGCTCTGCGACCGCATCGCGGTGATGTATGAGGGCCGCATCGCCGGCACGCTCGACAGCTCCGATGCGAGTGTTGCGCGACTCGGCCTGCTGATGACCGGCGCGGAGGGGAAGGCGTAGCATGGGTTTGCCTCGACGTTTCGCTTGGGAGGTCGCCGCCGCCCCTCACCTGCCTGCCGGCATCCTCTCCCCGTATAGTGACGGGGAGAGGGGCGCTCTCGTCGATGGTTTCGCCAACCATCAAGGTCGCGAAAACAGTCGCCGACGTTGCCGCCAGTCCCCTTCTTCCCGTCACTGTACGGGGAGAAGGTGCCGGCAGGCGGATGAGGGGCGGCGCCAACGTTCCGCGGCTAGTCCAAGAGCGGAGGGCCAAGGCTGATGTTTCGCCTCGAAGTCCGGACCTCCACGCCAGCCTGGTTCAACCTGGCACTGCCGTTGCTGGCGATCGCTGCCACGCTCGTCTCGTGCAGCGGCCTGATCGCGCTGGCCGGGGCTGGTGTGTTCGAATCCTATGGCGTCATGTTCACCGCTTCGCTCGGCGACAGCTATGCCATCACCGAAACGCTGGTGCGCGCCGCACCGATGATCTTCACCGGGCTGGCGGTCGCCGTCGCCTTCCGGGCCAAGTTCTGGAACATCGGCGCCGAGGGGCAATTGCTGGCCGGCGCGGTGGCCAGTTGCTTCGTCGGCGCGATCCCGATGCCGGGGCCACTCGCCATGCTGCTGATGGCAATCGCCGGTGCTGCTGCCGGTGCGGCGGTGGCGCTTGTCCCCGCGGCGCTACGGGTCAAATTCAAGGTCGACGACGTCGTCAGTTCGCTGCTCCTCAACTCGGTCATCTACTACGCGTTGATGGCGCTGATCGAAGTGCCGTGGAAGGATAGCTTCAGCGGCTACCCGATCTCGCCGCCGATCGAGGATTCGGCCAATTTTCCGGTGCTGATCGAAGGCACGCGGCTGCATCTCGGCGTCATCGTGGCGCTGGTCGCGGCGCCGCTGATCTGGTTCCTGATCGTGCGCACGACGCTCGGTTTCCGCATCCGCGTCACCGGTGAAAACCCGGAAGCCGCCAGATATGGCGGCATCCATGTCGAGCGGGTGCTGATCTCGACAGCATTGCTTTCCGGCGCGCTGGCCGGCCTCGCCGGTGTCGGCGAGGTCGGCGGCGTGCACTTCCAGGTGATGAGCGATATTTCGCCGGGCTACGGCTATTCCGGCATCGTCGTCGCCATGCTGGCGCGGCTCAACCCGCTCGGCGTGGTGCCGGCGGCGATCTTCCTGGCCGCCGTGATGACCGGTGCGGAAGCGATGTCGCGCGCGACCGGCGTGCCGGCGTTCCTCAGCGACGTCATCCAGGGCACGGCTCTGCTCGCCATGCTGGTCGCGCTGCTGTTCACCGCCTATCGCATCCGCCGCGTCGGGGTCGCCCGATGAGCGCCGTGCTGGAACAGATTTTTCAGGTCGGCTTTCTCGCCGCCATCATCCGCATCGCCACGCCGCTGGCCTTTGCCACGCTCGGCGAAATGTTCTCCGAACGGGCCGGCGTGCTCAATCTCGGCATCGAAGGCATCATGCTGCTATGCGCCATGACCGGCTTCACCGCCACCAGCCTCAGTGGCAGCCTGTGGCTTGGCGTGCTGGTGGCGGTGCTGACCGGCATGCTGATGGGCGCGCTGCATGCGCTGTTCACGGTGGCGCTCGGCCTCAGCCAGCATGTCTGCGGCATCGGCGTGACGCTGTTCTCATCGGGGCTTGCCTATTTCCTCTACCGGCTGATCTTCGGCCAGCAATCGCTGCCGCCAAGCATCAAGGGTTTTCAGACGCTGCCGATCCCGGTTCTGTCCGATATTCCGGTGCTCGGGCCGGCGGTGTTCAACCAGTTCGCGCTGGTCTACATGGCGATCCTGGCCATCCCGCTCGCTGCCTTCGTGCTCTACCGCACGCCATGGGGCCTGTCGGTGCGCATGGTCGGCGAGAACCCGCGTGCCGCCGATTCCGCCGGCGTCAGCGTCATTGCCACGCGCTTCCAGGCCGTCATCCTTGGCGGTGCACTGATGGGGCTCGCCGGCGCCTTCCTGTCGATGGCGCAGTTCAACGCCTTCACCTTCGGCGTGGTGTCCGGACGCGGCTGGGTGGCGATCGCGCTGGTCGTGTTCGGCCGCTGGGATCCGTGGCGCTCGGCGGGTGCGGCGCTGCTGTTTGCCTTCGTCGATGCGCTCCAGCTGCGCATGCAAGCGAGCGGGCTCGGGCATATCCCTTACGAGGCGTTCCTGATGCTGCCCTTCATCTTTACGATTGTCGCCATGGCGGTCATGTCGCGCAACGCGGTGGCACCTTCGGCGCTGCTGAAGCCGTTTCGACGAGAAGAGCGGTAGGCAAGAACCTTCCTGCATCGCTAGGGATGCCGCCATGCTGCGTCAGTCGATCGCTCAGATCGGCTTCAACAGCAATTTCACACCAATTTTTGGCGATCGATGAGAAAATAATTCTGCCGATGATCGAAAAATAGCAATCGACAAAGTCTACAAGTTTTATAGATTAACCGGCGAGACGGAGGTCGATATGTCCTATATCCAGAACGCCCAGACCGACAGCAGCGGCCAGAGGCTGGCCAATGCCCAGGGCTTTCGCCCGGCCTATGCCGGCGCTTTCGCCTATCTCGTCTTTGCCCTTGCGTTCGTGTTCACCGGGGCAGTCGTGCTGGGCCTTATTCCCTAAGGCACCAGATCGGCAGGGGTAGCTGCCCCACAGTTGTCAGGCAATCGGAGTTGAATGAACCGGATCCCGGAGCGCTTTCGCGCCTGTGGATTCGCATTTCACAGCATCAGTGATTCCAGTGATGGAGGAGATGACAATGCCGATCGAATTCACGCATGTTCCCGGCAAGACCGCCGACGCGACGGTTCCCTTTTTCTATGACTTCGCAGAGACCGCGACCAAACTCGGGCTGATCGAGGACGGCGGTTTCCAGAAGATCGTCGTCGACGATTCGGCCGGAGTGCTGACCAACATGGATCTTGCCGCCCAGGTGCTCAACCGCACTGCTTCGCTGGAAGTGGTGCTCACCCATTGGGCCGGCGTGATCGAACCGACGGTGGCTGCCCGCCAGTTGGCGTCCATCGACAGGGGGAGCGGCGGACGGCTGGCCCTCAGGATGATCAGCGAGCCGTTGAACGACGACGATGCCGAGACACGGCCGGTCGGACATGGCGTCGTCTGGCAGCGGATCGACGAATATCTGGTGCTGTTGAAGCGGCTGTGGTCGAACGACCGGCCCTTCGACCACGAAGGTGCGTTCTACAGCATCAAGGGTGGTTATATCGAGCGCAAGGGTCCGCATGGCGCCGACCTCGTGATCCGTATGGGCGGGCAATCCGGAACTGCGCTGAAGGTGGCAGGCCGGCATGCCGATGTCTTCGAACTGGCGCCGGGTCCGATCGACGATATCAGGCAATTGATGGAGCGGGCGCGTCGCGCCGCGGCCGAACATGGCCGCGCCGGCAAACTGCGCTTCGCGCTTCCGGTCAGGATCCACCAAGGTGTTTCCGTCGCCGGCCAAAAGACGGTCGACCTCTCCGGGCCTCCGGCCCAGGTCGCGCTGTCGCTGCTTGCCTATGCGGCTCTCGGCATCGATGAGTTCATGGTCATCGGCGTCGACACGCCACACGAGATCGCGACGGCTGGCCGGGAAACCATTGCGTTGCTGCGCAACTCCCTGGCGCGCCGGGAGGCTAACGAATTCCACCACGGAGCTTATGCGCCTGGCGCTGGGCTGGAGACGCGAGCAGTGGGCTGAGGCCCGTCAATCTTCTGTTGCATGATGTCTGCCGGCAAGCCGCGACAGGCCATCGATGACGGCGTCCGAATCGGCCAGCACGCCGAAGACGCCGTCCTCGACCGTCACCATGTGCAACGCCGCTTCATGCGCCTTTTGATCACCGCTGGCGCAGGCGTCCGAAATGGTCAGGCACTGCAAATTGCGGTCACAGGCCTCGCGCAGCGTGGTGTGAACGCAGACATCCGTCGTGCATCCGGAAAACATCAGATGCGTGATGCCTCGCGCGCGCAGCACGAGCTCGAAATCCGTATAGGTGAAGGCGCTGTTGCAGGTCTTGTCTACGATGATGTCGTGCGGTGCGACATCGATCTCCGGAACGATCTGGAACCCCGCGCCCGAGCGCAGCAGGACGTCGGTGCCGTCGAGACCGGCGCGCTTGCGGCGCCATTTCTCATAGGGCGTCATGTCGGCCATGTCGGCGCGGTAACCCTGCCTGGTGTGGACGATGGTGAGCCCGGCCCTGCGCGCGGCCGCGATCAGGCGGTTCACCGTGGGCAGGATCGCCCGCAGCGGCGAGGGGTCATATCCCTTCCTGGCGAAATAGCCCGTTGTCGACAGGAAATCCTGTTGCAGGTCGATGACGATCAACGCAGTGTTTTGGGCCACCAGCCTGCCATCATAAGGGTAGTCGAAGGGTATTGCCTTGATCATCCCGAGCTCCTTGCCGCCGGATCATTCTAGCGACTTCGCATCGATGCCGCGACACCGGAAGTCCGGTATCGTGCGGTGGATATCGCCGGCGCGGATCGCCCATAATCGGTAACAAGCCGTCACGGCGCTTCAGGGTTTTGACCGGCACATTCCCAAGAGTTGTTGAGTGCCGTTGTCATCTTCAATGTTGACTAGTAAGTTCATGTTTTATAGTCAACCCGGGCACCTGCCTGCCGTAACCAGGATTGGAAAACGGCGGCCGCGCTGGAGAAATGCCATGGCCGGGGCCGAAGCCGATACCCAGACCGCATTCTGGCCGCCGTGAGAGCAAGGAAGAAGCTCGTGTCGAGACATGGTTTGTTGGCGGCGTTGGTCGCATCGGTGATCCTGGCGGCGACCGGCGCGGTGGCCCAGGAGCAACCGGCCGTCGCTGCAGCAGTAGTCGGGGCCCCTGCCGCGCCGGCAGAAGCGGCACAAGCTGCTCCAGCTGTACCGGCACCCGCCCCACCGGCGGCTGAAGTACCAGCGATGCCTGCGCAGCCGCAGCCGGCGGGGACGGGCCTTGCGGGGACGATGGAGCTGAACCTGCCGCACGACCTGTCGCCATGGGGCATGTTCATGGCCGCCGACATCATCGTGAAGGCGGTGATGATCGGATTGGCGTTCGCGTCGCTCGTCACCTGGACGATATGGCTGGCCAAGTCGCTGGAAATTTTCGCCGGCAAGCTGCGTGTCCGCCATGCCGTCCGCGCGATCGGCGATGCCGCGACGTTGAAGCAGGCGAGCCGGGCGCTCGACCGCAGTGGCGGTCCCGGCGCGCTCCTGGTGCGGGCCGCCGAGGAAGAGACCGCGCTTTCGGCCGGCGCGCTCGACCATGTCGGCGGGGAGGGACTGAAGGAACGGGTCGCCTCGCGCCTGTCGCGCATCGAGGCGGCAGCGTCGCGGCGCATGTCGCGCGGCGCCGGCCTGCTGGCGACGATCGGGTCCACGGCGCCTTTCGTCGGCCTGTTCGGCACAGTCTGGGGCATCATGAACGCCTTCATCGGCATTTCGCAGGCGCAGACCACCAATCTCGCCGTGGTGGCGCCGAGCATCGCCGAGGCGTTGCTGGCCACCGCGATGGGGCTGGTCGCGGCAATTCCGGCGGTTGTGATTTACAACGTCTTTGCCCGCTCGATAGCCGGCTACCGGCAGACACTGGCCGACGCCTCGGCGGGCGTCGAACGGCTGGTCAGCCGCGACCTCGATTTCCGCGCGATAGCACCCGCGGCGGTGCTGGCGGCAGAGTAGAGGGGGCGGTGCCGTGGGAAGCAGGCTTCGACAGACCATGGACGACGATCTCGAGGAGAGCCACGAGATCAATGTCACGCCGTTCATCGATGTCATCCTGGTGCTGTTGATCATCTTCATGGTCGCAGCGCCGCTGGCGACGGTGGATGTCAATGTCGACCTGCCCGGCTCGACCGCGATGCCGGCGCCGCGGCCAGAAACGCCGATTTTCCTGACATTGAAGGATGATCTCACGCTCGCGATCGGCAACGACACCGTGCCGCGCCCGGCTTTTGCCGCCACGCTCGACAGCCGCACCAAGGGCGACAAGCAGACGCGAATCTTCCTGCGCGCCGACAAGGCGGTGGCCTATGGCGACCTGATGGAGACGATGAACCTGCTGCGTGCCGCCGGCTATCTGAAGGTCGCCCTGGTCGGCCTGGAGGCGGCGCCCGCCGGTGATGCCGCCGCACCGGTGCCAGGCGGAACGGCTGCCCCATGACACGATCGGCCGCCTCGCCCACGATGGGGCTGTCGCGCTTCGGCTGGCGCGACCTTGCCCTATGGGCATGTGCGGCCGTGCTGATGCTTGGGGCGCATGTCGCCGTCGCTTATGCTGTGCAGAATTTCAGTCCAGTCGAACCGTCGGATAGCGGGCCGCCGCCGGCGCCGGTGATCGAAATGGCGCCGATGATGATGACGCCGGCGGCACCCGAACAGGCGGCGATGCTCGATGTAGCGATTCCCGACCAGACCGAGCCGGTCGAGGAGACGGAGAAGACCGCCGAGCCCGACAAGGTAGTCGAGCAAGCCGAACCTGCTGCCGAGCTGGAGACGGTGCCGCCGGACGAACCCATGGAGATGATAGAGGTCGAACCGGTCGTCCAGCCGCCCTTGGACGAGGTCGTCCCCGATATTGTCGAGGCGGTCGCGCCGGAGGTTGTCGTCCCGATGCCGCGGTCAAAGCCGGCCGAAAGACGCAAGGACAAGAAGCCTGCCGAAGCCAAGGTCAAAAGGCCTGCCGACAAGCTCAAGCCAAGGCCGAAGAAGGAAAAGGCCGAACCACTGAAGACGGCAAGTGCCGCGAGCGCCGAAGCCAGGCCCGCCGCCAAGGCAGCGGCGCCGAGTTCGGCGGCCGGGTTTTCGGGTGTCAGCCCGGCCAAATGGGAATCGCGGCTGACGGCGTGGATCAATCGCCATAAGCGCTACCCGAGTGCCGCGAAATCCCGTCGCGCGCAAGGCAATGTGAATGTGACTTTCACCATGGACCCGTCCGGCCGGGTGCTGTCGGCGCGGGTCGTGCGTTCGTCCGGTGATGCCGAGCTCGACCGCGCAGCGCTCGCGGTGCTGCAGGGCGCCACCGTGCCGGCGCCGCCGCCGGAACTCGGCTCGCGCGTCATCCGTACGGCGCCATTCGTGTTCAGTCTACAGGACTAGCGCCGCCCCGTCGCGCTACGCTGTTCTTGGTTGAGCGTGGTTGTCTTTCGCGTGTGCCTTGGGATGCATCGGGTTGCCGCTGAGCTGCGCATGTCTGGCCGGGCGTGCGCCGCGCAAGACATCGAAGGCCTCGGCATAGGCCATGCCGAGCAGATAGGAGATCATGGGAAAACGGCTTGCTTCGGCCATCTGCACCAGTTCGTTGGTCATCGTCGCGATATATTGCAGACTATCGAGCTCTGACTGACGTAGTGACTGATTTGACACCTGCTGCTCCTGTCATCGGATGGAACTCTAGGAATGCGTATGGGCTACACTGGACATGTCGAGTCGGCCAATTGATGGTCGAGCCCGCCGAATGCGGGCCAAGTTCGTACCCGCGAGTAGAAAGGTAAGGTCCGGAGAGTTAATGATTTGTTAAAATTGTAGTAAATCAAATATGATCTAAAATATCTTTCCTGGCTGTAAAGTCTAAAAAAATCGATTTTACTCAGATATGGAGTAGGCAATCGCTAGCATACGCTTTTTCGGGATATTCTTGTTCTTATTTAGCGTAAGCAAGTTGCTAATCCAGCCCGTCCCGGGCAAGGCTGACGACGAGCTGATCGACGCAGGGATCATCGAGCCTGACGACATGCGCCATGCGGATCGCATGCCTGGGCGGGATATTGGACATGTCCTGCCGCATGATGACCGACACGAATGCCGGCCCGGTTTCGGTCAGAAGCATGGCCTTGCCTCTCAGAACCGGTTCGGAGATAGGCGCCCATTGCACCGAGATCAGCGATGGCTCGCCTGTCTGGCGGCGGTTGACGCCGCTGAAATAGATCCAGTTGAGGCGCGAGATCGCCACGCCATAATGGTTGCCGCGCGCCCGCGCCCATGTCGAGCCGCGGCGCTCCGACCATCCGGTGACCCAGCGGAATGTGACCAGTTCGGCCTCGCGACGCACGAAGGTCACCGACCGCATCAGGAGGTCGGCGCGGGTCGGGATCGAAAAATAGGTGAAATAGGTGCCGCCCGCGATCGACGGGGCGGGCGGGCGGATCATCTGGGTGAACAGGCTTTCGGAGATCGGCGGCAGGCCGGGAGCCGTGGGCTCGGGGGTGCCGGGGTCCCGGTACAGTTCGGCCTCGTCGATTCGGAAGTAGTCGCAGATCAGCTTGGCGGTGGCCTTGTTGGGGACGGTCTGCCCCTGCAGGTAACGCTCGAACTGCGTGCGGTTGATGCCCAGTTCGCGGCACACCGCGCTGACGGAAGCATGGTCCTTGCAGAGCCGCCTGAGATTTGCAGCGAGATTGTCGCGAATGGACACTTTTTTGCTTCCGCGGGCGGCTTCTTCATTTCGACTCGGAATCCGTATAGCGCCTTCGGTCGCCCCCGCCGAAACGCCTTGTCACAACACACAGAAAAACTGATTTGAGAACGCCAGTCTAATGGGGCGGCTTCCAAAAAAAATAGCGCCGATCGGACTGCGGCCATCGCCATAAGTCCAATTGACAACCATTTCGCCTTGCGAAGGCGAAATCGCATCTGGCCATTTTTGGGGGCATTGACGCCGTGTGACGCATCGCGACGTATCGGATGATGCTTGGGCGTTACCGCGCGCGAAAGGATTATTCCGCTGGTGGAGCTGAGGAGGATCGAACTCCTGACCTCGTCATTGCGAACGACGCGCTCTCCCAGCTGAGCTACAGCCCCGTCCAGCGGATGGCGCATTTATCGGGCGACGCGGTTTCCTGTCAAGGCGGCGCTTCACCAAAAACCCGCCCGCCGGTCGCGTGGCTGAACCCTGCCCTTGCCGGTTCGGCGCGTAGTGGCTACATGTCGGCAACAATTGGAGACCGGCATGCTCGCCCTCATTCAAACCATCGTCATGGCGCTCGACCTCTATTGGTGGGTCATCATCGCTTCGGCGATCTTTTCCTGGCTCTATGCCTTCAACGTCGTCAACTCGCGCAATCAGTTCGTCGGCAGCATCGGCAACATGCTCTACAGGTTGACCGAGCCGGCGCTGCGGCCGATCCGCCGCTTCATGCCCGACCTTGGCGGCATCGACATCTCGCCGATCATCCTGCTTTTGATCCTGTTCTTCCTCAGGCAGTTCATTCTCACCACGGTGGCGCCGCTGTTGCTGGCCTGACGATCGCATGAGCGCGCCGTACCGCATTCGCGAGAACGGCGTTGATCTGTTCGTCCGGCTGACGCCGAAGTCTTCCGTGGACCGGCTGGAAGGCGTCGAAACATCGGCGGACGGACGAAGCCATTTGAAGGCGCGGGTCCGCGCCGTGCCGGAAAATGGCGCCGCCAATCAAGCGCTGGAGAGGCTGGTCGCCAAGGCGCTGGGCGTGCCGGCATCTTCGGTTTCGGTCGTTGCCGGCGGCACGGCCCGTCTCAAGACGCTGCGCATTTCAGGCGAACCGGCGGCGCTGGCAAGAAGTGTCGATGCGCTCTGCCGTCTATCCTCTACCTGAAGTTCAATCCCCCAGCGGCAAACGCGGATCGTCGACCTTCAGCGTGTTCACGCTCTGCTTGATGCGGCGCAGGTTCTCCAGCACCTTCGGGCCGCGGGTCTCGGCGACCGATGTGACGATCATGTCGACGATCGCCAGCAGCGCGTAGCGCGACGATGTCGGCTTGTAGATGTTGCCGTCCTCGAGCGGCTGCAGGTGGATGACCGTGTCGGCGACCTTGGCCAGCGCGGAGTCGGGCGCAGTGACGGCCACCGTGGCGGCGCCATATTGCTGGGCGACCTGCACCGCCTCGATGACCGAGCGCGCATAGCCGGAGACCGAGAAGGCGACGACGGTGGTGTCCGGCGTGGCAACGGCGGCGTACATGCGCTGCAACTGGCCGTCGATCTGCGCCAGGACCGGCAGGCCCAGCCTGAACAGCCGGTTCTGCATCTCGGTCGCCATCATCGAGGAAATGCCACCCGAACCGATGCACAGAACATTGCCTGACGCCGCGAGGCGCGCGGCGACGTCGACCAGTGTCGTCATGTCGAGGTTTTCGCTGACGCGCTGGATGGAGGCGATCGCGGCTTCGGTGATGGCCGATGCGATGCGCTGTTCGCGGGCATCGCGGCTCAGCGGCTCCGGCGACAGATACTGGCCGCCGATGGCAATGGCCTGCGCCAGATAGAACTTGAAGTCGCGCAGGCCCTCGCAGCCGAGGTTGCGGCAGAAACGGGTGACTGTCGGCTCACTGACGCCGACGCGCGCGGCAATTTCCGAGATTGCTGCCTTGGAGGCGAAGTCGAGATCGGACAGAACGAGGCTTGCCAGCCGGCGATCCGACTTGGTGCCGTCCTGCGACATCAGTTGCAGCCGCGTGATGATGTCGGCCGGCGTCTTCATATTCGAGTTTCCGTCGTCATCTCAGCGGCAGGCCCGTCGCCGTGTCGAACAGATGGATGTTGCCGGGGGCGACCGAGACCGGCAGCAGGTCGCCAGGCCGGACCGGCACCCGGTCGCGGAACACGGCGCGCACAGTGTCGGCGCCAATGGTGCCGTAGACATGGGTTTCGGAACCGGTCGGCTCGACGACATCAACCTTGAGCGCCATGGCATCAGTGGCCTCGCCGACGATGAAATGTTCGGGCCGGATGCCGGCCTCCACGGCACTGCCTGCCGGCACCGGTTTGCCGGCGAGCGCAAGCCGTCCGCCGCCGGTCGACTCGAACCAGGTTCTCTCGGGCGTCGTCTTGAGCGCCCCGGAAACAAAGCTCATCGACGGCGAGCCGAGGAAGCCGGCGACGAATTTGTTGGCCGGCCTGTCATAGAGCTCCAGCGGCGCTCCGACCTGCTGGATCCTGCCGCGATCCATCACCACGATGCGGTCGGCCATGGTCATGGCCTCGATCTGGTCGTGGGTGACGTAGACGATGGTCGATTTCAGCCGCTGGTGCAGTGCCTTGATCTCGGTGCGCATCTGCACGCGCAGCTGCGCGTCGAGATTGCTGAGCGGCTCATCGAACAGGAAGACGGAGGGTTCACGCACGATGGCGCGGCCCATGGCGACGCGCTGGCGCTGGCCGCCGGAGAGCTGGCGGGGATAACGGTCGAGGTAGGAGAACAGGTTGAGGACGCCGGACGCCTTCTTGACCTTCTGGTCGATGGCGGTGCGGTCCTCGCCCCGGATCTTCGGACCGAAGCCGATATTGTCCGAGGCCTTGAGGTGAGGAAACAGCGCATAGGACTGGAACACCATGGCGATGTTGCGCTGCTGTGGCGGCAGGTCGTTGGCGCGTGTGCCGCCGATCAGGAGATCGCCGGAACTGATGGTCTCCAGGCCCGCCAGCATGCGCAGCAAGGTCGACTTGCCGCAGCCGGACGGGCCGACCAGCACCACGAATTCGCCGCTCGTGATGTCGAGGCTGATGTTCTCGAGTATCTTGTGCTGGCCGAAGGATTTCGACAGGTTGCGAAACTCGACGTCGGTCATGGTCACGCTCCCAATATGTCGTCGATGAACGGCAGGCAGCCGGCGGTCAATCCCGCATCCACCGGCATCACCACGCCTGTTACGCCCGAGGCCCGGTCGGAGGCAAGGAAAGCCACCGCTTCGGCCACTTCCGAGGCGTTGACGATGCGGCCGAGCGGATAGAGCCGCTGCAGCTTGCCGATTATGTCGGGGTTCTTGGCGAGGCGATGGTCCCAGGCGGCGGTGCGGATCGATCCGGGGCAGACCACATTGGCGCGCACGCCGCTGCGGCCGAGCTCGACGGCGATCGATTTGGCATAGGCGTTGATGCCGGCCTTGGCAGCGGCATAGGCGGGGTTGCCGAAATGCGCGATGGCGTTGACGGACGAAATGAAGACGACGCTGCCCGAACCGCGCGCGGCCATCGCCTTGGCAATGGGATCGGCGAAAATCATCACGCCGGTCAGGTTGAGGTCGAGTTCATGCTCGATCCTGTCCGCCGTCAGCGCATCGAGCGTCTCGGCGCGCGTCCAGCCGGCATTGTTGATCAGAATGTCGGGGACGCCGTCCTTTGCGAGCACTGCGGCGACCGCGGCTTCGACCGAGGCCCGGTCGAGAAGATCGAAGACATGGCGCGAGGCAAGGTGCGGGCTCGCCAGCGCCTCGTCGGACTGGTCGCAGCCGACCACCCATGCGCCCCTGCCGGCCAGCAGTGCGGCGATCGCGGAGCCAAGGCCGCCACCGGCGCCGGTGATGACGACCGTCCTGCCTTCGAATTCGGCTCTCGAAACCACGGCGCTTGCTCCTCCGGCAGGTCAGGCAGATGCCGGCAGGCTAAAGAATGGAATGTAATTAAGCAACATCATAATCCGCTTGCATGCGGCAAATTCATCGATAATGTAGGAAAGTCACATAAATCTTGTGTCAGCACCGGCACAGGGAGCGCAAAAGCGTGGACCAAATGGGAGAGATCAGATGAACCTTGCGAAATGGACTGCCGGCCTGATGGCCGGAATGGGCATTCTGGCCTTCGCGGCGCAGGCAGAAGCTGGCGAAGTGCGGGTTACCGTCGCCGAATACAGCGCCAAGACCGGCCCCTACTTCGAAGAGGTCAAGAAAGAGTTCGAGGCGAAGAATCCCGGGATCACCGTCAAGTTCGAGGTGGTGCCGTGGGATGTGCTCCTGCAGAAGCTGACCACCGACATCACCGCCGGCACCAATGCTGATCTCTCCATCATCGGCACGCGCTGGCTGATCGACTTCGTCCAGCAGGATGTCGCCGAGCCGCTCGACAGCTATATCACGCCCGAATTCAAGGGCCGCTTCATCGACACCTTCCTGTCGCCCTCGATCATGGGCGGCAAGACCTATGGGTTGCCGATCGCCGCTTCGGCGCGCGCCATGTATTACAACAAGGAGCTGTTCGAGAAGGCCGGCATCGCCAAGCCGCCGGCAACCTGGACCGAACTGCAGGAGGATGCCCGCAAGATCAAGGCGCAGGGTGCCTTCGGTTTCGGCCTGCAGGGCAAGGAGATCGAGACCGACGTCTACTACTACTACGCCATGTGGTCGCAGGGCACCGAGATCCTCAACAAGGACGGCACGTCGGGCCTCGGCACGCCGGGCGCGCTCGAAGCCGCCAAGCTCTACAAGTCGATGATCGACGAGGGGCTGACGGAGCCCGGCGTCACCTCCAACAACCGTGAGGACGTGCAGAACCTGTTCAAGCAGGGCAAGGTCGGCATGATGATCACCGCGCCCTTCCTGTCCAACCAGATCAAGGATGAGGCGCCGAGCCTCAAATACGGCGTGGCCGCCATTCCGGCCGGGCCGACCGGCGCGCGCGGCACCTATGGCGTCACCGATTCCATGATCATGTTCAAGAACTCCAAGAACAAGGATGAGGCCTGGAAGCTGATGGACTTCCTGTTCACCACGGAGCAGCGCGCCAAGTTCACGCAAGGCGAAGGCTTCCTCCCGGTGAACAAGGAAGAGGCCAAGATGGACTATTACGTCAACAACGCCGATCTCGCCGCCTTTACCGCGCTGCTGCCGGATGCCCGTTTCGCGCCGATCATCCCGGGCTGGGAAGAAGTCGCCCAGATCACGTCGGACGCCATGCAGAAGATCTATCTCGGCGGCGACCCCGAGGCAGGCTTGAAGGACGCGGCAGCTAAGGCCAATGCGGTGCTGAAGAAGTAGGGCCGTGTTCAAGAAATAGGGCGTATCTCCCTGCGCCCGTGGCGCGCCCCCGACTCAGGCGGGGCGCGCCACACTTCTAGAAGTGTTCGGCTGCTCTCCAATGTCAGCGCCGCCCCTCATTGCCCTGCCGGGCATTTCTCCCCGTATAGTGACGGGGAGAAAGGGCTGGTCGCAATCTCGGCGCCCTTCTTGGACGCTGGTGACTGGCGAAAGCGGTGACGAAAGCACCCCCTCTCCCCGTCACTTTACGGGGAGAGGATGCCGGCAGGCAGGTGAGGGGCGGCGCCGACGTCGGGAAAGAGTTCGAAACCGGGCGCCTGGGAAGAACAGGTCTGTTGGCCAACCAGCGCTACTGATGCCTCGCAAAGCGGTACAAACCAGCCGATGCAAAATCGCTTCCTGCCCTATCTCCTGACCCTGCCCAGCCTGTTCCTGGCTGCGGTGGTCATTTTCTGGCCGGTCTGGGACCTGATCCAGATCGCGACGCACGACGTCAATCGGTTTGGCCAGTTGCGGGAGTTCAGCGGCCTGACCAATTTCGCCGCGCTCACCGCCGATCCCGATTTCATCGCGGCCCTCTGGCGTACCGGGCTGTGGACGGTGCTGGTGGTCGGCGGCGCGCTGCTGGTCTCGATCCCGGTGGCGATGATCCTCAACACCGATTTCTATGGCCGTGGCCTTGCGCGCGTCATCATCATGCTGCCCTGGGCGGTGTCGTTGACCATGACGGCGGTGGTCTGGCGCTGGGCGCTGAGCGGCGAAAGCGGCATGCTGAATTCGGCGCTGATCGGGCTCGGCCTGATCGACCACAACATCCAATGGCTGGCACAGGCCGGAACCGCCTTTCCGATGCAGGTGCTGATCGGCATATTGGTGACGGTGCCGTTCACCACGACGATCTTCCTCGGCGGCCTGTCGTCGATCCCGGACGATCTCTACGAGGCGGCCGCCTTGGAGGGGGCAACGCCGCTGCAGCAGTTCCGCGAGATCACCTTTCCGCTGCTGAAACCGTTCATCAACATCGCCATCGTGCTCAACACGATCTACGTCTTCAATTCGTTCCCAATCATCTGGGTGATGACGCAGGGCGGGCCGGCCAATTCGACCGACATCCTGGTGACCCACCTCTACAAGCTCGCCTTCCGCATCGGCAAGCTGGGCGAGGCGTCGGCGGTGTCGCTGGTGATGTTCGCCATATTGCTGGTCTTCACCATGATCTATGTGCGCCTCGCCATGCGGGAGCAGCGCGCATGAGCAGCAAACTGAAGCGTACCGCCATCGCGTGGCTGCTGCTGGCGCCTTTGATCGTGGTGACGATCTTCCCCTTCGCGGTGATGTTCCTGACAGCGGTGAAGCCTCGGACCGAAGTGCTGACACCCACCTGGTGGCCGAGCGAGTTCCGCTGGTCGAATTTTTCCGACATGTGGGTGGCGACCGGCTTCGGCCAGGCGCTGGCCAATTCGCTCTACGTCTCGGTGATCGCTACCGTCGGCGCCATCTTGATCTCGGTGCCCGCGGCTTACGCGATGTCGCGCTTCCGCTTCGCCGGCTACGGCGCCTTCCGCCAGTTCCTGCTGATCTCGCAGATGATTTCACCGATCGTGCTGGTGCTCGGCCTGTTCCGGCTGATGGCCGCCTGGGGGCTCGTCGAATCGACCACGGCGCTCGGCTTCATCTACATGGCCTTCAACGTCGCCTTCACCGTGTGGATGCTGCAGAGCTATTTCGACACCATTCCGCGTGACCTCGAGGAGGCGGCCTGGATGGAAGGGGCCGGGCGCTGGCTGACCTTGCGAAAAGTGTTCCTGCCGCTTTGCCTGCCGGCGATCGCGGTGACGGCGATCTTCACCTTCATCAACGCCTGGAACGAGTTCGTCGTGGCGCTGACCATGCTGCGCAGCCAGGAGAGCTACACGCTGCCGATCCAGGTGTTCTCGCTGGTCGCTGGCCGCTACACGATCGAATGGCATCACGTCATGGCAGCGACGCTGTTGGCCACCTTGCCGGTGGCGATTCTGTTCATTTGGCTGCAGCGTTATCTCGTCCGGGGGCTGGCGCTCGGGGCGGTCAAATAGCATTCCAGCAATTCAGGAAAAGTTCCCAGCGGTTTTCCGCGCGGAATTGCGAAAAAACAAGAAGTCCACGGAGCTTTCATGCGTATCTTCACCGCCTCGCTGGCGACGGAAACCAACACCTTCTCGCCGGTGCCGACAGACCGGGCCTCGTTCGAGATGGCTTTCTATGCCGGTCCGGGCAAGCATCCGGAAACGCCGACGCTGTGCTCTTCGCCGATCGTGGCGCTGCGCCGCCGCGCGGCCGCGGAAGGTCTCACCGTGATCGAAGGCACCGCGACCTGGGCCGAGCCCGGCGGTCTCGTGCAGCGGCAGACCTATGAGGCGCTGCGCGACGAAATACTTGGCCAGCTCAAGGCCGCCTTGCCGGTCGATGCCGTCATGCTGGGCCTGCATGGCGCCATGGTGGCGCAAGGCTATGACGACTGCGAGGGCGATCTGCTGGAGCGCGTGCGCGGCATCGTCGGGCCTGGCGTGGTGATCGCCTGCGAGTTCGATCCGCACAGCCATCTGACGCCCAAGCGCGTGGCGGCGTCCGACATCATGGCCTATTTCCTCGAATTCCCGCACACCGATTTCTACGAGCGCGGCGAACACGTCGTCGAACTCGGGCTTGCCGCGGCGCGTGGCGAGATCAAGCCTGTCATCTCGACCTTCGACTGCCGCATGATCCAGGTGCTGCCGACCAGCCGCGAGCCGATGCGCTCCTTCGTCGACCGCATCAAGGCGCTGCACGGCAAGGACGGCGTTCTGTCGGTCTCCGTCATCCACGGCTTCATGGCCGCCGACGTGCCGGAAATGGGCACGCGCATCCTCGTCGTCACCGACAATGACAAGGCCAGGGGCGACGCGCTGGCGGAACAACTCGGACGCGAGCTCTATTCCATGCGCGAAAAGACAGCGATGACGATGTTTGATGCCGCCGACGGCATCGACCGGGCGCTGGCCGTACGTGCCGGGAATCCCGGCAAGCCCGTGGTCATCGCCGACGTCTGGGACAATCCCGGCGGCGGCGTTCCCGGCGACGGCACCTTCGTGCTGCGCCAGATGCTGGCGCGCGGCCTCGACAAGCTTGGCGTGGCGACGATCTGGGATCCGATAGCGGTGACCTTCTGCCTGGCAGCCGGCGAGGGCGCTGTCATAGACCTGCGTTTCGGCGGCAAGGCCGGGCCTCAAGCGGGTGAGCCGATCGACGCGCGCGTCAAGGTGCTGAAGGCTGTCAGCGAAAGCTGGCAGAGTTTCGGGCCGAGCCGCGTGACATTGGGACCGTCAGCGGTGGTGCGCATCGAAGGCACCGAGGTCGACGTGATCCTCAACACCAATCGCACGCAGACTTTCGAGCCGGACATTTTCTCCAACATCGGCGTCGATCCGCTGGCCAAGGACATGCTGCTGATCAAGTCGACCAACCACTTTTATGCCGGCTTCGAACCGATCGGCGCCGAGATCATCTATGTCTCGGCGCCGAGTTCCTATCCGAGCAATCCTGCGGTGACCGATTACAGGAAGCTGACACGGCCGGTGTGGCCGAGGGTGAAGGATCCGTGGAAGGTGTGACGCTGCCGATCTCCCCCCTTGAGGGGGAGATGTCGCCAAAGGCGACAGAGGGGGTCGCCTCACGTGAAGCGCCAACCTTCATCCGCAGGAGGCCGCGTCCGGTCGGACCGACCCCCTCTGGCCGCTTCGCGGCCATCTCCCCCTCAAAGGGGGGAGATTAGCTGGCGCTACACCAGCCCCCGCTTGACCATCATCGCATCTGCCGTAGGCATCTTGCCGCGAAACGCCGTGTAGAGCTCTTCGGGATCCTTCGAGCCGCCGGCGGCGTAGATGTTCTTCCTCAGCCGCTCGGCAAGCGCCGGGTTGAAGGGGTCTCCGGTCTCCTCGAAGGCGGCGAAGGCATCGGCGTCGAGCACCTCCGACCACATGTAGGAATAATAGCCGGCCGAGTAACCGTCGCCCGAGAAGACGTGGCCGAAATGCGGGGTGCGATGGCGCATCGCGATCGTGTCGGGCATGTCGAGCTTTTCCAATGTTTCGCCCTCGAAACGAAGCGGCTGTTCCGGCGCGTCGGGCCGTGCATGGTAGGCCATGTCGATCAAGGCGGAGGCGGTGAACTCGACAGTGGCGAAGCCGGCGCCGAAAGTGCGCGCGGCCAGCATCTTGTCGAGCAGCGCCTTGGGCATCGGCTTGCCGGTCTTGACATGAAGCGCGTGCTTTTCCAGCACCGCCGGCACCGTCAACCAGTGCTCGTAGAGCTGCGAGGGAAGTTCGACGAAGTCGCGGCTGACCGAGGTTCCGGAAACCGATGGCCAGGTGACGTCGGTCAGCATGCCATGCAGCGCATGGCCGAATTCGTGGAACAAGGTCTTCGCCTCGTCGACCGACAGCAGGGCCGGCTCGCCCGCCGGCGGCTTGGCGAAGTTCATGACGTTGTAGATCACCGGCTTCGCGCCGTGGCCGAGCTTATACCCGGACTTCAGCGCGCTCATCCAGGCGCCGGAGCGTTTCGAGGGTCGGGCGAAATAGTCGGCCAGGAACAGGCCGCGCTCGCTGCCGTCGGCGTTTTTCACCACGAAGACACGCGCGTCCGGGTGCCAGGCGGCAATACCCTTCTTCTCCTCGAACGTGATGCCGAACAGCCGCGTCGCCACGTCGAAGCAGGCGTCGATGACGCGATCGAGCTGCAGATAGGGTTTCAGCTCCGCCTCATCGAAAGCGAACTTTTCCGCGCGCAGCTTCTCCTGATAGAAGCGCCAGTCCCAGGCGGCGAATTTCTCGTTGCTGCCGGCTTCGGCCGCCAGCCGCTCCAGTTCTTTCTGGTCGGCGGCGGCCCTTTCCACCGCCTTTTCCCAGACCGGGTCGAGCAGCGCATGCACCGCCTTCGGTGTCTTGGCCATGGTGTCGTCGAGCTTGAGCGCGGCGAAGGAGGCATAGCCGAGCAGCTTCGCCTTCTCGGCCCGCAGCTTCAGCATGTCGCGCACCACGGTCGTGTTGTCGGACGCACCGCCGTTCTGGCCGCGCATGGTGAAGGCGCGAAAGACGATCTCGCGCAGGTCGCGGCGCTCGGAGAAGGTGGTGAACGGCTCGTAGATCGAGCGCGACAGTGTGACGGCGTAGCGGCCCTTCTGACCACGTATCTCGGCGGCCTCGGCCATCGAGCTTTTTACGAAGTTCGGCAGGCCGGCAAGGTCGGCCTCGTCGAGGAACAGCGCCCAGTCGCGCTCGTCGGCAAGCACGTTCTGACCGAAAGTCGTGCCGAGCGACGACAGCTCCTCGCTGATTTTCGCCAACCGCTTCTTGCCGTCGGCATCGAGCTTGGCGCCGGAACGGACGAAGCCTTTCCAGGTCTTCTCCAGGACGCGCAGCGTCTCGGGATCGAGCTTCAGGCTCTCGCGGCGTTGGTAGAGGTCGTCGATGCGGGCAAACAATTTTTCGTTCATCGAGATCGCCGAGAAGTGCCTCGACATCTTCGGCGAAATGTCGCGCTCCAGCGCCTGGATCGTCTCGTTGGTGTAGGCGCCGGCACGGCACCAGAAGATCGACGAGACGTGATCGAGCGCCTCGCCGCCCAGTTCCAGCGCGGCAAGCGTGTTGTCGATGGTCGGCGCATCCTTGTTGGTGGCGATCGCGTCGATCTCGGCCTCATGCGCCTTCAGCGCGGCGTCGAAGACAGGGGAGAAATCACCGTCGCCAATATGGGCAAAATCGGGCAGGCCGAGCGGTCCTCGCCACGCGGTCAACGGATGGGCGGCGAGATCGACGGCTTTCGGAGAGGGCATGGAGGGTCTTTCGCTGGCATCAGAAGGAGGGTGTCACCGATGTAGGGCGTGGCCCGCGGGCCCGCAATATGCCAGTTGGCCGATCCGCCTCAGTAGCCCTCGCAGTTTTCGGCGATCGCGGCTTGCGAGCTGGCGGTGATGCGGTTGTTGTTCACCGCGAAGGTTTCCTGCATCAGCATGTCATTGTCGGGGAAATCGTAGCAGGCGATCACGGTGGTGACCCCGCCCTCGCTCTTCTCGATGCGGTGCCGGATAGCAGCACCGGCAACCGCGCCTTTCCATTCGTCGAGCGAAGCGATGAATTCCTGCTTGCTCTGGACGACGCCGAGGTCGTCGAGCTTGATGCGGACGTCGTCGGCGAGCAGGTCTGACAGCTCGGTGCGATCGGCGACCAGCAGCGCCGAATACCAGCGGCTGATGATGGCGCGGTCATCGGCGCGAGCGGCAACGATCGCTATCAGCAGCGCGGCCGCCGCGAAAACGACCGGCCGGACGCTCATCGCCTGCCGCGCCGTACCGGTCATTCCAGCACCGGGCGCTCGAAATCGCCGGTTTCCTTGTTCATCACCCAGAGCTCGCCGGTCGAAATGTCGAACCAGGCTCCGTGCAGCGACAGCCGCCCCTTGCCCTCGAGGATCGAGACGCAGGGAAAGGTCCTGAGGTTGGCGAGGGAATAGCGAATCGAGATGCGCTCGAGTGCCGTCTGGCGCTCCGTCGCCGTCATGAAGGTGCTGGCCGACACCGTCTCGGCGGCGGGCGCGATCAGGCTCATCCACTTGCCGATGAAGTCGCCGGGAGACAGCGGCGCGGCGTTGCTGTCGAGCGCGGCGCGGATACCGCCGCAGCGGCCGTGGCCCATGACGACGATGTTCTTGACCTTGAGACTCTGCACCGCGAATTCGAGCGCCGCCGAAGTCGAATGGAACTCGCCGTCCGGCTCGTAAGGCGGCACCAGGTTGCCGACATTGCGCAGCACGAAGAGCTCGCCGGGGCCGGCGTCGAAGATCGCCTCGGGCGCGGATCGCGAGTCACAACAGGCGACGATCATGGTCTCGGGCGCCTGGCCTTCGCGGGCGAGCTCGCGATAGCGGCCGCTCTCGGTGAGGTAGCGGCCGTTCATGAAATTGCGGTAGCCGGCGAGGAGGTGTTCGGGAAGATGAGGCATGGGCGGCTAAGGCCTTTCCGGGTTGGAGGCGGCAGCTCTGCTATTTTGTTTACGCATCGTGCTTTCCGAAAGCCGATTCCGGCTTTCGGGCCGATACGTTGCGGTCGAGGAAAGGCTCTAACGGCAAAAGCCCGCTACGAGCAATGCAGAATTGTAGGGGCTGGCCATAAATGCCATGCGCCAAAAGCGTGACGCCCGCCGACATTGTCATGCCCAGATGGCGACCGGTATGCCAAAACCGTCAGCGAGCGGCGGGTCGGGAAACGGTTTTGCTTTGCCGCTGGCGATGCGGCCGGCGATCAGCGCCATCGCCGCCGCATCGAGGAAATCGTCGGCGGCCGCACCACGTGGCGGCGGCTGGTCGAGGAAATCCATTTCATAGCCATGCCGGCAAAGCAGTGCCTTGCGCTCCGCCATGCCGGCCGGGTTGACACTGCCCTTGATCTTCTTCGGCAACAGCATGGCCTGGTCGCCATTCAGGCGGCAGAAGGCGACTTCCGGATGCGATTCGAAGACGCGGCCGCGCAGTTCGGGCTGCGCGATCAGCAACGCGTCTATTTCACGGATCTTGGAGAAGATGCCGAAGGTCTGGATGGAAACGCCGCGCGGTGGATCGGATGTGGTCCTGGCCACCTCGCTTGCGCTGCGATGCGCGGCGTACCAGGCTTCGATCGTGGTGAAGCCGCAGGTGTCGGCATAGAGCGCGGCGCGGGACGGGATCGAGAAGACGCTGGACTGGCGCGCGCCGAGCAGCGGCCGCACCAGCGCTTCCGGTCCGCGCCCGCCCTTTTGCGAAAATTCCGGCAAGCCGATCGGCATGTCGACGGCGACGATCGCGTCATCGGGGATCGCCGCCAGCAGGGCGGCGAAGGTGGGGAAGACATCGACCGAAGGCGCGGGGCTGGCGTCACGAGGTGTCGAACCGGGTTCGTGCAGCACGGCGATCCAGCCGGCCTTGCAGCCATCGGCGCCGACGAGCACGATTTCGGGGGTCACGCCCGGCGGTCCCGCCCCGGATGCGTCAGGTGGCGAAGCTGGACCATGGCCATCGGGTGCGACAGGCTCTGCGCATCGGTTTCGAGCTGCAATTCGTCGCCGCCGCGCTTGGCCGTGCGCGCCAGGATCTCGTAGACCGCCGCCGTGGTCGACTGCAGCGCCTTGATCGCCGGCTGGCCGGACAGGATGCGCGCCAGGTAGACGGCGGCCGTCAGGTCGCCCAGCCCATTCGGCGGCTTGTCGATCAGGCGGTGTTCGGCGAGCAGCGCCTGGGTGCCGTCGAGCAGCAAATTGCCGGTGCCGCCTGAAATCATCGACGGTGCCGAGGTGACCAGCATGGTCGGCGGTCCGGCATGGAGCGCCGCCGAGATCACCGATTTCAGGTCGGGTAGCGGCGCGCCGGCCATCCATTCCAGCTCATAGCGGTTGGGGGTGGCGATGTCGGCGATCGGCATCAGGCGGTCGCGCATGGCGGCGGCGGTGGGCTCGGGCACATAGAGGCCGCCGGAATCACCCATCACCGGATCGCAGATATAGACGGCGTCAGGCGTCCTGGCCTTGACCGCGGCGACCAGCGAGGCGACCGCCTCGGCCTGGCCGGCCTCGCCGAGGTAACCGGAGAGCACGGCGCCGACTTCACCCAGCCACGGCGCGCGCTCCAGATCGGCCATCAGCGCCTTGAACTGGTCGAGCGGCGGCACGATGCGGGTGGCGCGGCCATGTCCGGGATGCCAGGGCAGGATGATTGTCGGCACCGCCCACACCGGAAAGCCCAAGGTCTCCAGCGCGAAGACGGCGGCGCGGTTGCCGACGGAGCCACGGGCGACATGGCTGGAAATGACGATGACCGCGCGCGGCGCGTCGGCTTTTTCGGCGCTCATTGTTTCTTGATTCCTAGCTGCCCCGGGTGAGGAAAAGCACGAGCCAGACCATCAGGCCCAGCGCCAGAAGCAGTCCGAGTATCCGGCCAACGCGCGTGCCCCAGACTTCGATCGGATCCGTGCGATCGGCGTCGGCCGCGGAGACGTGGTCGCGCATGCCTTTCGTCGTCCGTGCCACGAAAGAGTTGCCGGCCGGATCGGTCTCCTGCGCGACGCGCTGGAGGATACGGCGCGATTCGCTGTCGCTGTTCTGGCGTTGCGCCATGTTGATGTCCCGTTCTGATCGGACCTTATCGCGTTCGCGGACCCAATCACAGGGCCTTGCGCGGGCCCGATTCACGCAGAGCCTGTTCCAGAGGTCGAGGCCGTTTTCTTGCGCGCCGATTGTGGTAATGCTTCGCCTGCAACTTCTATCGAGGGAACCCCATCATGCTTGCCCAGCGCCTTGCTCGACCATCGACATTCCGCACGCTGCCCGCCTTCCTGATGATGGCAATCGTGCTGCCGCTGCTTGCTGGCTGTGGCTACAACACCATCCCGACAGCGGAAGAAAACGCCAGGGCGGCATGGAGCGAGGTGTTGAATCAGTATCAACGCCGCGCCGATCTCATTCCCAATCTGGTCGAGACGGTCAAAGGCTATGCTTCGCATGAAAAGGACACGCTCGACGCGGTGGTCGAGGCGCGCGCCAAGGCGACGCAGATCATGGTGACGCCGGAAACGCTGAAGGATCCGGAAGCGCTCAAGAAGTTCCAGGATGCCCAGGCAGGGCTGACCAGCGCGCTGTCGCGGCTGATCGCGGTGTCGGAGGCCTATCCCGACCTCAAGGCCAACCAGAATTTCCTGGCGCTGCAGGCACAGCTCGAAGGCACCGAGAACCGCATCGCGGTGGCGCGGCGCGACTACATCCAGGCCGTCAGGGACTACAATCTGACGCTGAAGACCTTCCCGTCGGTGCTGTGGGCGACCTTCTGGTTCCGTGGCAACGAGCCGTTCGCCAACTTCACCGTCGACGAAGACAAGATGCAGCCGCCGAAGGTCGACTTCGGCACGAAGCAGGGCGGGTGAACGGGCCATTGTTTCGCGGGGCCTGAAAGCATTGCGTTCCGTGGCGCCCCCCTCTGTCCTGCCGGACATCTCCCCCACGAGTGGGGAGATCACATGTCGCGTTGGCTTTCGCCAATCTCCAACGCCTAAAAGGGAGAGCCGGCGGTCAAGCCGCCAATCTCCCCCCTCGTGGGGGAGATGTCCGGCAGGACAGAGAGGGGCGCCTCGCGCGTACCTCACTCTTCTTGGGTTTCTTCTCGGTTTCCTTCTCCTACCCCTAAGCGCCTTCGCCGCCGATCTGCCGGCGCTCACCGGCCGCGTGGTCGACAATGCCGGCATCATCGATGCCGGCACACGTGCGGCGCTGACCCAAAAACTCGCCGCCTTCGAAACCAAGGGCTCGGACCAGATCGTCGTCGCCACCATCCCCAGCCTCGACGGCGAGGAGATCGAACCCTACGCCAACCGGCTGTTCCGCTTCTGGAAGCTCGGCCAGGCCAAGGAGAACAACGGCGTCCTGCTCCTGGTCGCGCCGAACGATCGCAAGATGCGCATCGAGGTCGGCTATGGGCTGGAAGGCACGCTGACCGATCTGCATACCAAGCTGATCATCGAGAACGACATGGTGCCGGCGTTCCGTGCCGGCGATTTCCCGGGCGGTATCTCCAAGGCCGTCGACGACATGATCATGGTGTTGGAGGGCAATCCGGAGGAGTTGGAGGCGCGCGGCAAGCGCAACGAGCAGGCGCCGTTCAATGCCGACGACCTGTTCTTCGCCGTCTTCATCAGCATCTGGGCGATCATTTTCTTCGGCAGCATCGCGGCCTCGGTCCTGCCGCCGATCTTCGGCCAGAAGCTCGGGCCCGGACGCTATCGCTGGCTCGGCATGACCTTCGAGCCGCACCGGCGGTCCTCATCCGGGGGCGGCTGGTCGTCCGGAAGCTCCGGCGGCGGCTGGTCTTCGGGTGGCGGCGGTGGCGGCTTTTCGGGCGGCGGCGGTTCGTCCGGCGGCGGCGGCTCCTCGGGAAGCTGGTAGGCCATGGTAAGAGCCGCCGTCCCATCGATGCCCGGCCGATGCGCCACGGGATTGCGCCTGGCCTTAATCACACTGGCGTCATTGCTGCTTGCCTCGATCGCCGCCGTGGCCGCCGATCTTCCGGCTCTCACCGGCCGTGTGGTCGACAATGCCGGCATTATCGATGCCGCGACCAAGGCCGCGCTGACGCAGAAGCTGGCGGACTTCGAAACCAAGGGCTCGGATCAGATCGTCGTCGCCACCATCCCCAGTCTCGACGGCGAGGAGATCGAACCCTACGCCAACCGGCTGTTCCGTTTCTGGAAGCTCGGCCAGGCCAAGGAGAACAACGGCGTCCTGCTCCTGGTCGCGCCAAACGACCGCAAGATGCGCATCGAGGTCGGCTATGGGCTGGAAGGCACGCTGACCGATCTGCATACCAGGCTGATCATCGAGAACGACATGGTGCCGGCGTTCCGTGCCGGCGATTTCTCCGGCGGCATCTCCAAGGCCGTCGACGACATGGTCATGGTGCTGGAAGGCAATCCCGAGGAACTGGAGGCGCGCGGCCGCCGCAATCCCGCCGACAGCAGCACTTCCATGGACCCGATCGTCGCCGTGTTCCTGATCCTGTGGGCGACGATGTTCTTCGGTGGCCTGGCAATGGCATTCCTGCCGCCGATGTTCGGCACGAAGCTGTCGCCGGGCGTGTATAGATGGCTGGGGATGACGTTTCGCTATGGCCAGGGAGCGGGCGGATCCACGGGCAGCAGCGGCTGGACGACGGGGTCGTCGGGCGGCGGCTGGTCCTCGGGCAGTTCCGGCGGCGGGTGGTCCTCGGGGTCAAGCAGCGGCGGCGGCGGGTTTTCGGGCGGCGGCGGCTCGTCCGGCGGTGGCGGTTCTTCAGGAAGCTGGTGAGACAAGATCATGGCAACACGACCGATCAGCCCGCAGGATCATGAGCGCATCGCCGCTGCGATCCGTGCCGCCGAAGCGCAAACCGATGGCGAGATCTATTGCGTCGTGGCGCATGCCAGCGACGGTTATTTCGCCCCCGCCGCGCTGATGGCGACCCTCGGCATGCTGATCGTCAGCCTTGCCGTCGCCTATGGGCTGGAAGCCTGGTGGCTCACCATCCGCCTGCCGCATTTCGTCATTGCCGAGTTGCTGGCGCTGGCCTGCGTGCTGGCCCTGCTGTGGACGCTGCCCGGCCTGCGCATCCACATGGTGCCACGCCGGCTGCGCTATCAGGCAGCGCACGCCAATGCGGTCAAACAGTTTCTCGCCCGCAACGTTCACCGCACCACGGCGCGCACCGGCGTGCTGATCTTCGTCTCGATCGCCGAGCGCTACGCCGAGGTGGTGGCCGATTCAGGCATCGACGCCAAGGTCGGCCAACAAGTCTGGGACGGAGTGGTGCGTGACCTGACCGCCCATGCCGGGGACGACCGGCTCGCCGACGGCTTCGTCAAGGCGATCGAGCAGGTGGGGGCGGTGCTGGCCGAGCATTTCCCTGTTACGCCGGGCGATACCAACGAACTGGACGACCATCTGGTCGAAATCTGAGTCTGCCGGCAGACGCCACCCTGCCGATCCGGCCCATTTCGGGACGGGGCTTATCCAATTTCGGCAATGTCAGGATCGGATGTAGAAAGCGGTTGGCGGGCCGCCCCGGACTCTTGCAATCGGCCGATGCGGGTTTATGGTTAACAAATCATGAATACGCTGACGATCGATATTCGGAAGGCAGACCCGCGCGATGCCGGCGCCATTGCCGAGGTGCACCTGGAAGCCTGGCGCGGCGCCTATAGCGGCATCATCCCGCACCGCACGCTGACGTCGATGATCAACCGCCGGGGAACCGACTGGTGGGCGAATGCCATCCGCCGCGCGGCGACCGTGCTGGTCGTCGAGATCGGCGGCACGATTGCCGGCTATGCGACGATCGGCAAGAACCGCGCCAAGGAGCTCAAGCAGCAAGGCGAGATCTACGAATTGTACCTGCGCCCGGAATATCAGGGCATCGGGCTGGGCAGGCGGCTGTTTTCAGCGGCCAGGGCGCGGCTTGCCGACCATGGGCTGAAGGGCATGGTGGTGTGGGCGCTGGAAGACAACCAGAACGCACTCGCCTTCTACGCAGGTGCCGGCGGACGCGACATCGCCGAAGGGGTCGAGATTTTCGAGCAGAAGGCGCTGAAGAAGGTCGCCTTCGTCTGGGAGTGACTGCCGGGCACGATCGCGGAAGGCGAAGTCCCGGGCTCACGTAAATCACGACGCTGAAACATCTTGTGCCGATGATTGAACGCGCCGAACGCCATCGCGTCCCGCCGGATGCATGTAAGCACCATTCGCCGCATTGCACCATTTTGCGCCGCCCGCTATCTCCTGCCAATCGAGAGAGGGACAAAAGCCATGCGCATCGAAGCCATAGCCACTGGAAAGAATCCGCCTGAGGACGTCAACGTCATCATCGAGGTGCCGATCGGCGGCGAGCCGATCAAGTACGAGATGGACAAGGAGGCCGGCACGCTGTTCGTCGACCGCTTCCTGCACACCTCGATGCGCTACCCCGGCAATTACGGCTTCGTGCCGCACACGCTGTCGGGCGACGGCGACCCGATCGACGTGCTGGTTTGCAACACGCGTGCGCTGGTGCCGGGCTGCGTCATCAATGTGCGGCCGATCGGCGTGCTGATCATGGAAGACAATGCCGGCCAGGACGAGAAGATCATCGCGGTGCCGTCACCGAAGCTCACACTGCGCTACGAGAACATCACCGAATACACGCAGCTGCCCGACATCACGCGCCAGCAGGTGCAACACTTCTTCGAGCACTACAAGGATCTCGAGCCCGGCAAATGGGTCAAGATCGAAGGCTGGCACGATTCCAAATACGCCAAGAGGATGATCATCGACGCGGTTGCACGGGCAAAGGCGAGCAAGTAGCTCGAGCGGTCAGTTATCAACCCGGCCGAAAGCCGGCACGTCGCCGATCACCACGCGCTTGTCCTTGCCGCAGGCGAAGCCTTTCGCCTTCTCGTCGGCGATCTTGCGCGCCTGGTCGTTGGCGGTAGGGTTGCCGGTGGCCAGCACCAGGCCGACGGTGCAGCCGTCACGGGCGTCCATCTGGGCGACCTTGGCGACGAGCAGCACCTCGGTCTTCCTGGTCTCGTCCTCGGGATTGCTGATCGAGCGGCGGTGGATGACCGCGAATGGCACCGCCTTGTCGCCATTGGTTTCGATGCGCCACTCGACCTTGGCCCCGGACGAATTGAAGGCCGAAAAACTTTCCCAGGCGGACGTCATGTCGCCGCCGGGCGGAAAACCGTAGAACAGCGATTCGCGGGCGTCGTCATATCCGATCAGCACGGAATAGCCGCGATAGCCGGAGCAGGCGAGGTCGGCCCAATCGCCGTCGCCCTGCTCGGCCTGCGCATAGGTCACGCAGTCCTTCTTCCAGTCGAGGTCGGTGTAGGCGCTGGATATCTCGCCGGCTTGTGCCGCCTGGCAGAGGCCGGCGAGGATGAGCGGGATCAACAGGCTGCGCATCGCGGGGATCTCCGTTGGCGGTCGTCCCAGCGTATCGCCAATCGCTATTTCTTCAAGCTCGCCTCGATCAGCAGGTCGGCGTTGCGGGCGACCGACTGTGCCGGTCCGCCGAGGCCGAACAGCTGGCCGCTGATATAGGCGCCTTCGATGAGCAGCAGCAGCCCGTCGCCCAGCGTGTCAGGATCATGCGCGCCCATCGCAGCCGCCATGGCGCGCAGGCGGCGGCGCAATTCCTGCTTGTTGGCCTCGCTGACGACGCGGGCCGGATGGCTGTGGTCGGGATATTCGACCGCCGCATTGGTCATGCCGCAGCCGCGATAGTCCGCCACCTGCGTTCGCTTGCCGATGCGGGTCAGGAAAGCCTTGATCTGCGCACGAGGGTCCCCGGGATTGGCGGCAACCGCCTCATCGAAACGCTCCCAGTATTCAAGATCGTATTGCCTGAGGTAGGAGGCGGCCAGTTCGTCCTTGGAGGGAAAGCTGCGATAGAGGCTCGGCTTGGTGACGCCGGCGCGCTTGACGATCTCGTCGACACCGATCGCCCTGATACCTCGCCGGTAGAACAGGTCATAGGCCACGTCGAGGATCTTCTTGGCGGCCTTGGGTGGCGCCGACGCATGACCGTCGCTGATGGTCAGTTCAATATTTTTGTCGCTTGGCATCATGGGACTCGATTGACAATGTTACCGATCGGTACGTATACATACTCCCACCTTGCAACGTACCGGTCAGTAACATGATAGCTCAATCCCGTCCGTTTGGCCAGCGCTACGCTTTCGTCGTGGTTGGCGTCATCTTCCTCTGCCTGCTGATCGCGGCCGGCCTGCGCTCCGCGCCGTCCGTCATGATGCTGCCGCTGGAAAACAGCTTCGGCTGGCGGCGCGACGTCATTTCATTGGCCGCAGGCGTAGGCATCCTGCTCTATGGGCTGACCGGTCCGTTCGCCGCGGCGCTGATGGAACGCATCGGGCTGCGCCGCACGCTGCTTGCGTCGCTGGTGGTGATGTCGGCTTCGACCGGGCTCAGCCTGCTGATGACCAAGCCCTGGCATCTGTTCATCACCTGGGGCGTTTTTTCCGGCATCGGATCCGGCGCCGTCGCCAGCGTGCTGGGTGCCACCATCGTCAACCGCTGGTTCAAGACCAATCGCGGCCTTGTCATGGGGCTGATGTCGGCCTCCAGTGCCACCGGCATGCTGATTTTCCTGCCGCTGATCGCCTCGCTTGCGCAGGCAGGCGGCTGGCAGCCTGTCGTCATCGCCGTCGCGATCGCGACCGCGGCGTTGATCCCTCTGGTCTGGCTGCTGGTGCCGGAGCGCCCGGCCTCGATCGGCATGGTGCGTTATGGCGCAGAGGCGGATGATGTGCCGCCGACTTCGCCCGCGTCACAAGGCAACTTCCTGGCGCATACGCTCAACACGTTGCGCCGGGCCGCCGGCACGCGGGTGTTCTGGTACCTGTTCGCCACCTTCTTCGTCTGTGGCTTCACCACCAACGGTCTCGTCGGCACACATCTGATCGCGTTCTGCGGCGACATGGGCATCGGGGAGGTGCAAGCGGCCGGCCTGTTGTCGATGATGGGCATTTTCGACCTGATCGGCACGACGCTGTCAGGATGGCTCACCGACCGTTACGACCCGCGCAAACTGCTTGGCGTCTACTACGCGGTGCGTGGTCTCTCGCTCATCTACCTGCCCTATTCCGGCTTCTCGGCGACCAGCCTGATCATCTTCGCGGTGCTCTACGGTCTCGACTGGATCGCCACCGTGCCGCCGACGCTGCGGCTCGCCAACGAAGCCTTCGGCGACCGTAGCGGGCCGATCGTGTTCGGCTGGATCGTCGCCGGTCACCAGGTGGGTGCCGCCACCGCCGCCGCCTTCGGCGGTACGATGCGCGAACTGCAGGGCAATTACGAACTGGCGTTCCTGATTGCCGGCATGACGGCGATCGCCGCCGCCTGTATTTCGCTCCTGATCAACACCAGCCGGCCGGCTTTCGATCCGGAACCGCAGCCGGCTTGAGGCGGCAGGCAGAATGGCCGATCTTCCCACGAGGGGGAGATCGCCAGCTTCGCGGAACGGCGCGAACTTTCAGTCGGGATAGCAGACCATCGGAATGTTGGGCCAAACCGCCGCATCACAATTGGCGCTGGCCTGTCTCTGCTTGAAGGCGGCGCTGACCGGGCCGGTCACCACCGGGTCGACGCCATCGGGTGCGTCGGCAAAGGCCTGTTGCGCGGAAGGCGCGTCAGCCGGCAGGACGGCACGCGCTTCCTTCAGCGTCGCGGCTGATTGCGCGGCATTGGCCGCCAGCAGGACGGCAAAGGCGGCGGACGCGATCAGCGGCCAAAATCGGTTGAGTTTATCGGTCATGACGTTCGAACTGTCCGGGCCCTCAAAGGTTCCCGCCTTGGTTAACAAAATCATTTCACACGCAGATGCTTAAGATTTGATGAGTATTTGGCGTCGCGCTTCCCCTTTCGCAACTGCGAAAAACCCTGTATGAGCCGCGCAACCGAAAGAGGCAGCGCCTTTGGCCTGCTGCCTGCAACGCTTCCGAGACCAGAATCATGAACCTCCGTAATATCGCGATCATCGCGCACGTCGACCATGGAAAGACCACCCTGGTCGACCAGCTTTTGAAGCAATCCGGGTCTTTCCGAGACAACCAGCGCGTCGCCGAGCGCGCCATGGATTCCAACGACCTCGAAAAGGAACGCGGCATCACCATCCTGGCCAAGGCGACCTCGGTCGACTGGAAGGACACCCGCATCAACATCGTCGACACCCCCGGCCACGCCGATTTCGGCGGTGAGGTCGAGCGCATCCTCTCGATGGTGGATTCGGCCATCGTGCTGGTCGACGCCGCCGAAGGGCCGATGCCGCAGACCAAGTTCGTCGTCGGCAAGGCGCTGAAGGTCGGTTTGAAGCCGATCGTCGTCATCAACAAGATCGACCGTCCCGACGCCCGCCATGTCGAGGTGGTCAACGAGGTGTTCGACCTGTTCGCCGCGCTCGATGCCACCGACGAGCAGCTCGACTTCCCGATCCTCTATGGTTCGGGCCGCGACGGCTGGGTGTCGGAAAATCCCGAAGGCCCGAAGGACCAGCAGCTTGCGCCGCTGTTCGACCTCGTCATCAAGCATGTCCCGGCGCCGACCGTTCATCCCGGCCCGTTCCGCATGATCGGCACCATCCTGGAAGCCAACCCGTTCCTCGGCCGCATCATCACCGGCCGCATCGAGAGCGGCACGCTGAAGTCGAACCAGGCGGTCAAGGTGCTGCACAATGATGGCACCCAGATCGAAACCGGCCGCATTTCGAAGATCCTTGCTTTCCGGGGCCTCGAGCGCCAGCCGATCGAAGAGGCGCAGGCAGGTGACATCGTTGCCATTGCCGGCCTGTCCAAGGGGACCGTCGCCGACACGTTCTGCGACCTGGCGGTGACCGAGGCGCTGCATGCGCAGCCGATCGACCCGCCGACCGTGACCATGTCCTTCCTCGTCAACGACAGCCCGCTCGCCGGTACCGAAGGCGACAAGGTGACCAGCCGCGTCATCCGCGACCGGCTGCTGCGCGAGGCCGAAGGCAATGTCGCGCTGAAGATCGAGGAATCGCCCGACAAGGATTCGTTCTTCGTCTCCGGACGTGGCGAATTGCAGCTCGCCGTGCTGATCGAGACCATGCGCCGCGAAGGCTTCGAAATCGCCGTCTCGCGTCCACGCGTCGTCATGCAGAAGGGCGAGAACGGCGAATTGCTGGAGCCGGTCGAGGAAGTCGTCATCGACGTCGACGAGGAGCATGCCGGCGTCGTCGTGCAGAAGATGTCGGAGCGCAAGGCCGAAATGGTCGAGCTGCGGCCCTCGGGCGGCAACCGCCAGCGCATCGTCTTCCACGCGCCGACGCGCGGCCTGATCGGTTACCAGTCGGAATTGTTGACCGACACGCGCGGCACCGCCGTGATGAACCGGCTGTTCCATGCCTACGAGCCCTACAAGGGCGAATTGCCCGGCCGCACCAACGGCGTGCTGATCTCCAACGAGCAGGGCGAGTCGGTCGCCTACGCCATGTGGAACCTGGAAGACCGTGGCCCGATGGTCATCGATCCGGGCGTCAAGGTCTATCAGGGCATGATCATCGGCATCCACAGCAGGGACAACGACCTCGAAGTGAACGTGCTGAAGGGCAAGAAGCTGACCAACATCCGCGCCGCCGGCAAGGATGAAGCGGTCAAGCTCACCCCGCCGATCCGCATGACGCTGGAGCGCGCGCTGGCCTGGATCCAGGACGACGAGCTGGTCGAGGTGACGCCGAAGACTATTCGCCTGCGCAAGCTCTATCTCGACCCGAACGAGCGCAAGCGCTTCGAGAAGTCGTCGAAGGCGGTCGGCGCGGCGTAATTTTCCATTTTACGGAACTGACGGAAGGGGTGAGGCACATCGGTGCCTCACCCCTTTTTCATCCCCCAGCGGCCAGGATGATGGCCTGCCGATCTGGTTCGCTGGCAAGATTGACGCGGATCGTCGTCCCCTCGCGGGCTGGCTTGCGAAGGGCTTTGCTCCCCTCGGGATCAACGACCAGCAGCCGTCGCTCCTCCAGCGCCTGGAGCCGCGATCGCGAGATGCCGAATTCGCTGGCCAGCAAGCGGTCGAGCCTCAGCGATATCGGCACTTCCAAACCCAGCCGGAGTTCCAGCGCCGTCGCGCCCTGCTTCATCCCGCCGATCACCTGTTTGCGCACGGCGGCATCAGGGAATTCCTCGACGCGCCCAACCTGGTCGCGCAGGGCGACGATGTCGAAGGCATGGCGACGTGCCAGCTCCGGATCGTTGCTCTCGAGCGCCGCGAGCAGCGCCGGCTCGATGTCACGGCGGTTGCAGCGTTCGAAAATGCCGAAATTCCAGGAATTGTCGCAGTCGACGCAACGATAGATCAGCCAGACGTCGATGCGCTTGCCATTGGCGTTGACGCGGAATTTCCCGCTGCAGTGATAGGCTTTCACGCCGCCGCAGCGATTGCAGTTGATCAATGGGCGCGGTGCGATTTCAGGCGCGATCGTCCAGTGGATGCGCAGGATAGAAGACATGCCGGTAAGTCCTTCCCGTCGGGAAGTTCATCCGGTCGGCGATGTCGAGATGCCCGTGCGGGCGCGGCGTGGCGGGTGGCTGCGGAGATCGTGAAGTCAGGTGTCGCTGGGCGAAAAGCGCGCGACAGCGGTTCAGCAGTGCCAAACCGGTCTCGAACCGCCGCCCAGAGGAACACATGAAAAATGAAACAGGCACTGCTGATGCGGCGCCATGCAGGTGTGTCGGGGGAGTTGGCGAGACCGGCGGTTACTGAGGCAAAGTGAAGCTCGAAGTTGTTTCGCGGCGGCCCTTCTAGCGGCGTGGCGCCGCGCGGACAAGCGTCATTTTGTTGGCGCTACCGCGGCTCGATCGCTTGCGCTAGTGTCAGGTTTCAAAGGTTGCCAGACAGAGACCCTCGCCATGCACCTCGCCTCGCTCCTGATCTTCGCCGCCGCCTTGTTCGTGGCCGCCGGTTCGCCCGGTCCATCGATCGCGGCGCTCGTCGCACGCGTCATTTCGAAGGGCTTTCGCGACGTGTTCCCGTTCCTGCTTGCCATGTGGATCGGCGAAGGCATCTGGCTTTCGCTGGCGGTGTTCGGGCTCGCCGTGGTGGCGCAGACCTTCCATCTCGCTTTCGTCGCGGTGAAATGGGCTGGCGTCGCCTATCTGGCCTACCTCGCCTGGAAGATGTGGATGGCGCCCGTCGACGCCAAGGAGGGCGAGATGCCGCGTGAAGACTCGCCGGCGAAGCTTTTCTTCGCCGGCATGGCTGTCACGCTCGGCAATCCCAAGATCATGATGTTCTACCTGGCGCTGTTGCCGACCATCATCGACCTCGCTTCGGTCAGTCTCGTCGGCTGGGTCGAACTGACGGCGACCATGGCGGTGGTGCTGATCGCCATCGATCTCGCCTGGGTGCTCGCCGCCTCGCAGGCACGCAAACTGCTCAGGAGCAAGCGCGCCATGAAGATCGCCAACCGCGTCAGCGCCACGACGATGGCCGGTGCCGCGGCGGCCATCGCGGCGCGCTCTTGAGGCGACCCGTCAGCCCATCATGTTGATGATGGGTGCGATCTCGACGTTGCAGTTTGGCATGGCCAGCATCGGGCAGCCCTTGGCCTTCTCGGCGGCTTCGTCGATATCCCTGGCCTCGATGATCGAGTAGCCGCCGGTCGGGTTGCTGCCGCCATTGTTTTCGACCTTGCCGCCGGGCAGCACCGTCTTCGACATGCCGACAGGATTGCCGCGCTCGACCACGGCCGAGCCGAGTTTTCCGAACCAGTCTGTCCAGGCGCCGGTCATCGCCTTTCGCTCGGAGTCGCTCGTCGGCATCTTGCCGGAGCCGTGATAGACGTAGAGAAACTTCGCCATGTTCTCCTCCCTTGATGAGCGGCATCGAACCGGCATGCGGTCATGCCGCATGCCGATCATCGGACCAAAATGACGAGTGGGCAACGAAAATACGCAATCGCTAATATTCGTGCTGCCGCGAGGTGATCGCCTTGCGCCCTCCTGCCATTCTGAAGGGTGGCGCGCCGGCTCCTGGAATACCGCCTTGCGGCAAGCTCATCAGTTGGGCAGAACGCCGGCCGCCGGAAGTGAAGCACTCTTCGGGGCCAGCGGCCCGCCGGAATAGAATTTCGAAGCCGGGTTCTCCTGCATGAAATCGTAGGCGACCATGCCGAGCGGCCGCTTTTGCCGTTCCGATGCCGCCTGATGCCAGGGGATTACCTGGCGCAGCGCCTCGAGTGCCGCGGTTGGCGCTGCGCCGAATTTCCGCTGCGGGTTCTGCGCCTTGCGGATTTCCATCCAATAGCTTGCCGTCAACAGGTCCTGCGCCAGCAGGTGGAACGACACGTCGACCGCCTCACGGGCGCGTTGCGTCTTGATGCGGGTTTGCGCTTCCAGGTCCTCGACGGTGGCGACGATCGCTTGGCCATTCGGCGTCACCGGGGTGCCGAGGTCGGCCAGCTCCTGCCAGAGATCGGTCGGCAGATAGCCGTCGAAGGTCGGGATGTCCTTGCGCTCTTCGGGCTTCAGCACATCGGCCGGCTTGACCACGGTGAAGAAGGGGTTGCGGAAGCGCTCGATGCGCTGCGCCACCGCGACGCCAAGATTGGTCAGCGAGATGGTGAAAGCCTCGACCTGATTGGCCATGGGATAGGGATCCCAGTTGGCGTTGGAGAAGATATAGCCGGACTTGCCGTTACTCAGCGGCCCGCCCTTGATGTAATATTTCATGAATTGCGGCGTGCTCAGCTCCGGCGAGCTCTGCGGCGTCAGGCCCGGCAGGATGGCCGGATTGTGATCCGACGAATTGATCGAAAGCAGCACGGATTGGCGCAGATCCGCCCAGGCATGCCAGGCCGAGCCCTGGCGCTGGCTGGAGGCGCGCATGCTTTCCGGGTCCTGGATGATGCGGGCCGGATCCTCGTCGAAGAGATAGCTGCCCTTGATCATGTCCATGATCCTCGCCGCGTCCCATGTCAGCCACGGGTAAGGCCGCATGGATTGCACCGGCACCGATATCGGCGTCACGCTGGAGTTCATGCCGTTGAGCCCCATGGCGTAGCTGAGGTCGGTCCATTCCAGCAGTTTTCGCGCGTCCTCGAGCAAGAGCACGGCTTGCGCCTGGGCATAGGCATTGGTGCTGATCAGCGCGGCCTGGTCGGCGGCGAAGGGTTCGAGCGGCTTCAGGCCGGCCTGGGAGAGGGCCTGGGAGGCGGGCATGCGTGTGCCGTTGAAATAGGCCTCGCCCTCGCCGACCATCGTCGCGCCGATATTGCCGAGTGTCGCGAGGTCGCCTTCGCCGAGCGTGCCGCGCGATTGCACCACCGGCGTCACCCGCTTGTTCAGCATGTCGACAAGCATATGCGTCAGCTGCGGGCTGGCGGCTTCGTAGGACATGGTGTTGGCGCGGATCGCCATGATCGCGCGCACCAGCGCTTCTTCCTGCAGCTCCGGCCCGTAGCCTCTGTCGACCCCGCCCTTGAAGCGGGCGAGCTGCTGCTCCTTGAGGAGCTTGCTGTTTTCCGGCGTCGTCGGATCGCCGGAGAAGATCACCGTTTCGCGCTGATCGCCGGCGCCACGGTTGAACCAGTAGATCGCGATACCTTCGGCCGCACCCTCGAGCAGCAGGCCATAGGCATCCGCCGAGCGCTGCAGCGCTTCCGGGCTAAGCTCGACCTTGGCGCCGTTGCGGGCGATGTCGATGACCTGATCGATAGTCAGGTCATGCCCGGTCAACGTTACTGTCTTGGCTGCCGCGGTCTCGAAAATGGGCTGATAGGTGGTCGCTGCCTCGAAGGCATGAGCGGGTGGGGTGGCGAGCGCCAGCGTCATGGTCAGGGCGCAGAGAAGAATCCGGGGTTGGGCAATTCGCTCAAGCATAAGGGCTCCTATTCTCGAAGCGTTAGCCTCGGGCACGAAGTTTCACCCCTCGGAAATTTTGTTTCCCGGAAAACTAACTGGCTGCATTCGCCTGTCAACGCTTGATGAGAGCAGGACTGACGGTGCAGCGCGCGTGGCCCTATCGCGCCATGGCGTGGTATTCGTCGTTGGGCCGCATGTCGATTGCCGCCGCGACGCGGTTCGACATGTTGAAGAAGGCCGCGGTCGAGGCGATGTCCCAGATGTCGCGGTCGCTGAATCCGGCCTGGCGCAGCGCCGCACGGTCGCCCTCGACGATCCTGGCCGGTTCTTCGGTCAGCTTGACGGCGAATTCGAGCATCGCCGTTTGCTTCGGCGAAAGGTCGGCGGCGCGGAAATTCATCACCATCGTCTCGCCAAGCAAGGGGTCGCCCGAGAGCTGGCGCACCGCCGCGCCATGCGCGGTCAGGCAATAGTAGCAGTGGTTGATGGAGGAGACGGCGACCGCGATCATCTCGCGTTCCAGTTTCGACAGGCCGGATTCGCCCAGCATCAAATCATTGTACATGTCGGTAAAGGCGCGCAGCTTCTTGTCGTCGAAGGCATAGGCCCTGAGCACGTTGGGGACGAGGCCGAGCTTCTCCTCGCATTTGGCGAAATAGGTTTTTGTCGGTTCGCTCAGCTCTGCCGAGCCCAGGTCAAGCGCGGTGATTTTGCCGGTCATGGATCATTCCTCCTCGTCAGGCGATGCCTTGCCGCCGAATTCCGATAATTCTTGGCAAGCCGTCAAACCTTTGTCGCCAAACAGCGGTCATCTGCTACCATAGTCGCAAAAGCATGCGACGGGAGGGAAGAAGCGTCATGGCCAGCGTGAAGTCCGCAGCTAAGTCGAAGAAGAAGGCAACTGCGGCGAAGACGGAGGACAGACCGGCCAGGCTTGCCGACTATCTGCTCGCCCGCGCGCCGGCTGAGGATATCGCCGCCTATGACGTGGCCGACCTCGAGCGCGCCGCCGATCTCGCCGGCAAGGCGGTCGCCGGCCACAAAAAGGGTGAGTGCGTCGTCGCCGTCGAAGCCGATTCGGGCGTCGTTCGCGAAGGCCGCCCGGTGACGGTCATCACGGTCGTCAACGACAACATGCCGTTCCTGTTCGATTCCATCCTCGGCGAAGTCACGGAGACATCAGGGGGACCGACCCTGGTCACCCATCCGGTGATCACGGTTCGCCATGGCAAAACGGGAGTCGACGAAATCCTCGGCGACGGCAATTTCGCCAAGGACGACGGCAGCCACGACCGGCTGAGCGTGATCCATGTGCACATTCCCCGGTTGACGTCAGCACAGGCAAATGGCTTGACCGAGCGGTTGCGCAAGATGCTTGGCCAGGTCCACGCCGCGGTCAAGGACTGGCGGCCGATGCTCGCCCGGCTCGATCAGGCCATCTCCGAATTCCGCTATTCTGCGGTGCCGCTCGACAAGAAGAGCGTCGCCGAGGCCATCGCCTTCCTGGAGTGGCTGCGCGACGACAATTTCACCTTCCTCGGCATGCGTGAATTCAAGTACACCGGCGGCGAGGAAAGCGGCAATCTGGAGCGCTCCGAAAAACCCGGCCTCGGCATCCTGACCGACCCGGACGTGCTGGTGCTGAGGCGCGGCACCGAGGCGGTGACGACGACGCCTGAAATCCGTGCTTTCCTGCACGGACCGGAGCCGCTGATCGTCACCAAGGCCAATGCCAAGTCCTTGGTGCACCGGCGCATCTATCTCGACTATATCGGCGTCAAGACCTACACCGCCAAGGGCACCTTGGCGGGCGAACTGCGCATCGTCGGCCTGTTCACCTCGACCGCCTACACGCGCTCGGTGATGAAGATCCCGTATCTCAGGTCCAAGGCCGAAACCATCATCGCCAAGTCGGGCTTCGACCGGCACGATCACTCCGGCAAGGCGCTGATCAACGTGCTGGAAAGCTATCCGCGCGACGAGCTGTTCCAGGTGCCGGTGCCGATCCTGCGCAAGCATGCCGCTGCCATTCTCGGCCTGATCGAGCGGCCACGCGTGCGGGCGCTGGTGCGTGCCGACCAGTTCGACCGTTTCGTATCGATCCTCGTCTTCGTGCCGCGCGACCGTTACGACAGCGTCGTGCGCGAGAAGATCGGCGCCTATCTGAAAACCGTGTTCGAGGGCCGGCTGTCGGCCTATTACCCGGCCTTCCCGGAAGGTGGGCTGGCGCGTGTGCACTTCATCATCGGCCGCTCCGGCGGCAAGACGCCGAAGGTCGAGCAGGCGACGATCGAAGCGGCGATACGCGACATCGTGCGCACCTGGGAAGATGCGCTTGCCGATGCCGCGGAAGCCGACGGCAGCGATCCGGCGTTGAAGGCCATCGCCGCGCGGCTGCCGGAAAGCTACCGGGATTCGTTCAGCGCGGCGGTGGCGCTGGCCGATGCCGGGCGCATCGCCAAGATCAGCGCCAGCAATCCGATCGCCATCGACTATTACCGCCATACCGGGCAGAAACCGCAGCAGGCGGCGCTGAAAATCTATCACCATGGCAGTCCGGTGGCGTTGTCGCGGCGCGTTCCGGTGCTGGAGAACATCGGCTTCCGCGTCATCAGCGAGCGGACTTTCGCAGTCGGCGACGAGGCCTCCGGGATGGTCTTCATCCACGACATGGAGCTGGAGAACAGCTACGGCGCGCGAATAGACCTCGCCGATGGCGGCGCGCTGTTCGAGGACGCGTTCCTGTCGGTGTGGCGCGGCGACGTCGACAATGATGGCTATAATGGCCTTGCGCAAACCGCCGGCCTGTGGTCGGGCGAGATTACCATCCTGCGGGCCTATGGCCGCTATTTGCAGCAGGTCGGCATCCCGCAGAGCCAGGATTTCATCGCCGCCGCCCTCAACCGCTATCCCGAAATCGCGCGCGGCCTGCATGACCTGTTCATCGCCCGCCTCGGCCCGACGGCGGAAACGGAAGGCGTGGTGGCGGCCAAGCACCTCAAGGCCAAGATCAAGGATGCGCTCGAAGATGTCCCCAACATCGACGACGACACGATCATACGGCGCTACCTGAACCTGATCGAAGCCTCGCTGCGCACCAATCATTTCGTTGCCGATACGAAAGAGAAAGGCCAGTCGCTGGCGATCAAGCTCGAGTCGCAAGCGGTCGAGGGATTGCCGGCGCCGCGGCCATGGCGGGAAATCTTCGTCTACGGCTCCGAGGTCGAAGGCCTGCATCTGCGCTTCGGCCCGGTCGCGCGTGGCGGCCTGCGGTGGTCGGACCGCGCGCAGGACTATCGCACCGAAGTGCTCGGCCTGGTCAAGGCGCAGCAGGTCAAGAACGCCGTCATCGTGCCGGTCGGTGCCAAGGGCGGCTTCTATCCCAAGAAACTGCCGATGAGCGCCGGACGCGACGCCATCTTCGAGGCCGGCACCTCCGCCTACAAGAACTTCGTCTCCAGCCTTTTGTCGATCACCGACAATATCGGGCTGGACGGTGTCATTCCGCCGGCCGGTGTCGTGCGCCGCGACCAGGACGATCCCTATTTCGTCGTCGCCGCCGACAAGGGCACGGCAACCTTCTCCGACACCGCCAACGCCATCTCGGAAAAGCATGGCTTCTGGCTCGATGATGCCTTCGCGAGCGGCGGTTCGGCCGGCTACGACCACAAGAAGATGGGCATCACCGCCAAGGGCGCCTGGGAAGCGGTCAAGCGGCACTTCCGCGAGATGAACCGCGACATCCAGACCTCGCCTTTCACCGTCGTCGGTGTCGGCGACATGTCGGGCGACGTGTTCGGCAACGGCATGCTGTTGTCGCCGAAGACGCGCCTGATCGCCGCTTTCGACCATCGAGACATCTTCATCGATCCCGATCCTGACATGGCTGCCTCGATGGCCGAGCGCGAGCGGATGTTCGCGTTGCCGCGTTCGAGCTGGCAGGACTATGACAAGACCAAGCTGTCGGAAGGCGGCGTCATCGTCTCGCGCAGCCAGAAGTCGATCACCTTGCCGGCTGCCGCGGCGACCGCGATCGGCCTCGCCAAGACGACCGCCACGCCGGTCGAGATCATGACCGCCATCCTCAAGGCGCCCGTCGATCTCCTGTGGTTCGGCGGCATCGGCACCTATCTCAGGGCATCGACCGAAACCAATGCCGAGGTCGGCGACCGCGCCAACGATGCCATCCGCATCACGGCGCTCGACGTCCGCGCCAAGGTGATCGGCGAGGGTGCCAATCTCGGCGTCACCCAGCGGGCACGCATCGAGTTCGGCATGAATGGCGGCCGCTGCAATTCCGACGCTATCGACAATTCGGGCGGCGTCAACTGCTCCGACGTCGAGGTCAACATCAAGATCGCGCTGGCGTCGGCCATGCGCAGGGGATCGCTGACGCGCCCGGCGCGCAACAAGCTGCTGGCCGAGATGACCGACGAGGTCGGCGGCCTGGTGCTGTCCAACAACTACCAGCAGACGCTGGCGCTTTCGATCGCCCGCAAGCGCGGCCTCGCCGACATCGCGCATCAAAGCCGCTTCATGACCGCGCTGGAGGCGCGTGGCCTGCTCGACCGCGTGGTCGAGACGCTGCCGTCGCCGGCGGCCCTTGCCGAGCGCGAGGCGCGCGGCGAGCCGCTGACCCGGGCCGAACTCGGCGTGCTGCTCGCCTATGCCAAGATCGTGCTGTTTTCCGACATCGTCGCCAGCGACGTGCCGGATGATGCCCATTTCGACCGCGACCTGATGGGCTATTTCCCGGACCGGATGGCGAAGAAATACGCTTCCGAGATTCATGGCCATCGGCTGCGCCGCGAGATCATCGCCCGAGTCGTCGCCAACGATCTGGTCAATCGCGGCGGCCCATCCTTCGTCAACCGGCTGCAGGAAGCGACGGGGCGCACCGCCGCCGACGTGGTGCGCACCTTCGCCTTGGTGCGCGACGGCTTTGCGCTGCCGGCGCTCTATCGCGAGATCGACGCGCTCGATAACCAGATCGACGGCCAGGTGCAGCTCGATCTCTACCAGATGGTGAGCCGGCTTATCTATATGAGCAGCGGCTGGTATCTGAAAAACGATGCCGGCACGGCATCGCTTGGCCAACGCATCGCCGAGTTGCAGGATGCACGCAAGGCGCTGGAGCCCAAACTGGTATCGCTGCTGCCGGCTTTTTCGCGCGAGCGGATCGAGGAGAAGCGGCACGGACTGTTCAAGGCGGGCGCTCCGGAAAAGCTCGCCGAGCAGCTGGCGATGAGCGAGGCGGCGGAGCTCATCCCGGACATCGCGCTGACAGCGCGCACCGCCGGTGCCGATATCGTCGCGGCCGCCAAGGCATTCTTCGCCGTCAGCGATGCCTTCCGCATCCCACGCGTCGAGGATGCGGCGCGTTCGATCACGCCATCGGACTATTATGATCAACTCGCTCTGTCCCGCGCCACCGACACGATCGGCGCGGCGCGGCGCGGCATCGCGGTGGCCGCGCTCACCGGCCATGCCAAGGCCGCGGATCCGGTGGCGGCCTGGCTGGAAGCGGGCGGCGAGCGGGTGGCGCGCATCCGCGAGCGGCTGCAGGCGCTGACCGAAGGCGGCGACATCACCGTGTCCCGGCTGTCGGTCGCGTCGGGACTGATGAGCGATCTGACCGGGATGTGAGCATCTCCGAAACGCCGGCGCCGCCCCTCATTGCCCTGCCGGGCATTTCTCCCCGCATAGTGACGGGGAGAAAGGGCTGGCCGCGGCCTCGGCGCCTTCTTTTGGGACGCTGGTGATTGGCGAAATCCGCAGTGACGGCGCCCCTCTCCCCGTCTCTATACGGGGAGAGGATGCCGGCAGGCAGGTGAGGGGCGGCACGAACATTTGCCAGTTTGCATGCCCATGAAAAACATGCAGACATGACGCCCGACGCGGGCGGGCCGGGGGAATCAGCATGGCGGCGGTAGAGACAGTGCAGCGGGCGTCGGGGCGCGGCATCTGGGGGTGGATGTTCTTCGACTGGGCGGCGCAGCCGTTCTTCACCGTCGTCACCACCTTCATTTTCGGACCCTATTTCGTCTCGCGCATGGCGAGCGACCCGACCGCCGGACAGGCGGCCTGGGGTTATGGTATCGCCGCGGCGGGGCTGGTCATCGCGATCCTGTCGCCCATCCTCGGTTCGATCGCCGACCAGACCGGGCCGCGCAAGCCGTGGATCGCCTTCTTCGCGACGATCAAGATCGTCAGCCTCACCCTGCTGTGGTTCGCCGCGCCCGGTTCGAACCTGTTCCTGGTCGTGCTGTTGTTCTCGCTGGCTTCGGTGGCGGCCGAGTTCTCGACCGTGTTCAACGATTCCATGATGCCGCGCCTGGTGCCGAAGGCCGAGATCGGCAGGATCTCCAACATGGCCTGGGGACTTGGCTATCTCGGCGGTATGATCGCGCTGATCTTCGTCGTCCTGTTCCTGGCAGGCAATCTGGAGACCGGCAAGACGCTTATCGGCATCGACCCGCTGTTCGGGCTCGATCCGAAGCTTGGCGAGGACGCGCGCTTCACCGGACCGATGTCGGCCGGCTGGTATTTCCTGTTCATCCTGCCGATGTTTTTCTTCACGCCCGACGCCGTCAAGGGCATCCCGATCGGGCCGGCGGTGCGCGAGGGCCTGTCGGAACTCAAGTCGACACTCGCCGAAGTGCGCAACCGCAGCGGCATCCTGCGCTTCCTCGCGGCGCGGATGATCTATCAGGACGGCGTCAACGCGCTGCTGGCGCTGGGCGGCACGTTCGCGGCCGGCATGTTCCACTGGTCGATCACCGAGATCGGCCTGTTCGGCATCATCCTCAACGTCGTCGCCATCTTCGGCTGCTGGATCGCGGCGCGGCTCGATACCGCGCTCGGCTCGAAGCACGTCGTGATGGTTGCGCTGGTCATGCTTTCGGTCGCCACCGTCGGCGTCGTCTCGACCGGACCGGGCTTCACACTGCTTGGCCTGGTCCAGCTTTCGACCGCCGACTCGGGAGGCCTGTTCGGCACGGCGGCCGAGAAGGCCTACATCCTGTACGGCCTGCTGATCGGCCTGGCTTTCGGTCCGGTGCAGGCCTCGTCGCGCTCCTACATGGCGCGCAGCGTCACCGCCGCCGAATCCGGGCGCTATTTCGGCATCTACGCGCTGGCCGGGCGGGCCACCAGCTTCCTGGCGCCGTTCATGGTGGCGACCATCACCACGCTCAGCGATTCGCCACGGCTCGGCATGGCCGCGATCATCCTGTTCCTCGGCATCGGCATGGCGATCCTGGTTGGAACGCCATATCCGGCGGATCGAGCAAGCGAATAAGCTGATAGATAGATGGAGATCGATGATCAGCGATTTATGGCCCTCGAAGGGACACGTACCTGGGCGTCAGGAACTGTGCATTTCGCGGCCGAATGTGACCGATTTCTAGTCGACCTGTCTGGCTCGCCAGAAAATCTTCAGACCTCGCGACGAACGTTTGAAGTGAATCGGCACTGTTTTCTGATCGCTGCATTTAAACTGTTAGAACATGCTGAATGGGCGGTCCAAGTTGGTGCGTTAGAGCGTTTCATGTTTTGACGGAAGCGTATCCGGCGTTTTCGAAGTAGTTCTTGCATTCGGCTGCCTCGATGGTTTCGACGAGGTGGCCGATGTGGCGCCAAGTTTCCTCGACGGTGCGTTTC
>NZ_SRUN01000119.1:0-368 GCF_004791595.1 Mesorhizobium sp. M8A.F.Ca.ET.202.01.1.1 | reverse complement strand
GCTGGTCGCCCACGACCGCCGCTGGCTGCTCGACAGCGTCCATGACGCCGGTGCCGCCGCCGCGCACGGCAATGACCTGTTCCTGCATTTCTGCCTGGGCCTGGGCGCAATCGTCGCGCTGCTGGTGCTGTGCCTGCTGTTCCTGCGCCATCTGCTGCGGCTGCTGAAATCGGCGGCGCGCGAGCGTCCGTTCACCCACGCCAACGCACAGCGCCTGCAGCGCATGGCCTGGCTGATGCTGGCGATGGAGCTGCTGTCGATCCTGATCGGCGCCTACGCGGCCTGGATGGGCCCCGACTTCACCTGGATGGAGGTGGGCGGCGGCATGTCGATCACCGGCCTGGTGGCGGTGCTGATGCTGTTCGTGC
>NZ_SRUN01000118.1:0-369 GCF_004791595.1 Mesorhizobium sp. M8A.F.Ca.ET.202.01.1.1 | reverse complement strand
AACAGCGCTTCCATCTGTTCGAAATCGTCGAGGAACGCTATCGCCGCAAATCCACCCTGATCACCGCCCAGCTCCAGGGCGACGCGGGCCTTCCGTAACGAGACGAGCAGCCGCTCCAGTAGGACTTCATCCAATTCGGATGCTAGGCCCGAAACGCCGGTCGTGCTCAACGATCCGGTCCTGTATCGACACTACGGTTTCATAACGAGCTACAAGGCTCGTGAGGACTTCCTGATGATCGGAGGTCATACGCTGCCCGTTCTGGGCATGGAGCGGGCATCAAGCTTAAGGCGTTCATAAAGAACGGCCTCATCGAACTCGCCGTCCGAGAACAGTGCCATTACGCTCACGCTCAGGCGCTCCGCCTGC
>NZ_SRUN01000117.1:0-369 GCF_004791595.1 Mesorhizobium sp. M8A.F.Ca.ET.202.01.1.1 | reverse complement strand
GTGAACCGCACGCCGGAGCGCGCCGATGAACTGATCGACGCGATGGGCGAGCCGGGCCGCGCGATCAGCCGCTACTGGGAAGACCTGCGCGAGCTGGGCGACTTCGAACTGATCGTCAATGCCACCTCGGCCGGCCGCGACCGCGACGTCGAGTTCAAGCTGCCGCTGTCGCTGGTCAATTCGATGACCGCCGCCGTCGACCTGAACTACGGCGAGGCGGCCATCGCTTTCCTGGCCTGGGCCCGTGCGGCGAACTGCCGCAATACCGTGGATGGTCTGGGCATGCTGGTCGAGCAGGCGGCCGAGAGCTTCCTGCAGTGGCACGGCGTGCGCCCGCAGACCGACGAGGTCTACCAGTCGCTGCGCCAG
>NZ_SRUN01000116.1:0-369 GCF_004791595.1 Mesorhizobium sp. M8A.F.Ca.ET.202.01.1.1 | reverse complement strand
CCGATATCGTCGGCTGGCCGCGCAACGCCACCCGGATCTGCCCGGCGGCTCTCACGACGCCATGGCCGAGCTCAACCAGGCCAAGGAACAGGCCCTGAAGGAGATCGGTGCATGATGCACTTCCGCCCACCACCCTTCGACCGCTACCCCGGAATCCCAATGGCGAGGAGAACGCTGGCGCGCGATCTCATCGAGCGCGTCGCCGCCTGGCACTTCCTGACCGTTGCGCAGCTCGTTGGGCCGAGAGGCCCGGCCAGGATCGCCAAGGCGCGGTTCGATGCCATCGCGGCCGTCTACGTGAACTGCCGTCTCGGCGGCCGCGCGATGACGCTTTCCGAGATCGGAAGGCTGTTCGGTGGCCGCAACCAT
>NZ_SRUN01000115.1:0-371 GCF_004791595.1 Mesorhizobium sp. M8A.F.Ca.ET.202.01.1.1 | reverse complement strand
GCGAAGGTCTGGGCATTGGAGTTGGGATCGAAATAGTCCTGGCCCCAGTTGCCGATATAGATGTCGTGGTTGCGGGCGCGGTACTTGGTCAGCGTCTGCTTGCCGTCGCCGGGGATGATCTCCAGCTTGATGCCGGCCTGGCCGAGCGTCTGCTGGATCGATTCCGCCATGCCGGTGGTGGGCTGGCCGACGCGCACGTCCATGGTGACTTTGAAGCCGTCAGGCAGACCGGCTTTGGCGAGCAATTCCTTGGCCTTGGCGACGTCGAGCTTGAAGGGATTGTCGTCGATGGCGCCGAGGTCGCCCTTGGGCAGGAAGGACTGGTGGATCTCGCCGATGCCCTTGAGGATGGTCCAGCTCATCGCGTCATA
>NZ_SRUN01000114.1:0-371 GCF_004791595.1 Mesorhizobium sp. M8A.F.Ca.ET.202.01.1.1 | reverse complement strand
CGCAGGTCGCTGTCCACCCTCCTCATAGGATCTGATGCTCACCCTGCGCGATGCGGTGCCCAGCTAGCCACACTGCGGCTCACGCTCCTCAAGCTCGACGGCCGCGTGGTCGAGATGAAAACCCAAATTCGCCTGCATTGCCGACATCCTGCCCGGACCAGCGTATCCTGCGCACCGTCCTCAGTCGCATCCCGCAACTCGCGACATAAACAATGGGGCGCAGACGTCCCGAAACAAACCCGCTGACCCAAACCACTCGCCTTCCATCACGACGGATCACCGCCGGCGCCTATTACGCTTGGGAAGACGCACGGTAAAGGCAACCAGATCACCGCTTCAGGCCGCCGAGAGCTCATCTCCGTGCATCAAGC
>NZ_SRUN01000113.1:0-372 GCF_004791595.1 Mesorhizobium sp. M8A.F.Ca.ET.202.01.1.1 | reverse complement strand
GCCGAGAGTGCCAAAATTTTTGCGGCACCCCCTTGAAAGTAGAAGAAGGCAAAATTAGTTCCACATGCGCGCGACGCCGAAAGGGTCGCGCGAGCCCCGCTCCGGTCCTGCCGGCCCGGAGCGGAGGAACCTCTCGCAATCTGTTTGTCCTGAAGGAGAACGATATGACGTTCCGTCCATTGCATGACCGTGTACTCGTCCGCCGCATCGAGGCCGAAGAGAATTCTGCTGGCGGCATCATCATCCCCGACACTGCCAAGGAGAAGCCGCAGGAAGGCGAAGTCATCGCCGTCGGCCCGGGCGCCCGTGACGAGAGTGGCAAGCTCGTGCCCCTCGACGTGAAGGTCGGCGACCGAATCCTGTTCGGCAAGT
>NZ_SRUN01000112.1:0-373 GCF_004791595.1 Mesorhizobium sp. M8A.F.Ca.ET.202.01.1.1 | reverse complement strand
TCACCGAGGAGAAGACGCGCGCCGAGGGACTTGCCTTCGCCGCGCGCCACGACGCCCTGACCGGGCTGCTAAACCGCGCGGCCTTCGACCGGCTGCTCGCCGAAAACATCGCCCTGGCCGAGCGCCTGCCGCTTGCGGTGTTTTATGTCGACCTCGATTACTTCAAGGCGCTCAACGACTATGCCGGCCATGCCGCCGGCGACCTCGCGCTGAAGAGCGTCGCCGCCGGCATCGTCGCCAGCCTGCCGCCCTCGGCGCATGCCGCGCGCCTCGGCGGCGACGAGTTCGCGCTGTTGGTGCCGAACTGCGGCGATGCCTGCGCCGAGCGGCTTGCGCACGCCGTGCTCGCCGCCGTGCGCGACGCCGATCTTGG
>NZ_SRUN01000111.1:0-374 GCF_004791595.1 Mesorhizobium sp. M8A.F.Ca.ET.202.01.1.1 | reverse complement strand
GACCTCCAGCCCTTCGCCCTTCAGCATTTCCGCCATATGCGAGGCATCGCCGAAATTGGTGGAGTAGGTGCCGATCATTGAGAAGTCGCGCGCGCCCCTCAGCAGCGTCCTTTCGACAAGCGGAAGCACCACCTTGAGGTGAAAGAGATAAAGTGGCCGCAGCTACCAGCCCTTCGGGTCGGATGCTTCGGTCATGCAGAAAACGCCGCCCGGCCTGAGGCATCGAGCGACCAGCTTGGCGAGCCTGGCATGCTACTCGCGATTGAACGTCTTGAGACCGAAGGTCGAGACGACGAAATCGGCGCTGGCATCGGGCAGGTCGCTGGCCAGCACATCGTCCTCGATGAAGGCGATCTTGTGGGCACGGTGGGCAT
>NZ_SRUN01000110.1:0-376 GCF_004791595.1 Mesorhizobium sp. M8A.F.Ca.ET.202.01.1.1 | reverse complement strand
GCAGGCCGGGAGCGTGATGCCGAACACTGACAGGATCGAGGCGCGGGCGAAGGCGAACAGCGCCATCACCAGGAAGCCGAATACCGAGGCGCGCACCGAGACCTGCTGGCGCTCCTCGCGGTTCATGCCTCGCGTCACGGCAAGGAAGAGCGGCGCCAACCCCGGCGGGTCGATGGTCACCAGGATGGTGACGAAGGCGTTGAACAGGCTGTCGAAGCTCGGCATCGCTGGTCCCCTCCCGCCGGGCGACGCCCTAGCTCTTCAATTGGTAGAGCAAAGCGGGAGCGGTGGGAACAGCCGGAAGGGGATTTCAGCCGGATAGAGCGGGATGCAGGTCAATAGAAAAGTCGGCATCCGCTCTATCTGTTTACTTAGC
>NZ_SRUN01000010.1:0-284583 GCF_004791595.1 Mesorhizobium sp. M8A.F.Ca.ET.202.01.1.1 | reverse complement strand
GTCAAGATCGCCACCGTGATGTCGGTGACGCTGTCGACCGACCATCGTGCGGTTGACGGAGCGCTGGGGGCCGAACTCTTGGTCGCCTTCAAGAAGTTGATCGAGAACCCGATGGGCATGCTGGTCTAGGAAAGGGAAGGGCTGTGCGAATATTCTTCACCAGCCTTTTCGCTTTTTTCATTTCCGGGTTGGCTGGCGGTCTGATCGCGCAATGGTTGGCTGTCGCCACAGTCGCCGAGGAAGAATACATCCTCGTTTTCATGTTCTCGGTGCTGGTGACCTTGGTCGTCACCTTCGTCTTCTTCGTGGCGCAATTGACGAATGATCCGGTCGCGGTCGTGGCGAGGGCGGGCAAATCGACGCTGATTGTTTTTGTGGTGCTGCTCGTCCTCTTGGTCGCGCTGATCCTCTACAGCGACGGCAGCGCCGCGTTGGTCAGGAAAGACATGCCGATAGTTGCCGGTCTCGGTCTGCCGGGCTTGGTGACGATCATCATCCATTGGTTGTTCGTGCGCTGGCGCGTGAAGCGCGGCGTGGCCGACATAAAGGCGGGTTGAACGGATGAAGACGGTTCTTTGTTACGGTGACTCGCTGACTTGGGGCTACAATGCCGAAGGCGGGCGTCATGCGCTGCCGGATCGCTGGCCAAGCGTGCTGCAGGCCGGCCTCGGCGAAGGCGTTCAGGTCATCGCCGACGGCCTCAATGGCCGCACCACCGCCTTCGACGATCATCTGGCCGGAGCTGACCGCAACGGCGCGCGGCTGCTGCCGACGGTGCTGACGACGCATGCGCCGATCGACCTGATCGTCATCATGCTCGGTGCCAATGACATGAAACCATGGATCCATGGCAACCCGGTTGCCGCCAAGCAAGGCATCCAGCGGTTGATCGACATCGTGCGTGGCCACGACTATCCGTTCGACTGGCCGGCGCCGCAGATCCTGATCGTTTCGCCTCCTCTTATCAGCCGCACGGAGAATGCCGATTTCAAGGAGATGTTCGCCGGTGGCGACGACGCCTCGAAGCAGCTTGCACCGCAATACGCAGCACTCGCCGACGAAGTCGGTTGCGGCTTCTTCGACGCTGGCACGGTGGCGCAAACAACACCTCTCGATGGCGTCCACCTCGACGCCGAAAACACGCGAAACATCGGCAAGGCGCTGACACCAGTCGTGCGCGTCATGCTGGAATTGTGATTGAAGGAGAAAACCGTGGCTGAGAACTACGACGTCATCATCATCGGCTCCGGTCCCGGCGGCTATGTCACCGCGGTCCGTTCCGCCCAGCTCGGCTTCAAGACGGCGATCGTCGAGCGCGAACATCTCGGCGGCATCTGCCTCAACTGGGGCTGCATTCCAACCAAGGCGCTGCTGCGGTCGGCCGAGATCATGCACTATTCGGATCACCTGAAGGATTATGGCCTGAAGCTCGACGGCAAGGTCAGCGCCGACACCGCGGCCGTGGTCGATCGGTCGCGGAAAGTGTCGCTCAGGCTCAATGGCGGCGTCGCGTTCCTGATGAAGAAGAACAAGGTCGATGTCATCTGGGGCGAGGCCAAGCTCTCGAAGCCCGGTGAGATCGTTGTTTCCAAGACGGCCAAGAAGCCGATGGAACCGCAGCCGCCGGTGCCGAAAGGCGTCAAGGGCGAGGGCACCTACACGGCCAAGCACATCATCCTGGCGACCGGCGCCCGGCCGCGCGCGCTGCCCGGCATCGAGCCGGATGGCAAGCTGATCTGGACGTACTTTGAAGCCATGGTGCCGAAGGAGATGCCGAAGTCGCTGCTGGTGATGGGTTCGGGCGCCATTGGCATCGAATTCGCCTCCTTCTACCGCACCATGGGCGCCGAGGTGACGGTGGTCGAACTGCTGCCGGCGGTCATGCCGGTCGAGGACGCCGAAGTCTCGAAATTCGCGCAAAAGCAGTTCGAGAAGCAAGGCATGAAGATCATCCTCGAGGCCAAGGTGACCAAGGTCGAGAAGGGGGCGAACTCCGTCACCGCGCATGTCGAGATGAAGGACGGCAAGGTCGAGAAGATATCAGCCGATCGCATGATTTCGGCCGTCGGCGTCCAGGGCAATATCGAGAATCTCGGCCTTGAGGCCCTCGGCGTCAAGACCGAGCGCGGCTGCGTCGTCATCGACGGTTATGGCAAGACCAATGTGCCCGGCATCTACGCCATCGGCGATGTCGCCGGTCCCCCGATGCTTGCCCACAAGGCCGAGCATGAGGGCGTCGTGTGTATCGAAAAGATCGCCAATTTTCCCGGTGTTCACGCGACGGACAAGCTCAAGATTCCCGGCTGCACCTATTGCAACCCGCAGGTTGCCTCGGTTGGCCTGACGGAAGCGAAAGCAAAGGCCGAAGGCCGGGATATTCGCGTCGGCCGCTTCCAGTTCGCCGCTAACGGCAAGGCCATCGCGCTTGGCGAGGACCAGGGCTTCATCAAGACCATCTTCGACAAGAAGACCGGTCAGTTGCTCGGCGCGCATATGGTCGGCGCCGAAGTCACCGAATTGATCCAGGGCTTTGTCGTGGCGATAAACCTTGAAACGACCGAGGAAGAGCTGATGCACACGATCTTCCCGCATCCGACGCTGTCGGAGATGATGAAGGAAAGCGTGCTCGACGCCTATGGTCGCGCCTTGAACGCATGATAGATTCGCCGCAGGAGACTCAGCTTCGAAGGCCGCGAGATCGCGACGGCGAGGCAGTTCGTTTCCGGATGCATTTTTACGCGCGCAAGGAGAAGGCATATGCACCTGAACGGCGTGGGCTGGATCGCAGCCATCATCATCGGCGGCCTGGCAGGCTGGCTCGCCGAAATGGTCATGAAGAGCAACACCGGCATATTCATGAACATTATCATGGGCATCGTTGGCGCGGTGGTGCTGAATGCCATCCTACAGGCGCTCAACATCGGCGTGTTCGGCGTCGGCTGGACCGCCTATCTGATCACCGGCTTCATCGGTGCCTGCCTGCTGATCTGGGTCGGTCGCCTGGTGCGCCGCTAGTCGATATCCTTCCCGGCTATGCGAAAACGGTTGTGGCGGCATGCGCCTCCGCAGCCTTTTTCTTTGTGTTGAAAAGTCCTAGATGACGTAAACGTGACGATCGCCGACGGGCGGTCGCGAGAAAAGCCAGGGTTCAGATGGTCACTGTCCTCGACACGATCGCCAACGCGCCGCGGCTGCGGCATCCCGAGAAAGCGCACAAGCCCGACCAGGAGGTGTTGCGCAAGCCGGACTGGATCCGCGTCAAGGCGCCGGTATCGAAAGGCTATGCCGAGACACGCGAGATCGTCAAATCCCACAAGCTGGTGACTGTATGCGAAGAGGCCGGTTGCCCGAACATCGGTGAGTGCTGGGAAAAGAAGCACGCCACCTTCATGATCATGGGCGAGATCTGCACGCGCGCCTGCGCCTTCTGCAATGTCGCCACTGGCATTCCGACCGCGCTCGATCCGGACGAGCCGGCCCGCGTCGCGCATGCCGTCAAGCAGATGGGCCTTACCCATGTCGTCATCACCTCGGTCGACCGCGACGATCTCGCCGATGGCGGCGCGCAGCACTTCGCCGATGTCATCCGTGCGATCCGGGCGGCAACGCCTCTGACGACGATCGAAATCCTGACGCCGGATTTCCTGCGCAAGGACGGGGCGCTGGAGATCGTCGTGGCGGCCAGGCCCGACGTCTTCAACCATAATCTCGAAACCGTGCCGTCGAACTATCTGAAGGTCCGGCCAGGCGCCCGTTATTTCCACTCGATCCGGCTGCTGCAGCGGGTCAAGGAACTCGATCCCTCGATCTTCACCAAGTCCGGCATCATGGTGGGACTGGGTGAGGAGCGCAACGAAATCCTGCAGTTGATGGATGATCTGCGTTCGGCCAATGTCGACTTCATGACCATCGGCCAGTATCTGCAGCCGTCGAAGAAGCACCACCCGGTGATCCGCTTCGTCACGCCGGAGGAATTCAAGTCCTTCGAGACGATCGGCAAGACCAAGGGTTTCCTGCTGGTGGCGTCGAGCCCGCTGACGCGCTCGTCGCATCACGCCGGCGACGATTTCGCCAGGCTGCGCGCGGCGCGCGAAGCACAGCTCGCGAAATCGCTCTGATGCGTCTTCGACGCGACGCCCTCTAGAGCCGGGTTCATGCCGAAATTCGAAGCCACCCGCCGCGTTGCTCACACGCCGCAGCAGATGTTCGCGCTGGTCGCCGACATCGAAACCTATCCGCAATTCCTGCCGCTTTGCGAGGCGCTGACGGTCCGCTCGCGCAAGGAACGGGATGGGCGCACCATCCTCGTCGCCGACATGAGCATCGGCTACAAGGCGATCCGTGAGACCTTCACGACCCAGGTGCTGCTGAAGCCCGACGAAAACGCCATCGATGTGAAGTACATCGATGGCCCGTTCAAATATCTGAGCAATGTCTGGCGTTTCGAGCCAGACGGTGCCGGCTGTGCCGTGCGCTTCTTCATCGACTACGAATTCAAGAGCCGTATCCTGGGCGCGCTGATGGGCACGATGTTCGACCGTGCCTTCCGCATGTTCGCCGAGGCTTTTGAGAAGCGCGCCGACGTCATCTATGGGGTTGCGCCGTCAGGCTGAGGTTAGTCAACCCAAGCTTTCGATGTTGGGGCGAACTTGACAATATTGCGATAAAGTGGCCCACAACTGTCCAACGCATTTCCGCGACGGTTAAAGTGTCGGTGAGTTGCGTGGCATGAAGTTTCCAGCCTGCCGGGGGAGGCAATGGAAGACAAAACTGTACGCAACGTCGCAATCGGCGCTTTCATTCTATGGTTAGTTTGGGCGCTGCATCCATTTCTGGCTCGGAGGATGCTAATCCCATGGGAGGCCACTTTGGTTGGCCAATGGGGCGACAGCTTTGGTGCGCTCAACGCGTTAATGTCGACACTTGCTTTTGCAGCTGTCTTTTACACCCTTCGGTTACAGCAGCGCCAAATTAATGAGGCGCAGCGCGACCAACATATTCAGCGCTTTGAGAGCACGTATTTTGAAATTCTGAAATTGTTTCGAGAAGCTCGCGATGTTGTTCAATTTAAGTATGGGGGAGGGTATGTGGCATCGAAGAATCTCATTGGAAAAAACCCTCTCTGTGAAGGTATAGAGGCAATACGCAGGGCGAATTTCGAAATGTTATGGCAGTTAGAAGGTGTTGATAGTAAAAAAATAACGTCTGATTATGTAAGCAATGTCTACAGGGCGGTTGTTATTGATCGCTACGAAAGCACGACCGGACCATATTTTCGGCTACTATATACAATCTTGTTCCGTATCAGGAATGACAAACAACTTACCGTTGCTGAAAAACGAAGTTACGCCAACCTATTTCGTAGCCAGCTCTCATCCCATGAAGTCGCGTTAGCCGGCTACAATGGGCTCAACCCTGTTTCGAAGGACCTCGCAAATTTGATCACTGAGTTTCGACTTCTGAAATATCTCCCTGACGAATTTGGTCGTAACTATCTTACAAAATGTTATTCTCAGCAGGCGTTTGAAGATCGTCCTGATTAGCGGATCGGCTGATTGCAATCTACAGTCTTGGTCGTGCCTACTCTGCTCCCCCTAAGGTCTTCAAACCCAACTCCAGCGCGTGCCTGACCGTTTCGCCACGGATGAAAGCACGGCCCTTGTCGGCAAACAGTTGGCGTTCGGCGGTCACCGTTTGGCCTGCCAGGCCGACGCCGAACCACACCAGGCCGACCGGTTTTTCTGCCGAACCGCCGCCAGGTCCCGCAACCCCGGTAACCGCCAGGGTCAACCCTGCGCGCGATCGGGCAAGCGCACCGGCTGCCATCTCGATCGCCGTCTCGCGGGACACCGCGCCATGCCTGTTGAGCGTGGTGACGCGAACGCCGAGCATGTCCATCTTGGCCTCATTGGAATAGGTGATGAAGCCGCGATCGACCACGGCGGAGGAGCCGGCAATGTCGGTCAGCGCGGCAATGATCATGCCGCCGGTGCAGCTTTCCGCCGTCGCCAGCATGATGCCGCGCTCGCGGCAGGCCTCAAACAGGGCGATTGCCAGTTCGCTGTTGGTCATTCCGGAACCTCGCCGGGAAACACCACGCTGGCGGTGGCGATCGCCGCTATGCCTTCCTCGCGGCCGACAAATCCGAGCTTCTCGTTGGTCGTCGCCTTGACCGAGATGCGGTCGGCGGAAATGCCCAGCATCTGCGAAAGGACTGACGTCATCGCCTCGCGGTGCGGGCCGACGCGCGGTGCCTCGCAGATCAGCGTGATATCGGCATTGGCGATGCGCCCGCCGCGCTCGCGCACAAGCCTTGCCGCATGTTCGACGAATATTCGCGACGCGGCGCCTTTCCACTGCGCATCCGACGGAGGAAAGTGCGTGCCGATGTCGCCGGCGCCGCACGTCGCCAGCAGCGCGTCGGTCAGGGCGTGCAGGCCGACATCGGCGTCGGAATGGCCCGACAATTTCCTGTCATGCGGGATGGCCACGCCGCAGAGCGTGACGTGATCGCCGGGCTCGAAGGCATGGACGTCGTAGCCGTTGCCGGTCCGGATGTCGGGGAAGTGCATCCGTTCGCTGGAAAGCCGCTGGTGTGCCATGGCGATGTCCCGTGCCCAGGTGAGTTTGACATTGTCCGGCGAGCCGGGAACGAGCTTTACCGGCATTTGCATCCATTCGGCGATCGATGCGTCGTCGGTAAAGTCGGTCTTGCCTCTGTTGTAGGCTTCCTCATGCATGGTCATGATCGCGAGGAAGGGAAAGCCTTGCGGCGTTTGCGCCGCGTGCAGCCCGCTCCTGGGGACTGTTTCGCCGACGGTGCCGGTGGCCGATTCGCGTTTCAGCGTGTCGGCGACGGGCAGGGCGGGAAGCGCGCCCTCGCGTTCGCCGATCGCCGCGATGGTGCGGTCGATCAGATCCATGTCGACAAAGGGGCGCGCGGCGTCGTGAATGAGGACCTTGTCGGGCGCGTAGCTTCTCAGCGCCTGCAGCCCGAGCCGAACCGAATCCTGCCGGGTCGCGCCTCCGGCGATTGCCGTCACCCGATCGGCATCGGTGCCCACGGCTTGCCGAAAAAGCTCGCGGTCCTCCGCATGAATGGCCACGACGATCCGGCCGATGAGCGGGTGCGCGAGAAAAATATCGATGACGCGCGCGATGACGGCGCGCCCGCCAATTCGTTGATATTGCTTCGGGCCATCGGTCTGTCCGGCGCGCGCGCCGCGACCGGCCGCGACGATAACCACCGCGACTTTACCACCCGGATCCGAAGCCTGATTTTCAGTTGCGCCAATCATCCAAGTCTGGTCCTAGTCGCGGCCAAGGCCGAAGGCCAGCATTTTCCCAATTGCGCCTCAATGTGGCGTCATTCCGCGTTGCACATTTCTCTCGATCTGGCTAGAGAATGTGCAACGAATGGACATGCTTGGTTTTTGTGCATGGTTAACTTGATCAGATTGGCCGCGCCTCTCGACGTCGGCGGCGTGAGAATCCGCAACCGCGTCTTCCTCGCGCCGATGTCCGGGATTACGGATGAGGCGTTCAGGCAGCGCGCCCATTCACACGGCGCCGGCCTGGTCGTATCCGAAATGGTTGCCAGTGGCGAACTCGCCAAGGGCAGGGCTGGCTGCGACCTGCGCATACGTCATTCCGGCCTGCCCGTCCATATGGTTCAGCTTGCCGGCCGAGAGGCGATGCATATGGCCGAAGGCGCTCGAATCGCCGCCGGCGAGGGCGCCGACATCATCGACATCAACATGGGCTGCCCGGCCAAGAAGGTCACCGGCGGCTATGCCGGCTCGGCATTGATGCTGGACCTCGACCACGCGCTCTCGCTGATCGAGGCCGTGGTCGGCGCCGTCAAGGTGCCGGTGACGGTCAAGATGCGGCTGGGTTGGGACGAGGCGGCACTCAATGCTCCCGTCCTTGCGCGCCGTGCCGAGCAGGCGGGCGTCAGGATGGTCACGGTCCATGGCCGCACACGCTGCCAGTTCTACCAGGGCAAGGCGGACTGGCGTGCCATCGCTAGCGTCAAGGAGGCCGTTTCCATCCCAGTCGTCGCCAATGGCGATGTCTGCTCCCCGGCTGAAGCCTCGGTCATTCTCGAACAGTCCGGCGCCGACGCGGTGATGGTCGGCCGCGCCCACTATGGCGCGCCGTGGGTCGCCGGCAGCATCGCTACGGCCGCCGCTGGGACATTTTCGCCCGGCGTTCCCGAGACCCGCCAAGCGCTCTCCGACTATATCATTGCTCATTACCAGGACATGCTGGCGCTTTACGGCATCGAGAGCGGCCTGCGCCAGGCGCGCAAGCATCTGGGCTGGTATCTCGATCGACATGCCGGGGGTGTCGCCGGCGACAGTAGAAAAGCGATAATTACCGCGTTCGAACCCGCTCGCGTCATTTCCTTGCTGCGCGATGTGTTTTCGCGCGATCCGCAAACCATGAACCTGCGGAGCGCCGCATGACCGCCACTGCTGGCCAAGGCACCGAAATAGCGGATGCCGCCCAGATCGTGCTGAATACGATCCGTCGCCCGGTGATCATGATCAGCGAGGAAGGGTTCATCATCTTCGCCAACGCCGATGCCGAGGATTTCTTTCGCTCCAGCGCGACCATGCTGGCGCGCAACACCTTGTCCAAACTCATACCTTTCGGCAGCCCATTGCTGACGCTGGTCGACCAGGTGCGCGAGCGCCGCGCGCCCGTCAACGAGTATCGGGTCGACGTCTCGTCACCGCGCCTCGGCATCGAAAAGGTCGTCGATCTCTACGTCGCGCCGGTGCCGGAATTTCCGGGCTCCGTCGTTGTCATGTTCCAGGAGCGGTCGATGGCCGACAAGATCGACCGGCAGATGACGCATCGCGGCGCGGCGCGCTCGGTGACCGGCCTGGCGGCGATGCTGGCGCATGAGATCAAGAACCCGCTGTCCGGTATCAGGGGGGCGGCCCAGCTGCTCGAACTGTCCGCCTCCGATGAGGATCGCGCGCTGACGCGGCTGATCACCGACGAGACGGACCGCATCGTGTCGCTGGTCGATCGAATGGAGGTGTTTTCCGACGAGCGGCCGATCGATCGCTATCCCGTCAACATCCACGTCGTGCTCGATCACGTGAAAGCAATCGCAAAGAACGGTTTCGCGAAGAAAATCAAGATATTGGAGGACTATGATCCATCATTGCCTCCAGTGTTCGCCAATCGCGATCAACTGATCCAGGTGTTCCTCAACCTGGTCAAGAACGCCGCCGAGGCGATCGGTAGCGATCCCCACGGCGAGATCGTGCTGTCCACCGCCTTTCGGCCCGGCATTCGCGTTTCGGTTCCCGGCACGCAGGACCGCGTATCGCTGCCGCTGGAGTTCTGCGTGCGCGACAATGGTTCGGGCGTCTCGGAAGATATCCTGCCGATCCTGTTCGATCCCTTCATCACCACCAAGCCGAACGGCTCGGGGCTGGGGCTTGCGCTGGTCGCCAAGATCGTCGGTGAACATGGCGGCATCATCGAGTGCGATTCGACGCCGCGCGCAACGACGTTCCGGGTGCTGATGCCGGCCTGGAAGGAAACGGCGCTAGGCGCCGATCAAGACGGCGAAGGAGATCGCAAATGACCGTTCGCGGCAACATTCTCGTCGCCGATGACGATGCGGCGATCCGCACCGTGCTCAATCAGGCCCTTTCGCGTGTCGGTCACGAGGTGCGCGTCACTTCCAACGCCTCGACCCTGTGGCGCTGGGTGGCGGCTGGCGAGGGTGACCTCGTCATCACCGACGTCGTGATGCCGGACGAGAACGCCTTCGACATGCTGCCACGCATCAAGAAGGCGCGGCCGGAACTGCCTGTCATCGTCATGAGCGCCCAGAACACCTTCATGACGGCGATCCGCGCTTCCGAAACCGGTGCCTACGAATATCTGCCGAAGCCTTTCGACCTGACCGAACTCCTCAACATCGTCAACCGCGCGCTGTCCGAGCCCCGGCGGCCCAAGATCGATGCCCGGCAGGAAGAGCAGCCCGAAACGATGCCGCTGGTCGGCCGTTCGGCGGCCATGCAGGACATCTACCGCATGCTGGCGCGCATGATGCAGACCGACCTGACGGTGATGATCTCGGGCGAATCGGGCACCGGCAAGGAACTGGTGGCGCGCGCGCTGCATGAATATGGACGCCGTCGTGGCGGTCCATTCGTTGCCATCAACATGGCGGCGATCCCGCGCGATCTCATCGAATCGGAATTGTTCGGCCACGAGAAGGGCGCCTTCACCGGCGCGCAGAACCGCTCGACCGGCCGCTTCGAGCAGGCAGAGGGCGGCACGCTGTTCCTCGACGAGATCGGCGACATGCCGATGGAGGCGCAGACGCGCCTGCTGCGCGTCCTGCAGCAGGGCGAGTACACGACGGTCGGCGGCCGCACGCCGATCAAGACCGATGTGCGCATCGTTGCCGCAACCAACAAGGACCTGCGCACGCTGATCAACCAGGGCCTCTTCCGCGAGGACCTCTTCTACCGTCTCAACGTCGTGCCGCTCAGGTTGCCGGCGCTGCGCGAACGCTCCGAGGATGTGCCCGACCTGGTGCGCCATTTCTTCAAGCTTGGCGAGATGGAGGGGCTGCAGACCAAGCGCATCTCTTCCGGCGGCATCGAGCTGATGAAGCGCTATCCCTGGCCAGGCAATGTGCGCGAGCTGGAAAACCTCGTTCGCAGGCTCGCCGCGCTTTATTCGCAGGACGAGATCTCCGCCGAGATCATCGAGGCGGAACTCAAGACAGGCGAGCGCCCGGTGGTACCGGGCGCCGGCAACCTCATTCCCGACGATCTTTCCATCGGCCAGGCGGTGGAGCACTTCCTGCAGCGCTATTTCGCCTCCTTTGCAGGCGAATTGCCGCCTGCCGGTCTCTACGAGCGCATTCTGTCCGAGGTCGAATATCCCTTGGTGCTGGCTTCGATGACGGCAACCCGCGGCAACCAGATCAAGGCCGCGGAGCTTTTGGGCCTCAACCGCAATACCCTGCGCAAGAAGATTCGCGAGTTGGGCGTCAACGTCTACAAGTCCTCCCGCCAGACCTGAGCCCGCGCCAAGCACACGATCTTTTCAGGGGACCGAACGGGGAAAGAGTCCCGCTGCTGTCACACTTGTTGCATAATCGCCACAATGCATTGCATAGATCCGACGCAATCACTGGCTCTAGACGGCGACATGGCTCCGCAGGCACCTGTACTCAACAAACCGCTTTTCAGCGAACCTGGCGCGCGCGACGGGCGCCGGCTGCTGGCGCTGCCCGGCGTGGTGGCGGTCGTCGGTGCCCTGGTCATGGCGGCTATCTCGTTCGCCATCCTGGTCGGAGCGACGCCGATTGCGCCTGACGCCAAGACGACCTGGGCGCTGATCGCGCTCAACGCCGCCTTCGTGCTCGTTCTCATCGCGTTGGTCGGGCGGGAGGTGCATCGCATCGTCATGGCGCGCCGCCATGGCAAGGCGGCTTCTCGGCTGCATGTGCGCATCGTTGCCATGTTCGCGCTGGTTGCCGCCATTCCCGCCATCATGGTGGCGATCATCGCCTCGATAACGCTCGATATCGGCCTTGATCGCTGGTTCGAGATTCGCACCAAGACGATCGTCAATTCTTCACTGTCGATCGCCGACGCCTATGTGCAGGAGAACGCCCGCAATCTGCAGGGCACGACGCTGTCGATGGCCTATGATCTCGATTCGTCCCGCACGCTCTACGGCCTCGATCGCACCGGCTTTCTCGACCTCATGAACAAGGAAGCCGTGGGCCGCTCGTTGGCGCATGCCGCGCTGATCAAGCCCGACGGCTCCTTCGTCATGAGCGCCAAGACCGATGCCGATTTTGCCATGCCGGAACCGCCGGAAGGAGCGGTTGCCACCGCCACAGACGGCAAGCCGGTGCTGATCGAGCCGCGCACGCGCAACATCATGGGCGCCATCGTCAAGCTGCGGGAGATCGAGGGCCTCTATCTCTACACTATCCGACTTGTCGACCCCGAGGTGATCAAGGCGCGGCAGATCGTCAGGTCCAACACCGACGAGTATCGCAATCTCGAGGATAACAGGCGCACCTCGCAAGTGGCATTTGCGCTGCCCTATTTGTCACTCACCTTGATCATCATCCTGTCGGCGATCTGGACCGGCATCGCTGTTGCCGACCGGCTGGTGCGGCCAATCCGTCAGCTGATCGGCGCTGCCGACGAAGTCGCGACCGGCAATCTCGACGTTGCGGTGCCGGTGCGGCCATCCGATGGCGATGTCGCCTCGCTTGGCGATACGTTCAACAAGATGCTGCTGGAGCTCAAATCACAGCGCAACGAGATTCTGTCGGCGAAGGACCTGATCGACGAGAGGCGGCGTTTTTCCGAAGCCGTGCTTGCCGGTGTCACCGCCGGCGTCATTGGCGTCGACCCTTACGGCATCATCACCATCGTCAACCGTTCTGCCGAATCGATGCTGGCCATTTCCGCCAGCGCGGCGCTCGGGCAAAACCTTTCCGCGGTCCTCCCGCATGTCGGCCGTGTCTTCGAGATCGGCCGCAAGTCCGGCAAACCTGTCTATCGCGAGCAGGTGACTTTCTATCGAGCCGGCGCCGAGCGGACCTTTAACGTGCAGGTCACCATCGAGGCAGGCGATGACGGCTCGGAGGAAAAATCCTATGTCGTGACGGTGGACGACATCACCGATCTGGTTCAGGCCCAGCGTTCGTCCGCCTGGGCAGATGTGGCGCGGCGCATCGCCCACGAGATCAAGAACCCGCTGACCCCGATCCAGCTTTCCGCCGAGCGTATCAAGCGCCGCTACGGCAAGGTCATCACCGAAGACCGCGAAGTTTTCGACCAGTGTACCGACACCATCATCCGGCAGGTGGAGGACATCGGCCGCATGGTCGACGAGTTCTCGGCCTTCGCGCGCATGCCAAAGCCCGAGATGAAAGCCATCGACCTGCGCGAATCGCTGCGCGAGGCCTCTTTCCTGGTCGAAGTCAGCCGTGCCGACATCACCTTCGAGCGGATATTCGGCAACGAACCGCTCAAGGGCACTTTCGACAGCCGGTTGATGGCTCAGGCCTTCGGCAATGTGATCAAGAATGCCGCCGAGGCGATCGACGGGCTGGAACAGAAGGACGGTTCGCACGGCATAATCCGGATTCAAGCCGGCCGCCAGAATGGCGCGATTCGCATCGACGTCATCGACAATGGCAAAGGCCTGCCGCGCGAGAATCGCCAACGCTTGCTGGAGCCCTATATGACCACACGTGAAAAGGGCACTGGGCTTGGTCTCGCTATCGTCAAGAAGATCGTGGAGGACCATGGCGGCAGGCTGGAACTCCATGACGCGCCCGCGGATTTCCATGGCGGGCGCGGCGCGATGATCAGCATCGTCCTGCCGCCCGCGACCGGCGCGCCGCCGCGCGGCGAAAGCAGGGCGGACCACGAAAGAGAAACTGAAAAGGTCGGTAATGGCGTCTGATATTCTCATCGTCGATGACGAGGAAGACATCCGTGAACTCGTCGCGGGCATCCTGAGTGACGAGGGTCATGAAACCCGTACGGCATTCGATGCCGACAGCGCCCTGGCGGCCATCGCCGATCGAGCGCCGAGGCTGATCTTCCTGGACATCTGGCTGCAGGGTTCGCGCCTGGACGGGTTGGCGTTGCTCGACGAGATCAAGACCATGCACCCCAACCTGCCCGTGGTGATGATTTCAGGCCATGGCAACATCGAAACGGCGGTTTCCGCCATCCGTCGCGGCGCTTATGACTTCATCGAGAAGCCGTTCAAGGCCGACAGGCTGATCCTCATTGCCGAACGCGCGCTCGAGACCTCGAAATTGCGCCGCGAGGTTTCCGACCTCAAGCTGCGCAGCGGCGAGACCTTCGACCTGATCGGCATGTCGTCGGCGATGAGCCAGTTGCGCCAGACCATCGAGCGCGTCGCGCCGACCAACAGCCGCGTGATGATCGTTGGCCCCTCCGGTTCGGGCAAGGAACTGGCGGCGCGCGCCATCCATACGCTGTCGACCCGCAAGGGCGGGCCGTTCGTGACGCTGAGCGCCGCCAACATCACGCCCGAGCGCATGGAGATCGAATTGTTCGGCACCGAATCGAACGGGGTCGAGCGCAAGGTGGGAGCGTTGGAGGAGGCCCATCGCGGCATTCTCTACATCGACGAAGTGGCCGACATGCCACGCGAGACGCAGAACAAGATCTTGCGCGTGCTGGTCGAACAGCAGTTCGAGCGGGTGGGCGGCACGAAGCGGGTCAAGGTCGATGTCCGCATCATTTCCTCGACCTCGCAGAACCTGGAGGCAATGATCGCCGACGGGCGTTTCCGCGAGGATCTTTACCACCGGCTCGCCGTGGTTCCGGTCATGGTGCCGGGGCTGGCCGAGCGGCGCGAGGACATCCCCTATCTCGTCGACAATTTCATGAAGCAGATCGCCCGCCAGGCCGGCATCAAGCCGCGCCGTATCGGCGATGACGCGCTGGCCGTGCTGCAGGCGCACAACTGGCCGGGCAACGTGCGCCAGCTCCGCAACAATGTCGAGCGGCTGATGATCCTGGCGCGCGGCGAGGACGTCGACGCGCCGATCACCGCCGATCTGCTGCCGTCCGAAATCGGCGATGTCATGCCGCGCACGCCGAACCAGTCGGACCAGCACATCATGGCGCTGCCGCTGCGCGAGGCGCGCGAACAGTTCGAAAAGGACTATCTGATAGCCCAGATCAACCGTTTCGGTGGCAACATTTCGAAGACGGCCGAGTTCATCGGCATGGAGCGTTCCGCCTTGCATCGCAAGCTGAAGTCGCTGGGCGTCTGACGCGGCGTCCATCAGCCGCGCCTGGGCCAAGCATTTGCCGGTTACGGCGGCGGCGGAATCGCATAAGAAAGCCCGAGAATTTTCCAGGGGTCGCCAATGCCGCGCATTGCCTATGTCAACGGGCGCTACGTCGCTCATGCTGACGCTTCCGTGCATATCGAGGATCGCGGCTATCAGTTCGCCGACGGCGTCTACGAGGTCTGCGAGGTGGCGCGCGGCTTCATCGTCGACATGCCGCGCCACCTTGCCCGCCTGAACCGCTCGCTGACCGAGCTGTCGATCGCCTGGCCGGTGACACGCAATGTGTTGCCGCTGATCCTGCGCGAGGTGGTCAACCGCAATCATGTCGTCGACGGTCTGGTCTATGTTCAGGTGACGCGCGGTGTCGCCAGCCGCGATTTCGTTTTTCCGTCGGCGGACACGAAGCCGGCTTTGGTGGTGACAGCCAGGAAGGCGGATCCTGCCGCCGGCACGAAACGAGCCGAGACCGGTATCGCGGTCATTACCGTGCCGGAGAACCGCTGGGACCGTGTCGACATCAAGACCGTCGGGCTGCTGCCCAATGTATTGGCCAAGCAGAAGGCCAAGGAATCCGGCGCCCAGGAAGCCTGGTTCGTGGACACGGATGGCAACGTCAAGGAAGGCGGCTCGTCGAATGCCTGGATCGTTACCAGGGACGGCGTTCTGGTCACCAGGCCGGCCGAACATGGCATTCTGCGCGGCATCACGCGCACCACCATGTTCGAAGTCGCCGCAAAGCTCGGCCTGAAGATCGAGGAGCGTGGATTTTCCGTCGCCGAGGCCAAGGCGGCTCGCGAAGCATTCATCAGTTCGGCGACGACTATTGCCATGCCAATCGTGGCCATCGACGGTGATCCCATAGCCAATGGACACCCCGGCTCAATAACACTTTCGTTGCGGCAAGCCTTTTTTGACATTGCGGAAAAAAGTCCAGCCTGATAACCGCACAGGTGGAATGAACATCAATATATCTCGTTCTGCTTGTCGTTACTGACGGCAAGATGGTGTTTGCGCGCTTGACATGTGCCCGCTAATTTGGCGCATTGGCTGCAAACCGAAGGGGATCGGCGAAAGACAAAAACAATGGCGGAACGATCGCAAAACCTTCAGGACCTGTTCCTGAACTCAGTTCGCAAGAGCAAGAACCCGCTCACCATCTTTCTCATCAACGGCGTGAAGCTGACCGGCGTGGTCACTTCCTTCGACAATTTCTGCGTCCTGTTGCGCCGCGACGGCCACTCCCAGCTCGTCTACAAGCACGCCATTTCCACGATCATGCCGAGCCAGCCGGTTCAGATGTTCGATGGCGAGGAAAGCCAGGGCGCCTGATTGGCACGTGAGAAGGACGCGGACGGCACGGTTCGCGGAAAACCAGCGCATCATCCCGGGGCGGCCGAAGCCCCGACCCGGGCCGTTGTCATCGTACCGGTGCTTACCCGCCAACCGCGTAATGACGATGACACGAGCCGTCCCCGGCTGACGCGCTCGGCCGAGGCGCGCCACGACGAAGCAGTCGGCCTTGCCCGCGCCATCGACCTTGATCTGATCCATACGGCCGTCGTGACCGTCAACGACCCGCGTCCGGCGACATTGCTGGGCAGCGGCAAGGTCGAGGAATTCGCCGAAATCGTCAAGGAGGGCCATGCGGAAGTGGTCATCGTCGACCATCCGCTGACGCCGGTGCAGCAGCGCAATCTCGAGAAGGAATTCAACGCCAAGGTGCTGGATCGCACCGGGCTCATCCTGGAGATTTTCGGCGAGCGGGCGCGCACCAAGGAAGGCACGCTGCAGGTCGAGCTTGCCCATCTCAACTACCAGAAGGGCCGCCTGGTACGCAGCTGGACCCACCTGGAGCGCCAGCGTGGCGGTGCCGGCTTCCTCGGCGGCCCCGGTGAAACGCAGATCGAATCCGATCGGCGTCAGTTGCAGGAAAAGATCATAAAGCTGAAGCACGAGCTGGAAACCGTGCGCCGCACCCGCGACCTGCATCGCGCCAAGCGCAAGAAGGTGCCGTTTCCGGTGGTGGCGATCGTCGGCTACACCAACGCCGGCAAGTCGACGCTGTTCAACAAGCTGACCGGGGCAGGGGTGCTGGCGCAGGACATGCTGTTTGCCACGCTTGATCCGACATTGCGCCGCGTACGCCTGCCGCATGGCACGCCGATTATACTTTCCGACACGGTGGGCTTCATTTCGGACCTTCCGACGCATCTGATCGCGGCTTTCCGCGCCACGCTGGAAGAAGTGGTCGAGGCCGACCTCGTTCTCCATCTGCGTGACATTTCCGATCCCGATACGGCGGCTCAGGCCGAGGATGTCGAGCGCATCCTCGCCGACCTCGGCGTCGATGCCGGCGACGCCAAGCGCGTCATCGAAGTCTGGAACAAGATCGACCTTCTGGACGAAGGCAACAGGCACCGGCTGCTTGCCGACGGCGCCGACGGCAGCAAGGAACCGCCAATCGCCGTATCGGCGGTATCAGGCGAAGGCATCGATGTACTGAAAGCGGTCATCGAAACGCGAATGGCCGGCGAGCTGCAAGACCTGACGGTGACGATCGAGCCGGCCCAGTTTGGCTTGGTCGATTGGCTTTATCGCAATGGTGACGTCGTTTCGCGGACCGACAATGACGACGGCAGCGCCACCATTTCACTGAAGGCCACGCAAAGCGCTCGCGAAGAGATCGAAAGCCGATTGCGGCGCAAAAACAACGGCTAACGCGCAGCAACTCCAGGAAAAGTGTATCGCGGTTTTTCGCCCGGCATTGCCGAGCTATAGGCTTACGTCGCGGTTTTCGCTTCCTGCCAGAGCGCTTCCATTTCCTCCAGGGTCGCTTCCTCCAGCGTGCCGCCGGATTTCTCCACGGCCTGCTCGACGTAGTGGAAGCGTGAGCGGAATTTCTCGTTGGTGCCGGCAAGCGCCGCTTCCGAGTCGAGCTTCAAGTGACGGCCGAGATTGACGACGGCAAACAGCGTGTCGCCGAACTCGTCCTTGATGTCAGCCGTTTCGCCCTTGGCCAGAGCCTCGCGCAACTCCCCGATCTCTTCCTCGATCTTGTCCAGGATGGGAACGGCCTCGCTCCAGTCGAAGCCGACACGGGCAGCCTTTTCCTGAAGTTTCAGCGCTCGCGTCAAGGCGGGCAGGGCGACTGGAACACTGTCCAGGAAGCCTTTGCCATTATCCTCGGGGTCGAGGCCACGCGCGAGGCGGGCTTGCCGCTTCTCGGCCTTCTCCTGCGCCTTGATCTTCTCCCACATGCCCTTGGCCATGCCGGCGCTGCGAGCCTTCTCGTCGCCAAAGACATGCGGATGGCGGCGGATCATCTTGGTGGTGATGGCCTGGACCACGTCGCCAAACGCGAACTCTCCGGCCTCCTGCGCCATCTGCGCGTGGTAGACGACCTGCAGCAGGAGGTCGCCGAGTTCGTCGCGCAGGTCGTCGAGATCGCCGCGCGCGATGGCGTCCGCCACCTCATAGGCCTCCTCGATCGTATAAGGGGCTATGGTCGAGAAATCCTGCTCGATGTCCCACGGACAGCCGGTCTTCGGCGCGCGCAACGCCGCCATGATCTCGATCAGGCGTGAAATATCTTTCGATGGTGTCATGCGGCGGATGCTATCGCGCCGACCGCCGCGCGGCCAACGCTGTCAGCCGGCGAGGGGACTTTGTCCACAGCTGCACCGTACCCGTTTCATCAGTCCAGCACGGAAACGATCGCCTTGGCGAGGTCATCCATGCCGTCCTCGGGCAGGCCGGCCACGTTGATGCGGCTGTCACCGACCATGTAGACGGCGTGCTCGGCGCGCAGCCGTTCGACCTGCGCTTCCGTGAGGCCAAGCCGGGAGAACATGCCGCGATGGCTGGCAACGAAGTCGAAGCGATCGGAATTGGATTGCCGGCGCAACGCCTCGGCGAACGCGACCCGAAGCCGCAGCATACGCAGGCGCATCTCTTCGAGCTCGGCTTCCCAGTCGGCACGCAGCGCGGCGTCTTCCAGCACGATGCGCACCGCGGCCGCGCCATGGTCCGGCGGCATCGAATACATGGCGCGCGCCGCCGACAGCATCTGGCTCATCGCCACGTCGGCCTGCGCGCCGTCCCTGGCCAGCACCATCGCCGCCCCGACACGGTCGCGGTAGACGGCGAAATTCTTCGAACAGCTCGACGCCACGACCATTTCCGGCACCTTCGCGGCCAACAGTCGCAAACCGAGTGCGTCCGCCTCGAGGCCGTCGCCAAAGCCCTGATAGGCGATGTCGACAAATGGCAGCAGGCCGCGCTCGACGACCAGATCCGTGACGGCCTCCCACTGAGCCGCGTCGAGATTGGCGCCGGTCGGGTTATGGCAGCAGCCATGCAGCAGCACCACGTCGCCGTTGTTGGCGCCCCGTAGCGCGGCCAGCATATCGTCGAAACGAACCGCGCCCGAGGCCGCATCGAAATAGGGATATTCGCGGATCTGCAGGCCGGCGGCACGCATCACCGGCATATGGTTCGGCCAGGTCGGGTCGGAGACCCAGACCGTCGCGTCCGACCGTGTGCGCTTGAGCAGTTCCGCCACCAGCCGCAGCGCGCCGGAGCCGCCAGGCGCCTGTGCTGCCCGGATACGCGACAGGTCGGCACCCGGACCGAAGGCGAGCTTGGCCATCACCGTGTTGAAAGTGGTATCGCCCGCAAGGCCGAGATAGGTCTTGGTATCCTGTCCCTGCAGCAACCGCTTCTCGGCCTCGCGCACGGCGCGCATGACCGGCGTCTTGCCGTCGCGATCCTTGTAGACGCCGACGCCGAGGTCGACCTTGCCAGGGCGTGGATCGGCGCGATAGAGGCCGATCAGCGCAAGAATCTTGTCGGCGGGAGCTGGCTGCAGGTCTTCGAACATCATTATGGTTCCGTTGGCGCGGCGGAGTGATACGCAAATTGGCTACGTTTCACCAGCGGTTTCGGTGCGCCGGCATGAAAGGCGGCACTGTTGGTACAGCTTCCACCCACTTCAGAGAAAGCATGCTCCATGCTCGTCCGTCTGACTATGATCTGCGCCGGCGCCACGGCGGCGACCCGGAAAGGATCGTTTCCTTCGGATGAACCGCTGGAGCCACGATCGCTGACATTGGCAAACGCGATGCGCGGGACGCTGCGTCGCGCCGACCGTGTGTGGACAGCGCCGGCGCTTCGCGCCCGTCAGACCGCGCAGGCGCTATCGCTGGATGCATCTGTCGATCCGACGCTGGCGGACCAGAACTACGGACGATGGGCAGGCAAGAGCCTTGACGAGGTGGAGGCGCGACAGCCCGACGAGATCGGCGCCTGGCGCACGGATCCGAATGCGGCCCCGCATGGTGGCGAATCGCTGGCCGAGGTTGCCCAAAGGGCGGCTGGATTGATGGATCGATTGATCGCCGAACGTGGCCACACGATCGCAGTAACGCATGCCAGCGTCATCCGCGCCGCGATCCTGCATGTTCTCGGCGCGCCGCTTGCCGCCAGTTGGAAGATCGACGTCGAGCCGCTGAGCATCACGGATTTTCGCAGCGATGGCCACAGGTGGATGCTCCGCGCCTGCGGCGTAACGCTTCCCAAACCGGCAAAACACTTTGGACCAGGGGGCGCCTACGACAACTGAGCGAGGTGAGGGCAGCCGCCGACATATCCTCCAACGAAGAAAAAATGGCGCCAGCGGGATTAAAGGCCCCACATGCTCCGTAAACAGGGCATGAAACCGTCGATGCCACGCTTTGACATCATAGGACAGCTCGGGTCGCTGCGGCGCTATGCGCGCTCGCTGACGCGCGACGGCGTCGAGGCCGAGGATCTCGTGCATGACGCGCTGGTGCGCGCCTATGAGCGGCGCGGCACCTTCCGCTCGGGAGGAAACCTGCGGGCATGGCTGCTGTCGATCGTCCACAACACCTTCATCGACCGCGTGCGTTCGCGCCGTTCGGAAGCGGCGCGGCTGGAACAGGCCGGATATCTGGCCGACGGCAGCACGCCGGCGCCGCAGGAACATTCCGTGCGCCTGGCGCAGGTGCGCGAAGCCTTTTTCAGCCTGCCGGAAGAGCAGCGCTCGGCGTTGCATCTGGTCGCCATCGAGGGCCTCTCCTACCAGCAGGCGGCAAATGCCAGCGGCGTGCCGCTGGGCACGCTGATGTCGCGTATCGGCAGGGCGCGCGCGGCTTTGCGCCAGATGGAAGAGGCGCCCGCCCGTGGCAAAAATCATCTCAGGATCGTGGGAGGCGACTCATGACCGCTCTTGTCGACCCGGTTACGGACGCCGATCTCGACGCCTATGTCGACGACCAGCTCGACGTCACCCGCCGCATCGAGGTCGAGGCTTTCCTGGCCGCGCGTCCGGCGGCGGCCGCGCGCGTGATGTCCGATCTGCGCACCCGCGACGAACTGCGCGTGGCGTTGGCTGGCTCCGGTGGCATGGCGCGGCCAGCAACGGCCGATGCCGCACGGCGGCTGGAGAGGGGACTTGGCCGGGGCCGTATCTTCGGCGTGCTGCAACGCGCGGCGGCGGTTGCTGCTTTCGTTGCCGCCGGCTGGCTGGCCAACGGCATCATCGGGCCGATATCGGTGACAAAGGTCGTCGCTTCGCCGCAGCCGCCCGCCTATGTCGACGAGGCGGTACAGGCACATAGGACGACGCTGCTGCGCGAGAACATGCCCTCGCAGACCGAGGCGCCCAATTACAATGCCGGCGAGATCCGCGCCGCCACCGCCATTGTCATGCCATCCCTGCCGACGGACTGGAAAGTCCGCGACGTGCAGATCTATCCGTCGCGCTTCGGCCCGAGTGTCGAGATTGCTGTTGAAACGAAGGAGATGGGCCTGGTGTCGCTGTTCGCAATCCGGCCGGGCACTTTCGATGTGGTCAAACCGACCGTCGCGCCCTCCGGCGACATCTCCTCGGCTTACTTCCAGATCGGCGATGTCGCCTACGCGGTTGTCGCGAAGAGCGAGGTTCATGATCTCGACCGCGCCGCCGAAACGCTCGCCAGAACGCTTTACTGACCGATCCACAAAGGAGACCTGAAAATGAATGCGCCCAATCTTGGATACCGCGTGGGCACAGGCGCCCGGACCGGAGCCGTCTACGACGAGGGCCTGCGCCAGCACATGCTGCGCGTTTACAATTACATGGGCCTCGGCCTGGTGGTCACGGGCCTTGTCGCCTTGCTGGTGTCGTCGACGCCGGCTCTCTACGTGCCGATCTTTTCCAGCCCGCTGAAATGGGTGGTGATGCTGGCGCCGCTCGCTTTCGTGCTGCTGTTCTCGTTCAAGATGCAGACCATGTCGGCGGCAAGCGCGCAGGCAATGTTCTGGGCCTTCTGTGCCGTCATGGGCCTGTCGCTGGCCTCGGTGTTCCTGGTCTTCACCGGAACCAGCATCGCGCGCACCTTCTTCATCGCCGCCACCATGTTCGGCGCCACCAGCCTCTACGGCTACACGACCAGGCGCGACCTGACGCAGTTCTCGTCCTTCCTGATCATGGGCTTGATCGGCGTGGTGATCGCCAGCATCGTCAACATTTTCCTCGGCTCGACCGCGCTGCAGTTCGCCATCTCGGTGATCGGCATCGCCGTGTTCATCGGCCTGACCGCCTGGGATACGCAGACGATCAAGGAGCAGTATGCGGAGAATTTCGATGCGGAGTCGCGGCAGAAGCTCGCCGTCTTCGGTGCGTTCTCGCTCTATCTGAATTTCATCAACATCTTCCAGCTGCTGCTGAATTTCACCGGCGAGCGGGAATAGTCCGAACCGTAGCAGGCAACATCTGGCATTCTGCCGTGGCCGGAGGGAAACCTCCGGCCACTTTTTCATTCGAGACGACGCTTGGCCCGCGGCGCCGTCGATGTTCATAAATGCAAATGGGTCGGCGGCCTTGAGTTCGAGCCCGGCCATTTGCTAGCCTGCTGGCCACACCAGACAAACCGCGAGGGACATATGGGACAGGACAGCCTGACGCTCGACGGTGACGGCATATCGGCAACCATCGTCGCGGATGGCGCGGAACTGGTTTCGCTGCGGGATGCACGAGGATTTGAGTTCCTGTGGCAGGCCGGACCGGCCTGGCGACGCCATTCGCCGGTGCTGTTTCCGATCGTCGGCCGGCTGAAGGGCGATCAGCTGCGCCATCGCGGCCAGACCTATCCGATGACGCAGCACGGCTTCGCGCGCGATAAGCCTTTTGCGTGGGCGGAGAGGGGGCCCCGGTCCTGCACGCTGGTGCTCACCGATGACATGGAAACCCGAACGCACTACCCGTTCGCATTTCGCCTGGCCGTGACCTATACGCTGGGCGAGGGGCAGCTCGACATAGGATTAGAGGTCACCAACACTGGCGACGACCCGTTGCCGGCCTCGATCGGGGCGCATCCGGCATTCAACTGGCCGCTTCTGCCCGATGTAGCCAAGGACGCCTATCGCCTGACGTTCGCCGAAGCAGAGCGCGCTCCGATCCGCCGGCTGAAGGATGGCCTGCTCACCGCGACGCCGCAGCCAACGCCTGTCAAAGGCAATATCCTCGAGCTGTCCGAACGGCTGTTTGATGGGGACGCCGTGATCCTGGACCAGCCGGCCAGCAGCAGCGTTCGCTACAGCGCCGATCGCGGTCCGGCGATCGAGGTCTCATGGCAGGGATTTCAAGAACTGGGCATTTGGTCCAAACCTGGCGGCGCACCGTTCCTGTGCATCGAGCCTTGGCACGGCATTGCCAGCCCGCTGGATTTCGATGGCGAGTTCACCGACAAGCCGGGCCTGATGCTGATCGCGCCGGGCGCGAAGCGTTCGCTGAGTTACCGGATCAGGCTGGAGCAGGGGCCTCGGTAAGGTTCCTGCAAGCCGCGGACCGGAGCCGTATTCGACCTCAGGTCGAGGTTCAAACCTGCCGGACCACGGCGCCGATCACATTGATGAGAAGGCGCGCGGCGGTGAGGGCCGACAGGCCGTCAATGTCGGCTGGCGGATAGAGCTCCACAAGATCGAATCCGGCGATCCTCGCCCGCTTGCCGAGGCCTGCGATGAGATCGATGATCTGCGTATAGGTGAGGCCGCCGGGCGTACGCGCGGCCACGCCAGGCATGATGCCTGGGTCGAGACTGTCGCAGTCGAAGGTGACGACGACCCGCGCGCCTTCCGGAATATGGCGCAGGGCGGCTTCGACACCCAGGGCGTGAACCTCGCGGGCGGTGACGAAACGGCTGCCATAGTGCCGCGCCGCTTCGATTTCCGCGAGGCGTGCGCTGCCGACGCTGCGCAATCCGACCTGCACCATGCCGGCGACATGCGCCATCTCGCTCGCCCGGCGCATCGGGCTGGAGTAGCCGTAGCGCTCGCCATGCACTTCGTCACGCCAGTCGATATGGGCGTCGATCTGCAGGATCCAGACAGGCCCGTGATCCGCGAAGCCGGCGAGGAAGGGACTGACCACGGAATCGTCGCCGCCGAGCAGGATGGGCACGGCCGGCGATGACAGGATCTCGCGCGTCTTCGCCTCGATCCGGGCACGGTTGCCGGCATTGTCATGCATGATGGTCAGGATGTCGCCGGCGTCGACGCAGCAGATCGGCCTGCCGTCGAACAGCGGGCCGCCGAGATCGAAATCCCAGTGCTTGACGAGCGCGGCATCACCCTGGCTCGCAAAGCGGATGGCCTCGGCGGCCAAGGCATGACCGCTGCTGTCTTTGCCGGGATAGGTGCTGCCGTGACCAGCTCCGAAGATTACCGCGCGGGGCGCCGTGCCATCGGCGAGGCGATCGGGCAAGCCTAGAAAGGAAGATCGAGTGGTCATTTCTGATCGCCTTCAGTCCCGCCGACGCATGATGAGTGGATTGGAGCAGGGTGGTTGCTTTGTATGCCGGATTCCATCGAGCGCATCCAGATCCATCGCATCCTGCTCGAAGCTGCGCTGATCCGATCCGGATATAGGAACACACATGGAGAGCATCGCGCGGCACCGCCGCGTCATCTACAGTGATATGTTGGGTGCGGGCGGTCCGCAAAACGGATGTATTGTCTCGATCGACGCGCCGGTATCGGCGGCGTGTTCGAAAAATCCGCTGCGAGGCCGAAGACCTCAGGAGGTGAGCGGCATTAGTGGGCTTCACTGCCTGGAGCGGACGAGGGTCAGGAGGTCGGGTGAAGATCTATGTTCCGAGTGTAGTGGAGGGGCAGGAATGAGTTCTTCCCGAACAAACCGACCGACCAGCTACCAGTTGGCTCCTGATGTTCTGTGTATCGTCGCTTCATTGGCCCATTGGATGATACGTGTTCATCTTTCCTGCTTCTCAGGTCGAGACCTCGCCGATTGATCGGTGTCGTCCTTACGACGCCGTCGGGGCAATCAATGCGTCCGGCCTGCCAGACCGACAGGATGCGCCAGGCGCACGCCTCGGCCTCCGCCGCCACTGCGCTCATGATCGCCAATCAGCTCGACCCCTGCTGCTCTGAGGGCGATTACGACGTTCTTCTGCATGTCAAACGCGCCGGGTAGATCGCTCTCGCCGGCCTCCATTCGTTGGATGGCTGACAGGGAAATGCCGGCACGCTCAGCTAGGCTTTTCTGGTCGATTCCAAGCAATGCCCGGGCTGCGCGAATCTGCGAAGCGCTAATCACATTTTGGTCTCCAGGCTACGCTGCTCCGCATTGAAACAGTCATCGACCAACGCGACGGCGTATGGAAAGACGGCAATTGTGATCAGTAAAGGGATCATCCCGGCTCGTCGTTTTTAAGCCGCGAAAACCAGAACGCGCTGATCAAAGCGCCTTTTATGCGGGGTAACAAAAGCAGTATCAGCGCTACAATAATAAGAGAGATCAATACCATTGTGACGGCGAAGTATGACAGAAGAAGCCCTTGGAACAAGAAATACAAGGGGGCTGCAAAGACGCCCGCAATGAGGATAGTGAACCAAGGCGCCGCATCGTCAGATTCTATGTCACCAAAGTGTTCTCCACAAACTGCGCAACGCTCCACCTGCTTCAGGTAGGTGCGATACAATTTCCCCTGACCACAGTTAGGGCATCGGCCCACCAAGCCTCGTGAAAGGGCGACTGGCAGAGCCGGCCGTGCAAATATGTCGCTTCCTTTTGTCCATCAATGATAATGTATAATACATGACACTCAATGGTTCAACACCTAGATATACACTGTCTGACATGATGCTGCACGGGTCCAGCGTTAGGTTGCGGGGCTGCTGCGCCATCAGATGGACACTGTCTGACCATGCGCGCCTTGCGGACTGTCATTTCAGATGATCGGCCAACTCGTAAGGCCCACTAGGACGCCTGAGCGTTGCACTCAAGCCTGCCGCGGCTATCTCGCCGACTGTTCACGGCGGAGGGCATCGGTTCCGTGAGGAACACCGGAAGCTAGCTGCTCGTCGGGTGATGGTTCCTGCCCGCTTGGCTGATGCAGTCCAGCGCGCTCATCACTTCCTGATCTCGGCCTGCTCCCTTGCAATCTGCGGCAGCCCGTCGACCAGTTTGCCCTGCTTCTGCTTCACGCTGCGATCGTTCAAGGCTCCGTTTTCACATCGAACCTGGTTAGTCGGGATGCCATTTTAGGCCTGGAGGCTTTTGCTCCCCTTGTGGCGGAAGAGCCCTCCACATCGATAGTCAACTTCGAGCAACGCCAGCCTTTGAACTCACTCCCTCAAGCAAGGCGAGCAGGCCTTTCAGAATTTCGATGGGCGGCGGCGGGCAGCCTGGAATATGCAGGTCGACGGGCAGCGCCTCCGACACTCCGCGCATCACGGCATAGCCGCCGGCGAAACAGCCGCCGTTCTTGGCGCAATCTCCGAGCGCGACCACCCATTTGGGATTAGGAGTTGCGTCGTATGTCCGCTTCAATGCCTCGCGCATGTTTTTTGTGACCGGACCCGTGACGAGCAGCACATCGGCATGGCGCGGCGATGCGACGAACCGGATCCCAAAACGCTCGATGTCGTAGAAAGCGTTGTTGAGCGCATGCATCTCGAGTTCGCAACCGTTGCAGGAACCGGCGTCGACAGCCCGAATCGCCAGGCTTCTCCCCAGCCTTTTGCGAGCGGACCCGTTGAGGGCACGCGCCAATTCCTCGACTGCCGATTCGCGTGCCACCGGTGGACGCTCGGTGAGAGGGGGGCGTATCAGGCTTTCGAAGAGAAGCTTGCGCATGACGACGTGCCTTCAGAGATCGTGGCCGGAATAGGAGCAGTTGAACGATTTGTTGCACAGCGGGAAGTCGGCGACGATGTTTCCCTCGATCGCAGCCTCAAGAAGCGGCCATTGAAACCACGACGGATCACGCAGGTGACAGCGCTCCACCAAGCCGCCCTTGCCGATGCGCAGCCAGGCCAGAATGTCGCCCCGGAAACCTTCGATAAGCGCCATGCCTTCATGCGGCCCGCCTGTCTGCGCGAAGTCGACACGGATCGGCCCATCTGGCAGTTGTGCCAGGATTTGCTCGACCAGGGATAGGCTCTGTTCAACCTCGTGGATACGAATCCAGACACGGGCGTTCACATCGCCCTCCTGGAGGACAGGCACATCGAAGGCGAGCTTGTCATAGGGTGGATAGGCGACATTGCGGCGGGCATCGAAGTCCCGGCCGGAGGCCCGCCCGACATACCCTCCAGCACGATATTGTCGAGCAAGCTCCACCTTCAGCCGGCCAGTTGCGACTGTCCGATCCTGGAGCGAAGCCGTGTTGTCGTAGAGTTCGACCAGTGCGGGAAACCGCCGCCTGATCTCTGCGATCAGAGACCTGACCGCTGTCGCCCCCTCATCGCTGAGGAAGCTTGCCACCCCTCCCGGCACGATGCGGTCGCGCATCAAACGATGGCCGAAGGCATTATCGCTAGCCCGCAACACGCGCTCACGCAGCACTCCGCAGTGGGCATGCATGAGGGCGAAGGCGGCATCATTGCAGATGGCGCCGATGTCGCCCAGATGGTTGGCCAGACGCTCCAGCTCGGCCATGAGCGCTCTCAACCAGGTTGCTCGTGAGGGAATCTCGACACCCAGCGCCGTTTCGACCGCGCGGGCAAAAGCCAGTGAATACGCCACGGTGCTGTCGCCAGAGGTCCTGCCCGCCAGTTTGGCTGCACGGTCGATATCGGACCCCGCCATCAAGCCTTCTATGCCCTTGTGCGTGTATCCGAGGCGCTCCTCCAGCCGGACGACCGTTTCGCCGCTCGCTGTAAATCGAAAATGCCCTGGCTCGATGATGCCGGCATGCACGGGCCCGACCGGAATCTGATGCAGGCTTTCCCCCTCGGCTGACAGGAAAGGGTACGGGGACACCGTTGCAGCAGACGTCCGGACGTGGGTATTCAATGGATAGCTGACACCCCAGTGGCCATGATCAAGCCACGGTCGCGTATCAGGCGCGCCTTGTGGCAAGAGGCCGAAAAGGTCAGCGGCCGCACGTTCGAGACGCAATGCCGGCGGATGCAGCCGACCGACCGATGGGTAGCGGCCGTCCGGGCATTTCAGGCTGATAACGCCGATGTTCCCGGCCGTTTCGTCAAGAAGCGCCATGTGGACGACGCTTGGCTCACCCCAAAGACCGAGCAAGCTCCAGTGACCCACGACCAGCTTTTCAATAGCAAAGCCCCATATTTGGGGGGTCGCCACGGCGCGTGGCCAAGGGAAATGTTTTTTTACACGTCGGCCATCAAGTATGAGATCGATCAGCTCGGGCATGGCTCTTTTCTCATCCCAGGATACTTGCGACATGCTGGAACCATGTGACCAGCGATGGCGGCAGGTAGATGCCGGCGGCAAACACCAGCGCCAAGTGGGAATACATCGGTATGTAGGACGCCTCGGCGGGTGCGGTGCTGCCGCGCGGTTCGCCGAAAGCGACGCCGGTCAGTCGAAGCAGCAGGGCTCCGAAAGCGAGCAGAATCCCGAACACCAACGGCATCGCCAGGAGGGGGTGTCTGGCAAATGTCGAACTCACGACCAGGAATTCGCTCATGAAGATGCCGAGCGGAGGAAGGCCGGCAATGGCAACAACCCCGATGACGAGCGCCCAGCCAAGCCCCGGATGCGTCTCTGTCAGCCCCCGGATCTCTGCTATGTTCTGTGTTCCCTTGACCTGGGCAATGTGGCCTACCGTAAAAAAGATCGCCGACTTGGTCAGGCTGTGCATGACCATGTGCAGCAGACCGGCAAAATTGGCGAGCGGGCCACCCATGCCGAAAGCGAACACGATGATGCCCATGTGCTCGATCGAAGAGTACGCGAACAGACGTTTGATGTCGCGGCGGCGGTAGAGCATGAAGGCCGCGAAAACAAGCGACGTCAGCCCCATCGTGATCATCAATGGCCCAGGCGCGATCGCTTCGGGGCTAGCCGCAAGCAGCAGCTTGAAGCGCAGCACGGCATAGAGCGCGACGTTCAACAGCAGGCCTGACAGCACCGCGGAAATCGGCGTCGGGCCTTCCGCGTGCGCATCCGGCAGCCAGGCATGCAAGGGCGCAAGGCCAACCTTCGTACCGTAGCCGAGCAGCAGGAAAACGAAGGCGACATTCAGCAAGGCCGGGTCGAAGCGCGCCGCATGCTCGATGAGCACCGTCCAGACCATGGCATTCGTGCCCTCGCCGACAACCGGCTGGGCGGCCATATAGACGAGGATGGTACCGAAGAGCGCAAGCGCGATGCCGACGCTTCCCAGAATGAAATATTTCCAGGCGGCTTCCAGCGCTTCGTGCGTGCGGTAGATCCCGACCATGAGCACGGTGGTCAGTGTGGCAAGCTCCACCGCCACCCACATCAGGCCGATATTGTTCGACACGAACGCCAGGTTCATGCCGAACATCATGATCTGGTACATAGCGTGATAAAATCGCAAGTTTGGTACGGTCAGCCGCCCTGTCTCGAGCTCGTGCGCAATGTAGGAGGCGCTGAAGACACTCGTCGTGAAACCGACGAATGCGTTGAGCACGATGAAGACGATATTGAGATCGTCGACGAGCAAGTATTGGCCCGGCAGCGGCCGATCCGTGACGAAGAGCGACACCGCGGCGAGCAAGGTCAGCAAGCTCGCGCCGACATTGAGGCCCGCCGATATCCGGTAGTTCGGCAGCGACGCCAGAAGTGCGGCCGCGCTGGCCGGTATCAGCAAAACGGCAGCCACCGCATCGAGGGATAACGCGGTCAACGGTGTTCTCCCCTGTAATCGTCGAGCGCGCCGACATCCACCGAGTCGAACCGTTCGCGTATACGGAACAGGAAAACCCCGATGACGATGAAGGCGATCAGGATCGAGAAGGCGACACTTATCTCGACGACCAGCGGCATGCCCTTTGCCCCCGTGGCGGCAAGGACCAGACCGTTCTCGAGCGACATGAATCCGACAACCTGGCTCACGGCATTCCGGCGGGTGACCATCACCAGAAGGCCCAGCAGTATGATGGACAGCGCGAAGGCCAGGTCCTCGCGGGCGAGGGGGTCAGCTTCGGGCGTGACGCGCAGCATCAACACCATGGACAGGGCCACCAGGCCTATTCCCGCAAGCATCGTCGGACCGATCCCAACGGCTGTCTCGATGTCGCGATGGATACCGAGCCGCTGGATGATGCGATGAAGCCCGACGGGAATGACGATCGCCTTGAAAACGAGAGCGATCGCCGCGGTGACGTAGAGATGATGGGCGTCCTGAATGTATGCCTGCCAGGCTACCGACAGCGCAAGCACGACGGCATGCAGCGCAAAGACGTTGATCAGCGCGAAAAGTCGATCCTGATAGAGCATCATGAAGCTGACCAGCACCAGGCCGCCGGCGAGCAAATGAGCGATGTCGAAGGTGAGACCGTTCATCACAGACTCCGCGAGACGAACAGCAGGAGCGTGCCGAGCAGCGCCAACATGAGTGCGGCGCCCAAAAAATCCGGGACGCGGAAGACGCGCATCTTGGCGATGGCAGTCTCAAACACGGCGAGCAGAATGCCGCAGACGGCAAGCTTGCCGATATAGGCAACGACACCTGGAGCAAGGGATTCCGGTCCTGCCTCGGCGGTCGCCTGTCCCCAAGGTAGGAAGACGCAGCAAATCAGCGACATATAGAGCAGGAGCTTGAGGAAGGCCGCGAACTCGATCATCGCCAGATGGCGACCTGAATATTCCAGCACCATCGCCTCGTGAACCATGGTGAGTTCCAGATGGGTCGATGGGTTGTCCACTGGTATGCGGGCGTTTTCGGCGACCGCCACCATCACCAGGGCGATGAGGGACATCCCGAGCGATACCCGCAGCCCAACTTGCGGCGAGCCCATGAAGGCGGCGACCGTGGACAGCTGCGTCGCTCCGGCAACAAGCGCCAGGCTGAATACGATCAGAAGCATTGCGGGCTCGGCCAGGGAAGCGATCATGACCTCGCGGCTCGAACCTATGCCGCCAAAGCTGGTGCCGACGTCCATCCCCGCCAGCGCCAGGAAGAACCGAGCGCTCCCAAGCAGTGCAACGATGGCTATGAGATCCGCAGTCCAACTGAAGGTGAGCCCGGTAGCGAATGTCGGGATGAGCGCAGCCGCGACCCAGGTCGTGGCGAAGATCAGATAGGGCGTCACGCGAAACAGCCAGGAGGCGTTATCCGCCAGGACGACCTCCTTGCGCATGAGCCGTAGGAGGTCGCGATAGGGCTGGACGAGAGAGGGACCCTGGCGCCGCAGAAGTCTCGCCTTCACCTTGCGCACGAAGCCAGTCAGGAGTGGCGCCAGTAAAAGCACCAGGATCATCTGTGCGCCCTGAACGGCCAACTCAAGGATCAGGGCCATAGTGCGAGCACCAGGAGCAAGACAACGAGAAAGAGAAAGACGAGGGTCAGGTAGCGCCTGATCGTCAGGAACTGGAGATGGTTCAGGTGGTCGGTCGCGAAGTCGAGGGCCTTGCCGATGGGCAGATACAGCGTCTCCCAGATCACATCATGCATTTCGACATCCAGGCGAGCCGGACCGGTTTGGCCGGGGGGCGGCATTTCGACGGTTTCCCTCGCACGGAAAGCGAACGTGCCGAAGACGCGGCGGATAGGCTGTGCGAAGCTGACGGCCGTGTATTGCGAGCTTGGGGTCACATCCGCGAAGCCACAACCCCAGGCAGGACCCCGACGGATTGCATGCGACGCGAAACGGTGGATGACATATGCTGCTGCGGATGCTGAAAACGCGATGAACAGAAACACCAGCAGGCCGTTGTAGGAACTGCGGCTTGTCGCAATCGGCACGATCGACAGCCAGGGCTGCGCCATCTGCACCGGCATCCGGCTGCCAATCAGCGGGAGAGTCACCGATGATAGGCCGTCTATTACAAGACCTGGAACGATGCCGGCAAGCAGACACAGGGCCGCGAGGCTGAACATTGCAGTCAGCGAGTAGCGGTCGACCTCGTGCGCCGGTTCCACCGCGGCCGAGCGCGGCCTGCCGAGGAATGTGATCCCGAACGCCTTCACGAAGCAGGCCGCGGCCAGTGCCGCCGAGAGTGCCAGCAGACCACCGACGGCGGGCACCATGACCTTCAGTCCCCATTGTGGCAGGTCGGGGCTCTGCAATATGGCCTGGAAGGCTAGCCATTCGGAGACGAACCCGTTGAAGGGTGGAAGAGCCGAGATCGCGACGCAGCCGACGAGAAAGGCAAAACTTGTAAGGGGCATGCGATGGATGAGGCCGCCCAGCTTCTCCATGTCACGCTCACCGGTTGCCGTCAGCACGGCGCCCGCGCCAAAAAACAGCAGGCTCTTGAAGAAGGAATGGTTGAGGACGTGGAACAGCGCGGCGGTGAGCGCCAGCGCCGCGGCCGATGGCATGGCATTCGCCCTGAATGCTAGCGCAAGGCCAAGGCTCACGAAGATGACGCCGACATTTTCAATGGTGCTATAGGCAAGCAGCCGCTTCAGGTCCTTTTCCATCAGCGCGTAGAGGATGCCGAGAACCGCCGTCAGGCCGCCGAGGAAAAGCACAACAACGCCTGACCACCATGCCGGCTCGCCGAGGAGGTCGAAAATAACGCGTATGAAGCCATAGACGGCGACCTTGGTCATGACGCCGCTCATCAGAGCCGAGACGTGGCTCGGCGCGGCCGGGTGAGCGAGTGGCAGCCAAACGTGCAGCGGTACAAGGCCAGCCTTGGAGCCTGCGCCCAGCAGCATAAGAGCCAGGACGAAAGCGGTGGCGAGCGGGGTGGGGGAGGCGGCACGCATCGCTTCGAACGTGTAGTTCCCGCCAGGGCCTGACAGGAGACCGAACGCAAGCAGCAGTGCGAGCGTTCCGAAACTCGCCATCACGAGATAGATGTAGCCCGCCCGCGCATTGTCCTGTTCGCGATGGTGCGCCATGACGAGCGCCCAGGAGGCGAGCGACATGAATTCCCAGGACAGCAGAAAGGTGAAGGCGTCGTCTGCCATCACGACAAGGTTCATTGCGGCAAGGAAGGCCGGGAAGAACGGCAGCACGCGATGCGGCGCGGACTCGTGCCTGCCGTAGCCGAGGCCGTAAAGACTGGCCATGGCGCCGCCGAAATTGACGACGGCAAGGAAGAAAGTCGAGAGCGCATCCAAGCGGAAATGAGCGCCAATCCATGGCAACCCAAGAGGCAGCGCGGCAGTCGACGGGGTGACGGGATCATTGGCGATGCGGCTCGCGAGAACCAGGAGCACGGCCGCCGATATGCCTAGCGTCAAGCCGTAGATCAGGCGTGTTCCCGAGCCAGATCTACGGCTTTCCGAAACCGCAAGCACCGCGGTCCCCAAGAGCGCAGCAACGCCCCACAGGAGGACCGCGGCGCTCGAAATCACGCCACGCTCCTCACGGGGAGTTTGGCGTCCGTATCGATCCCGCCCAGAATTTTGGCGGGATCAAAATCTGCTTTCAGTCGCACGCCGCGCCCACCGATTTGGCTGGAGGCGCCTTCAGCAATCAATTCCACGCCGGCAAGGTCAAGAGCCCCAATCAGCTTCATGAGGGAATCGACGTTGCCTCGGATAATCGACTCACTGGCTTCCATACGTTGAATTGTCGGCACCGAAAGGCCTGATAATTCGGCAAGCCTGCGCTGGTCGATGCCAAGGAGCGCCCTCGCGGCACGCAACTGTGGAGCAGTTATCACGGTCGCATCCCCTTTTCGATCAGCTTTGACGTATTATCTCTAAGCGCTGCAGCATATATTAAAATGCGGCGCATTCAAATAATGATGCGTGACGCATCTGTCTCGAAGTTGTAGAAAACTGGGAGATACGAGTTGGGAGGCGCTGAGCCTCGCCGATTGGGTTGCCCTGCAGCTGGAAGCGGAGCCTGCTGCGATGACGGAGGAATCCCTGGGCTCCGGGTGAGTGCTGACAGAAAGAAAGTTCGTGAAACTGGCGGTACAGCGGACTTAGGAACTCAGCTGTGGTGACAAGGCATGATCCGGGTTGCGAAATATCATACCGATTTCGGCAACATCGAGGTTCTGCGGGCCAAGGACTCCGGTTCGTTCATTTATCGCCAAGGTGGCTGCTATCAAAGTGAGTGCGATCCGAATGGCGTCAGCGTCGTGCCCTACATCCACGCGATCTTTGGCCTCCTCGCGCAAGCGCAGGCGTCCGATGTCTTGATGATCGGTTGTGGCGGCGGCAGCCTGGGGACGATGCTGGATAGGGTTGGCGTGCGTGTCACGATCGTCGACATCAACCCGAAGGCTTTCCAGATCGCCCAGAAATATTTTGGACTACCCCATGGAGTTTGCTGTTGCATCTCCGACGGGCGGGATTTTCTGCGCGCCGGCCGTCATCGCTACGATGCGATTGTTCTGGACGCATATTCCGGGAGGCGCATTCCAGACCACTTGTGTGCCGAGACATTCTTCGGCTTGGCGCAGACGCGTCTCAGCTCGTCCGGTATTCTGATCGGGAACGTTCATGCTCGACACGACCTTGACATCATGCCGGATCGTGTTGCTGCCAAACTCAGTAATATATGGGAGAACGTGAGACTGCTCGACACGCGCGGTATTCCGGATCGCAACGCGCTCGTCATGGCGGGTAAGGTGCGGGACCTCGTCCAGCCAATATTGTTGATACCGCCAGCGGTCGGAGCCGACGAGATCGCAAATGACCTCAGCCAATTGGTGTTCAGGCCTTGGCGCTAGCGCAACAGACAGCGTAATCCTTGGGGTGTGACCGGGCAGGTGCAAAAACTCCGCTGAGCTACTGCCAGAGTTGCTTCATGCGAACGGAGATATCTTCCAGGACTGGCATGGAGGCCAGCACGAGGAGAATGGCTGCGAGAAACAGCGTCGCTGCAAAGCCAATGTGCTTGAAACCCACAGCGCCGATGACACCGCCGACAAAGAACAATGCGACAAGCGATGCAAGCAGTCTCAGCTTTCTTCGATCTGCCTTCACGAACAGCTCGTCCGAGTCACTTCTTGAGATGTTCCAATAAAGCAGCTTGCCGAGTTCGATGCCCATGTCCGTCACCAGGCCAGTGATATGCGTCGTCCGGATTCTGGCTTCCGATAGCTTTGTAATGATGGCGTTCTGCAACCCCATGATGAAGCAAAGCAGCATCACCGTCATTGGTACAAAAAGCGCTTCATGACGCGCGAGATGGCCGCCGAGAAGGCCGAAACAGATCAGCAAGATGGCTTCCAGGACAAGCGGAAACGCATATTCGCTCTGCAGATGCTGCCGTCGCCCCCAATTGATCAGCATCGCTGAACAGGCCGCGCCAGAGACAAACGACAGCAAGGCTCCTAATCCGGAAAGCGCGAGCTCGACGTTGCCGAGTGCCAAGTGATCAGCCATCAACGAAACGATGCCTGACATATGGGACGTATACTGCTGGACCGCCAGAAATCCTCCAGCATTGGCCGCCCCCGCGACAAAGGTCAGGAAACGGGCGAGATGTCGATCGGTCCTGTCGCTCCGTTCCTTCCCGGCAAGCCGACGCAGATAGAGGATCATGGGCGAACCCTGCCTTTCCGTGTGGAAAAGCGGAACCACAAGTTGACGTGCAGGGAGAGGCTCATTGGGTGTTTCTGGAAGGAAAAGGAGACGAAAGACGGTGATTGCGCGGGCGCCGGAGGTCCACTTTGTATGGTCTAGTTCGGCTTGCCCAATAGCGTGTCCGGATGCCGGAACCTCACGCCACGACCACCATCGTCGCTGCGCATATGTTCGCTGAGAAGTTCAACGCCGGCGCGGTTCAGCGCGTTGATCACTTTCATCAAACTGTCGACAACGCCTCGCACATTCCCTTGGCTGGCCTCCATTCGTTGGATCGTTGGCAGCGAGACGCCTGCCATTTCCGCCAGGGTTTTCTGGTCGATGTTGAGAAGGGCGCGAGCGGCGCGAAGCTGGGAAGCCGTGATCATCGAGGAATCATCGTCTTGGTATGAGAAATGATATCCTCTATCGTATCATTGATGCATAAAACATCAATACAGGGCGAAAAAATAATGATTTGATCTTGGCAGGGAGAGCCTTGGCGACTATCCTGTGCCAATGACTCATCGTTACGAACCTTTTCAGGAGCCGACTGGCACCTGGGCCGTCAATGATGCTCGGACCGGGCGGCCCGCCGAGATGGGGAGTCGGACCATCGTTGGAATGAACCGACCCGATGCCGAGGAACTCGCCGATCTCCTCAACGGGCTGAATGCACAAAGGCAGGAAGTGAAACCATGAAGGTCAAAGACAGCAACGGCACACCTCTGAGTGACGGAGATTCCGTGACGCTCATTAAGGATCTCAAGGTCAAGGCGTGACCGCTGCTGTCTTTGCCGGGATAGGTGCTGCCGTGACCAGCACCGAAGATCACTGCGCGGGGCACCGTGCCATCGGCGAGGCGATCGGGCAAGCCTAGAAAGGAAGATCGAGTGGTCATTCTGATGGCCTTCAGTCCCGCCGACGCGTGATGAACGGATTGGGGCAGGTAGTTGCTTTGTATGTCGGATTCCATCGAGCGCATCCAGATCCATCGCATCCTGCGACCGGCGGAGGTGCGCTGATCCGACCCGGATACAGGAACAGAGCATCGCGCGGCACCGCCGCGTCATCTACGGTGATATGTTGGGTGCGGGCGGTCCGCAAAACGGATGTATAGTCTCGATCGACGCGTCGGTATCGGCGGCGTGCTCGAAAATCCGCTGCGAGGCCGCTGTGCGCAGCGTTAGGGGGGCTTCACTGCCTGGAAGCGTGCGAGGGTCGGGAGGTCGGGTGAAGATCTATGTTCCGAGTGTAGTGGAGGGGCAGGAATGGGTTCTTCCCGAACAAACCGACGACTACCGGCTATTCGCGACCCTCGGCGGCCGGAGCCAGAAGCGATGGCGTTCGCCCCGGATGAAATTCCTGCACGAGCAAGAAGACGGAACACCCCGGTTATATTCGGATTTTCCCTGGCTTGGCGAGCATGTGCTCATTCTGAGGGCCACGGCGTTGAAGTCGCTACGGCCGATTCTCGAACGGTATGGCGAATTCCTGTCGCTTCGTGGTGACGAGCCCATATGGCTCTTCAACGTCACCACTGTGGTCGATGCGCTGGACGAAGAGCGTTCAAGAATCGTCCGCTTTGACGATGGCGGCATCATGACGATCGAAAACCTCGTCCTTCGGGCGGAGGCTATCGGCGGGGCCGAGATATTCAAATTGCCGGAGCGTGCCGATGGCGTGCGAGTATCCGATATCTATCTGCAAGACACCATCGTGCGTCAGATCGGAGAACTCGGGCTCAAAGGCATCGCCTTTGAGTTGGTCTGGAATGACGAAACGGTCGGTCGCGACAGGATCGAATACCGCGGCGTGGAGCGTGCACCTGTCTCATCCGCGAATTCGCTCAGAAGTTTTTGGGCCGGTCTGCGTCGGAAGGCAGGTCTGTAAGGCAGGGCTGCGAGATGGATTCGAGACGCTTTCACGTTGCGACGAAAGTCGCATAAGATAGATTATGGAACTGATGCATAGGCCCGCAGTTGGAAATTGCGGTTGATTTTCATAGGCTTGAACCATCAATCCGTGTTGCCTTGAGTGGATGGCCAACGCTACGCTGCGCGGATGACAACAGCCAAGCGTGAGCTGGAATCCGCGATCGAGGTGTTCGTGCATGGGTACAGCACCGACAAGAGCCGCACCTTTCCCTACGAGGCCATCCGGGTCGGGCCATTGTGGCTGATGCGCGATGCCGTGCGCAAGAATCCTCGCGATTACCGCAGCGAGGAATGGGTCGTCCACGACGTTGCCGTCCCCAAAGCCGACGCGGTCGTGCGGCGGCATGCGCGGCCGGGTTTCGCCATTTCCGTCGTGATCGCGAACGACGAACCCGATGAGCCGACGCGAACCGCATACAAGGCTCTCGGCTACCGGCTGCTTCGGACGGAAGGCTTTTTCATCCAGCGATTGCGCCAGATTCCCAGCCCGCCGGCCATAGTCTCGATCGAACGCGTGCAGACAGTCGAACGCGCAGCGCAATTGGGAAAGATCATGCGCAGGCGTCCGATCGCCGACGATCTGCTCGGCGACGGCGCGCCGTTCCGCCAATATGTGGCGGTCGATGGCGACGATATCGTTGGCCGCGTGCGCAGCGTGGGTGCCACGGGAGCCACGTGGTGCGCGGACATGTATGTCGACCCTTCACACCGACGTCGCGGGATTGGTCAGGCTCTGCTGTCGAAAATGCTGGGCGATGATCGTGCCCATGGGTCGAGGTGCTCGGTGCTGACGGCGACCCACACCGGGGCGCTGCTGTATCCTGGCATGGGCTACGAGCGCATCGGCACGCTGCTGATATTCCAGCCGAAGAAGTGAACAGCGGAATAAACAAGCGTGTTCATCACGCTGATTCATAAGGAGTTTCGATCACCATGCCGTCGTAGGCCGGCACCACGGTCTCCGGCGTCTCAGTCATCACCGTGGCATAATCCAGCGGCACGTGCATATGCGTCAGGACGGCGTGTTTGGGCGCCAGCCGTTCGATCCATTCAAGCGCCTGGCCAAGCGATATGTGGCTCGGGTGGGTCTTGTATTGCAGCGCGTCGATTATCAGCACATCGAGGCCGCGCAGCCGCTCGACGGTGGCATCGGGAAAATCGCTGATATCGGGACAGTAGGCGAGCCCGCCGATGCGGAAACCCAGCGAAATGATGTCGCCATGGATCTGGGGCAGCGGCTCGAAGGTGAGGGCACCCCCCTCTCCTTCGATCACAACCGGCCTGGCATGGTCGATGATGTGGGCGTCGACGATCGGCGGATAGGAACTGCCTGGCGGCGTCTCGAAGCAATAGCCGAACGCCTCGCGCAGCCGCAGCATGGTCGGCTCGTCGGCATGGATGGCGATGCGATGCCGTTGTTCCAGCACATAGCCGCGCAAATCGTCGATGCCGTGGATGTGGTCGGCGTGCGGATGCGTGTAGATCACGCCATCGATGCGCCTGACTGAAGCCATCAGCATCTGCTCGCGGAAATCCGGCCCGGTGTCGATGACGACCGTGGTGCGGCCGCCATCGGCGGCAATGCGCTCGACAAGCGCGGCCGTGCGCATGCGCCGGTTCCTGGGATTGGTGGGGTCGCAATTGCCCCAGTCGCCGGTGATGCGTGGCGTGCCTGGCGACGATCCACAGCCGAGAATGGTCAGGCGCAGCCGGTCGCTCATGCCTCAGGCGCCCGCTGGTCCGGGCGTGGCATTTTTCGAAACAGCCGAAAGAAATTGTTGGTCGTCAACGCTGCGATTTCAGCCTCGCTGATGCCAATTGTTTCAGCCAGCACCTTGGCGGTCTGCGCGACATAGGCCGGCTCATTTCGCTTGCCGCGAAACGGTACCGGCGCCAGATATGGCGCGTCCGTCTCGACCAGCAGCCGGTCATGCGGCACATCGGCGGCGATGGCGCGCAATTCGGCTGAGTTCTTGAAAGTCAGGATGCCCGAGAACGACACATAGCCGCCTAACGACACGCCAATTTCGGCGAGCCGCCGTCCCGACGAAAAGCAATGCAGGATGAACGGGAAGGCGCCCTTCCCCGTCTCGTCCTCGAGAATGGCGGCCATGTCATCGTCGGCATCGCGCGAGTGGATGACGAGAGGCAGCCCGGTCTCGCGGGCTGCGGCGATATGAGCGCGAAAACCCTGCGCCTGCGCCTCGCGAGGTGCCTTGTCGTAGAAAAAATCGAGCCCCGCTTCACCGATCGCCACCACCTTCGGGTGAGCAGACAGGCGGACAAGGTCGGCCGTGGTGACGTCGAGCTCCTCGGCGGCATTGTGCGGATGGGTACCGACAGAGCAATAGACTTCGTCGAAAGTCTCCGCGATCTCAAGGATTTGCTGAAACCGCTTCACGCGCGTGGAGATCGTCACCATGCGGCCGATACCGGCCGCCTTGGCGCGGGCGACAATGGCCGCCCGCTCCTCGGCAAAGTCCGGAAAGTCCAGATGACAATGGCTGTCTACGAGCATCAGGCGTTCGCGTCCGTCTGTTCGACATAGCGCGGAAACACGCCCTCCGGCGCAGGCAGCTGCGTGCCGGACACAAGCGCATGGTCGGCGTGGACATGCACGAAATCGCGACTGTCCGCCGGCACCGCCAGGAGGTCGAGCAGCTTGCCGGCCGAGCCCGGAATGAAGGGCTGGCATAGAACCGCCACGCGCCGGACCACTTCGGCCGTCGTCCACAGCACCGTTTCCATGCGCTCCGGATTGGTTTTCTTGAGCGCCCAGGGTTCCTGCCCGGCGAAATACCGGTCCGCTTCCGCAACCACGCCGAAGATCGCCGCCAGTGCCAGATGGATGCCTTGCTCAGCCATTGCCTTGCGCGCGGTGACGAGGGCGTCGATCGCCTGATCCAGGATCACCTTGTCGGCTTCCGCCATATCGCCGCGCTTCGGCACCACGCCGCCGCAATTCTTGGCGATCATCGACAGCGAGCGCTGCGCCAGATTGCCGAGACCATTGGCCAGATCCGCATTGGTGCGATTGACGATCGCTTCATGGCTGTAGCTGCCGTCCTGCCCGAACGGCACTTCGCGCAGGAAGAAGTAGCGCACCTGGTCGAGGCCGTAATGCTCGACCATGGTGAACGGGTCGATGACGTTGCCGACCGACTTCGACATCTTCTCGCCGCGGTTGAACAGGAAGCCGTGGCCGAAGACACGCTTCGGCAGCGGAATGCCGGCCGACATCAAAAAGGCCGGCCAATAAACCGCGTGGAAGCGCACAATGTCCTTGCCGATGATGTGCGCATCGGCCGGCCAAAAACGCCAATTATCAGCCTTTTCATCGGGATAGCCGACGCCGGTGATGTAGTTGGTCAGCGCGTCGACCCACACATACATGACATGCTTTTCGTCGCCAGGTACCGGCACGCCCCAGTCGAATGTGGTGCGCGAGATCGACAGGTCCTTCAGTCCCGACTTGACGAAGCTCATCACCTCGTTGCGTCGCTCGGCCGGGCCAATGAAGTCGGGCTGGCCTTCGTAAAGCGCAATGAGCTTGTCCTGATAGGCCGACAGCCGGAAAAAGTAGCTCTCTTCCTCGACCCATTCGACCGGCGTTCCCTGCGGCCCGTAGCGGACATTGTCGGGACGGACCTCGGTCTCCTCCTCGCCGTAATAGGCTTCGTCGCGCACCGAGTACCAGCCGGCATAGCCGCCTTTGTAGACGTCGCCATTGGCGGCCATCGCCTTCCAGATCGCCTGCGAAGCCGCGTAATGCCGCTCCTCGGTGGTGCGGATGAAATCGTCGTTGGAGGCGTTGAGCGCGGTCGCCATGCGCTTGAACTCGGCCGAGTTGCGGTCGGCCAGTTCGCGCGCCGAAATGCCTTCGCGCTTGGCCGTCTGCAGCATCTTGATGCCGTGCTCGTCGGTGCCGGTGAGGAAGAAGACCTGCTTGCCGTCAAGCCGCTGGAAGCGGGCAAGCGCGTCCGTGGCGATCAACTCGTAGGCATGGCCGATATGCGGCTTGCCGTTAGGATAGGAAATCGCGGTCGTGATGTAGAATGTGTCGCGTGACATGAATGAACCGTCATGAATGTCTGAATGGGAGCCGTGGCGGTGGATATCGCATCGGAATGGCGATTGCCATCCCGAGACCAATGCATGCCGCCCAAAAGTCGCCCCGGTTTCCGGGGGCAACGGCATGCACCAAAAAAGGCCGTCACATTCGCATTGCAGAATTCAGGCGGTCGGTCATGGTCAGGACGTGCTGCTTCTTGTCGAGATTGCGGGGTGTCGGTCTCAAATATAACGTCCAAGGCCTCATGCCAAGTCCAGACCGCCTGCCTGACCTGCGCATTCATCACCATGGTCCAGCGGCAAGCCGTTGCAAAGTCGGGCAACGTTCCCTTAGGGTCGTGACGGGCAAAGGCAGACCTGCATGGCCACGACCACACAATATGATCCGCGACCGAATCTCGATCTGCGCTTGCGCCAGGCCGGCGCGAGCAAAACCGTCTACGCCCTCGTCACCTCCGAGATCGAGGCGGTAAAGGCCGAATTGCTCGGCAACAATACCGGAAATGGCCCTGATCCGGTCCGTGCGGCCTATCTCGATCAGTTTCGCCATGCCTGGACCGGAAAGCAGAACGCGCTGCACAAACGGTTCTTCGACACCTGGCTCGGTTGGGCGAAGCCGATGGCGCCGTTGAACACGGCTGACTTTCCATTCAGCTATCCGACCGCGGGTGCAAGCGAGCCGCTTTTTCACCTGATTGCCGATTACGGGAACCGCGCGCGCCTCGACGGATTCCCCCCTCGCCTTGCAATCTTTCGTGGCGAGTATGAGGGCTACAGAGCCTATGCTGAAGCCTGCGGCATTCCGGTGACGGAATATGACCGCCATGACTGGCGCGACATCGCCGACACCATCGACCCCCAGCATCTGCTGTGCCTCAGCCAACCCTCGGCCATTGACGGCATGTTATGGCCCGAAGCCAACGCATTTCTTCGCCGGCTCAGCGGACGCGCGAACCCGGCCCAGGTCGTCTTGGATTTGACCTATGTCGGGGCAACCGCCGAGCCACCGCCGGAAACGATCCTCGCCGACGCCCCTTGCGTGAGTGCCGTGGTGATCAGCCTGTCCAAACCGTTCGGCACCTATTACGACCGCATAGGCGGTGTGTTTTGCCGATCGGAGAATCTCGGCCTGTTCGGCAATCAATGGTTCAAGAACCTGACGTCGCTGCAACTGGGAATCCGGCTGATGGAGCGGTTCGACGTGTTCGCCATGGCGCGCCGCTACACAGCGGTTCAACATAGCGCTGCGGAACATGCCGGCCAGGCTCTCGGCCTCGCCCTGGTGCCGGCGGACGTCTTCATTCTTGCCCAGGCATCGGCAGGGGCGGACGGGGATTCGGACATGGCCTCCTACCTTACCCGCGCCCCTGGCGCGATCGGTGCTCGGCCCCGCTTGTGTCTCACGCCAGGCATGGCGGAGCGGATCGGCATGGCCCCTCCTGGACCGGTTTCATGAAGCATCTAATCCCGCTGGTCACCCGCGATGACGTCCATGCCCACTGCCTGGCGCACTGGAAAACGGATGTATTCCGATCCTCGCATCGCGAGGGCGGCTACATTCACGACGTCGTCGATCAGTACGCCCGCCTGCCGCGCTTCACCTGCGAGACCACCAACGACCGCCTGGAACGCGCGCACTTCTGCACCTGGTGGGGGCTGACGATGCGCCGGGACGACTATGCCGCTCCGGCCGTCGAGGATCTCTACATTCTGCATGAAATCTGGCACGCCGCGCACATGCCCTTCATACCGGGCATCGGGTTCGAGGCGTTCCACGGCAAGATGGAGCGCAACGAGCTCGAAGCGAGCGTGGCTTCCGAACTGCTGGTCTATTTCAAGATCGATGGACTGAGGGAAAGCGCGTTTCCGCATCCCATTTATGCGGACCGGTTTCTCAATGATCCGGCCATGCGGCTTCTATGGCGCGAGAACGAAGTCGTCGCCACCAACACGCTGCTCGAAGCGCGGCGAAACGTCATGTACTCAAAGCCCGAAGGCGACATGGACCTGAGCGAGCGCTGGATCCGCAAATTCACCATGCAGAACCGGCAATGGTCGATTGTCTGGGCCGACCGCTATCCCGACATCGAGGACCATATGCATCGGTTCCAGCAGATGGCACATGGCGGCGACAGGAAGGGGGCCGCCGACTTCCATATCGACTGGATCGAAGCCGAGGCCGCCAGCGATGCTGTAGACCACATTCCTTTCCGCGACCAGGCGCTGCTGTTCGCCACGATCTATTGGGCCAATCGCGCCAAATATGATGCCGCGCTCAATGGTGCCGCGAGCAAGCCGGCGCGGATGACGGCCTGAATAGCCGGCCGCGATCCTCCAACAGCTGCCAGCGGCTGGCGATTGCCGCCCCAGATGACCGTCACACGCGCATCGCCGAATTCAGTCGATCGATCATGGTCAAGGCATGCTGCTTCTTGTCGAGATTGTAGGTATCGGTCTCCGATATGGCGTCCAGCGCCTCATGCCAGCTGTCCGACAGTGTTTTGGCCCGAGCAAGGTCGCCGGCCAGCGCCGCCTGGCTTGCCGCGTCCGACAGAAGGTCCAGTGCCCGGCGGTTGAAGATGTCGAACTGGATCGCCTGATCTCGGCCCGCGACGGCTTCAGCCAGGCGATAGGCGCCGCCAATATCGCTCTTTCCCTTCGCCACCAGGCCATCGAGCGTCTGTGCGATCTCCAACCCGCCATATTGCGTCAACAGGATCGCGCTGCGGGCGCTTCCCCCTGCCCGCTCGACCAGCGCGGCTCGCGCGGCCGGATCGTCCGGCGGCGGCGGTTCCGCGGTCTCCAGCACCGCCATCAGCTCGTTGGCGTCGAGCGGTGTCAGCCGCACCACCTGGCAGCGCGAGCGGATCGTCGGCAGCAGACTGCCCGGCGCATGGACGATGAGAATGAACAGGGTTCGTGCCGGCGGTTCCTCAAGATTCTTCAGCAAGGCATTGGCCGCATTGGCATTCATGTCGTCGGCCGGATCGACGATCACCACCCGGTAGCTGCCGTCGTGCGACGTCAGCGACAGGAAGCGGCTGACCTTGCGGATTTCGTCGACGGTGACGACGGTCTTGAAGCTCTTGGTCTTGTCGTTCAAGGGGCGGGTCAGGTGCAGCACCCCGGGATGCGCCCCGGTGGCGATCTGGCGAAACAGCGGCGATGCCGGATCGGGAACCGCCAGGTTGCCGGGTGCCTGGTCGAAGGCCGGGTGCTTCAAAAGATGATGGGCAAGGTGGAAGGCAAGCGTCGCCTTGCCGATTCCGACAGGTCCGGCGAAGATCAGCGCATGCGGCAGCTTTCCCGCCCGATAGGCGGCAGCCAGCATGGCGGCGGCCTGCCCGTGCCCGACCAGACGCGGCGTTTCGGAGGGTTCCGGCACACCATCCAGCGTATCGTGCTGTTCCGGCGCGATGCGTTCGAAGATCATACCGGTGCGACCTGCCTGTTGCGCTCGGGCGCCCTTGCCTCCAGTGCCGCGAACACGGCCGCGGTGACGACGTCCTCCACCGTATCCGGATCGGCGGACGCATCGACGACGATGCAGCGCTCCGGCTCTGCCGCGGCGATCGCCAGGAACGCTTCGCGGCGGGCCTGGTGGATGGCCAGCGTCTCTTTTTCGAAGCGGTCGGCGGCGGCATCGCTGCCGCGCCGCAAGGTCGCGCGCTTCAAACCCTCGGCCGGGTCGATATCGAAGATCAACGTCATGTCGGGCATCATGCCGTTGATGGCGACCTGTTCCAGCATGGCCATGAACGCCGGATCGATCCCGCCCGTAACGCCCTGATAGACACGCGAGGAATCCAGGAAGCGGTCACAAAGCACGATGGAGCCGCGCTCGACGGCCGGACGGATGACCTGCTCGACATGGTCGGAGCGCGCGGCGGCGAAGAGCAGCGCTTCCATCTTCGGCCCGAACGGTTCGGCGGCGCCCGACAGCAGCACATGACGGACCGCTTCGGCGCCCGGCGAGCCGCCCGGTTCACGCGTGCGCAGGACGTCATACTTCTTGGCGCGCATCTTTGTGGCCAGCCGCTCGATCTGTGTCGACTTGCCTGCGCCTTCGCCGCCTTCGAAGGTGATGAAAAATCCGCGCGCCAACCGAGGGCCTTTGTTCGTGTTCGAGTGGATTGTTGCGCTCTAGATAGTCCGCGTTCGGGAAAACGTCCATGCCGTCGGTGTTATCGAAGCCAGCCGATAGCCAGTTCCTTGACGGCATCGAGCGCGCGTTGCGGCAACGTGCCGACGCCGATCGTTTCGGCGGCGAACAACGGTGTCTCCTGGCTCAGCGTGTCGCCGATCCAGACGCGCAGGGCGCCCACCGGTTGCCCCTCCTCCACCGGAGCGGCGACCGGCCCGGTGTAGACGATTCTCGCCGTCAGCTTGTCGCGGTTGGTGATCGGCAGGAAGATGTCGATCGGACCTTTTGCCTTCAGCGTCACACCGGATTTCGCACCGCCAAAGACCTGGGCCTCTCCGACCACCTCGTCCTTGGCGAAGATCTCGGTCTTCTCGAACGAACGAACGCCCCAATCGAGCAGTTTGCGCGCCTCTTCGGCACGCTCCTTGTCATTGGCCAGCCCGCTCATTGCAGCGATCACCCGCTTGCCATCGTGGCTGACCGAAGCGACGATGCCGAAGCCGGATGTCTCGCTTGCGCCGACAGCCAGGCCGTCGGCGCCGATGTCCATCGCCAGCAGCGGGTTGCGGTTTCTCTGCGAGATCTTGTTCCAGGTGAAATCCTTCAGGCCATAGTAGCGATAGAAATCGGGGTATTCGCGCCGCAGATGGAGCGCGAGCTGCGCCAGTTCGCGCACATTTGTCTGCTGGCCATCGGCCGGCAGGCCGGTCGAATTGACGAAAGTCGAAGTCTTGAGGCCGATCTGGCGCGCGCGTTCGGTCATCTCTTCGGCAAAATTATCCTCCGACCCGGCCATGCCTTCGGCGATGACGATGCAGCCGTCATTCGCGGCCTGCACGGTCACCCCCTGGATCAGGTCCTCGAGCCGGATCGCCGATTTGAGCTTGGCGAACATCGTCGAGGTCCCCGACGGCGCGCCACCTTTGCGCCAGGCGTTCTCGCTGACCACGAACGTATCGTCGAGTTTCAGGCGCCCGGACTTGAGGGCGTTGAAAACCACTTCCATCGTCATCAGCTTGGCCATCGAGGCCGGCGGAATGGGTTTGTCGGCATCTTTCGAAAACAGCACCGTGCCGGTGTCGGCATCGATCATGAAGGCCTGTGCGGCCTTGGTTTCGAAAAGCTGCGCTTGGGCCGGCGAAAGCATAAGCAGCAGGCCAAGGAGAACAAACCCGGCGAAAGGCTGTAGCAAGCGAAATTGCATGAAAAGCGACCCGTTGGCCGGCCCCTCCGGCGTGCCGAAACTATCGGGCTTTTTCGGCGAGGGATCAACTGCCGGCGGCACGCCGGCTCTCGGATCAGTCGCGCACGACCAGCGCGTCGGGCGCGCCGTGGGACCATGCCGCCTTCAGCAACTCGTCCAGGTCGCCATGGCCGTCCGGATAGAGGTTGACCGCATACCAGTCATTGCCGTCGAGATCGGAGCGCTGGATTTCTATTCTGCCGAAGGACTTTAGCGCCGAGGCCACACGTTTGGCCTCGGTGGCATCGTCGAACGTGCCGGCGGCGACATAGTCGGAGCTGGACGGCGCCGCTTGGCGATCGGTCTTTTTCCAGGACCGCAGGATGTCGGCGGGCGACATGCCGCTGTCGTCCAGCGCGGCAAAGACATCCGCGCGATGGACGCGTTCATCCGCATAGGACAGCGAGGCCATGGCGAACGGCGATTGCGGCGGCAAGCCGATCTCGGGACGTTCCGGCACGATCGGTCCGAAATCGGGCAGCGCCAGATCGCCGAAGGCCGGCGACTGCGCGGACATCTGCGCCTGGACCGGGGTCGCGGAATCGGTCAGCTGACCTGGAAACGGCACGGCGGCAGCACCCGCCGGAAGGCTCGGCGACGGTCCGTTCATGGCCACCATGACGCCGGTCGGCAAGCCATCCGATGGATCCGGTATGCGGTTGCCGGGATGGTAGGAGGCCATCAGGTACTGGTCGTCATTGCCGTCGAGCGGCGCGCGGCCGACATATTCGACCTTCACCTTCGCGGTGCCGACCTTGTCGTAGTCGAGCATCTGCGCGGCACGCTCCGAGACGTCGATGATGCGGCCCTCATGGTATGGGCCGCGGTCATTGACGCGCACGATGACCGAACTGCCGGTTTCGAGGTTGGTGACGCGGGCATAGCTGGGCAGCGGCATCGTCGGATGCGCCGCCGTTAGTTGCGCCGTGTCGTAGACTTCGCCGTTGGCGGTCAGCCTTCCATGGAAGGCGTCGCCATACCACGAAGCCAGGCCGACCTTGGCGTAGCGCTTCTCTTCCTTGGGATAATACCACTTGCCGCGCACCTGATACGGCTTGCCGAGCTGGTCGCGGCCGCCGCCGCGCCGCATGAAGGCAGCGCGCGGACTGGCCTTCACCCCATATTCGGTCTCGGCGAAATATTCCTTGGAGCGGGTCTTCTTGTAGACCATGCCCTTCGGCTCGGGCTGCGACGCGCAAGCGGCAAGCAATGCAGCCGACGCCGCAAGCAACGCAACCGTGGCAACGCGACGAAGACGCGGGTGCGTCACAGCCTGCATTCTTGATTGCCCCCCTAAAGTCTCGACCAACAACATCGTGTCCGACCATCAGAGAGCCACGCGCTCACTCGACAATGCCAACGACGTCTCGGACCCCGATCCTTTGTGCGCAGGAATTGTTTATCACGGTATTAACCGATTGTGGCCGGAACCGGGCAAGATTGTGACGCTGCTTGTCCTGTCCCGGGGCTTGGAGAAGCGCCGCTTCACGCAAGCCGGTTGACAGGCCTTTGCCGGGCACACTAGAGCAGTGGCCGGCAGTCACCGGAGGGATGGCCGAGCGGTTTAAGGCACCGGTCTTGAAAACCGGCGTGGGCGCAAGTTCACCGTGGGTTCGAATCCCACTCCCTCCGCCACATGCCATTGAAATACTTACATTTTCTTCCGTTTTACTGGTCGTACGTACAGGATTGCGAACAGCCATAGAAAAGGCCCGGAAGCCGAAGCTGCCGGGCCTCCGTGCGGACAAATTTGTCCAGACGGTCAGAAGCCTCTGGCCGCCATTGCGCTCACCTCCTCCACGAACAGGTGGAGGCACTCTACATCCCAGTCCCACTCATTGATGGGCCGCTCAGGCTCTTTTGGATACAAGCTGGTATCAAATTGGAGCGTCTCAGCCTTTGCAGCGATGCCGGCAATTGTCTTGGCTGGGATTGCATGCAGGCGTTTTCTTATGCCGTCGCAGACCTCCGCCATATCGGCCGATGCTTCAATGCTTGGCTCGCACTCAGCATGCCGCTTTTGCCAGTACTCTGGGAAATCCTTTATCGGGCAGTGATCTCGCGGGTCACCATTGCGACTCTCAAAATCGTCCAGGGTCCGTTCGCATTCCTCCCAGACGGTCTTCCATGTTGCCTCCGCGAGCTTGAATTCGCGCGCCAAAGCGATCAGTTCTTCGTCGGGGGACCAGCCGCCCAAGTTGTGCCGGAATCCGATCGCGAATTCTCGTGCTTTAGATGGGTATATCTCGGCAACAAACTGGTCTTTGGCGCCACCAAGATCGGCCATCCAGTCATCCATAGCTAAGGACAATTCCCGTGCAAGCCTGTTCACTTTGTCCACCGGGGCTTCGACGAGGTCAGCAGCGCTAGCTTCGAATGGTACCACCGTTGCGGCAAGCGCCGTGGTCGCTGCAAATGCTGCTCTGCGGCTGAGCTGTTGGTTCATGATCGCATTCCCTGCTTCTTCGATTGTTGGGGTCGTTGCGCGCTGTTCGATGGTTACTGAGTCGGGCGGCAGCAGCGACCCGCACAGACGGCGAAGCTGGGGAAATCCTGGCAAGATGTTCATGATGGTTTCTCACTGGTAAAGGACTGTTCAAGGCCCACATGGCGGACGGCGCCAAAGCCGGGGGTTGAACACCTGCCAGTGAGACAGGCCGATGGCTTTTACGGTTTCCCGCTGGACAGCACCACCGCCCCCGGCCTATAGAAAGGCCGTTCGCGGCAGCCGCCAAGCTGCGCGTCATCCCGCAAGCGGGAAAACGACTTAGATCGCGCCAACGATTTTCGGTCGTCACTGGTCCGGGTGTTCAAGCCCACGGACACGTTGCTCTTATTCGGTTAATTTTTCAAGCGCGCCCTTCGCGGGGCGGAGCTATTGGCCTAGAGCATCGACACCACTTCAAGCATGCAACCCTGGTCAACCGGACTGTCGGCCAGATCCAGCATCACAACGCGGAAGCCAGTGGTCGTAAGTGTCTGCACATAGACTTTGCAGCTCGCTCCTGTCGCGGTGACGCGATAACTGCTTGCGTCGGGATGAGCGGTCGTGAAAGCAACGTCCACGAGGCCCGTTCCCGCGCTCGTCAGCGAAGCGATGTTGGCTGAAGCGCCGAACTGGGTCAGTGTTGATCCAGATTTGAAGAACTTCACCTCTGCGAACGGACGCTTGAAGCGACGGAATACTCCATTGGTGGAGCCCGTCTTCTGCCACGGCGTGCTCACACCCACCCAGTCGACGCTGAGGCTGGTATTTCCAGAACTGCCGGCCCGCTCGATGATGCCAATCTGGGCATAGGAGCCTGAAGTCTGGACAACGCGCGCCGGGTTGATGTTGCAGTTTGTCGAGCCGTCGAGATCGAAGATAGCGCCGCCGGCACCAGCTTGACCAACATCACGAACCGATCCCCCCACCCACTGCACATTGTCGCAGCCCTGGATGTAAGCAGCTTCACCGCTGTAATTCGCAATGATCGCGCCTTTGACCACCACATCACGGCATTCGCTCAGGCTGTAGGCTCCGTCGCTGGCTACTGACAGGTTTCGACTGTTGGCCATGTTGTTGTTGAGGGAGACCTCATCACAGCGTTGAAGCAGGCAGATGGCGCCGGGATTGATCACTGGCCTGTCAAAGCCAGAGCCGGAAGTTGCATGGTTGCTGTCGATGACAAGCCCATAGATGCGCTCGGAAGCGGACGCAGTATGTGCATAGACGCCTACCTGAAGCCCGGACCATTCCATGTCGCGCACCACGACCTGACGCACCGAATGCCCCGAGGTCGCCTCGATTTCCACGGCGATGCACCCGGAGATGCTTTCCGAGTTCACCGTCCCGCCGGCAACCACCACGTTGGCACTGTCCTGAACAAAGACGGCGCGACCGCCGGTCAGCGGGAAGAAATACTGATTCTCTCCAATGTAGATGTCGCCGCCACCCATCGCGTAGATGCCCACACCGACCGGCCCTTTGAAGACGTTGTGCGCGACGTGGGAGCCGCCGTATCCGGTCCAAGTGCAGGCCGCCCGAGTGTAATCAAAGATCGTGTTGTCGTGGATGTTCACCCCAAACGTGTAGTCCGAAATGATGGCGTCCACCGCGAGGCCGTTGCAGTCCAGCACCAGGCCGCATACCTCCGATTGATCGGGTCCGCGACTGTTGGTGACACCGCCAACGGCAGCGGAATTGTATTGGAAGGTGATCAAGCCTGTCATGGCCGCGCCGGCAATCAGCTTGCCAGAGCCGTCCGAGTAGAGCTTGAAGCTTGATTTGTCGCTTATGTAGAGGTCGGCCGCCAACGTCTTCAGTGCCGCTTGCTGGCGCGTGATCCGAGCATATAGGCGGGTGTTCGTCTTGAACGCCCGGCCGGGCGTTATCTCGATGGCGCCGCCAGTGTAGCCCACCACGTTCAGCATGCATTGAAGGGCGGCGTATTCGTCAGGCACGGAAGAGTTAGGGGCTGAGGCGGCTGCACCGACAGCGCCCCACATCTCGGGTCTGGCGATGTCGTAATCTCTAACCCATGCGCCGACAGTCAGGGCAACGCTATTCGCCTTGATAACCACACCCTCCAGTGTGTCGAGGGCTGCAAGCGCAGTGAAATCCCCGGTCGTCCAGATGAACGGGCCAGTGCGCCCCGCTTCCGTCAGGATCACCGACATACCTGGCTGAGGAACGAGCATCTTGATCAACGACCGGCTCGGCAGGGAGCCCGCAAACTTAGCCGGGCCAAACGAGAATGATATCTCGGTCGTGCCTATCGAGATGGGGTCTGCGGTCGCGACCTGCCAAAGGCCCGAATTGGCGGACCCTTCCGCGACAAGAACGAGACTGCCCTGCCGCACATCGCGGGTCTTGGCGAAATCTGCCGAACGCCGCCATACTCCCGTGTCAGCGATGTAGATGCCGTTGTCGGTGGCGGTCGTCTGGTTCTTGACGAGCACCCTGTCACCCGTGACGACAGACACGCCATCGATGGTCTGCTCATGGGTCAGGATGATGTTTGCGGTTGTCGCGACCTTGCATGGGCCTTTGATCGCGGTGCTGGACGAAAGCCCGTCAAGGCGGGCAGTTGTGATGCTGGTCAAAGTAGGCTCCATCTAAGGGATGGGACGTCATCCGACGTTCCAGGCGCGCTTGCCGAAGGCGCGGATCGGCTCAGTCGAGGTGAAGCCCCCGACGTTTAATTTCGGTCCTGTACGCCTCCAGGATGCTGGTTGCGGTTTCGGACTCGGGATCGATTCCGAAGTCAGCCCATTTCGCTTTGAGACCGCGCGCCTGCACAACGATCACCTCGTCACTCATGGCCTTGATGTCTTCCAGCAATTGCTCAAATTCGGTCATTGTCCCTGCGTCCTCCGCATGCTGCTGATAAGGTCTCTCTGCTCTCCGAAGGGCAGACCCAGATCGGTGATCGATGGCGTTGGCGCCGGACGCATAACCGGGTGAATTCGGAACACGACCGGATTGCCGGTGGCATCGCCGATCGCCTGGCCCGTGTAGGAATCCATGAACACATAGGTCCCGTCTTCCGGGCCGTTGCGCCATTTGCCCTGAAGAAGAACATTCTCGACGTGGTTTTCCAAGGCGGCCTTGACGGTCGCCCGACTGCCGTCCGATGCCGGCACAGCGTCCGGAATTTCCGCCTGCTTCTGGAGCGCGGACTTCACCTCCGGCAGCAAGTCGGACAAAGCACCCACGACCGGCTGAGGATCTTGGTCTGTCGGCAACAGTATCTCGGCGTGGTTGGTGATTATCGGCGCGACATTGCCGAACAGATCGCGGCCGGCATCGGTCACAGCTTGCTCCAGCGTTGCGCCATTGCGCATGCGGACCATGACGGCATTGCTGAGCAGCTTGGTTGCCCTGGTGGCATGCTCGTAATTCTCGGCCGTGCCGAACGAGAGGCCATAGAACAGATCGCCAACCTTGCCCTGGTCGAAGAGTTGCGACTGAACTTCGGTGCCGATCTTTTCAGGCGTCGTCGGGTTGGAACCGGGCAGCTTCGAGACATCAACGAAAGCAGCCTGGAACAGGCGACGCGCGGCACCTTCATCGCCGCGCGCAAGCGCCATGGCGGCGCCCTCCGCCTCGGGCGGCATTCCTGCCTTGACGAGCTGATCAAAGATTTGCTGCCGCTGCTTGGTGTCATTCGTAGCCATCAACAGGCCGGCGGCAGGAGCGAACCGCGCCGCGTCGGGAAGTGACTCGTTCTTGAACGCCGCCGCCGCTGTGTCGGCCACCGTGGAAGGCAAGAGAGCGGGCTGGGCGATCCCGAGCGATTGCTGAGCCTGCGCGGTCTCGGAAAGAGCCGCCTGCATGTCGGCGGGGTTCTGGCTGGCCGCTGCTGCCTGCCATGCGTCTCGAAGGCGCGGGAAGGCCTGCTGCGTGACCGTGAACGGGTCTGCCTTGCGTGCGGCGATGACATTATCGGCCGCCTGCGAAAGGGTCTGGTACTTCTCTTGCTGCAAGGCCGCGTCATTGCCCGAAGACGTTGGCCGGGACGAGGCAACAGCAGCAACGATGTCCGCGGTGGACATGGTTTGAAAATCGTGCGCCGACTGCGCCACATCGAGGCTTTGCTTAAAGGCGCTGTAGCGCTGCGCGCCGTCCTGGGGATAGGCCCCTTGGAATTGCTCCACGGTCGGCAACGGCCCGGAATAGGCGCCAGTGGTCATGATCGCGGCCGGAGCATTCTGGACGGCAATATCCAGCGAGCCGCGCGCCTGGACGTTCTGGCGGTCCTGCTCAGCGGCGGCGTACTTCTCCAACTGAAGCTGCTTGTCTGCCGGCAGGGACGTGAACCATTCCGGCTTCACGGATTCGCCAGCGGCCTGTGCGGCGTAGCGAAGGCGTTTGTCGTAGTGCAGAGCGTTCTGCGGCCCCTTGTCGGACCCTGCCGGGCGCTCGTACATGATCGCGCCTTCGGCGGCCGACTTCACGTCGGTGGCGTTCTTGATCAGCCCTGCCGCACCCTTCTCACTGGTGTTCAGCTCATGGTCCACAAAGGCAAGCTGAATGCCGTAATCCCGCCAGTCGGCGCCATGATCGGCAGAAAACTGTTTCAGGGCCACCGCCCGGCTGGAATTCCATTGGCCAATACCGATCGAATCGGAACCGTCCGTGCCGTCGCCACCGTTCCGGGCGCCGGGGTTCAGGGAACTCTCCGCCAGCAGATTGCCGACAATGCCGGCGGCCTGTTCCTTGGTGTAGCCACGCCCCATGAAGAACGAGAGCGCCGCACTTGTCCTCCCTGCAACGCTGACCGGGAGCTTACCAGTGATGACACCCGGGTCTTTCTCGATCTCCCGCTGACCATAGACGAAGTCGCCGCCGTTGATCACGCTTTCGTGCCAGTCCTGGGCTTCTGAGGGAGAGAGGTCTCCCATCTGCTTCGCAGCAGCAATCGAGGCTTCCGCGTTCTGCCGGGCATGGGTGCGGGCTTCCTCGCTGGCGTCCGGGTCCGCAATCACAGACTGGTACGCCTGGAGACCGGTCTTGTAATTGACCAGGCGCTGTTCCTTCTGCCGCCCTTCGGAAAGGTTCAGGACACGATTGCGGGCAGACAACGCACGGTTGTTGAAGTCCGCCAGCCATGTCGCCCGCGACTGCGGATCGCCAATATGCTGCGCGGCATCGAAGCCGATCTTTGCGGCGCCATCCTCAAATCGATTCTGAAAATTGGCGTAGTCCGTCTGGGAATCGAAGGTGCGCTCGAAGTCGTTCAATTGCTTGGTGGCGATACCGTCAGCGGTCGTTCCACCCAGCAGAGCATCCTGTTTCTTGCGCTCAGCGCCGATCGACTGGATAGCAGCCCCGAGGTTTTCCAGGCCGCGACCGATGCCGCTCGTGTCAATTTGCGCGATCGTTCTGCCGGAGCGCAGATTTTCTGGGCCACTGAGGTCTAAGGCCGTTGGGAGTTTCGCGATGTCAGCCTCCCGCCATCTTGCGGTAGATCTTGGTGATCACGTGGGTATCGAGGTTTTCAAACCAGGCCCACAGATCGGCCGCCGAATCCTCGTCCAGCATGTCAGTCAGACGTGCGGCACGCTGGCGGAGAACGCCAACCTTCTCAGCCGCTTCGGCTCCCCAATGCTGCACCATGATCTTGCCGGCCGGCGTGGTGGCGAACAGATCGATTTCACCCGATGAGGCGGGCGTAGACCACGGCGCCCCGGTGGCAAACTCGTCCATCAAGGCCACCTCTACCGCCGCCGGTACTTCCTGGGTAAAGCGCTCCATGAAGGCACGCTGGCGGCGGTTGTTGCCGGCTTCCCGCACGATCTCGCCAACATCCTTCTGGACGTTCGCCAGGCGGGTCTGGAAGGCACCGTCACGGGACCAGTCGTAAACGAGCCGCTGGCCTTCCACAGAGCTGCACAGGGTCGCGCGGGAGGCATCGGCCGGCATCGGTGCGGTAGGCTTGCCGGCGTCGGGATTGGCCGCCTCGATCTCGCCCTGGAGCAGAGCCGCATATTCCTGATCCAGGCCTTCGGATTCGTAGCGAGCGAAGTCGCTGCGCATGACGGCTTCGATTTCAGCTTTACGGGTGGGGTCGGCGGGTAGAGAGGCAAATCCCACCCGCGCAGCCCCACCCGTAAGGCCTTCACCCGTCGCAGAGCCTGCTCCAGCTGCGCCAGGATTCTCGGAAATGACGATTTCGTTGCTCATGCGACCCTCGCCGGATAGAGCTGGGTCAGGAGGCGCGTTGCCAGTTCGGCATTTGCCGTCGCCTGCGTCATGACGTGACCGTCGCTCTTGCGCTCAACGACGTAGCCAAAGCCGTTCCAGGCGACCCGATACTTGTCATCCTCGAAAAGCTTGTCGAAACGTGCCGGCATCGTCGTGATCCGGGGTTTTGCCAGCACCGCGCCTTTGGCGTCGGCGGACGCTACGATGGCCTCTGCAAGCCAAGTTTCGTCATACGCAACGACTGTCACGCGGTCGAACTTGCGCAGCGCGTTGCGGCTGCCATTTTGCAGCTTGCGCCACACACCGGGCTCCTTCAGATCATCGGCAACGAAGTCAGATGGGACGCGCACCAGATATTCCCGCCATACTTGGCCGGAATGCTGAAGCTCGACCCGAGCCGGATCGATGACGGGCGCCAGACGCGGGGCCGCGGGGATTTCTGTAGAAATTTCGGTCTTTGCCATTTTCAGAGGACTCCTTTTTCGACCAAGGCGGCGGCGCGGGCTTCGGCCGCCTCCCTCCCGTGCATGAGTTCGAGGCGTTCGCCATCGGGACGGCACAGCCACATGATTGGTGTGTCCGTGCCCGGCTCACACAGGGTGCTGCTTTCCAGCGCGGCCTTGCCGTCGCAAATCGGTTCAAGCGGGTTTCTCATTGCTCGGCTCCTTTCAGGGCGAGGATGATCTCGGGTTCGGTGATGGTGCGTTCCGTCTCGGCCCATTTGCCGCCGAAGCGGGAAGGCACAGCGTCAGGAAGGGTGACAAGGCCAAGCTTCCGGCCCATGCCCGTCAGGGGCTTCAGGACACAGGCAAGCATCTGGCTAATCCGCAACTCGGTCTCGTTCTTGTCGATGATGCCGGCGCCGCCCTTCTGGTTCAGCTTGCGGACGGTATCGGCACAGTCATGGTTGGCAGCAATCCAGAGCTTGCACTGTTCGGTGAAGTCGCGGGCGGCCTGCTCCGCCTTTGCGGCAGCCTCCAAGCGCTCCTCGTTGCGTTTGGTCAGCTTCTCCCTCAGACCAGCAAGGCGGGCTTTCTCAGCGGCAATAGCGGCCTCTCTGGAGCGTCGGGCTTCCTCACCCTCGGCGGCACCGATCGCGTCCAGTTCGGTCTCCAGGGCGGTAAGCTCCCGGTTGTCGAAGCTCTTACCGTCAAGCAATGCCACACCACGGGCCTGCTGAAGGGCAAGGATACGGGTCTCTGCTGCGGCACGGCGGCGGGCGAGGTCCATCATATCAGATAACCCCCTGGCTGTTGTCATTGGCCTGCGCCTCATCCGTGTCGGCATAGACCGCGAGGCCTAGCTGGATGGCAAGATCGGCGGTCTCTGGGGATACAGGCTCGCCTGTCTTCTTGGCCTCGGCCACGGCATAGGCGATGCGGCGGGCGAAGTCGTACCTGGCCGCCCTGTCACCAATGCACAGGCCGTGCAGCCTTATGTCGTCCGCAATCCTGATCCCATCCATCATGGGCTTGTCCGATGCGTCCACCCGCTTCTGACCCGGTTCCTGTAGTCCTAGCTTCTCCAGATGCCGGCGAAGGGTGTTGCTGGCCCTCTGGTAGCTGTCCAGGTCTTCGGAGCTGATCTGGCCGGCCGTGGCGAATGTGGCCTCCATGCGCTCCAGTTCAACCGAGAGCGTAGCGGCACGCCGTACCAGAGAGCGCTGCGCCTGGTTGAGATTGTCCGTCCCGCCAAGATCCTGCTCATGAGCCTCGATCAGGTCACGGAGGCGGCGTACCCAGATCGTGCGGCCATCAGCGGCCACGGTGGATTTGCCGTTCGTGATGCGGGTACGAGCTTGGGGCTTTCGTGCGGCTTTCACAGAGGCTTCTGCGGGCATGTTTTGACTCCAAATCAGTCGCTCGAATGTACGCGCGTTTGTACGTAAATCCAAGAACCAAATTGCAACGCCTTGTGGATCAAGGGACAACGGCGGATAAATGCTCCGCTGACAGGCTGCAATCAGCGATCGGCGCACGGTTGCGAAGGCATCGAGAGCCGCCAACAAAAATGATCGGCTGCTTTGGCACGAGTCAGGCGCCATCCTTGAGGTATCCTTGAGCCCCATTTTTCCCGGGACTGTCGGGACATCGCCAAGCGTGTTCGTCGTGAATGGCTACGAGGCCAACAGCTTGAAGTGCTTCACGTGCCCTCTGGAAAGCCTTCTTCTTCGCCTCTGGAGCATTGCCGATGCAGTGAGCGTAGAACTGCTGTCGCCATTGAGAGACCAGCACTACATCGCATCCTGGCCATTCGACTCCGAACTGACGAAAGCCATGGATTGCCGTCACCTCGTTCAAGGCATTGAGAGCAGCCCGGTTCTTCCCCTCCAGAGCGGCCCCGCAGGGGGTCTGCCTTTTGGTTCTGATTTGCTTGTGGTTCTTCATCTGGAATCTGCTTCTGATTTCTGTATCTGCTTCTGCTTATGTCGACAGGCTCTCGACACAGTGTGCGCACGGTGTCCCATCAGAACGGGCGATCCTTGGTGATTGACGGGTTCGTAATGTACATGTCGCCGTATTCCGTCTCGGCGAATTCACGCTCAACCCGCTCCTGCACCTCGGCGCTTTCGAGCCTCACGATGTGATTGTAAATGCCGGCGGCGTGACTGCCGTTCATCGGTGGCGAGGTCTTGTACCACCGACAAACATAGATCTCGTCCGTATCGGGATCGTGGGCGATAAGGTCGCCGTCCACCAGCACCTTGATGCAGGCCAGAAAGCGCTCCTTGGTCCAGTCGTTGCCGAGATCGGCCACGGCATAGGCGGGAGGCAGCTTGCAGCAGCCGGCGCTAGTCTGGTGCGGGCCAGTGGCCAGATAGAACCAAACCTCGCGCTCGTCGCTCTGGAGGGCCAGGAAACGCCTGGAGCGCCATACGTCCGGGCTGACCTTGTGAAACTGGCGGACGGCTTTCTTTCTCATCCTACCGCCTCGCATTTCATTTTCAGCCGGCGATGCTCAGCCTTGTGGTGCCGCCGGCACAGCCAGGCGACCGCCAGGGGCTTCTGATAGCCTTCGTTATGGTGGCCATCGGTCTGGGGATCGCCGCAGACTTCGCAGGGCTCGCGTTCGACCAGGCCGCGCCGGATTGCGACGTTCAAGCAGTAGTGGGCCCAAGTCTCCAATGGATGATTGGCGGCCCACTTCTCTTGCGCGTGCCAGCGAGAGCGGTTAGATTTGCGGTGTGAAACGTTGTCCTTTCCGGCGCTTCCGATGGGCTCAATCATCGGGGCGCCGGCTCCATTTTCAACGTAGCTCATGCTGCACGCTGACGCCGGAGGTTGGCTTCACGAATCGCGGCGATGGCTTCCTCGCTGGACAATCCGAACCGCTCTTTCAACGTGGGCACGATCGGCCTGCTGATGCGGTCGCGAGAAGTCTTGGACAGCCACTCACCGGCAAGCTCGATAGCGGCGGTGTTCTGATGATCGATGGTCATGCAGCCACCCCGTCGCGAGCTTCGATACGGGACCGCTGCCATGCGGCGATGTCACTCTCCAGCCACCCGACAGAGCGGGCGCCGAGCTTGATGCTTTTCGGAAATTCGCCGCTGGCGATTTTGGCGTAGATGGTGGACCGGGGGAGCCCGGTGACACGCTCTACCTCGTCGCGGCGGAGGATCGTCTGAACCATAATGATCTCCTGTTGGAAGCCAGCTAGAACTTGCTGGCACTCACAGGAAATCAGAGGCTCAGGAGTAACTCGCCGTCTGGGTTACTCCTTTTTGAACCCCCGCGTTTCTAGCATCGCTTCAACGAACATGGCGGGCGACTTCCCGCGTCGCGCAAGTTCCTGGAACCAATACCTGTAGGCGGCCACAGCCTCTTTTGATGCCTTGTCTGGCCGCCCCTTGGCCTTCGGCGCCCTGAGGTTCTTTCGCGTCGCGCGAAGTGCCTCCTTCCTGTAACCGAGCCTCTTGGCAACGGCGGTTAGAGCCTCGTCGGTCTTTTTCCCACAATGAGTGATCAGGATATCCACGGCTGCTACCGCCATACCCTCGTCAGCGCGATCCATCACAAGCTTGTTCGGGGTGCCCGGAAGCATTGGAACGGGTTTGGTGATCGGATTGGCCCGCCCGTACTTTGCATCGTCCAGCGCCGCCGATAGCTGCAGCAAGGGTTCGCGCCAAGCCGGCTCGGTGCCGATGTCGCGCAGAAAGGAGATCACCGCATTGAGCGCCGCAAAGGCCTTTTCTCGGCCGAGTTCATCTTTGTGACCCTCGACAGGGCACAGCCCTTCCAGTCCAATGAGGTCATTGCACAGATCGATGACACGATCCTGTAACTGTTGCTGCGCATCAGACATTGGCGCCGCTCCTGATGGGCGTCACGTTGGACGCAGCGGAAAACTTTTCCGTTGCGCAGAAGTCCGCCCAATCCTGCATCAGTCGGCGGCGCTTCTCCATCATGTCGCCGCGACGATACGCGGCTTCTGTCTTGTCGCTGACGACGTGGGCCAGCGCCATTTCAAGCAGCTCGTTCGGATAGGCGGTCTGCTCTGCCGCCCAGTCGCGGAACGTGCTGCGGAAGCCGTGAACGGTGAGATCGTCGCGCTTCATGCGGCGGAGCGTCATCAGCAGCGCCATGTTCGAAAGTGACTGGCCTTTCTTGTCGCCGATGAAAACGAACTCGGCATCCTTTTCGCGCGGCAGGCCAGCGAGGATTTCGAGCGCGCGCTTCGATAAGGGAACCCGGTGTTCCCGCTTTGCCTTCATGCGGCTGGCAGGGATGGTCCACAGAGCGTTTTCGCTATCGATCTCAGACCAGCGGGCGCCGATTACCTCGCCCGTCCTGGTGGCCGTGAGAATGGCGAATTCGAGGGCTCGGGGGCTGACGCCTTCCATTCCTTTGACGGTGGCCACGAAGGTTCCGATCTCGGCATATGGCAACGCGGGGTGATGCTGGACCTTGGCGACCTTGCTGCGCTTCGGCAGGAGCTTGTCCAGATGACCGCGCCAGCGAGCCGGGTTATCCCCCTTGCGGCTTCCCCTCGCCGTCGCCCAGTCAAGAATGCTTTCGACGCGGCCACGGACGCGAGTGGCGGTTTCAGGTTTCTCCGTCCAGATTGGTTCGAGCGCCTTCAACACCAGAGCGGTATCGACGCGCTGCACGGCAAGATCACCGAACACGGGATAGGCGTACGCCTCCAGCGTGGCTTTCCACTGGCCAGCGTGCTTGATGTTCGACCACCCTGCCCTGTGCGCCTTGATGTAGGCTTCGGCCGCTTCCTTGAAGCTGAGGGCCGTGGCGGAAGCGGCGAGCTTTTCCATGCGCTGGGTCTTGCGAATCTCGATAGGGTCATCGGCATCGAGAAGCTTAAGGCGCTGTTCAGCTGCCCTCTCCCGCGCCATCTTGAGCGGCACGGTATGGACGGAGCCGAGCCCCATCTTGCGAGGGCGGCCGGCGAGCATGTAGCGGAAGATCCATGTCTTGCTGCCACCCTTGGCCACCTGGAGGTAAAGGCCAAGACCATCGGCATAGAGGCCGGGCTTGGTCTTGGCTGTGACGGCTGCGACTGAGAGGCGGTTGATTTGCATTCGAACCCTCCATGCGGACAGCCTTACGTACAACTTACCGCTGGACTTGGCAAGACCCCTCTGGACATGGCTAGACCAACAATGGCGGATTTTCTGGGGTTTAACAGGCTGTCTTGGACGCTACTGGACGTCCTTGGGTTAGGCGGAGACGGACACTCCCTCCGCCAGAACGACGGCAATGTACGCCTGTGACCCCTGCCCGGAAAATCGGTTTCGACCAGGTGACGTGGGGGAGCAAAATGCCCGAAATAACGTGGGACGCCGCCGCAAGATGGGCGGTTGAAGTAAGAAAGCCCCCAAAGCGGCCCGACTAACTGGAACGTTGTAGCAGGTAGGCGCGTTGTCGCGCATGCTCAAAAATATCGCCTTCGCCGCGCTTCTCATACAAGTCGCTGCCGTCTCGGCATTGACCACCCAAACGCTGCTTTTTTCATCAGCGTCCACGCAGGCATCGAGCGTTCCGCTGAATGAACCTGTCGCCACCGCGAAAGACTGCGCGAAGGCCACCCGGCCGGATTTTCCTGTTCACTGCGTAGAGTACGTCCAGGTCCGAAAGCTCATCGCCATGACGGCGGCTCAATAAGGGCCAGATGCAGAAGCCGCCAGCGGTCGCGGTACCACTTTATTTCGTGTGGCCGCGGACAAGCTGGCGCTCGTCGCCGCGCAGGCATCGCGATGGGATTTACCAGGGGACGGTGCGTCCGAGATAGTCGACATAGTGCAATCCCTGGCTTCCCTTCCTGGCAAGCAGAACGTTGACGAGGCTCGGCACGCTTTCCTCGATGCTCAGCCTTCCATCCGGCCCTCCCAGCTCCGTACGGACCCAGCCGGGCGCCATCAGCACCATGGCACGCGATGTCGCGGCATGGCGGGCGGCGAAGCTTCGCATGAACATGTTCAGGGCCGCCTTGCTGCCCCGGTAGACCTCACGTTGACCTGTCTCGTTGTTGGAAATGCTCCCCTGCCCGGACGACATCACGCCGATCAGGCCGGTTGCCGGAACAAATGGCGCCAGGCTCTCGAGAACACGCATCGGGCTGAGTGCATTTGTGATCATCACGCGCACGAACTCGTCGGTCGTCACATCGGCGATCGTCTCAGCCGGGTTGTTGCTCACGCCGGCATTGACGAACACTATGTCCAACACCCTGCCCGACAGCCGGTCGCGCAAGGCCGTGACTTGATCGGGTTCGCAGATGTCGACTGTCTCGATTTCGAGCCGGCCTTCGAACGCGTCCGCGAGGTCGTGCAGCTTGGTCCGGCCGCCTTCCCGGACCGTGCCGATGACGTTCCAGCCTTTCCCGAGGAACTCGGCCGCCATTGCATGGCCGAGGCCGCGCGACGCGCCGATGATGAGGACTGTACCTGACGGGGTGTTCAAAACGCTTGCGGGCATTGGGCGATCTCTTTCATTGGTTGGGTGACCGCAGATATGGGCAAGCGGAAGCCATGCGCCAGGCGCGCCAGGTTCAAAGTACGGTTGCATCCGACGCTATGTCTGGCAAAACACCTGCGATAAGGCTGTGTGCCATGGACAATGTGGACTTGAACCTTCTCGTAGCGCTCGACGTCTTGCTCGCCGAAGGCAGCGTGACGGGGGCGGCCCGCCGGCTCGGCTTGAGCACCTCGGCGATGAGCCGGACACTCGCACGACTTCGCGCTGCCACCGGCGACCCGCTGCTCGTGCGAGCCGGACGCGAGCTTGTGCCCACGCCGCACGCTACGGAATTGCGCGATCGCGTCCATGAGCTTACCCGGGATGTAAGATCAGTCCTGCGGCCGCAAAACATGCGCGTGGACCTGGCCGGGCTCGAATTGACGTTCACCATTCGCGCCAGCGAAGCGTTCCTGGAATTCCTTGCCGGCCCGGTCGTGAATGCGGTCACCCGTGCGGCGCCTCGTGTCCGCCTACGCTTCGCACCCAAGCCCGACAAGGACGCGCGCCCGCTTCGGGAAGGCCTCATCGATCTGGAGATCGGTTTGCTTGGAACGTCCGCGCCCGAGATACGCACCCAGTTCCTGTTCCACGACAAATATGTCGGCGTGGCCCGGGCCGGACATCCGCTTCTGACAGACGCCGGCGTTACGCCCGAACGCTATGCCGCCTGCAAGCATGTCGTGGCGTCACGGGAAGGCAATGTCGCCGAGCCGATCGATGGCGCCTTGCAGAAGCTCGGCCTTGGACGCACCGTCGTGGTTGTCGTGCCCGGCTACCCCGATGCGATGCGGATTGTGCGCCAATCGGAACTGGTCGCGACCGTGCCGGGCTCATGTTTCGCCAGCGCCAGTGCAGGCGACCACGCCAGCACGGCGGGTCTCGAGAGTTTCGAGCTCCCGCTTCCCATTCCTCGGTTCAAGATATCGGCGATGTGGCATCCTCGCATGGACGCCGACCCGGCCCATCGTTGGCTGCGCGATACCGTGATGTCGGCCTGCCGGGCGGCATATGCGCGGCGATGAAGGCGTGCCGGCAAGCCCACGCCATTGCCAAGCGGCGACCGGCTCAGTGCGACTGCTGTGCGCGCTCCGCGATGGCAAATGCCTGCAGGTTCCTGGCCTTGCCGATGTCCTGATCCGCGTTTGCGATGATCGAGAAGAAGGCTGCTCTGGCAATATCCTTCTTCGAGGCCTTGGGGTGGGCCTTCCGGGCGGCTTTGACAAGCTGCTTGGGAGACATGCCGGGCGTGACGATCCTCATGAGGGTGTCGCCGATCGCACTCATTTCACTCGCGTCCATCATGGGCGTCCCTGTGCTGACCGTAATGCCATAATAGCAAGGACAACTCGCGACCGACGATATGGTTCTGGAAATGAAAAACCCCGCCGGCAGGGACCGGAGGGGTTAGTCCTGGGAGGACGCGCGTTGCGCTGCGTTCGACAAGCGCGCGCCGACCAGGTAGCGCCAGCTTGCGACACGGATGTGACACCCGGCGAGCGCGTTTATCACATGACAAGCGAGGAACGATGCAAGCGGTCGGCATCAAGCCTTTGGAAAGGAGAAATGTGGTTCTGTTCGGGAGCTGAGGCGCCGGGTGCGCTGACCAAAGGCAAGGCGATAGCGGTCGAATGGATATCTTTGGCATCAAGGGGCTGTTGATCTGCGCGCTGATCTTCATTCCGTTCGAGCATCTGTTTGCCGAGCGACCGCAGAAGATCCTGCGCAAGGGCCTGGGTGTCGACCTGATCTACGTGCTGTTCAACGGCCTCGTGGTAAAGGCAGTAATAATCCTGATAGCGGCCAACGCACTCGAAGCCGCTGCGATGCTGGTCCCGCGATCGGCAACGCACGCGGTCGGCGGCCAGCCTATATGGCTGCAGGTCGCCGAAATCATCCTGATTACCGATATAGGCGTCTATTGGGCACACCGTGCGTTTCACGAAATCCCCGCGCTGTGGAAATTCCATGCGGTCCATCACGGCATTGAGGAACTGGATTGGCTCGGCGCATTCCACTCTCATCCCGTCGACGCCATAGTCACGAAGGCAATTTCGCTGACGCCGATCTTTTTTCTCGGATTCTCCGAAGCCTCGATCGCTGTCTTTTCCGTCATCTACTTCTGGCACACGCTGCTTGTTCATTCGAACTTGCGGATTCCGTTCGGCCCCTTGAGGTGGCTCATCGCCAGCCCGCAGTTCCATCGCTGGCACCACGCCAACCAGCGCGAAGCCTACGACAAGAACTTCGCCGGACAGTTGCCCTTCCTCGACATGGTGTTCGGCACGTACAATGCGACTGGCAACAAAGCGCCTGAGAAATATGGCGTCGATGATCCAGTCCCCTCCAGCTACTTCGGACAGATCGGCTATCCGCTGCGGCGCCGCAGGAAACGATCGGATCGGGCAGTGCGGGACGGCGAAGCCCTCCACGAAAATCAGCCGGCGCGAAACAACCAGGATCGGGCGACAAGAGGTGCGGTCAATATCGGCCGTTAGGCAACGCAACCTTCCCTGTCGTGTCGGCTGATGGCAGCAGAAATTGCCTTGCGGGTTGGTCTCGGCGGGTGCCGGCAATAAACATAAGCGCTGCGCATTTGCCACGAGGCTGTTTCGGCATGGATTATCGCGATGACGACCTCACCAAATTCGAAGCGCATGGTGCCGCTCCTTTGCCGGCCGCGGCGGACGAAGGCCATGTGGAGCATGAGGGTGCGAGAATCTGGTACGCCACCTTTGGGGCGGGGTTTCCCGTGATCTTGTTGCATGGCGGCCTTGGCCATAGCGGCAATTGGGGATTTCAGGTCCCATCATTGGTCGAGCGCGGCTATCAGGTCGTCACCATCGACAGCCGTGGCCATGGACGCAGCACCCGCGACGAACGGCCATGCAAATACGAGCTGATGGCCTCGGATGTCCTGGCCGTGATGGATCGCCTGCAATTGAACAAGGCCATCGCTGTAGGTTGGAGCGATGGCGCCTGCGTTGCGCTGATCCTTGGCATGAAGGCCGCCGATCGCATCGCCGGTGTGTTCTTCTTCGGCTGCAATATGGATCCCAGCGGCACGAAGGACTTCGAGGCCAGTCCGGTCATCGAGCGGTGTTTCAGCCGGCACAAAAAGGACTATGCCGAGCTGTCGGCCACGCCAGATCAATTCGATGCATTTGTCAAAGCTGTCGGCCTGATGATGAAGAGCGAACCCAATTATGGCGCCACCGAGCTGGGAGAGATCCGCGTGCCCGTTGCGGTCGTCCAAAGCGAGCACGACGAGTTTATCAAGGACGAGCACGCCACCTATCTGGCCAGCAGCATACCGGGATCGGAATTGGTGATGCTGCCCGAGGTCAGTCACTTCGCGCCCTTGCAGCGTCCCGACCAGTTCAACCGCGTGCTGTTGGCTTTCCTCGCAGAACTTCATTCCTGAGCCCTGCCTCGCCGCTTCCGGAATCCCCGCTCTGGCCCAGGCACGCGACACACCATTTCGCCTGCGAGGCTTTTCATGTCGAATCGGCTAGACCTTGCGATATGAACGAGACCTCACTCTATGCGCCGGTGAAGCGTTTCCTCGAAAATCTCGACTTCGTCGTGAAGGGGGAAATCGGCGGCTGCGATATCGTCGCGTTGCGCGAAGGGGAGCCGCAGATCGTCGTCATCTGCGAGTTGAAGCTGCAGTTCAATCTCGAACTGGTTCTGCAGGGCGTCGACCGTGCGGCTGCTTGCGATGAAGTGTGGCTGGCGGCGCGCATGTCGGCGCGAGGCAAGGGGCGCGAAAGCGATGCCAGGTTCCGCAACCTTTGCCGTCGGCTCGGCTTCGGCCTGATTGGCGTAACCGCCAGTGATCGGGTCGAACTGCTTCTCAGTCCGATCGCCGTGGCGCCGCGCAAGAATGCGCGACGGCGATCTCGCCTTGTCGACGAGCACCAGCGCCGCCGCGGCGATCCTGTCGCCGGCGGCGGATCGCGCGCTCCGATCATGACCGCCTACCGGCAGAGCGCCCTCGCCTGCGCCGCCGCGCTTTCGGACGGCCCCAAACGGCCGCGCGATCTGAAAGCCTTGACGCCGATCGCGCCGAAGATTCTGCAGCACAATGTCTATGGCTGGTTCGCAAGGGTCGAGCGTGGTCTTTACGATCTCACGGATGCCGGCCGCGCCTCGCTGGTTCGTTGGCCGCAGGTCCCGCATGATGAAGCCCGACACGAGATTTTGATTGCGCCGGGCCTCTGAATACCGGGGTTTGCCGAGCATGAACCGCCCCTGTTGGTTGATCTTTCAGACAAAACATGCTGCTTGTCCCGCCCATGAAGACACTATGCATGATGGCCATTGCGTCCCTGACGCTGGCTTTTCCGGCCAGTGCGATGGACAACGCCTTGCGCTCCGGACTGATGAAACTTGATCCGCAGACCCGCCTCGAGCAGCGTTGCGATGCCGAAGTCCTGGACCGGATCACCCATGATGATCGCAAGTTCAAGGCCGACCGCGTCGTCGCCTACGCCTTCGCGACGCCAGAGATGAGCGCCGACGCCATCCGGAGCCCCGGTGCGGCGTTCCGCAGCAAGGGACAGTGGTATCGGCTGAAGTTCAAATGCCAGACGGGGCCGGATCATATGGAAGTTCTCCAGCTCCGCTATCGGATCGGGGATGAGATCCCTGAAGCCGACTGGCCGAAGTACAATCTCTACGATTAGTTCTCGCGGGCTTGCCCGCATTGGCTTGCCGCCGGCGCATGTTGAGAATCTTCCGTAATTCCACCACCACGAAAATGGTTTTCCAGCGTTGTCCGGTGCTGCGGCTTGACGCCAGCAGACCATGCCTTTAGGCCCGTTCGGACGATCGACGACGAACACTCGACGAAGGGCTTCCAGGTCGATGGAAATATTTACCGCCGCCGGCTTTTCGGCTCTCCTTCAGGTCATCGCCATCGACCTTGCGCTCGCGGGCGACAATGCCATCGTCATCGGCCTCGCCGCTGCAGGCTTGCCGGCCAGCCAACGCCAGCGAGCCATTCTGGTCGGCATCGCGGCGGCCACCGTTCTTCGCATTTTCTTCGCCCTGATCACGCAATGGCTGCTGACCATTGGTCCCATGCTGCTTATCGGTGGCGGCCTGCTTTTGCTGTGGGTTTGCTGGAAGATGTGGCGCGAATTGCGTGTCACCCACGACGAGGAGCGCGACGCCACCGAAGCGCTGTCGAACGGCGACTTCAACAAGGATGGTGCCATTGGCGGCAAGGGGCCGAGCAAAACCTTCTCGCAGGCCGCCTGGCAGATCGTCATTGCCGATGTCTCGATGTCCCTCGACAATGTCCTGGCCGTGGCGGGCGCGGCCATGAACCATCCGACGGTGCTGATTGTCGGGCTGGCGCTGTCGATCGCTTTGATGGGCTTTGCTGCGTCGTTCGTCGCGCGCCTGCTGCACAAATACCGCTGGATTGCCTATATCGGCCTGGTCATCATCCTCTATGTCGCGGTCAAGATGCTGCTGGATGGGGCTGTGCAGCAATTCCCCGATCATTTCGCCTTCCTGTCACCCTGGTTCGGGTCAAGCGGGCACTGACGCACAGGCGGAGCCGCAGGGCTCCGTTTGCCTGATTGAGGAAGCCGTGCTATTGCGCCGCCCGAATTGAGCTCCTGCTAGGAGCCATGCAAACCGTTATATGTCGAGACTGCGGGCCGGATCGATGTTTCCGGTTCGCGTCCATTGGAAAATTGCCCATGTCCGCCCCACGCGTCAGCTTCGTCAGTCTCGGCTGTCCCAAAGCCCTTGTCGATTCCGAGCGCATCATCACGCGTCTGCGGGCCGAGGGCTACGAGATCGCCCGCAAGCATGACGGCGCCGATCTCGTTGTCGTCAACACCTGTGGTTTCCTGGATTCCGCCCGCGACGAGTCACTCAACGCCATCGGCTCCGCGCTTTCGGAAAACGGCAGGGTCATCGTCACCGGCTGTCTGGGCGCCGAGCCGGACGTGATCCGCGAGAAGCACCCCAACGTGCTGGCGATCACCGGACCGCAGGCCTATGAGAGCGTGATGGCCGCCGTCCATGAGGCGGCCCCTCCCTCGCACGATCCCTACATCGACCTCCTGCCGCCGCAGGGCGTCAAGCTGACGCCGCGCCACTATGCCTATTTGAAGATCTCGGAAGGCTGCAACAACCGTTGCACCTTCTGCATCATTCCAGCCCTTCGCGGCGATCTCGTCTCGCGGCCGGCGGCCGATGTGCTGCGTGAAGCCGAGAAACTCGCCAAGGCCGGCGTCAAGGAACTGCTCGTCATCTCGCAGGATACCAGCGCCTACGGCATCGACATCAAATACCAGACGTCCATGTTCGGCGATCGCGAAGTGCGGGCGAAATTCCTCGATCTCTCGGAGGAACTGGGCAAGCTCGGCATCTGGGTGCGCATGCATTATGTCTACCCCTACCCGCATGTCGCCGACGTCATCCCGCTGATGGCCGATGGAAAAATCCTCCCCTATCTGGATATCCCCTTCCAGCACGCCTCGCCGCAGGTGCTGAAGAACATGCGCCGGCCGGCCCATGGCGAGAAGACGCTCGAGCGCATTCGCGGCTGGCGCGATGTGTGCCCGGATCTCGCCATCCGCTCGACCTTCATCGTCGGCTTCCCCGGCGAAACGGACGACGATTTCGAGATGCTGCTCGATTGGCTGGATGAAGCGAAAATCGATCGCGCCGGCTGCTTCAAATACGAGCCGGTCAGAGGCGCCCGTTCCAACGATCTCGGCCTTGAGCAGGTGCCGCAGGAAGTCAAGGAAGCGCGCTGGCATCGCTTCATGCAGCGCCAGCAGAAGATCTCGGCGACGCAGCTTGCCAGGAAGGTCGGCAAGCGCCTGCCGGTGCTGATCGACGAGGCGCACGGCACCTCTGCGAAGGGCCGCACCAAATATGACGCGCCCGAGATCGATGGTTCGGTCCACATCCAGTCGCGCCGCCCGATGCGTGCCGGCGACATCGTCACCGTCAAGATCGAGCGCGCCGATGCTTACGACCTCTACGGCTCGGCCGTCTGAGCCTCCCGTCAGCTTCTCCATCCAAATGAAAAGGGCGCCTCGCGGCGCCCTCTGCAGATCGAAATGTGTTCTGCCGTTTATTGCGGCAGCTTGTCGTCGACGCCCTTGACGTAGAAATTCATGCCGAGCAGCGTGCCGTCGTCGGCGACCTCGCCATCCTTCAGCCACGCCGAGCCATCCTGCTTGGCGATCGGTCCGGTGAAGGGGTTCCAGCCGCCGGCGATCTTCTTTTCGGTCGCTTCGGCCATCGCCTTCACGTCGTCGGGCATGTTGGTGTAGGGCGCGAGCTTGACCGCGCCGTCCTTGATGCCGAGCCAGACATTGTCCGGCTTCCAGCTGCCGTCGATGGCTGCCTGTACGCGGCTGATATAATACGGGCCCCATTCGTCGGTCAGCGACGTCAACTGCGCGTTCGGCGCGAACTTGATCATGTCGGACGACTGGCCGAAGCCGTGCAGCTTGCGCTCTTCGGCCACCTGCAGGGCAGCGGTCGAGTCGGTGTGCTGGACGATGATGTCGGCGCCCTGGTCGAACAGTGCCTTGGCGGCGTCGGCTTCCTTGCCCGGATCGAACCACGAGTTCACCCAGACGATCTTGGCCTTGAAGTTCGGGTTGATCGATTGTGCGCCGAGCATGAAGGAGTTGATGCCCATCACCACTTCCGGGATCGGGAAGGAGACGATGTAACCGGCGACGCCGGACTTCGATTCCTTGGCGGCGATCTGGCCGAGCACGTAGCGGCCTTCATAGAAGCGCGCATTGTAGATGCCGAGATTATCCCCGGTCTTGTAGCCGGTGGCGTGCTCGAACATCACCTTGGGAAACTTCTTGGCGACCTTCACTTCGGCGTCCATGAAACCGAACGAGGTGCCGAAGATGATCTTGCAGCCTTCGCGCGCCAGACGCTCGAAAGCACGGTCGGCGTCTGGGCCTTCGGAGACGTTCTCCAGATAGGCGGTCTCGACCTTGTCGCCGAGCGCCTTCTCGACCTCCAGGCGGCCCTGATCGTGCTGGTAGGAATAGCCGAAATCGCCGATCGGGCCGGTGTAGACCCAGCATGCCTTCAACTTGTCGGCGGCCTGCGCGGACGCCGCCAGCGACATTGCGGCAGTCGTGGTCATCAGGGCAATAAGCAGTTTTTTCATTGTGTTACCTCTCTGAGTTAAGCCTTGGAGCTTCCCGTCTTGTTCTTGTTGTCAACGATCCGGAACGAATGGCTGCCCCAGGGATGCCGGCGTGTTCATCATCGTCAGACGCTTGTTGCGCGAGATTAGAACGAGAACCACGACGGTTGCCAGATAGGGCAGAGAAGAAAGCATCTGCGAGGGCACCGGAATGCCAAAAGCCTGTGCATGAAGCTGGCCGATCCACACCGCGCCGAAGATGTAGGCGCCGGCCAGCACCCGCCACGGCCGCCAGGATGCGAATACCACCAGTGCGAGCGCGATCCAGCCGCGGCCAGCGGACATGTTCTCGACCCACTGCGGCGTATAGACGAGCGACAGATGCCCGCCGGCAAGACCGGCGCAGGCGCCGCCGAAGATGACCGCGAGGTAGCGATAGCGGATGACCTTGATGCCAAGCGCATGCGCTGACGTGTGGCTGTCGCCGATCGAGCGCAGCGTCAGCCCGGTACGCGTCTTGAACAGGAACCACATCACCCCGGCCGTCAGCGCGATCGAAATATAGAACACAGGGTCCTGGCCAAACAGCAGCTTGCCCACGATCGGAAGCGAACTGAGGCCGGGAATATCAAGGTTGGGTAGCCGGACGCCAGGCTGGCCGACGAAGCGCGTTCCGATCATGCCGGAGAGGCCGAGGCCGAGCAGCGTCAGTGACAATCCGGTCGCCACCTGGTTGGTGGCCAGCGACAGCGTCATGACGGCGAACAGCAGCGAGAATAGCGCTCCCATGATGACTGCCGCCAGGAGGCCGATCCAGGGCGAGCCGGTCAGGTAGCCGGCCCCGAAGCCGCCGACGGCCCCCATGATCATCATGCCTTCGACGCCGAGATTGAGCACGCCGGAACGCTCGACCACCAGCTCGCCGATCGCAGCGATCAAAAGCGGCGTCGCCGCCGTGGCGATGGTCAGGAGGATGTTGACGGTAATGTCCATCAGCGGGCTTCCTTCAACTTTGGCGCGGCCTCGAGCTTAGCGGGGACTTCCTGTTTGGTCAGCGCCAGGCCGATCAATCGGATGCGGTAATGAATGAGCGTGTCGCAGCCGAGCACGAAGAACAGCAACATGCCCTGGAACACCCTCGCCACCTTGTCGGAAATGCCGAGCGCGCTTTGCACCGCCTCGCCGCCGAGATAGGTCAGCGCCAGCACCAGGCCGGCGGCGACGATGCCGAGCGGATTGAGGCGGCCGAGGAAGGCCACGATGATGGCGGTGAAGCCATAGCCGGGCGAAATCACGGGCTGCAATTGCCCGATGGCGCCTGAGACTTCCGAGATGCCGGCAAGGCCGGCCAGTGCTCCCGACAGCAGGAAGGCAAAGAACACCATGCGGTTGAGGCCAAAGCCGGCGAAGCGCCCTGCTCTCGGGCTGGAGCCCAGCACGCGGACCTCGAAACCCTTGAGCATGCGGCCCATCAGGATCCAGATCAGCACCGCGGCAACCAGCGCGAAGATGAAGCCCCAATTGGCGCGCCCGGCATCGGGCATCAGTTCCGGCAGCACCGCCGAGTCGCCGAACTGGATCGTTTGTGGAAAGCCGTGTCCCTGCGGATCGCGCCACGGCCCGCGCACCAGCCAGTCGAGGAAGAGTTGCGCGACATAGACCAGCATCAGGCTGGTGAGGATTTCGTTGGTGGAGAACCGGGTCTTCAGCAAGGCCGGGATCGCAGCATAGGCCGCACCGCCGACCATGCCGAGCAGAAGCATCAGCGGCAGCACCAGCGGGCCTTCGAATTGCGGAAACAGCACCGGAATGATGGAGCCGAAGATGGCGCCGAAGATGAATTGGCCTTCGGCGCCGATGTTCCAGATGTTGGCCTTGTAGCAGACCGACAGGCCGACCGCGATCAGGATCAGGGGGGCTGCCTTGATCGCCAGCTCGTGCAATTGCCAGACCTGGCTGATCGGCTCGATGAAGTAGATATGGAACGCGTTGAGCGGGTTGACGCCGAGCAGCGCGAACATAATGGCGCCGGCAATGATGGTCAGCGCGAAGGCGATGAACGGCGACAGCATCGAAAACAGCGCCGAGCGCTGCGGGCGTTTGACGAGTTCGAGGCGCATCATGCCGTCTCCAGCGTATGTTCGGCGTGGCCGGGTTCGGCGCCGCCCATCAGCAAGCCGACCTTCTCGAAAGTCGCTTCGGCTATCGGCATCGGCTTCGAGAGCTCGCCATTGTGCATGACCGCGATCGCGTCCGATATCTCGAACAGCTCGTCCAGATCCTGGCTGATCACCAGTACGGCCGATCCGCTGCGAGAGAGCTCGATCAAGGCCTGGCGGATGTGCGCCGCGGCTCCGGCGTCGACGCCCCATGTCGGCTGGTTCACCACCATCACGCTCGGGCGGCGGTCGAGCTCGCGGCCGACGATGAATTTCTGCAGATTGCCGCCCGAAAGTGCCGCCGCTTCGGGATCCGGCGCGCTCTTGCGCACATCCATCGCCTCGATGATGCGTTGCGAGGCGGCGTAGACGGCGCCGCTCTTGACCATGCCGCCGGTGCCGACAAAAGCCTTGCCGTCGGTGGCATGGCGCGACAGCAGCAGGTTTTCCGAGAGTTTCATGCGCGGTGCCGCTCCATGGCCAAGGCGCTCTTCCGGCACGAACGCCGCTCCCAGCAGGCGCCGCCCGGTGATGGTGAGGCCGCCGGCGTCCTTGTCGCGGATGCGCACCGAGGCGGCATCCTGCTGCAAAACCTCGCCGGAGACTGATTCGAAGAACTCGCCCTGGCCATTGCCGGCGACGCCGGCAATGCCGATCACCTCGCCGGCGCGGACATTGAGGCTGATGTTCTTGAGCGGAATGGAAAACGGCGTTGCCGGCTTGCGGCTGAGGCCGCGGATTTCGAGCAGCGGCCGCGCGGTCTCGATCCCCTCGACCGGCGCCCGCACCACAGCCTGCACCTCGCTGCCGACCATCATGCGGGCGAGCGATGAGGCGGTCTCCTCGCGCGGGTTGCAGTGGCCGACCACCTTGCCGTGCCGCAGCACGGTGGCGCGGTCGCAGATGCGTTTGACCTCTTCGAGCCGGTGCGAAATGTAGAGGATCGATTTGCCTTCCGCGCGTAGCCGCTCCAGCGTCTCGAACAGCTTGTCGGCTTCCTGCGGCGTCAGCACCGATGTCGGCTCGTCCAGGATGATGAGTTGCGGCGTCTGCAGCAGGCAACGGATGATCTCAATGCGCTGGCGCTCGCCGACCGAAAGGTCGCCGACCAGCGATTCCGGATCGAGCGGCAGGCCATAGCTGTAGGAAAGCGCCCTCGCCTTGGCCGCGATGCTGCTGATCGGCGAGCCGTCATCCAGCGACAGCGCGATGTTCTCGGCGGCCGTCAACGCCTCGAACAGCGAAAAATGCTGGAACACCATACCGATGCCGAGCTTCTTGGCAGCCCCCGGGCTGGTGATCCGCACCGCCTGGCCGTTCCAGAAAATCTCGCCGGAATTGGGCTCGAGCGAGCCGAACAGCATCTTGACCAGCGTCGACTTGCCGGCGCCGTTCTCGCCGAGCAAAGCGTGGATCTCACCTTTGGCGATGTTGAGGTCGATATGGTCGCACGCCGTCAGCGTGCCGAATATCTTGGTCAGGCCACGAACCTCGAGCAGGTTCGCTCCATCATGATTTGCACTCACAGTGCCTCCCATCCGGATTACCGGACATGTTCTGTGTTCCCGCAAGCATCGTATGCGCGGCCGGCTCTCGTGCGAAAGCAGCACCCGACTTGAAAGAGCTTCAAGAATTTCAGCGGAAACTCAAGGGCAAAGATCAGCCTGCCTCGCACAAGCATGTGGCTGGCCGACTTTTCGTGCAAACCAAGCCCGCGGCTGCGGCGGGACGCTGAAAACCAAGGCAGACTATCGTCAGGGAACCAGGATGGTCGTGCCTGTCGTTCTGCGTCCCTCAAGATCCTGATGCGCCTTGCCCGCGTCCTTCAGCGCATAGCGCTGATTGATCTTGATCTCGACGGCGCCACTGAGCACGACCTCGAACAGTGCTGCGGCGGAGGCATCGAGGTCCTCGCGTTTTGCGTTGTAGACGAACAGAGTTGGCCTGGTGGCGAACAGCGAGCCCTTCTGCGCCAGCAGCGACATCGAGAACGGCGGGATGGGTCCCGAGGACTGGCCGAAGCTGACGAACATGCCGAGCGGCTTCAGGCAGTCGAGCGAGGCCGGGAATGTGTCGTTACCCACGGAATCGTAGACGACGTCGCATTTCCTGCCGCCGGTGATGGCGGCGACGCCGGCGACGAAATCCTGCTCCTTGTAGTTGATGACATGGTCGAAGCCGTGTGCCTTGGCCAGTTCGATCTTGTCGGCGGAGCTGGCGGTGCCGATGACCGTTGCGCCGAGGTGTTTTGCCCATTGGCCTAGAATGAGCCCGACGCCACCGGCCGCGGCATGAAACAGGATCGTGTCGCCTGCCTTGACCTTGAAGGTCCGGCGCAGGAGATATTCCGCGGTCATGCCCTTCAGCATCATGGCGGCGGCCTGTTCGTCGCTGATGCCGTCCGGCACCTTGACGACCTTTCTGGCATCGATGACGCGCTCTTGCGCATAAGCACCCGTCGTCACGGCGTAGGCAATCCGGTCGCCCGGCTTCAACCAGTCGACGCCCTGGCCGACTTCCAGCACCACGCCGGCGGCTTCGCTGCCGGGAATGAGCGGAAATCCGCCGGGCGGCGGATAGAGGCCCGAGCGATGATAGACATCGATGAAGTTGAGACCGATCGCGGTATGCCTGATCAGGATCTGCCCCGAACCGGGCTGGCCGGGATCGGTGTCCTCGTAAGTCAGGACTTCGGGGCCGCCATTGGCGTGGATTCGGATGGCTTTGGACATGGACAGGATTCCTTGAAGAGCGGCTGATCAGGCCTTTTTGGCGCCGAGGTTTGGAAAGAACTGCATAATGCCGCCAATGCAGGCCAGGTAGAGCCCCGTGATGGTAATACCGATCTTGGTAAAAGTGCTGACCTGCTCACCCAGCACGCCGATCTCGTCGTAGAAGGCGGCGAGCGCCGCCTGCGCAAGCGCAAGCGCGCCGAAGGCGCACCACAACAGCGTCATGCCGAGATTGATCGGCCGCAGCCGCTTCACCCGCACCGGATGGATGAAGTTTATCGGCACAAAAGTCAGAATGCCGGCCACCACCACCACGGCGAACGAAACCCATTGTCCCGGCTCGATGACGAACAGCGTGAACACCACCATGTTCCAGACCACCGGGAATCCCTTGAAGAAATTCTCCTTCGTCTTCATGCCGGTGTCGGCGTAGTAGATCGCGCTTGAGACCACGATGATCGCCGCCGACAGGAACGACAGGCCTTCGCCCATGAAACCGCGCTGATAGAGCGCGAAGGCCGGGATCAGCACGTAGGTCACATAGTCGATAATGTTGTCGAGGAGTTCGCCCGACCAGGTCGGCAGGATTTCCTTGACCTCCAGCTTTCGGGCGATCGGCCCATCGATACCGTCAACGAACAGCGCCAGCCCCAGCCACCAGAACATGGCCGTCCAGCGCTCCTCGCTCGCCGCCACCAGCGACAGGAAAGCCAGGAACGAACCGGAAGCGGTCAGCAAATGCACCGAAAACGCGCGCGCCTGCGGCCAGGTGACCTTCTTCTTCGGTCGCGGAATCCGTTCCGTGATCTTCTCGGCGATCTTGCGGGCCTTTGTGTTCTTCCTCACGGGCCCCGCCAATCCAGCTTGCATATCTCGGCCGAGCGGCCGGCGAAATTCCAGTTGCGGCCAAAGGCCCGCATCTTGCTCTTGTCGGACCTGGCCACGATGATCTCCGGCGCGATCCAGTATTCGGAATTCGTGATCACCGTATCCTTCTCGCGGTCCTTGCCCCCGATTGGCGTGACCGCCCCGTCGATGATCTTCGGTATCTGGAAAATACGCGTCTTGTCGCGCGTCTCGTAGGTGATCGGCACCTGTTCGATGCCCAGGAATTTGCCGACCAGGATCGAGAGCAGCGACGTGGTCCCGCCGGCTTTGCCAGTGAAGATCTTGGTCAAGGCCTTGACCGCGTAGACCGAGGCCCTGACGTCGATGAACAGGCCCGCGGTCCAGTTGCCACGGCTCATGTAACCGGGGATTTCCATGATCAGCCCAAGATTGAGGCCGGAGAGGTCGACCTCGCCGAAATGGCCGGCGTCGATACGAAAACCCGCCCAGGTCTGGCAGTAGCCCTCGGTCGGAGGATGGCTGCCAAGCGACAGCACGCAAGGACAAAAAACCGTGCAATTGCAGGAGAGTACGAGCTCTCCTTTCATTGCCCAGCTCTGATCTGCCATCGAATTTCCCCCACTCATAGCGAGACTACTAGCAGCGCGGCTGCCCAGACAAGCAGTATCGCACCAGCCAGCCGGGTTGGAAGACTGCCCGTCGTCTGTTTTTCAATCAGGGTGAACACGCCGATCAGCGCCATCCAGAAGACGTTCATCACGCCGACTGCGAACATTACCAGCATCAATGCCCAGCAGCAGCCGAGGCACCAGATGCCTTGCGCGACGCCGAGCCGGAAGACGCGGACGGTTCTCGCGCTCCAGTTCGAAAACAGGATCGAGAACGGATTCCGGCATTTCTTCAGGCAGGCCTCCTTGAGGCCGCTGAACTGGTAGAGGCCGGCAACCAGCAAGGCGAGCCCACCGGCAGCGCCAAGCAGCGGATCGAATATCCCTCCGGAGGCGGCGAATGCGTGGACGGCAAGTGTCAGTGCCGCAAACAGCATCGAGGCGGCAAGCCAGACGCTGAGGTAGCCGGCAACCAGCACCAGCGGATGGACGACTGGCTCCCCCTTGATCCGCGCCGTATCGGCGATCTCGCAATAGGTGCGGATCATTGGCGCCGCGGATGGCAGCATCGCGCCGATCGCCATGAGAAACCACATGAGGATGAGCGCTAGGGTACGCGGGCCGATGCTAGCGTCCAGCGGCGCAGGTGAAAGGCAGAGTACGAAGAACCGTTCGAGCACGGCCGGTAACGGCAGTTGTGGCAAGTTACGCAACAAAGTGTCGCCTGGCGCGCCGATCTGGGCCTCGGCGCCGCGAATCGCCATCGCGGCAAGCAGCAGCCAGGCCAGTGCGATGCTTGCACCGACGACGACGTTGACCGTCAAGCGCGGCTTGCGCGCGACGTTTGCCGTGGCGCGGCCGGCGCGGTCGAGGTGGCTGAAATCGTCCTGTTGGCCGGTCATGACACTCGAATGGGCCGAATCGCCGCGTTGATCAAGCCGCATGATCTGCCCTATATGCGTCTCTCGACTGGGCAGGCCTGATGGCCGCCTCGCACAGCAAGCCGGAAGCCGATCTTGGAGCATCAGGAAACAGCGCGGATACTGATCGCAGGCACCGGGCCGGCGGGATTGATCGCCGCGCTTGCCTTCGCCGATGCCGGCTTTCCGGTGACGATTGCCGGGCCTGAGGTTTCGGCTCCCGACGGTCGCACCACGGCGCTCATGACGCCTGCCCTGAAAGTGCTCGAACGGCTGGGCGTGCTCGAGGACATCGAGCCCAAGGCCGCCCCCTTGAAGGTGATGCGTATTGTCGATGCGACCGGCAGGCTGATCCGCAGTCCCGTCGTCATTTTCCGCGCCAGCGAAATCGACGAGGAACAGTTCGGCCTGAACCTTCCCAACGGCGTCCTTGGACCTGCGCTTGCCGGCAAGGTGGCTGCGCATTCCGGGATCGAATGGCGCAGATCGATGGTGAAGGCCTGGCATCTCGGCGCCGCCAAAGCTCATGCCGCGCTGGTCGACGGCAGCGAGATCGATGCGTCGCTTGCGGTCGCTGCCGATGGCCGCCTGTCGCCGGCCCGCGAGGCCGCGGGCATCTCGACGGCGGCGCGCGCCTACCCTCAGGCGGCGCTCGTCCTCAATTTCGGCCACAGCCGCGAACATGGCTTCACCTCGACGGAGTTCCATACCGAGACCGGCCCTTTCACGCAGGTGCCGCTGCCGGGCAATCGTTCCAGCCTTGTCTGGGTGGTCAAACCTGAGACCGCGAAGGAGCTTGCCGCGTTGGACGACGCAACGCTCTCGCTGCGGGTCGAACGGCAGATGCAGTCGATGCTGGGGCGGGTAACCGTGGAGCCGGGCCGCCAGATCTATCCTTTGTCGACGGTGACCCCCCTGCGTTTCGCGGCGCAGCGGGTGGCGCTTGTCGGCGAAGCGGCGCACGTGTTCCCGCCGATCGGCGCGCAAGGCCTCAACCTGGGTATCAGGGATATCGACGATCTGGTTGGAATCGCGCGTGAAAATCGTGAGGATCCGGGGGCTGCCGCTACCCTTGCTGTATACGATCTCAAGCGCCGGCCCGATATTCTGGCGCGCAGCAGCGCTGTCAATCTGCTCAACATATCGCTGCTTTCGGACATGTTGCCCGCACAGATGGCGCGCGGCGCCGGCCTCGGCGTGCTCGGCGGCTTTGCACCTCTGCGCGCTTTCTTCATGCGCGAAGGGCTTCGTCCTGGCAGCGGCTTTGCGGCGCTTGCAGGTGGCCTTCGGAAGCCGACGCGGCAGCGGTAGCGATTCTGCGGAATTTGCCGCGGTATCGCGACGTTCATCAAAAACCTTTGTTGCATTCCGCGTATTTTGAAGGCGCTCAGACGCTTGGGATTGAATTGATGCGGAGTCTGCGCCAAATAAAGTCAAGGAATTCAGTGGTGAGTGCGATGAAAACGGCCAAATTCGCGATCGGACAGGTGGTTCGTCACCGGCTGTTCCCGTTCCGAGGCATCATTTTCGACGTCGATCCGCAATTCGCCAACACCGACGAATGGTACGAAGCCATCCCCGCCGACGTACGGCCGCGCAAGGACCAGCCGTTCTACCACCTGCTCGCCGAGAATTCGGAAACCGAATACATCGCCTATGTGTCCGAGCAGAATCTGCTCGAGGATCAGTCGGGAGAACCCGTCCGCCATCCGCAGATCAAGGAAATGTTCGACAAGAAGCCGGACGGGCGCTACGCGCCGAAACGGCAATCCAAGCACTGACTTCCGGCATGCCGGGTACAGCCAGAAATGAAAAAAGCGGGGCATGACCCCGCTTTTTTTGACACGATAATGAGTCGACGCCGGATCAGTTGGCGGTCTTCGCCTTATCCTGCTCTTCCTTGAGCTTCTTGGCGAAGTCCTGGTTGTTCTTGGCGACGAAATCCTGGAGCTTCTTCTGCCGGTCCTCGATGTCCGACTGCTGCAGCGGGGGGCCGTCATAGGCGCCGCTGAAGCCCTGCAGCGCGATCTTAATCGGGTTGGCCTGGTTCTGGAAATTGATCGAGGTCAGCGTGATCCCCTGACCCTTCTTGAACGAGGCGACGAGCTGGTCGGTCAGCGGCACTTCCGCCACGCAACGATCCGGGAAGCAGATGACATAGTCGAGCTTCTGCGCCTTGCCGGTGTCGATCTGCAAGCCGATGCCGGGAGGCACGAGGCGACCGGTCGGGACCGTCACCTGGAACACCTTGCGGTTCACCTTGCCCTTGAGCTCGATCAGGCTGACGCCGGTGACAAGCTGGCCATTGCCAGCGGTGACGATGTTCTGGACGTTGCAGATGTCGACGTCTTCCTGCTTGGTGCAGGCCTTGAACCAGCCCTGCGGTATCTGCTGCTGCTGCTGGGCGGAAGCAGAGGGAAGTCCTGCGCCGAGAAAGCCAACCACGCCTGCGGCCATGACCGACAGGCGGTACGCGTTGCTGTTCAGGCTCGTCATGTCGTGCACTTCCTCTCAATGATCCCGGGACCGGCTTTTTCGTGCCGTGTGGTCCAGCTACCTGTTGCCAAAATGAGGCAACAGAATGACTTCGGACGGCGTGTTACACTGCAAGCGGCGTCGAATCCAGCCCGCTCACTTGTAATTCTTGACGACGCCATTGGCCGCCACGCAGTTGCCCCATGCTAGGGTGCGGACCGAATCATCAAGCCGACCTGTTAAGGAGACGGTCATGGGCCGCGTTCTTGTTTGGCTGGTCACCGCACTATCGTTTTTCACCCTGTCGTCGCCACCGGCGTTGTCGGAGCCGAAATACGCGATTGCGATGCAGGGCGAACCGGCCCTGCCGCCGGACTACACCCATTTCAGCTACGTCAATCCCAACGCGCCGAAGGGTGGCAGCATCACCTATTGCGTCGTCGGCAGCTTCGACAATCTCAACCCCTTCATCCTCAAAAGCCTGCGCACGACGGCGCGCGGCATGATGGACACGATCTTCGGCAATCTGGTGTTCGAGCCGCTGCTGCAGCGCAGTGCCGATGAGGCTTTTACTCTCTACGGACTTCTGGCTGACACCGCCGACATGGATGCCGAGCGCAGAAGCATCGAGTTCCACCTCAACCCGAATGCCAAATGGTCGGATGGTCAGCCGGTAACGCCGGAAGACGTGCTATTCACTTACGATGCCTATACGCAGAAAGGTCGGCCACCCTACAGCGACCGCATGGCCAGGATCGCCAAGCTCGAAAAGACCGGCGACCATAGCGTGCGCTTCACCTTCAACGACAAGGCCGATCGTGAGTTTCCCCTGATCATCGCGCTGACGCCGATCATCCCCAAGCACGCTTTCGACATCGATACTTTCGACAAGACGACACTGAAGCCGTTGATCGGCAGCGGTCCCTACAGGATCGCACAGGTGACGCCCGGCCAGCGCATCGTCTTCAAGCGCAACCCCGACTACTGGGGCAAGGACGTTCCCGCCAAGCGCGGTTTCGACAACTACGACCAGATCACCATCGAGTATTTTCTCAATGCCAACGCCAAGCTCGAAGCCTTCAAGAAGGGGCTTTGCGCCATCGACGACGACGGCGACCCGGTGAAACGCGAGCGCGATCTCGACTTTCCCGCCTTCCATAGAGGCGACGTGATCTCTGAAACCTTCGACACCGGCATCCCGCCCGTCGTGACCGGGTTCCTGTTCAACACGAGACTGCCGAAATTTTCCAACCCGGTGGTTCGGCGCGCACTCGGCATGCTCTATGATTTCGAATGGGCCAACAAGAATCTGTTCGGCGGCAAGTACACCCGCACGATGAGCTATTGGCAGAATTCCGAGCTTTCAGCGCTCGGCCATCCGGCTGACGACAGGGAAAAGGCGCTTCTGGCCCCCTACCCCGGCCGCGTGCCGGCCGACGTCATGGACGGCACCTGGAAACCGCCGGTGACGGACGGTTCTGGCCAGGACCGCAAGGTGCTGAAGACCGCTTTCGATCTTCTGAAAAGCATCGGCTACCACGTGAATAATGGCACGATGCTCGATCCCGACGGCAAACCTTTCGGCTTCGAGATACTGACCGCATCGCAGGACGAAGAGCGCCTGGCCGGCATCTATCAGCGTACACTGGAGAAGATCGGCATCAACGTCAGCATACGCAGCCTGGACGGCGACCAGATCCAGTCGCGCAAGCAGCGTTTCGATTTCGAGGTGCTGATCGGCTCCAGCGGTTTCAACAACTCGTTGTCCCCCGGCATCGAGCAGATCGGGCGCTGGTCGTCCCCAGCGGCCAGGACCGAAGGATCGTTCAATCTCGCCGGCGTCGCCGATCCGGCGATCGATGCGGCCATCGACGCAATGCTACGAGCCCGTTCGAAGGAGGATTATGTCGCTGCTGTCCGCGTGCTCGACCGGCTGCTGATCTCCGGCAATTACCTGGTGCCGATGCAGTACAACACGCAACTGTGGCTTGCTTACTGGAATTATCTGGAACATCCGCGAAAGACGCCCATATTCGGTTATCAGCTGCCGACCTGGTGGCGCAAACCGAACTGAAAATCCGGAGATAGAGATGAGCGAAGCGAACGCCATAACCGTCGATGTGGTGTCGGACGTCGTCTGCCCGTGGTGCTTCATCGGTCAGAAGCGGCTGGACAAGGCGGTGGCGGCTGCCGGTGATGTCGAAGTGCACATACGGTGGCGGCCGTTCCAGCTCGATCCGACCATTCCGCCGCAAGGCAAGGACCGCCACGAATACATGCTGGCCAAGTTCGGCAGCGACGAGCGCATTCGCGAAATTCACGCCCGCATCGAACCGCTTGGCGAAGCCGAGGGCATTTCCTTTGCGTTCGATGCCATCAAGGTGGCGCCGAACACGCTCGACGCGCATCGGCTGATCCGCTGGGCCGGGGCCGCCGGCGAGGACGTCCAGAATCGGCTGGTGCGCCGCCTGTTCCAGTTGAATTTCGAAGAAGGCGCCAACATCGGCGACCACACCGTGCTGGTCGAAGCCGCCCGGGAGGCCGGCATGGATGCCTCTGTTGTTGAAACGCTGTTGCCGAGCGATGCCGATGTCGAAGCGGTTCGCACGGAAATCGCCACCGCGTCGCGCATGGGCATCACAGGCGTGCCGTGCTTCCTGATCGAGGGCAAATATGCCGTGATGGGCGCGCAGGACGCGGACACGCTGGCTGATGCGATCCGCCAGGTGGCGGCCGCCAAGGCGCGTGGCGAGTTGGAAAAGGCCGGCTGAGCCAGCCATCCCCGCGCCGCAGGGTTGCGTGAGCAAACTGAGCTCCGACGCCATGAATCAGACATCAAGGACGGCGTGTTTCGGGAATTCTGGTCAGTTCCCGATAAGAAACTCGGCCGGCCCAAACGATTTTTGAGTCACAAAACCGTGTCCGGAGCTTCCCTTGGGGAAGATTTGTCGCGGTAATTTATGCAGAGTCTAAAAGACTGAAATAAATAGAGATTTTCTGGTTATTGCCAGGCGTTCGGATGGCGATCCAGCCATCAATATGTTGCCTCAGGGCAACGGCTGCGGACGCAATCTCGCATGCCCGCTTTAAAAACTAATGGAAAATGATCAATTGGTGTTACCATCCGTAACAAAACAAAGAAGGTTTGGGCGGGATCGTGATTCGGATCGGCAGACGATCGCAAGAGTCAGTACCGGATGGACTACAAGGCGGTGCCTCAGGGCGGTCGCATCTGACGCCGGTATCCTCGATGCGCAATTTTTGGGGCCTCGTGCGAGCCTACTGGGTCTCGGACCGCTGGAAGGAAGCCTGGACGCTGACGCTGGTGATCGCGTTGCTCACCGCGCTGTCCAGCAAGGCCAGCGTGTGGTTCGCCATGGCTTCGGGCGAATTGGTGAATTCGATCGCCTTCCTGCACGATGCCGCCAACACTCGCCCGCTGGAGACAATCCTGACCAACGCCGGGGTGCTGGTGCTGCTGGTCCTGCTCAAGGATGCCGGCTTCACCGGTATACGCAATCTCGTCTCGGCAACCTTGCACCGCAAATGGCGTGGCTGGCTGAACGACCAATTCAACCAGGCCTTGCTCGACGGCAACCATACCCATTTCCATGCTCAACATGGTTCCGCGGACGGCGGCATCGTTGCGCCCGACAACGTTGACCAGCGCATCCAGGAATCGATCAAGGACATGACCGGCGGTGCGATCGGCCTCGCCATGGGCGTGCTGGGGCTGGCGACCTCGCTCTACTTTATCGGCCAGAACCTGTTGCAGTCGTCAGTTGAGGTCAAAGGTCTGGAGTTCCTTGGCAGCTATGGCAGCGCCGTTCTCGCCCTTCTTGCCGTTGCCACTTACGTGCCCCTAAACACCTGGATCGCCGTCAAGCTCGGTAGCCTGCTGGAACGTCTCAATATTCGCATGCAGAAGGCCGAGGGGAGCTATCGTAGCGAACTTACGACATTTCTGCGCCGCAGCTTCCATGTTGCCGCCTCACATGGCGAAGGCGTGCAGAAAGCGATGCACGACCGGCTCTATGTCGACATTGATCGTACCTGGGGACGGCTGAATGTCGTCAACACCAGCTATATGTCGTTCGAACTAATCTACAATTTCATCGGTGCCCGCATGGTAGCCTATGCTCCGGGCCTGGTGCCGTTCATCCACAGTCGCCTGGACTATAAAGGCTATATCACCGGCTCCGAAATGGTTGCCCAGCTCATCAGCCAGTGTTCGTGGTTCATCCATGTCATGCCCGCCATCGCCACGCTTCGCGCCAACAGCCAGCGTGTGACTGAGCTCGCCAACGCGATCGAGAATGTCCAGCACCCGCAGGAATTCTACAGCCAGAGCGGCCGTTCCGACTTCCACTACGCCAACCAGAATCCGGTTTTCGGCCTGACCATCCAGAAGCTGGAGTTGGCGCACCAGGGCGAGGACGCGACGCCATTCCTCAGTTCCGCCAACTTGCGCTTCCGGCGCGGCGAATGGACCTTCCTGAAAGGCGAATCCGGTTGCGGCAAGACCTCGCTGATCAAGGCGATCAACGGCTTGTGGCCCTACGGCCGCGGCACCATCGTCTTCCCCGAGGGCGTGAAGAGTTTTTATGCCGCCCAGGAGGTCAAGCTGCCGCAGGTGTCGCTGAAACAGCTGGTCTGCCTGCCCGGCTCCGAGCGCGACCATGGCGATGCCCAGGTTGCGTCCGCGCTGCACAAGGCTGGCCTTGGCGATTTCATCGAACACATGGCCAATGAAAGCCGCGAGGGTAAAAGCTGGGATCAGGTTCTGTCGGGCGGCCAGAAGCAGAAGCTTGTGGTGGCTCGTATCATACTGCAGCAGCCGGGGCTGCTGTTCCTCGACGAAGCGACCGGTGCTCTCGATCCTGACGGCAAGATTGCCTTCCACCAGGCCATCAAGGACAACTGCCCCGATGTGACGGTGATCAGTGTCATGCACGAAGCCGTGGCGCCGAGATCGGCTGCGGGGACCGAGTTCTACCACTCGATGGTCTTGATTGCCGACGGTGTCGCCACCAAGAAGCCGCTCGCCCCGAGCCTGCCCGTCGAACTCACCACGATCCTGGTCCAACCAAGGCCGGTCGAGGACAAATGGACGCGGTTCTCGCGCCGGCTGAAGCAGAAATAACGACGACGTAACGGGAACTTCCGCGTCAACCGGCGCGCCGTGATCACAGTCTCGCGATCAGGGCCGTTCGGGACTGTTTTCCCCCCTCACCGCGATTGACTCGGCAAGGCTCGCTCCTATGTTGCGCCGGCTTGCAGACAGTCAAAAGCGAACCCGCAAGCAGAAAGGTCACCGCGCCATGCCTGGCGATAGTCACAGTCGAACGCAACCGCCGTCCGCCTAGACGTGACCTGAATGGTTCACGTCCTGCCGGACGGCAAGGAGTGAACCATGAACGATTTTTTCCCCGTAGCGGACGATGAGGCCGTCGCCATCGCCCGCATCCTTGCCAACGACCATGTCGCCGACGTTGTCGAGGCGCTCAATCATGAGTCGCGCGAAACCGCGACGGAGCTGCTTTGCGCCGTGCCCTTCGAACGGCTGGTCGAGATTTTCGACCAGCCTGAGCTCGAAAGCGCGCCCGAATTGGCGGAGGCCCTGCCACGCCCCAAGGCGAGCAAGCTGCTCACCGCCATGTCCGTCGACCGCGCGGCCGACATTCTGCGCGAACTCGACGAGCCGGCACGCTCCGAACTGCTCGGCGCATTGGCCCCGCCACTGCGCGCGACCCTGCTTTCCATTCTGGGCTATCCCGAAGGCAGCGCCGCCTCGATCATGACGACGGAGTTCGTAAGCGTTCCCTCCGACTGGACCGTCGGGCGCACGCTCGATTACATCCGCAAGGTCGAGCGGACGCGCGAGACCATCTACGCAATCTACATCGTCGATCCACAAACACACCTCCTGGTGCGGTCGACGGGCTTGCGGCGGCTCATCACCGGTGAGCCGGGCGACTCGATCCTGTCGGTTGCGCCCGACCGCATGCCGGTGACGGTCAGCCCGCTGGCCGATCGCGAAAACCTGGCGCAGACGATCTCCAAATACGATCTGCTCGCCGTCCCTGTCGTCGACCACGGCAAGATCCTCGGCATCGTCACCATCGACGACATCATCGACACGATGATCGAGGAGACCACGGAGGACGTGCATCGGTTCGGCGGCATGGAGGCTCTGGACGAGCCGTATATGAAGATGAGCTTCGTCGCCATGATCAAGAAGCGTGGCGGCTGGCTTTGCGCGCTGTTCATCAGCGAGATGCTGACGGCCAATGCGATGCAAAGCTACGAGGGCGAGCTGGAGAAAGCGATCGTGTTGACGCTGTTCATCCCGCTGATCATGAGCTCCGGCGGCAATTCCGGCTCACAGGCTACCTCGTTGGTCATCCGGGCGCTGGCGTTGCGCGAGATCGGCCTTCGTGACTGGTGGCGGGTGGCGTTGCGCGAATTGCCCACCGGTCTCGTGCTCGGCGCCATGCTCGGCGTGGTCGGCGTCTGCCGGATCGCGCTCTGGCAATATATGGGCTTCTACGACTATGGCCCGCACTGGCCGCTGATTGCCGCAACGGTTGGTGCTGCACTGGTCGGCATCGTCACGTTCGGCTCGCTCTCGGGGTCGATGCTGCCTTTCGCCCTGAAACGGATCGGTTTCGACCCAGCCAGTGCGTCAGCGCCGTTCGTCGCCACGCTGGTCGATGTCACCGGACTGGTGATCTATTTCTCGGTGGCGCTCGTCATCCTGCGCGGCACGTTGCTATAGCGGTTTGACTGCCGCCGCCGGCCAGGGCTGGTGGCGGCGCGCCGGTAGGCGAGGCGTCAGATGCGCTCGCCGTCCTTCACCCGATAGGTCGGCTTGTACATGGTGACGAGCTCTTCTGCCGCGGTCGGATGCACGGCCATGGTGCGATCGAAATCGTCCTTGGTCAGCCCCGCCTTCAGTGGGATCCCGAGCAGCTGCGCCATTTCGCCGGCATCCGGCCCCAGTATGTGGGCGCCGAGAACCTTGCGCGAAGCGCCGTCGACGACCAGCTTGATCAGCATCTTTTCGTCACGGCCCGACAGCGTGTGCCGCATCGGCCGGAAACTGGCGCGGTAGATTTCGATATCGGCGAAGCGCTTGACGGCTTCGTCCTCCGACAAGCCGACCGTGCCGATTTCCGGCTGCGAGAAGACGGCAGTCGCGATCGTGTCGTGATCGGGCGCGGTCGGATTGTTCTTGAACGCCGTTTCGACGAAGCACATGGCTTCGTGAATCGCCACCGGCGTCAGCTGGACACGGTTGGTGACATCGCCGATCGCCCAGATATTGTCGATGTTGGTGCGGGAAAACCGGTCGACCTTGATCGCACCCGTCGCGGCGGTCATCTCGATGCCTACGCCTTCCAGGCCCATATTCTCGGTGTTGGGGATGCGGCCGATGGCCAGCATCACGTGGTCGACCGTTAGCACCTGCCCGCTCGTGAGCTGCGCGTCGAGCCGCCCGTCCGGCCGCTTGCTGACCGATTCGGAGACGGCATGGCAAAGGATTTTTATTCCCTTCTTTTCCATCGTCTCATGCAGCGTGCGCCGCAGGTCCATGTCGAAACGGCCAAGGATTTCCTTACCGCGATAGACCAGCGTGGTGTCTACGCCGAGGCCGTGAAAGATGTTGGCGAACTCGACCGCGATATAGCCCCCGCCCTCTATCATGATCGCCTTCGGCAGCTCCTTGAGATCGAAAGCCTCGTTGGAAAAGATACAGTGTTCGTGGCCGGGCAGTGCCGGATGGGCAGCCGGACGGCCGCCGGTGGCGATCAGGATCTGATCGGCGGTGACGGTGCGGTCCTCGCCCAGGAGATGGATCACGTGCGGGTCGACGATCATCGCCCGCGAATGAAAGGTCTCGCCACCCGAGCCCTCGACATTCCTCTTGTAGATCGCTTCCAGGCGGCTGATCTCGCGGTCCTTGTTGGCGACCAGCGTTTGCCAGTCGAAGCTGGCTTCCGGCACCGTCCAGCCATAACCGGCGGCGTCGGCAAAATGCTCGGGAAACTGCGAGGCATAGACATAGAGTTTCTTCGGCACGCAGCCCCTGATGACGCAGGTGCCACCGAAACGGTATTCTTCGGCGATACCGACGCGTTTGCCGAGTGCTGCCGCGACCCGCGCCGCCCTCACCCCGCCGGAGCCGCCGCCGATGACGAAGAGGTCGTAGTCGTAACCGGCCATGAAGCGGCTCCTTGAACGTCGAAAATGTGAGTGACAGGTAGGCCGCAAACCATCAAAAGAAAAGCCCGGACAGGCCGGGCTTTACAGATGGCCGCAAGGGCCGCGTTTGAAATGCAGGATCAGTTCTGCGTGCCGTCGGCGGGAGCCGATCCGTCCGCGGGGGCGGCGCCATCCGCCGGGGCCGCATTGTCTGCCGGAGCGGCGCCATCGGCGGGCGCGGGCGTAGGCGCAGCCACCGCCTCCGCTTTTGCCGCCGCCGCCAGAGTTTCGCCGACCTGCTGGGCAAGATCGCGGGCTACGCCGTTCTGCCAGATGTCGGCGGCCTTGACGAGGTCACGCGTCACGGTCGGGCCGCTGTCGAGCAGCTTCTTGCCGGACTCGGAACTGTAGAAGGCCGCGATGTCGGTGAGCTCCTTTTCGGAAAACACCTTCGCATAGGCAAGAGCCGCTTCCTTCTCGAGGTCCGCGCGGCGCGAGGCCAGCGCCAGCGCCTTCTCGTTTATCGTCTTGCCGATCAGCTCCTGCATGTCAGGGTTCTTCTGGATGAGCTGCGATTCGAGCGCCGCGGCGGCCTGCGGCAGGATGTTGTCGAACGGGTCGGTCGCGTGGATCGCGGCGACCGCGGCGCGTGCGGCCTTCAGATGCGATTCCGTGACGTCCTGCGCGAAGATAGGCGAGGAGAACGCGAAGACAGCCGAAGCCGCCACGAGAACTGAAAGACGGCGAACCCGGTTATGCAACATCATGATCGGTAGAACTCCCTGGTTTTCGGGCGGCATGGACGGTTTGGATACCGTCGCCGCCGGCGATGATGGCCGCTGACGCCAGCCCGATGAAAAGACCATGCTCGACCACGCCAGGAATGGCGTGGAGAGCATTCGAAAGCGCTCTTGTATCCGGAATGCGGCCAAAAGATGCATCGAGGATAAAATGGCCGCCGTCTGTAACAAAAGGCTGGCCTCCCGTCATCCTCAATGTCACCGGACCGGAAAGGCCGAGATTTCCGGCCACCACGGCCACGGCGATCTCGGTCGAGCGCAGGCCGAACTGATTGACTTCGATGGGAAGAGGAAACCGGCCGAGCGTCTCGACCATCTTCGAACGGTCGGCGATGACGATCATGCACTGCGAAGCCGCGGCCACGATCTTCTCACGCAGCAGCGCACCGCCGCCGCCCTTGATCAATGTCAGCTCACCGTCGACCTCGTCGGCGCCGTCGACGGTGAGATCGAGCTCGGGTGTTTCCTCCAGCGTCGACAGCGGCACACCGAGTTCGCGGCACAGCGCGGCGGTGCGTTCCGAGGTCGGCACGCCGATAATGGTCATGCCTGAGGCAACCTTGTCGGCGAGCAGCCGCACGAATTCCTCGGCAGTGGTGCCGGTGCCGATGCCGAGCCGCATGCCGTCGGTGACATGGGCAAGAGCCGCCCGCGCGGCCTCGACCTTCAATTGCCTCGCATCCATGCTGCTTGCTGCCCCGAAACCTGATGCACGTCGCCCAACAGTGACCTCGGTTTGGGAACGACATGCATGAAACAAAACCCAAGGCGTGTCGCATGGGTCCGTTTCGATGCGACGCGCTTTGGCGTTTGGGCTCCTAGCATTTTTGCTGGCCGGGTCAAAGCCCTTGGCGGCTGCGCCACCAGTTTGCTTGCCTTAAAGCGTCGCAGCCGCTATCGCCTGCCGATGCGCAAACCTGCTCAGGATGGATCATGAGTCGCCCGATCATCGTGTTCGACCTCGACGGAACGCTGATTGACACGGCGCCGGACTTGCTCGACAGCCTCAACCACAGCCTGGCGGCCAGCGAACTGGCGGCCGTCGACGAGGCCGGCTTCAAACGCTTCGTCGGCCATGGCGGCCGGGTGATGATCGAACGGGCGCATGCCGCGCAGCAACGATCCCTCAAGGTTGAGGAGCACGACCGGCTGCTGAAACTGTTCCTTGATCACTACACCGACAACATTCCGGGCAAATCCCGCCCCTACCCCGGCGTGATCGAGGCGATTGCCCGCTTTGAGAAGGCCGGCTATCTGCTGGCCGTCTGCACCAATAAATTCGAAGCCAATTCGCTGGCGCTGATCGAGGCGCTCGGCCTGACCAGGCATTTCGCGGCAATTGCCGGACAGGATACGTTCGCGTTTCGCAAACCCGATCCGCGCCACCTGATCGAAACCATCAAACTGGCCGGTGGCGATCCGCACCGCGCCTTGATGGTCGGCGATTCGCAAACCGATATCGACACTGCCAAGGCCGCCGGCATTCCTGTCGTCGCCGTCGATTTCGGCTACACCGATCGTCATGTGCGCGAGTTCGAGCCCTCGGCGGTGATATCGCATTTTGATGCATTGACGCTCGATCTGGCACAAGGGCTGATCGGCGCCGCCGCACACTGAGCGCCGGGGACGAAATCTCTCCGGAACGGGCCAGCCGGGACCGCGAATCCGATCTGTGTGAGAACACCAGACACTGCCTTGACTTAACCGGCCGGCCTCCCTTATATCGCGGCTCGCTTGGCCTTCGGGCAACGAGCGGGCGATTAGCTCAGCGGGAGAGCACACCCTTCACACGGGTGGGGTCGCAGGTTCAATCCCTGCATCGCCCACCATCCAACCTGAAGAAATCGTTGGATGTTCGGCCGCAATCAAATTCTCTTGAAAGCTTACTGGCGCGTAGGACAAGGCTTGCTGGCGCGTAAGCAAATGTAGGCCAGTGCAAAATCATGGTCGGAAACTCGACGTTCCAAGTCGTCCGAAAACACGACGGGTTTAGATGTCTTTCGTCGGCGCGGTCACGCTTCTTTTGGGCCAACAGTTCCCTGCCTCCGGAACCAACCAATACACCAGCGAGTTTCCCTCCGTCGAAACCTGAGGGAAAACCATGTCCAGATTGCTGCTGGCGACCAGCGTCGCCGTTCTTCTTACCAGCGGATCGGCCTTTGCCGCGGATGAAGCTCCCCTGCCGCCACCCAATGCCAAGAAGCTGTCGGAGATCATCGCGAAGGTCGAGCAACGCGACGGCTTTCGCTACGTGAAAGAAGTCGATTGGGACAAAGACGGCTACACCGTCACCTACTATACCTCGGACAAGGCAAAGGTCGAAATCGACTTCGATCCTGTGACGGCCGAACCAAAATAAGGTTCGCAGGGACCTCGTCGCCAATGCGCTGCCTCCGAGCATTCTCAGCGACGAAACGCGCGCCCACATTGTCCATCCTAGGGTATGTTATGCCTTGGACAAACCTGTTGGCTTGGGGGCTATGATGCGATGTTTCGCTGGAACCTATTTTCTGTCTGTACTCGCCATCATCCCAGCCGACGGCTTCCTTGCCGTTTCTCCCGCGCGAGCCGATGGCCCGTCCTTCAACTGCGCCAAGGCTGCAGTGCCCGCGGAAAAAGCGATCTGTGCCGACCCGCAGCTGTCGGCGATCGATCTGCTGGTTTCGAAGGCGTTCAAGGGATTCGAGCCGGCGTTCGGCGGCGACAAGCGCAGGATTGCCCGCGGGCTGATCGCCGACCGCAATGCCTGCGAGAGCGATACGGCCTGTATCGTCAGCGCCCTCAACAACGCCTTGCAGACCTATGGCAATGCGCCTTCCTGGATCCAGGACTACAACATCGCGCTGATTGGCAAGAAGGCGCTCGAAGCCGCCGGGCGAAACCCCGGGCACGTCGATCAGCCCCTGCCTTCGGCTATCGGCCAATGCGCATCGACGCACATCAAGACGCTTAGCGCCCGGCTCGGCGACGATCCGCTGGAAACGGCCAGTCCCGAAGCGGGCAGCGCGACCACGTTCACCAATGGCGGCGGGGCTGTCTCCTATGATCGCGAGGCCGGCTTGGCCGCCTCGAAGGTTGGAGAACCGGTCGTCATATGCCTGATCTCGATTCCCAGGGACTGCCCCAAGGACGACGACCGTGGCCGGGTCTATTATTCCGTCGACCTCGTCTCGAAAGGCTCCTGGGCTCTGCCGGATTCGCAGCATATGTGCGGCGGCGCCTGAACGGCGGGTTTCGTCCGTCCGCGTCGGGCCAAGACGCTGACAGTCTCTGTCTCCCCTTGCGTCAATTCGCCATTGATGGCTGATTGTGGAGTGACCGGGCTTCACGGGGGTGGGCATGTCGACTGCGAAGCACTTGATGAAGCGCGTCCTGATGATGCTCGCCGGCTATTTTGTCGCGATACTGGTTGGCCTGATCGCCGTGGTGGCGATCTATGCCGCGTTGAGCGCCCTGCCCAACGCGCCGGCCTATTTCGACCTCATGGGCGTCTCGCCGATCGCGGGCTTTGTGGTGCCGCCGCTCGGCATGTTGATCTATTTCCTGACGGTTGTGGTGACAGCGCCGCAGACGCTGATTTTCGCGCTGATCGCCGAGTTCTTCTCCCTGCGCAGCGTCCTGCTGCACATGTTCTTCGGCGCCGCGGCGGCCGCCGGCGGCTTCTTCCTGATCTGGCCGAGCGCGGCGGAAGACGTGGATCTGGAGCGCTGGGCCGACATCGGCATCATAGCCGCCGCTGGTCTTGTGGCCGGGCTGGTCTATTGGCTGATCGCCGGGCGCGACGCCGGTTTCCGGCGCCCGCTGTCGGAGCGTTGACTGTTAGCTCGACGGTGAGCGCACCGCCTCGGTCGCGTCTAGGGCCTGCTTCAGCCGCGAGTCGCGGTCATAGACGTCGCTGAAATACTCGACCTTGCCGGACATGTCGGGCCATGCCGTGAAATAGGCGACATAGACCGGGATCTTGCGCGTCACATCCTCGGTCGAGTGTCCGTGCTTCAGCTTCTCCGCGATATAATCGACAGAGGTGCCAAGCACCGCCGCCGCCATTCCTCGCGGATCCTGCAGGCGTACACAGCCATGGCTGAGCGCGCGCATGTCCTGCTTGAAGAATGATTTCTGGGGCGTGTCATGCATGTAGATCGCATGCTTGTTGGGGAACAGGATCTTCAATTCTCCCAGCGCATTGGCCTCGCTCGGCTGCTGGCGCACGCTGTAGGGAATGTTGGCGCCATAATCGCCCCAGTTGATCGCCGACGACGGAATGCGCTTGCCGCGTGAATCCGTCACCTCATAGCCGGCACGGTCGAGATAGCCGGGATCGCCACGCAATCTCGGCAGCATTTCGTTGACGATGATCGACTGCGGCACGCCCCAGTAGGGATGGAAATCGACCTGCTTGATCTGGTCGTAGAAGAAGGCCGTCTGGTTGGTGACACGGCCGACGACGGCGCGTGTCTTCAGCTTTTCCTGGCCGTCGTCAATGTAGCTCGCGGTGAAGGCGGGCTGGTTGATGAAAACACGCGGACTGCCGAGATCGGAAGGCAGCCAGCGCAGTTCTTCCAGCGCCACCTGAACCTTGAGCAGCCTGTCGGCCTTCGACGTCCCCGCCAGCAAGGCGACGGTGCGCGGTCCAATGACGCCGTCGCCCTTCATGCCCTCCTTCTGCTGCACCGCCTTGATCAGAGGGACCAGTTCGGGAACATAGACTTCGCTGGTTGCCAGCCGCGACAGCACCTCGCCATAGGTGCCGCCCATCTCGTCATCGAGATTGCGCGCGATCAGCGACAGGAGCTTCGGCAGTTCGGGGCTGGTTTCGCCCGGCTTCAGCAGCAGTTTCGGATCGACGACGATCTCGTTCTCGGCGCTCGCCTGCAGTGATTCCAGTTCGACGCGCAGCGCCTGGTACTCCGCATTCTGCGGATGGCGCGATTCGAGGTAGGTGCGAACTTCCTGTGTATGCGCCAGTGTTTTCAGCACGCCCACCATGTCGAGCGGCTTGGCCGGGAAATCGTAGTAGCCGGTCATGCGGTTGGGCTCGACACGGCCGCTCTGGGCGTCATGGGCGTAACGCAGGACACGCGCGGAAAGCGCCATCTCGAAACGGACGAGTTCCTTCAACTTGGCTGCGTCGTCCGCCGAGGTCGAACCGAGCGCAGGCACATCGACCGTGTAGTCGGCGGGCGTGAGGCCGTAGCTGGCAGCCTCGCCAAGCACCCGCACGGCATCTTGCGCACGGTTGTTGGGGCTTGTCCCGCCTACCCAAATGAAATCCGGGTTGGCAGAGTAGTAGGCGATCAGCGCCTTGGCGATGTCGGGCTCGGCATAGAGTTCGTAGTCGCTGAGGCCGGCAATGGCATCGTGGAAAGCAGCACCCGTGGCCGAGGGAACGAAAGCGGCATCTTGCGGCGCCGCCGGCTGCGGCGCGGTGGCCAGCGTCGAGAAGTCGACGCGCACCAGTCTGTCGGCCTTGTAAGTATAGTAGGACGGACTGCTGATCCTCGCACCGCCGCCGTCGCCACCGGCCGGCGCCTTCGGCTTGTGCTTTGGCGGAGGAGGCGGAAACTCGCCGTTCGGCTCATGCCTGATGCCGCCGCCGAACAGCATGTCGAAAAGCCCTTGGGCACCTGCCTGGGGCGTGCCGAAAGCCAGCGTCGCCGTAATCGCCACCAGCGGCATCACGGTTGCTTTTTTACCGAGGAAGTTCATGGATCACCCGCTCCGGCCGCAACCGGTTCCCGTTCCGCACGCTAGACCGTCCCGCTAACCGCATGGCGGATGTAAGGCGCGACTATACCGATTCATACCGATTTCGTTAAGCTTTCATAAATTTCGGCGGGCCTGTTGCAGAACGGTTTCACAAGATCGTGACGGCCGGGGCGACCTTTGGGTCGCCCCGGCCGCGGGGATCCCTGCGTCTTCAGGCGTTTGCGCCACCGTCGATGGTCAGCGCGGCTCCGGTGACGAAACGGCCCTCTGGACCTGCGAGCCAGGCAACCATGCCGGCGATGTCCTCCGCCTTGCCGAATCGCGGAGTTGCCATCTTCTTTCGCTGATGTTCGGCATGCGGGCCGTCGGCCGGGTTCATGTCGGTATCCGTCGAGCCGGGATGGACGACATTGGCGGTGATGCCGCGTGGCCCGAGGTCGCGGGCCAATGCCTTGGTCAGGCCGACCAGCGCCGCCTTGCTGGTCGAGTAGGCTCCCAGGTTGGTGTCGGTGACCCGTTCGGCCAGATTGCTGCCGATCGAGATGATCCTGCCGCCCTCGCCCATGTGTCTTGCCGCCGCTTTCGAGGCGATGAACGGCGCCCTCAGATTGACCGACATGGTTTCGTCGAAATCGGCAAGCGACAGCATATCGATGGGTGCGGCGCGCCAGATGCCGGCACTGTTGACCAGGATGTCGAGCCGGCCGAAGGCGGTCATCGCATCGGCAACCGCCTGGTCTATGGCTTCGGCGTCGCGGTTGTCGGCCTTGATCGCGATCGCGCGACCGCCCTTGGTCTCTATCTCGGCGACGACCGAGCGGGCCTGGTCCTCGCCATGCACATAGGTCAGCGCGACATCGGCCCCCTCCGCCGCGAGCCTTCGCGCGATTGCCGCGCCGATGCCGCGGCTGCCTCCGGTGACGAGTGCCGCCTTGCCGTTCAAATTCCTGGATGCCATCGGTTTCTCCATTTATGTAGTGATTGATACATAAATATCTGCCAGCCTTGCCTGATTGCGTCAACTCATTTATGTATCGATCAACACAGAAATGAACGTCATGTCGGAAAGAGGCCGTCCCCGCACCTTCGATCGAAACGCGGCCCTGCGGCGCGCGATGGATGTGTTCTGGACCAAGGGCTATGAAGGCGCGTCGATCAGCGACCTCGCGGCGGCGATGGGCATCAATTCGCCGAGCCTCTATGCCGCCTACGGCAGCAAGGAAGCCTTGTTCCTCGAGGCGACGGATCTCTATTCCCGCGTGGAAGGTGCCGATATCTGGCTCGCGCTCGAAGAGGCGCCAACGGCGCGCCTTGCGATCGAGCGGTTCCTGCGTCGGACCGCAAAGGCCTATTCGCAGACCGATCGCCCGCAGGGCTGCCTGATCGCGCTGGGTGCGCTGCACGAAGATTCGAGCCGGGGCGCGATCTGCGCGGATTTGCGGCGCCGCCGCGCCGAGAATCTAACCGCCCTGAAGAAGCGTCTCGAGCGCGGCGTGGCCGAGGGTGAACTGCCTGCCGACTTCAATTGCCGTGCCGCCGCGACCTTTTTTGCAACGGTCCAGCACGGCATGTCGATCCAGGCGCGCGACGGTGCTTCCCGTGCCGCCCTGCTGGCGACGGTGGCCGGGGCAATGGCCGCCTGGAAGACCATGGCCGACACCGCCGAGGCGTGACAAACACCGTTCGTTGTGCTCGAAATTCGACTTGCCAGCAAACCTGCGGCCGGGAGGGACGACGTGAAAAAAGGGTATCGCGAACTGCTGGATGAGGCCAACGCCGAGATCGACGTGGTTTCGCCCGAGGAAGCGGCAGGACTGCCTGAAGACGAAAGCACCATTTTCGTCGATCTCCGCGACCCTCGAGAGATCGAACGTGACGGCAGAATACCCGGAGCCAAGCATGTCACCCGTGGCATGCTGGAGTTCTGGATCGATCCCGAAAGTCCCTACCACAAGCCCTTCTTCGCTTCCGGAAAAAGCTTCGTCTTCTTCTGTGCCGGCGGCTGGCGTTCGGCGCTGGCCACCAAAACGGCGCAAGACATGGGGCTTTCGCCGGTCAAGCATATTCTCGGCGGCTACACGGCCTGGAAGGCAGCCGGATTGCCCGTAGAGTCCGGGGAAAAGAAGAAAGCCTGAATGCCGCTCAGTGGGCCAGCGACGCCCCGCGCTGCGTGGTCACGAAGCCGACGGCGCGTTCGACCACGCCCTTGTCGGCCAGAATGCGGCGATGGCCAAGCCCATCGGCCCAGTGAAGCCGCACATGGTCGCCTGCGCCAGCATAGCGTCGTGCGTGTTCAGCCGGCACTTCACGGTCATCGGGGGCATGAATGACCAGCGTCGGCACGGGCGCCTGGGCGAGCTGGCGGTCACCGGTGAATTCATGCAATGGCCGGCCAGAGAGATATTCAACACGGTCGGCCATGGCGATCTGCGAGCGGGGACCGACATTAAGCATGCGGCTGAAGTCGGCGAAGATTGCCGGCAGCGAGCTCGGTGCCGCGATCAGCACGAGGCGTGCGGCCGCCAGCGGCGGGATATCCTTGACGGAACCGGCAACGGCGTTGGTGGCGACGGCGCCGCCGAAGGAATGGCCGACGGCGGCCACGAACGGCCCGAACCATTCGCCGGCCACTCTGGCGGCTTCGACGGCGTTGACCATGTTCAGGTGCCTGCCCTGCGAATGGCCGTGACCGGGAAGGTCGAGCGAGACGACCCTATAGCCGGCAGCGCGAAAACCTTCGATCAGGGCGCGCATATATTCGGTGCGCGAGCGCCAGCCATGGATGACAAGGACGCTGCCGGCAGGCTCGCGGCCGGGCTCGGGACGAAATTCATGAACCATGACGCAGCCGGTCGCGGTTTTCAGCCGGTGATGCCGCGCCTCGGCCATGAACTCCGCGGCGCGGTCGATGGCGCGGCGCTCGCCGTCAGTCAATGTCCTGATGCTTGGCGTACGGCAGAACAATTCGAAAGCCGCGCGTCCGGTGATGCGCGGCGCGACATGTTCGGCCGCACCAAACACACCGCGGATGACCTTCAGCCCGAATGATGCCATAGTCAGAATCCATCCATACGTTCAAGCATGAACATAATAGTTCAAAGATGAACAATAAACAAGAGCTACCCTGGGACAACCCGCGTTTTCGCAACTGGGTCGCGGTGGCGCGCGCGTGCCATGTGCTGGAGCGCACGCTGGCGGTGAAACTCGCGCCGCTCGACCTGAAGCCAGCGCAACTCGACGTGCTGATGAACCTCTATCGCCATCCCGGCATGTCGCAGCACGACCTTGCCCGCAAGCTGCTCGTCGGCCGCTCCAACATCACCATGCTGTTGCCGCAGCTCGAGGCGCGTGGCCTACTGCGGCGGGAAGGCGATGAGAAGGACAAGCGCATCTTGCGGCTTACGCTGACCGAAGGCGGCGAGGCGCTGCTGATGCAGGCGCTGAAAGTGCATATGGCGCTGATCGAGAAGGCGATGAGCCAGTCGACGCCGGAACAATGCGACATGATCGGCGAGCAGATGCGCAAGATCTATGACGTGCTGAACGAGGCGTGATCGGCCTTTCCGCCCCTCAACTCACTACCACATCGATTTTTTAGCCCGCTCCGGCCATTCCCTGTCGTAGGTTTCGCCGTCGATATTCTTGCGGCTGGTGATTTCCAGGATCTTTCCGGGTGTCGGCAGCGATTTCGGATCGACATGCCTCTCCGGATTCCACAGTTCCGACCGCACGATCGCCCGGGCGCACTGGAAATAGACCGAATCGACATCGATCACCGTGACCGAACGCGCCGGCTTGCCGTCGACCATGAACGACGCACACGACGCCGCATCCGTGGTGATATGCGCCCGGCCATTGACGCGCAGCGTCGTGCCGGAGCCCGGCACCAGGAACAGCAGGCCGACGCGCGGGTCGCGGATGATGTTCTTCAACGAATCGGCACGGTTGTTGCCGCGCCGGTCCGGCATCATCAGCGTTTTCGCATCGACGATACGCACGAAGCCCGCGAGATCGCCGCGCGGCGAACAGTCCAGCCCCTCTGGGCCGCTGGTCGCGAGAGCGACGAAGGGGGACGCTTCGATAAAGGCGGCGTATTCGGGAATGACATGGTCGAGTTCCTTGACCACGGAGGCTTCGCCGGGCAGTCCGTAAAGGGCTTCGAGTTGTTCGATTGTGGTGATGACCGACATCTTCCGTCTCCCGATCCGCCGCCCCTACTCCCGACACGTGACGTTTTGACGACGCAATGGCGGCTAACGATCGCGGCTCAGGCCCTTCTCGGCGAGTTCCGCGAGATAGACGCTCCAGCGTGCGTCCTTCTCGTGGCCGAGCGTGTGCAGGTAATTCCAGGTGAAGATGCCGGTGTCATGGAAATCATCGAAGGTGATGCGCACGGCGTAATTGCCGACCGGTTCGATGTTCAGGATGGCCACATTGCGTTTGCCGGGAACCGTCACCCTTTGTTCCGGCGAATGACCCTGCACTTCCGCGGAAGGCGACGCCACGCGCAGCAACTCCGCCGGCAGCTCGAACGGCTGGTGGCCCGGAAACGTCACGGTGAGCAGCTTGCGGTCCTTCGAGACCCTCAGTTCTTTCGGCGCCGTCATGGTCGATCCTGCTTGAATTCCCCTTCCCTACGCTGCTTCGCTCCGTACGCAAAGGCGTCAACGGCGTCCGACACGCAATGTCGGTCGGGGAATGTTACCAAAGATCAAGGCAAGCTATCTTGAATGGCGGGCTGGATCGTATCACATAGCTGTATATAACGACGCCGTTAACGGCCACGGAAACGCTCGAACATGAACATGATCGACCCCTTCGGTCGCACGATCAGCTATCTCAGAGTGTCGGTCACCGACCGCTGCGATTTCCGCTGCACCTATTGCATGGCCGAGGATATGGCCTTCCTGCCCAAGAAGGACCTGTTGTCGCTGGAAGAACTCGACCGGCTCTGCACCGTGTTCATCGAAAAGGGTGTCAAGCGGTTGCGCCTCACCGGGGGTGAGCCGCTGGTGCGCAAGAACATCATGCACTTGGTGCGCCAGCTTTCGCGGCACCTCGAAAGCGGCGCGCTGGAAGAGCTGACGCTGACCACCAACGGCTCGCAGCTTTCGCGCTTCGCCGCCGAACTCGCCGATCGTGGTGTCAAGCGCATCAACGTTTCGCTCGACACGCTCGATGCCGACAAATTCCACGCCATCACGCGCTGGGGCAATCTCGGCAAGGTCATGGCCGGCATCGACGCGGCTCAGGCGGCCGGATTGAAAGTCAAGCTCAATGCGGTGGCGTTGAAGGATTTCAACGACGTCGAACTGCCCGAGATGATGCGCTGGGCGCATGGCCGCGGCATGGACCTGACCGTCATCGAGACCATGCCGATGGGCGAGATCGACGCCGACCGCACCGACCAGTATCTGCCGCTGTCGCTGCTGCGCGCTTCGCTTGAGCGCCAGTTCACGCTGACCGATATCCCCTTCAAGACCGGTGGCCCGGCCCGTTATGTCCATGTCGCCGAGACCGGCGGAAAACTCGGCTTCATCACGCCGATGACGCATAATTTCTGCGAAAGCTGCAACCGGGTCAGGCTGACCTGCACGGGCACGCTCTATATGTGCCTTGGCCAGGAGGATGCGGCCGATCTGCGCGCGCCGTTGCGCGCGTCCGAAGGCAACGAACTTGTCGCTGACGCCATAGACGAAGCCATCGGCCGCAAGCCGAAAGGTCATGACTTCATCATCGACCGCCGCACCAGCCGCCCTTCGGTGTCACGCCATATGAGTGTCACGGGCGGCTGACCTTCTCGTCTGTCTGTGCAAGAATTGCCCCGCAATCATCGGCTTCGGGTCAGACATGCGGTGGCTCTATTCAATCGTGGCATCGCTAGCCGTGGTCTCGGCGACCACCGCTATTGCCGCGCAATCCACCTATGTGAACGAGCGCTTCGGCACCGTCTGCACCTTTCCCGGCGATATCTTCACCGATCGCCAGCCCGAGCCTGAAAATGGCGACGGCCAGATGTGGCTGAGCGCGGACGGCGCCAGCCTGACCTGCTCCGGCATATTCAATGTCGATGACGACACGCCGAAGGGGTTCATTGCCGGCGAAAAGGCGAGCAATGAACCAGGGTACGAAGTCACCTACAGCAAAGCGGGCAAGGACTGGGCGGTGCTGTCGGGCGTGAAGGATGGAAAGATCTTTTATGAGCGGCGGCTGTTTGGCAGGGATGGCGTCATCCGCACGGTCTGGATCGATTATCCGCCGGCGGTGAAATCGAAATATGACCTGTTGGTCGGCGTCATCGCCGGCAGCCTCAAGGGGCCATGAGCCGTAGGCGGCCATCAGCATTTTAGCCACACCGCAAACAAATCTTTGTCCGCAAATATCGGTCTGATTTACTGGTGACGGTTTCCCGCCTAGCCTCCGTTCCGTAGCGGTTCTTCGCTTTCTCGGGGGATTACATCATGCGCGAACTTCTTCTTTCCTTCGCCCTGCTCGGCCTGGCCGCCCTGCCCGCGGCTGCCCAGTCGATCGGCGGCACTTACACCGTCGCCGGCACCAATTTCGACGGTTCGGCCTATGATGGCGAAGCCACCATCACACTGACCAGCGGGACCACCTGCGCGATCCATTGGGAGACGGGCGGCTCGTCTTCGGATGGCATCTGCATGCGCAACGACAATGCATTCTCCGCCGGCTACGTCATGGGCAAGGATATCGGCCTCGTCGTCTACAAGGTCGAGGATGACGGGTCGCTGCATGGCCTGTGGACCATCGCCGGCAAGGACGGCAACGGCACCGAGGTGCTGACGCCGAAGAAATAGACGTCGCCTCGGCTGTACAAGTGTCGGGAGACGACGCCGCCTTCCGACCGAATTCGTGCCTGATCCGGGATGATTTCACGCCGGCGACGATGTGTATCCGGTGCTGGCCCAGCCCTTTGCCATTGCTGTTTCGTGGCGGGCTGTTACAGGCTTGCTTGCTCAGGCAATCGGTAGGTGTCTTGCCCCTTTCCCCAAATCTTCGCGGCGCGTTGTTCATGGTGGTGGCGATGGTTGGCTTCACGCTCAACGACGCCATTACCAAATACTCTTCACAGTCGATGAACATGGCGCAAGTCATGCTGATCAGAGGGGCGTTCGCCTCGCTCTTCGTCGGCCTGCTGGCCTGGCAACGTGGCGCGCTTTTCCAGCCTCGCCTGATGCTGCAGCCACTGGTGGCGATCCGTGTGCTGAGTGAAGCGGGCGCTACCGTGTCCTTCCTGGTTGCGCTCGCGCATTTGCCGATTGGCAGTGTTTCGGCCGTCCTGCAAGCGCTGCCCCTGGCGGTGACGATGGGCGCGGCGCTGTTTTTCGGCGAAGCGGTCGGCTGGCGGCGCTGGCTGGCGATCGCTATCGGTTTTGCCGGGGTCATGATCATCGTGCGGCCGGGTTTCGAGGGCTTCAGCGTTTACTCGCTGGTGGCGCTGGCATCCGTCGCGTGCTGCACGGTGCGGGACCTCGCCACCAAACGCATCCCCCAGGCCATCCCGACGATGCTGGTCTCGACCGCCACCGCGCTTGCCATGACAGTCGTCGGCGCCTTCCTGTTGACGCCGATGGGTGGCTGGACCCCGATGACCGGCAAAAGCACGGCGCTGCTCGCGCTGGCCGCGGTGCTCGTGCTCATCGGCTATCAGTTCATCATCATGGCGATGCGCTCGGGCGAGATCTCCTTCATCGCGCCGTTCCGCTACACCGCGCTCCTCTGGTCGATCCTGCTTGGCTTGATCATCTTCGGTGACGTGCCGGACATGCCGATGATCGCCGGTGCGGCAATAGTCGTCGGCTCGGGTCTCTATGCGCTTTATCGCGAGCGCGTCGTCGGCCGGCGAAGGATCGTCGCCGAAAGCACCGGGCCGGCCATGGCGCCGGACGGAATCTAGCCGCGCCGTGAAGTCGCTTGCGATTTCACGCGGCTGGCGTACAGGCTGCGCAGAATGAATCGGGATGTCGCAGGGATCATTCTGGCCGGTGGCCAATCGAGACGGATCGGCGGTGGCGATAAAAGCCTTTTGCCGCTTGGCGACGGCTGTGTGCTTGACCAGATCCTGTCGCGGCTTGGCCCGCAGTTCGAGACCCTGGCGCTTAACGCCAATGGCGACCCGGCGCGGTTCGCCCGTTTCGGGCTACCGGTGCTCGCCGATACCGTCGAGGGCTTCGCCGGGCCGCTCGCCGGAATCCTCACCGGCCTCGAATGGGCCGCTGCCCGCACGCCTTGCACGGCGATCGTCACCGCTGCCGGCGACACGCCATTCCTGCCGCTGGATCTCGTCGATCGTCTGGAGGCGGCGGCCGGCGAACGTCCCGGTTCGATCGCGGTCGCTTTCTCGGCAGGCAGGCAGCACCCGACCTTCGCGCTATGGCCGGTCGGATGCCGCGACGCCTTGCGGCATTTCCTGGTCGATGAGCACAACAAGCGGGTTTCGGCCTTCATCGAACGGCACGGCCATGTCGAGGTCGAATTCCCGATCCTGCAATCCGCCGGACAATCCATCGATCCTTTCTTCAACATCAATGTGCCGGACGATCTTGCCCAGGCCGCGCGCCTGTTGCAGAGCATGACGTCATGAACAGACGCGTCTTCGGCATCACCGGCTGGAAAAACTCCGGCAAGACCACACTGACCGAGAAGTTGGTCGCCGAGCTCGTGCTGCGCGGCTGGAAGGTATCGACGGTCAAACACGCCCACCATGATTTCGACATCGACAAGCCAGGCGCGGACAGCTTCCGCCATCGCCAGGCCGGCGCCACCGAGGTTGCGATCGTGTCAGGCAATCGTTGGGCGTTGATGCACGAGTTGCGCGGCGAGGATGAGCCGCCGCTGGACGCCATCCTCTCGCGGCTCGCCCCATGCGACATCGTGCTGGTGGAAGGCTACAAGCGCGAACCCCACCGCAAGATCGAAACGAGGCGACTGGAAGCAAAGGAGCGGACGCCGCTTGCGGCGGGTGATCCCAATATTGTCGCCATCGCCGCGGATTTCGCCATCACCGGCCAGAGCTTGCCGGTGTTCGACCTCGACGACACGAAATCCATAGCCGACTTCATCGAGCGAACGACCGACCTCGTTGCTTGAGAAGTAACGTAACGGCAGAAGCCCATTGCCGATTTTGGCGGTTTTGCAGTTGCTTTTTTCTTGGAAAGAGTGGGAGTATCGGCCCAGCGGGCGGTCAAAAGCACCGCCCCACAGAGCCGTTTCGGAACGACGGCCGGGACCATAAAGAGAGGACTATCATGCGTATTGCACTGCGTATCGCGCTCGCCGCATCGGCTGCGCTGCTGACGCTCGGCGTAGCCCAGGCCCAGGAAAAGACCCTGAGGATCGGCACCGAGGGCGCCTACCCCCCATTCAACAACCTCACCGCCGATGGCCAGCTTGTCGGCTTCGACATCGACATCGCCAAGGCGCTTTGCGATGAGATGAAGGTCAAGTGCACCTTCGTGGCCCAGGATTGGGACGGCATCATTCCCGCACTTCAGGCCGGCAAGTTCGACGCCATCGTCGCCTCGATGTCGATCACGCCGGAGAGGAAGGAGAAGGTCGACTTCTCGCACAAATACTACAATACGCCGTCCGCAATCGCCGTGCCGAAGGATTCGCCTCTGAAGGGCGTGACCAAGGAAGACCTCGCCGGCAAGAACATCGGTGTGGCCACCACGACGACGCATTTCAACTATGCCTCGAAGACCTACACCGACAGCACCGTCAAGGGCTATCCGAGCAGCCCCGAGGAGCAGGCAGATCTTGCCAATGGCCGTCTCGACGCCATCGAGGACGATATCGTCGTGCTGCAGCAGTGGCTTGATTCGCCAGACGGCGCCTGCTGCAAGATCCTCGGCCAGCCCTCGCCGCAACCGGTCGAAATCTTCGGACCTGGCGCCGGCATCGCCGTTCGCAAGGGCGATACCGACTTGGTCAACAAGCTGAATTCCGCCATAGACGCCATCCGCGCCAACGGAAAATATAAGGAAATCAACGACAAGTACTTCAAGTTCGACGTCTACGGCGCCGAGTCCTGATAGTCTGTTGCCAAGGCGGCAGGGGTCCCCTGCCGCCTTGTTCATCTCGGGTGCGCCGTGGGGTAAGACCAGTCAATGCCAGCCCAAAGCATATGGACACTGCTGAGTTGGGGACCCGAGGGCTGGAGTGACGATATTGCCTATGGCGCGTTGGTCACCATCGCGCTTGCCCTTGCCACGCTGCCGATCGGCCTGACGATCGGCTTTTTCGTAGCCTGGGCCAAGCAATCCGAGGAACCGTCGCTGCGGGTGGCCGCCAACATCTACACCACCGTGTTTCGCGGCCTGCCGGAACTGGTGACGCTGTTCCTGTTCTTCTTCGGCATGCCTATCCTGCTGCAATACGTCATCCGCCTCTTCAAGCCCGAGGCGACGATCGACGTCGACAGCTTCATCGCCGGCATGATCGTGCTGTCGCTGATCTTTTCCTCCTATGCCAGCGAGGTGTTTCTTTCCGCCTTTCGCGCCATTCCCAAGGGCCAGTATGAAGGCGGCTACGCGATCGGCCTGTCGACATGGCTGACCATGCGCAAGGTGATCCTCCCTCAGCTGCTCCGCATCGCCTTTCCCGGCCTCGAGAATTGCTGGCTCAGCCTGCTCAAGGACACCGCACTGGTCTCGGTCGTCAACCTCGCCGAAACCTTGCGCAACGCCGGCGTGGCAGCGCGTGTCACGAAACACGCCTTCCTGTTCTACAGCGTGGCCGCGCTGGTTTTCCTCGCTCTGGCGATCCTGTCATCGATCGCGACCGGGTTCATCTTGCGCTCGCTGGGGCGGAGGGAGGCACGATGAGCGTCAGCCAAGCCATCTCCGTCGACCGGCCGCCGCCGCGGGCACGCGGCTGGCCGCGCACCCGTATCGTCGGGTACGCGCTCGTCGGCCTGTGGATTCTCTTCGGCCTCGGTATCCTCGCCTATCTCATCTACGCTTGGAATGGTGAGTTCTTTGCCAGATACGCGCCAGCCTATCTGCAGGGCCTGTGGACGACGCTGTCGCTCGTGGCGATTTCGATGGTGGTTGGCGCGATCTTTTCGTTGCCCGTCACCTATGGCCGCATGTCGAAGAGCCGTTTCCTGTCCGGCCTTGCCTACTGCTACGTCTATTTCTTCCGCGGCACGCCACTGCTGGTCCAGGTCTACCTCGTCTACTATGGCTTGGGCTCTTTCCGGCTGCAGCTTGAATCCGTCGGGCTGTGGTGGTTCTTCCGCGAGGCCTTCAACTGCGGCGTCTTCGCCTTCGCGCTCAACACCGCGGCCTACCAGGCCGAGATCCTGCGCGGCGCTATCGAAAGCGTGCCCAGGGGCCAATGGGAAGGAGCTGCTTCGCTCGGCCTGCACAAGCTGCAGACGCTGCGCAAGGTTGTCCTGCCGCAGGCCTTCATCGTGGCGTTGCGGCCCTATGGCAATGAACTGGTTCTGATGATCAAGGCCTCGGCCATCGTCGCCATCATCACGGTCTATGACCTCATGGGCAATGCGAAGCTCGCCTACGCCAAATCCTTCGACTTCCAGGCCTATGTCTGGGTCGCCATCGTCTATCTGGTGATGGTCGAGATCCTGCGCCATGGCATCGAATGGATCGAGCGCCGGATCACCATCCATCTGCATCGCTGACGCATCGCCGAACCGTTCCTGATCGGCCTGTGCCAGTCGATGCGGCGGCGCGCGCCTTGACGAATTCGTCGCATGGCCTAGAGCTTCCGCAACTGAAATCTCTGTTTCGCCGGAAGGACAAGGCATGGCATCGGTGGCATTTCTCGGTCTGGGCGTCATGGGTTATCCCATGGCCGGACATCTGAAGAACAAGGGCGGCCACGACGTCACCGTCTACAACCGCACCCAAGCCAAAGCCGAACAATGGGTCGCTCAACATGGCGGCAACCTTGCCGCGACGCCTGCGCAGGCCGCCGAGGGCAAGGATTTCGTCTTTTCCTGCGTCGGCAATGACGACGATTTGCGTTCGGTGACCACAGGGCCTGGAGGCGCCTTCAAGGCGATGAAGAAAGGCTCGGTCTTTATCGACAACACCACGGCTTCGGCGGAAGTCGCGCGCGAACTGGCGGAAGCCGCGCAGGCGAGCGGGTTCTCATTCCTCGACGCGCCGGTCTCCGGTGGCCAGGCCGGCGCCGAGAATGGCGTGCTGACCGTGATGGTCGGCGGCGATGAGGCTGCGTTCGACAGGGCCAGGCCGGTCATCGACGCCTTTGCCCGCATGGTCGGGCTGATGGGGTCGGCGGGTGCCGGCCAGCTCACCAAGATGATCAATCAGATCTGCATCGCCGGACTGGTGCAGGGCCTGTCGGAAGGCATCCATTTCGGCAAGAAGGCCGGGCTCGACATCGAAAAGGTGATCGAGGTGATTTCCAAGGGTGCGGCCGGCTCCTGGCAGATGGAAAACCGGCACAAGACCATGAATGCCGGCAAATATGATTTCGGTTTCGCCGTCGACTGGATGCGCAAGGACCTCGGCATCTGCCTGGCGGAGGCCGACCGCAACGGCGCCAGGCTGCCGGTGACAGCGCTTGTCGACCAGTTCTACAAGGATGTGCAGGCGATGGGCGGCAAGCGCTGGGACACGTCCTCGCTGCTGGCGCGGCTGGAGAAGTAGGCGACGATGTCCCTGCCCGCTCCAGGCTGGACCGCGCAGGATATCGTCGCTCATCTGCGTTCGATCGGAACCGAGGAAAACCGCGCCGGCATGGCGCGGTTCGGCATCAACAACGCGACCGCGCTCGGCATCGGCAATGCGGACTTGCGGCCCTTGGCGCGCAAGGTGAAGCGCAACCATGAACGGTCCCTCGCGCTATGGGACACAGGCATTCGCGAGGCGCGGCTGATGGCGGCCTTCACCGGCGAGCCGAAAAAGATCGCCATCGAAGAGTGCCGCCGCTGGGCCGGCGATTTCGACTCATGGGAGATCGTCGACACCGTCTCCGACCTGTTCGTGGACACCCCGTTCTGGCGCCAGCTGGTCGAAGAGTTCGCCGCCGACGAGCGCGAATTCGTCCGCCGTACAGCCTTCGCCATGCTGGCATGGGCAGCCGTGCATCTGAAGAAGGAATCGGACGCGACGTTCCTGCCTTACCTGCCATTGATCGAATCCTATGCCGGCGATGAGCGAAACTTCGTCCGCAAAGCGGTCAATTGGGCGCTGCGGCAGATCGGCAAGCGATCGATGGGCCTGCATGCCCCCGCCCTTGCCCTGGCTCGGAAACTTGCGACCTCCCTGGACAAGACCGCCCGCTGGATCGGCAAGGACGCCGCCAAGGAACTGTCGGATGCCAAAACGCTTGAACGCCTCGCCGCCAAGAAAGTTTGACGGCGCCGATATCCTTTTCACCGAGGTGACACGGGCAACACGCGCCAGCTTCGAAACGTTATTCGAGCAGCCGGGTGCGCCAAAATATTGCTGGTGCATGGCTTGGCGCCACAGCCCCGAGCCCGCCCAGACCGACGAGAAGAAACGCCAGATGATGGCGCTCATCGATGCTGGCACGCCGGTCGGCATCCTCGCCCATATCGGCGGCAAGGCCGTAGCCTGGTGCTCGGTCGCGCCGAGAGAGACCTATCGTAAGCTATCGAAGCAGCAGGACGACGGCGAGACAGGTGTGTGGTCGATCGTTTGCTTCTATGTGCCAAGGGCCTTGCGCGGCGGTGGCCTTGCTACGGCATTGCTCGATGCTGCCATTGACCATGCCTTCGCCAATGGTGCGCGCATCATAGAAGCCTATCCGGTAGACGAGGCCTCGCCGAGCTACCGTTTCATGGGCTTTCACGACATGTTTGCCAGCCGCGGTTTCCACGAGACCGGCATGGCCGGTTCTCGCCGGCATGTGATGCGGCTCGAGCATTGACGCCACCGACAGCAGTGTCTTTACTTGCCCGCAAAGGGATGCGGCCATGAACCATTTCAAGTCGATCATAGCGCTTGCGGCCGCGCTTGCCCGCCCCACCGCCGGCGCCTCGGCCGAGACCACGCACATCCTCTGGAAGGATTTGCGCCCGGTCACCCAGGCGGTCGCCGAAGACGCCGGCCTGCCGATGATCGCGGCGAAACTGCCGGATCACGGCGAGACGCTGTCGGTCGCCCTGCAGGACAAAACGATACAATTAGCCGGCTATGCATTGCCGGTCGATCGCGACGGCGATCTCGTTTATCAGTTCCTGCTGGTGCCTTGGACCGGCGCGTGCAGCCACATGCCGACGCCTCCTCCCAACCAGATCGTGCTGGTCACGCCTGCCCGTCCCTACAAGATGTCGCAAGCCTACCAGCCCGTCGCCGTGACCGGTGACCTGAAGCCGGACATGGAGAAAAGCCAGTTGTTCATTCTCGACGGCGTCAGCGTCATCCAGTCCGGCTATACCGTGCGCAAAGCCGATGTCGTTGGCGTCGACACGGTTCCGGACTCCGTCATATTGCCGGTGAACTCGCCTTGGAGTTTCCTCAACAAGAAGAAGAATTGAACGGCGCGATCAGGCCGCGTTCGCGCCCGACTCCTTGTCCAGCACCATGTAGTCGAGCGGGATTTCGGTCGTGTACTTGATCTGCTCCATGGCGAAGGACGACGACACGTCCCGGATCTCGATCTTGGCGATCAGCCGTTTGTAGAAGGCGTCGTAGGCGGCGATGTCGGGCACCACGACGCGCAAGAGATAATCGACGTCGCCGCTCATGCGATAGAATTCGACCACCTCGGGAAATTCCTGGATGACCTCGGAAAACCGGCGCAGCCATTCATGGCTGTGCGAATTGGTGCGGATCGACACGAAGACCGTGACCCGCACATTGACCTTTTCGTGGTCGAGAATGGCGACGCGCCGCTTGATGACGCCCTCTTCCTCGAGCTTCTGGATGCGCCGCCAGCACGGTGTGGTCGACAGGCCGACCTTCTTGGCGACGTCGGCGACCGCAAGCGTCGCGTCCTCCTGCAGGAGGCGGAGAATTTTTCGGTCAAGGCGATCCATCGGAAGCTCCTGGTGGAATGGTTTCGCTATATTCCCTTTTGTTTAGGCCATTCACAAGAAAGAAATTCTGCCACTCGCGTCAAAAGCGAGTGATTTCTTGCTTAATGCCTAGCCGAGGCGATAGCGGATTTCCGACCGCAGGAAAGGCAGCAAATCCATTTCAAACCACGGATTCTGCTTCAACCAGCCAGTGTTGCGCCAGGACGGATGCGGCAGCGGCAGCACTTTGGGGCCGACAGAATTCTCCCAGATGGCGCGCCAGTTCATCACCGTTTCCGTCAGCGAGGGGCGGCGCGCCGCGCCCATGTGCCAGGTCTGCGCATAGATGCCGATCGTCAGCACCAGATCGATCCGCGGCATCAGCGCCATCAAGGGCGAGCGCCAGGCCGGAGCGCACTCACGCCTCGGCGGCAGATCGCCGCCCTTGGAGTCTTGTCCGGGAAAGCAGAAGCCCATCGGCACGATGGCGAATTTCTCGATGTCGTAGAATTCGTCGCTGCTCACATCGAGCCAGTTGCGCAGGCGGTCGCCGGAAGCGTCGGTGAATGGCATGCCCGAGAGATGCACCTTGGTCCCCGGAGCCTGGCTGGCGATCAGGATGCGGGCGCTGGACGAGGGTCGCAGCACCGGACGCGGCTCATGCGGCAGCGGTTTGCCGACGGGATTGTCGACGCAGATGCGGCAAGCGCGGACCGTCGCGGCGAGCCTGTCGAGTTCGACGCTCAAGCGGCGGCACTCGGCCGGCTCGAGACAGCCTGATGCCAACGCAGCACATTGGTGCATTCCTCCGGCACCTTGATGCGTGCCGGCTTCATGAAATCGATCGCGATCAGGCCGGTGATGTCAGCGATCGAATAGCTGTCGCCGGCGGCGAATTCACGGTTGCCGAGTTCAGCGTCCAGCAGCCGGAGAAACTCCACCGCCTTCGGCTTGTTGGCCTCGCCCCATTCGGGAATCTGCGGGATTTCCCATTCCTTCATGGCCGGATGGATGTGGCGGAAAGCCTGCGCGACGCTGCTGAGCAGGTTGAACTCCATCCGCCTCTGCCACATCTCGACCTGTGCCTTGCCAAGCGCGCCGCTCCCGAACAATGCCGGCTCGGGATAAAGCTCCTCGAAATAGCGGCAGATTGCGACGGATTCGGTGAGGATGGTGCCGTCATCGAGCTCCAGAACCGGCAGGCGCCGCAGCGGATTGCGCGAGCTGACCGACTGCTGCTTGTGTTCCAGAGCGCCCATGTCGACGAGCACCAACGGAACCGTGATCCCTTTTTCGGCGAGGAAAACGCGAACCCGGCGTGGGTTGGGCGCACGACCGCCGTCGAACAGCTTCATTTCGATCCTCCTTTTCTTTCCGCTGACGCGCTTCACCAGAAGCGAAATATCTCGCGCGCCGCGTCGCCGATCGACGCCAGCGTGCCATGTTTTCGCTCCACGACATCGCCGTGGTGGCTGTCGCGCCAGTCCTGCGGCTGGTCGAACGTGCCCGCCCAGATACCGACTTTTGCCGCGCGGGCGGTCGCTTCCACGCCTTCGAAGTCGCCATAGGCGACGGCCCAGCCCGCTTCGACCTGGGCACGGTTGAGGTCGGTGGCGCCTGCCTTGCAGTCGCCGAGCAACCGGCCATAGCGATCGCGCTGCCAGCCGCTGCAGGTGACCGGCCTGCCGCCGATCAGGCGCACCAGTGATTGGCGCGCCAGCGTGCCACAGGCATAATCGGCGCCGTTCTTGCGGCAGGTCTGGGTGTATTCCGGGGCGTCGATGCCGCGCATGCGGATGCGCTCGGTGCCGAGCGTGATCGAGTCGCCGTCATTGATGATGGCGCCACCCTGCGTCTTGCGCGTCTCCACTCGATCGAGACGCGCCGCAAGCAGGATCAGCAGCCCCAGAATGATGACGGCCAGCCCGTAGTCCAGCAGCTTGCGCCACGGGCTTGTCGGGCGCGGCGCCGCGTACCGCGGGCGCGACCTTGGCGACCAGGAACGGCTCATATGGCAAACGGTTGGTTAATCATTCGAACGTAGCTTAACACCTTGAAATCGCTGCGCGCATAAATTGAAGCTCTTGATGCCCTTGCAACGCTCGAACACAGCGGACAAGTTCATAGTGGACCGCAGGAAACGGCATCGCAACAGCGATGTCGCGCGCGCGGTGCGCAAGACGCGCGACCGTCTTTCGCAGCAGGCCGGCAATCCCGATTTCGACCGTGAACTGCTGAAGCTGCACGCCCGAGCCATGACAAGCGGCGCCGTGGTCATCCCGTTGCTCGTCCTGGCGATCGCCGCGGCCGGCCGTCTGGCCGGCATCGGCAATGAGATCGGGCTCTGGGCGTTGTTTACGCTCACCTGCTATACGACAGTCGTCTTCATGGCGCGGCGCATCGAGCGTACGGAAGCTTCCGAGCTCAACTCATTGCAAACGCGAAGGGAATTGCTGGTCGGCCATTTCCTTTGCGGTCTGGGCTGGGCCTGGTTCGTCTGGCTGGGCTGCGGCGCCTGCGAGGTCGACCAGTTCCAGGTGATCAAGGCGGTGGTGCTGTTGTTTGCCATGGCAGGGACCGCACTGATGGCCTCATCCCTGAGCGGAGCGCTGCTGGCGACCTTCGCGGTTCCGGTGGCGCTCTACGCCTATGCCGCGGCCAAATCGTGGATGCCGGTCGAGGCGATCATGGCCGGGCTGCTTGTCCTGTCGCTGCCTTTCTTCACCTATATCGCCAGTCACCTCAATCGCTTCTCCCTGCTGCTCTTGTCGTTCCGCTCCGAAAAGGACGCGCTGATCGCCGAGGTGGAGACGGCGAAATCGATGTCGGACGAAGCGCGGCGGCGGGCCGAGGACGCCAACCTTGCAAAATCGCGTTTCCTCGCTTCGATGAGCCATGAATTGCGCACGCCGCTCAACGCCATTCTCGGTTTTTCCGAGGTGATGGCGAACGAGGTGCTGGGCCCGATGAGCAATCCCACCTATCGCGACTACGCCCATGACGTGCATGATTCAGGCCAGCACCTGCTTGACCTGATCAACGAGATCCTCGACCTGTCGCGCATCGAGGCCGGCCGCTACCAGCTCAACGAGGAGCCGGTGATGTTGCTCAACATCGTCGAGGATTGCTGCCACATGATGGAGCTGAAGGCGCGCAACAAGGACATCCGCGTCGTCCAGGATTTCGAACAGACATTGCCGCGCCTGTTCGCCGACGAGCGCGCCGTGCGCCAGATCGCGCTCAACCTTCTGTCCAACGCCATCAAATTCACCGCCACCGGCGGCGAGATCCGCGTGCGGGTCGGCTGGACGGCGGGCGGCGGCCAATACATTTCGATCAAGGACAACGGCCCCGGCATTCCCGAGGACGAGATTCCGGTCGTGCTTTCAGCCTTCGGCCAGGGTTCGATCGCCATCAAGAGCGCCGAGCAAGGCACCGGGCTTGGCCTGCCGATCGTGCAAGGGCTGCTCGCCATGCATGGCGGCGAGTTCGAGCTTCACTCCAAGCTGCGCGAGGGCACAGAAGCGATCGCCATCTTCCCGCTAAGCCGGGTGATGGAGGAACTGCCGGCGCTGCCGACCGCGGCGGTGGCCGCGCGGCGGCGGTAGTACCCCTGCAGACCTGCGTCGACAAGGACTGGAAGAAGGCACGCAGACCGCAATGACGGCAGATTGGGATGCCAGTGGCGTCGAAATCAAATCGGAGCGACTTCGTCTGAAGCTGTTCACGTCCGACGATGCCGCGGAAGTCTTTGCCGCCATCACTCCCGCGATCACTCGTTTCATGCAGTGGGAACCACCTCGATCACCAGCGGCCTTTGCCGAGGTATGGCGATCCTGGCTTGCCCCGATCCTTGACGGATCGGATTTGCATTTCGTCGCGCGTTCGTTGGCGGACGGTCGCTGCCTTGGGCTTGTCGGCCTTCACGCGGCCAAGACTGCCTGTCCCGAGATCGGAATTTGGATAAGGGAGGATGTACATGGAAACGGCATCGGCCGTGAGGCCGTTGCCGCCGTTGCCGCCGTTGCGGCATGGGCGTCTGAGGAATTCAATCCGGATTGCTTCGAGTATCCTGTCGCAGAAGAGAACGTCGCGAGCAGAAGGATCGCGGAAGGCCTTGGCTGTTCGATAGTCGAGACACGCTCGAATTCGAAATATATCTCGGTCGTCTACCGTATCCCCAATCTCAGACGTTGAGACGTCCAGGCGCGAACGCTCTAGCCCCGAACAGCCGCCGCCATGCCTGAACTGGTCAGTGCCGCTGCCTTGACGAGCCCGGCCGCCAGGGCCGCTCCCGCACCTTCGCCATGACCGATGCCGAGATCGAGCAGCGGACGCAGCCCGAGGTGCTCTGCGGCCCTTGCATGCGCGGGCTCCGGCGACAGGCTGGCGAGAAGACAATGATCAAGCGCTGCGGGGTTTGCTGCATGCAGCACAGCCGCGGCTGCCGTTGCCGCGAAGCCATCGAGCAGTACCGGTATCTGCTGCATCCGCGCGGCGAGGATTGCGCCAGCTATCGCCGCGAACTCGCGGCCGCCAACCCGGCGCAGGGCCTCCAGCGGATCTTCGAGATGGTGGCCGTGAAAGGCCAACGCCGCATCGACCACCTCTGCCTTGCGCACCTGCATCGCCGCGTCGGCGCCGGATCCCGGGCCGACCCAGTCGGCGCCCCTGCCGCCGAACAGCGCGGCGAACAGGGCGGCGGCGACGGTGGAATTGCCGACGCCGAGATCGCCGAGGCAAAGCAGGTCGGTGCCGCCGGCAATCGCTTCCATGCCGAAGGCCATGGTGGCCGCGCATCCGCGCTCGTCAAGCGCCGCATCCTCTGTGATGTCGCCGGTCGGGATGTGCAGGGCAAGATCGAACACCTTCAACCCCAGATCATAGGCAATGCAGATCTGGTTGATCGCGGCACCGCCGGCCGCGCAAAGCTCGACCGCGTTGGCGGTGGCCGCAACCGGACGCGGCGAAATACCATGTCGGGCCACGCCATGGTTACCGGCAAAGACAGCCATCAAGGGCCTTGTCACCGCAGGCGGAGCCCGGCCACTCCATGCGGCGAGCCATGCGGCGATGTCCTCGACGCGGCCAAGCGAATTCCGAGGCTTGTCCGCCTTGGCAAACAGCGTGCGCACGCGCGCTTCGGCTTTGAGGTCGGCCGCCGGCAAATTGTCGAGCAGATTGCGGAAATCGTCGAAAGGCAGTGCACTGGTCATGTCGTGACAATCGTTCCTGGAGTGGAGGAGCGGCATAGCCGCGTTGCGTGATCGGCACAACCTCCCCGATCGTCCTTCCTGACTTGCCGCAAAGGCGGCCACGGAAGGCGCTATCGCGAGGGCTTGCATTGGCTTTGCCGTTGCACCATGTGGAGATGGAAGAGCGGATTTCCGAATGGAGTTCCTCCAGAGAAAGTCATGACGGCCATCGAATCTCCCTGCATCCTGGTCTGCTCGATCGATATGAAAACCGGCTTCTGCTTCGGTTGCGGCCGCACGCGCGAGGAGATCGGCGCCTGGATGGGGATGACGCCCGAAACGCGCCGCAATGTGATGGCCGAACTGCCGGCCCGGCTGGAAACCGTCGAGCGCCGGCCCCGCCGCGAAACGCGCCGCGTCCGCATGGCGCGCGAACGCGACGCACTCTAGCGAGGGACGGATGAGCAGCCGGCTGTTCTGGATTGTGATGGCGGTGATCGGCGTGGGGGCAGCCCTGCTCATGCTCAACGATTCCGCCGGCAGCACGCTCGGCGTCGAGAATTACGATTTTGGCCGGCTGATCTGGCTTGGGGCTTTCGGCGCCCTTATCGGCGCGGGCTTGCTGCGGTCAGCTCCGCTGGGAGTGATGGCCCGCAACCTCGGTGCATGGGCGGCTATCGTGCTCGCGCTGATCGCCGGCTACCAATATCGTTACGAGCTGCAGGACGTCGCCAGCCGCGTGACCGCGGGCCTCGTTCCCGGCAGCCCGCTGGCGCTCGGCGTCGAAGACGGTCACGCGACGGTGACCCTGGACAAGGCCGACAACGGTCACTTCGAGGCGCGCATCCTGGTCAATGGCAATCCGGTGCGGGCCGTTGTCGACACCGGCGCGACCAGCACCGTATTGACTTCGGAGGACGCTCAGGCCGCCGGCTTCAATCCGGCGGCGCTCAACTACACCATACCGGTTTCGACCGCCAACGGCATGGCGCGCGCCGCGGCGGTCAAGACCGGCGAGCTGGCAATCGGCGGCATCGTGCGCAAGGATATGCCGGTGATGGTCGCCGCTCCCGGCATGCTGAGCCAAAGTCTGCTTGGCATGAACTTCATCGGCTCGCTGTCGGGTTTCGACGTGCGTGGCGACCGCATGATCCTCAGGGACTGAGATCAGGCCGCTTCGGCGGCCCCTCCACCGAATTCGACCGCCGCGAAAGCCGTCTTCAGCACGTCCGGCCCGGCCCCGGGCCGCGTAGCGTCGGTAGACAGGATCTGGCGGTAGCGGCGCGCGCCGGGCAGCCCGTGAAACAGCCCGACCATGTGGCGCGTGACATGGCCAAGCCGCCCGCCCTGTTCGATGTGGCGTGCCGCGTAGTCCGCCATCGCATCGATCAGCGCGGCGAAATCGAACGCCTCCGGCCGCGCGCCGTAGAAGGCGGCGTCTACACCAGCCAGAATGCCCGGTGTGTGGTAGGCGGCGCGGCCAAGCATGGCGCCATCGACATGACCGAGATGCACCCGCACCTCGTCAAGGGACTGAATACCGCCATTGATGCCGATGAATTTGCTCGGTTTTCCGGCCTTCAGCCGATACACTCTGTCATAGTCGAGCGGCGGGATGTCGCGGTTTTCCTTGGGGCTCAACCCTTCCAGCCACGCCTTGCGTGCATGCACCCACAAGGCATCGGCGCCGGCATCGAAAACCCCATTCGCAAGCGCATCGAGCGCCGGCCCGGGATCCTGTTCGTCGACGCCGATGCGGCATTTGACCGTGACCGGCACCGCCACCGCCGTTTTCATCGCGGCGACGCAATCGGCGACAAGGTCGGGTACTTTCATCAGGCAGGCGCCGAACGTGCCGGACTGGACGCGGTCGGACGGGCAGCCGACATTGAGATTGATCTCGTCATAGCCGAAGGCCTCGCCAATGCGCGCCGCCTCTGCAAGTTTTGCAGGATCCGAGCCGCCAAGTTGCAGGGCGACGGGATGTTCCACCTCGTCGAAGCCGAGCAGCCGCTCGCGTGCACCGTGGATGACGGCGTCGGCCACCACCATTTCGGTGTAAAGCAGCGCACGGCTCGTCAACTGGCGATGGAAGAACCGGCAATGCCGGTCAGTCCAGTCCATCATTGGTGCTATGGCGAGCCTGTTCAACATGCTGATTTTATTCGTTTCCCCTGGGCAAGCGGATGTATCAAAAGCGGCGAATCACGGCATAGCCTAGCTCTACAGCATAGTCCTTGCTTTTCAAGCGTTTGGCGGCGAGCAGATCTTGATTGGCAGCTGTTTTGCCGTTGGGTTGAATCGGTTTAGAGTCATAATCTATTTCACAATGCAATAGGCATATTGAATTATCCACAAATTGGAGTAGTGTTTTAGGAATTGCTAATAAAGGGAGGATACGCACGTTCATGCGTGCGTATCTCGGGAGGGGTCATCATCATGGCCTATTTGCTGCCTTACAGCGCAAAACGCTTCCGGCACGCCGTTTTCCACCACGGTTGGCGTCGCCCCTCGGCAAGCAGATGGACCCTGGCGACTGTGTTGATTGGCGACTGATGACCTGGGTAGGTGCAAGCACCACCACTGCCGCTCCCCGCAGCGGGCGCGGACCAGCAACAAAGGGGTTGGGGGCTGCTAGCGCCGTAGCGCGTGTACGCTCGCCATGCTGTCGCCGCCCATCGGCAATGCCATGTCGTCGTCGAGAAGCCGCGTAATTCGGGCAAAGCCGGTGAAGGCCTTCCTTGCTTCCTCTGCCGTCATCTGGCCCGACAGGGCGGCCGAGCAGCAATTCAACGCGCACTGATACACTGGCCCACGTCGTCCCGTCGGCCATTTGCGCAAGAAAACCATCGCCTCGGCGACACTATCCACTTCTTCTACAGGATGCCCCTGCCCGCGCGATATCCGCACGGGCGAAAAGAAATGCAGGTAGTCCATTGTTTCCTCCCGTCGATCGAGATGCGCTCGATCGAACCCAATCAAACGCGCCGCACGTCGGTTGGTTCCATGCGGGCAACTGAATTTTTGAAGAATTCTCCGACCGGATGCGGCCGTCCGGGTACAAGGCGCGATGTTTGCTTATACCGTCGGAAAGTGGCACGCCACCTTGCGGCCGGGCCTATACTCTTTCAACTCAGGCCGCTCTGTGCGGCACCGCTCCGCCGCTATTGGGCATCGGGGATGGAACCGGCAGCCGGATGGCGGGTTGAGCGGGCTCGGTACATCGCCCGTGAGGACAATGCGCTTGCGCATCCCGTTGGGCGTCGTCTCCACCACGGGAACCGCCGAGATCAGCGCCTGGCTGTAAGGATGGGCGGGGGCTGAAAACACCTCTTCCGCTGGTCCCTCCTCCACGATCGAGCCGAGATACATGACCGCGATGCGGGTCGAGACCTGGCGCACCACGGACAGGTCGTGGGCGATGAAGACATAGGTGAGATCCAGCTTCTCCTGAAGGTCGGCAAGCAGGTTGACGATCTGCGCCTGTACGGACACGTCGAGCGCGGAGACCGGCTCGTCGAGAACGACGAGATCGGGATTGAGGGCAATGGCGCGCGCTATGCCGACACGCTGGCGCTGCCCGCCCGAGAACTCATGGGGGAAGCGCATGACATGGTCCGGCAACAATCCAACGAGGTCGAACAGTTCCGCGACGCGGTTGGTGATCTCGCGCGATGAAAGCTTGCCATGGATACGCAGCGGTTCGGCCACGAGATCGCCGACGCGCCGGCGCGGATTGAGCGAGGCCGACGGGTCCTGGAACACCATTTGCAGGCGCCGCCGCAGCGGCCTCAGTTCAGACAGCGACTTCGACGTGATGTCGTCGCCTTCGAACAGAAGCTCACCGTCCGAAATGTCGTAGAGCCTGACCAGGCAGCGCGCCAGCGTGGACTTGCCACATCCGGACTCCCCGACCAATCCGACGGTTTCGCCGCGCCGCACCGTCAGCGAGACATTGTCGACCGCGTGAACGGTCCGCCTGCCTTCGGCGGAAAAACGGGTGCCGATCGAGAAGCGCTTGCCGAGCGAGCGTGTTTCGAGGATTGGACGGTCTTTGTCGATCATCGGTCCGCTCATACCTGCGCCACCCGAAAGCAGGCCGCAGCGTGCGTGGCGGCGCCAAGATCGGGCTTGTCGGTTAGACAACGCTCGTACCGGACCGGACAACGCGGCCCGAAGGCGCAGCCTTGCGGCAATCGCAGCAGCGACGGCGGTGACCCGGGAATAGCCGGTAGGCGGCGGGGTTTCGCACCGGTCAGCGGCGGGATCGAACCAAGCAATGCGCGCGTATAAGGGTGTCGCGGGTCGGAAAATAACTCCGTGCGGCTGCCGCGTTCGACGATGCGGCCCGCATACATGACCATGACCCGATCGGCGAGTTCGGAGACCACGCCCATGTCATGCGTGATGAAGACGACGGCCGATTTGTGCGTCGAGCGCAGCTTGCGCACGAGATCGAGAATTCCGGCCTGCACGGTTACGTCGAGCGCGGTGGTCGGCTCATCCGCCACCAGCAGCGCCGGGTTGCAGGACAACGCCATCGCAATCACCGCCCGCTGCCGCATGCCGCCGGAGAGCTGGTGCGGGTAGCGCGACATCGCTTCGTGGGGGTTGGGAAAATTCACCTCCGCCAGCAGTTCCTCGACGCGCTCCATGGCCCTGGCCTTGCTGATGTTGCGGTGGGCACGGATCTGCTCGGCGATCTGCCAGCCAATCGTGTAGACCGGCGTCAGAGCCGTCATCGGATCCTGGAAGATCATCGCGATCTCGTTGCCCCGCAGGCGCCTGAGTTCGCGCGGAGGCAGTCCGACCAGCTCGCGGCCCTTGTAGCGGATCGAGCCTTCGATGATCGCGTTGGGGTCGGTGATCAGCCCCATCACCGCCAGCAGCGACACTGTCTTGCCGGAGCCGGACTCGCCGACGACACCGAGAATTTCGCTTTCCGCGAGATCGAAGGAAACGCCATCGATGGCCCTCACCAGGCCGTCGTCGGTCCGGAAGGACACTCTAAGGTTGCGCACCGACAATATCATGATGTCCTCAGGCGCGGATCGAGAAGGATGTAGACGAAATCGACAACCGCATTGGCGATGACCACGAACATGGACGCATACATCACCGTTGCCATGATCATCGGCAGATCCAGGTTCTGCAGCGCGTCATAGGTGAGCTTGCCGATACCATGCAGCCCGAACACCACCTCGGTCAGCAGGGCCGAGCCGCCCACCAGTGCGCCGAAATCGAGGCCGAACAGGGTGACGAAGGCGATGAGCGATGTGCGCAAGGCGTGGCGCAGCAGGATACGCGTCTCCGACAGGCCCTTGGCCCGGGCCGTGCGGATATAGTCTTCCTGCATGGATTCGATGATTGCCGCGCGCAACACCCGCCCGTAGATGCCGATGTAGAGAATGGCCAGCGTGATCCAAGGTATGACCAGCGTCAGGAACCAGCCTTTCGGATCGTCGGAAAAGTTCTTGTAGCCGAGCGGGGGCACCCAGGAGAACGCCCAGCTGTCGTGGTAGCGGCTCTGGGTGATCAGGTTCATCACCTCCCCCAGCCAGTAGACCGGCATGGAAATGCCGAGCAGACCCAACGCCATCAGCAGCTTGTCCAGCCAGCTGTCGCGGGTGGCGGCGGCGACGATGCCGATGGCGATGGAGACAACCACCCACAGAATCGCCGCTCCGAACACCAGCGAGAGCGTGACAGGGATCGAATCCATGACCGCCGGCACCACCTTCCAGCCACGATTGACGAAGGAGGTCAGATCGCCAGTGACGAAAATCTTCTCCATCATCTTCACATACTGCACGTAGAGCGGGCGGTCGAAGCCGAAGCTGTGGCGCACCGCCTCCAGCACCTCGGGCGATGCATTGCGGCCGGCGATGCGCGCCGCCGGGTCGGCCCCCGGCGTCGCGAAGAAGATCAAAAAGACGATGATCGAGATGCCGAACATCACGAACAGCATCTGACCGAAACGGCGCAGGATGGCGTAGATCATCAGTCGCGCCCCAGCCGAACCTTGGAGCGCGGGTCGAGCGCATCGCGCAGGCCATCGCCGAAGACATTGAGCGCCATCACGGAAACCGCGATCGCCAGGCCCGGCACCAGCGCCACCAATGGCCTGGTGTAAAGCAGCGCCTGGCCGTCCTGGATGATGGTGCCCCAACTCGCGGCGGGCGGTTGCACGCCGATCGAAAGGAAGGAAAGCGCCGATTCCGTCAGCATGTTCAGTGCCATCATCAGCGGCACGAAGACGATCAGCGTCGTGGTGATGTTGGGAAGGATGTCGCGCCACAGAATCCGCGGCCCCGGCACTCCCAGATTGATCGCGGCGAGCACGAACTCGCTGTGGCGCAGCGACAGGACCTGCCCGCGTATCGGGCGCGCCACATAGGGTATGTAGACGATGCCGATGATGATGACCGGCAGCCACAGACTGCCGGACTCGATCTCGATCGGCCCGATCGAGATGCCTTGCGCGATGGTGACGATGGAAAGCGAAATCGCCAGGAGATAGATCGGAAACGCCCAAAGCACATCCAGCAAGCGCGACAACACCGTGTCGGTGACGCCGCCGAAATACCCCGCGATCAATCCCGCCGCCGTGCCGAGGATCAGGGTGAAGATGGTGGCCGCACCGGAGATCAGCAGCGAACTCAGCCCGCCATAGAGCATCCGGGCCATGACATCGCGTCCCTGGCTGTCGGCGCCAAGGAAATAATTGCCGAGCCGCCAGGTCGGCCCAAGCGGCGTGTAGCCGAGCCCGAGCCCCTCTGTCGATTGTTCCATCACAGGAACGTCGGCGCCGTCGATCTGGATGACGGCGTCGAGTGTCGAGGCGAATGGGTCCGTTCGTGCCCATTTCGCGTAGAGAGGCGCGCTGAGGCAGGCGAAAACGATGAGGAGGAACACGGCCAGGGACGCCATGGCGGCCCTGTCCGTTGCCAGCTTCGCAAACGCGACGGCCCAAGGCCCTCGCGTCTTGCGCGGCATGGCGACAGCTTCGTTCGACACGGACGTGCCCCTCCGCGGTTCGTTACTTTACCCAGGCCATTACTGTACCAAGGCCATTACTGTACCCAGGATTGGGTGATCATCCAGTTGAACTGCCGGTTGAACTTGAAATTGCCAACGCGTTTGCTGACGAAGTCGAGCCGCTTGGGCGTGAAGAGGCCGACGGCCGGCGCCTTGTCCGTGACTTGCTTGTCGATTTCAGCCCACAATTTGTCGGCGGCTTTCTGGTCGGTCACGCCGAGGTCCAATGCCTTCTGCATCTTGGCGTCGATATCCTTGTCGCAGAAGCCGGCGATGTTGATTGAAGCGTCCGAACCCTCGCGGAACGAGGCACAGCTGAACAGGATGTTCAGGAAGTCCGAGGCCGCAGGATAGTCCTTGTACCACTGGGTGACGGACATCTGCACTTTGTTGTTGGTGTTCTGGATGTAGGTGAACTGGATGTTGGACGAGATCGGCTTTACGTCGGCGACGTAGCCGATGGTGGTCAGCACGCTCTGCAGATAGACGCCGATGGACCGGGAAATGGCCGTGTCCTCGACGATGATGGTCACCTTCTGGCCCTTGGTGCCCGATTCCTCGACGAGTTGCTTTGCCTTGTCGAGGTCAGGCGCCGACCATTTGGCGCCGGGGTTCTTGGTGAAGGGGCAGTAGTCCTCGTGGCCAGGGAAATCCGGAGGCAGAACCTGGCATACCGGCGAGGCGAGCACCTTGCCGCCGAACAGCTTGACCAGCGTGTTGCGGTCGATCGCATAGGCAACGGCCTGACGCGCCTTTTCGTTGTCGAACGGCGCCAGACGATTGTTGAGCGGCGCATACCACCACGCCGAAAGCGGCGAGATGTGCAACTGGTCCATGGCCTTGGTGCCGAGTTCGCCAAGGCGGTCGCTCGGCAGCGCGTCGAACATCCAGTCGGCTTCCCCATTCTGGATCGCGGTGACGGCGGCTTCCTCGGAGAGGCCGAAATCATATTGGACGACGTCGGAGTAGCCGTCGGGCTGGGCTTCCTCGCTCCACTGTTTGAAGTTGGGGTTGCGGGTCACCGTCATCCCTTTGTTGGGATCGAAGGCGGAGATCATATAGGCGCCGGTGCTGGGGATAGGCTTGGAACCCATGTCTTCCGCGGGCGTCTCCGCCGGCAGGACGACGGCGTGCGGCAAGGCAAGCTTGTAGAGAATCTCGGCGTCCGGCTTGGTCAGGTTGACGGTGATCGTGCCGGCCGCCTCGTCGCCGACAACGCCGCCTTCCAGCGTGCAGCTCTTGGTGTCGGCAAGGCATTTGTCGGCACCGACGATGCCAGCATAGAAGGTTCCGGACGTCGGTCCGGAGACCTTGAAGATGCGCTGGAAGGAAGCAACGACGTCCTTCACACCGAGATCCTTGCCGTCGGAGAACTTGATGCCCTTGCGCAGTTTGAAGGTAAACGTCTTGCCGTCATTGCTGACCTGCGGCAGCGCCTCGGCGAGATCGGGGACGATGGTGAAGCCGTCCATGCCCTCGGCCTTGCGGAAGGCGACCAGCCCGTCATAGATCGGCTGATACATTTGCCAGCCCTGGTCGGTGTAATTGATGTGCGGATCGAGCGTTCCGGCCGCCGAGCGCGCCAGCAGGCGAATGGTGCCGCCGCGATGTTCCTTGAGGTACTCGGCCTGCGCCGGAGCCAGCCACATGCCGGCCAGCAATGCCGCGGCCGATGCCGCGAGAAGCAGTTTCTTCATGTCGTAGTTCCCCTTTTCTCAGTTGTCGTTGTCGTCCAGGAAGTCTCCCACCACCCGCATGCATAGATCCTGCTCTTCGACATGCGGCATATGGCTGGAATGCTCGAATACCTGCCAGCGCGATCCTTTGATGCCGTCCTTGAAGGGCTGGACGGTTGCGGGCGTGGCTTCGTCGTAACGGCCGGAGATGATCAGCGTGGGAACATCGATAGCGGGCAATCGGTCGATGATGTTCCAGCTCTTCAGCGTTCCGATGACGTGGAATTCGTTCGGACCATTCATGAGATGATAGACGGTCGGATTGCGTGCGACTTGGGCGAAGGTTTCCGTCACCTCGGGCGGGAACGGAACGACCCGGCAGACATGCCGCTCGTAGAACACCATCGTCGCCTCTTGATAGGCCGGATCGTCCGTCGTGCCGGCCTGTTCGTGCCTTGCCAGTGTCTCCTGCACATCGCTCGGCAGGGCGGCGCGCAACCGGTTGGCCTCTTCCACCCACAGCTTCATGGAAGCCGGTGAGTTGGCGATGGTCAGCGACTTCAGACCCTTTGGCCGCGTCACCCCATATTCAGCGCCCAACATGCCGCCCCAGCTCTGTCCGAGCACGTGGAAGCCGCCGCGGATGCCGAGTTGGTCGACGAGGTTTTCAAGTTCATCGATGAACAGCCTGGGCGTCCAGAAATCGGCGCCTCTGTCAGGCAGCAAGGTGGAATTGCCACAGCCCAATTGGTCGTAGTGGATGACGGCACGGCCCGTTCGGGCAAGAAGCTTGTACGCATCGACGTAGTTGTGGGCGGCACCCGGCCCGCCATGCAGCATGACGACCGGAGCCTTGTCGGCGTCGAGTTCGCCGCTGACCCGATACCAGGTTTCGTAGTCGCCAAAGCCGGCCCGCCCTTCCCTGGTGGCGATTTCCGATGACATCCCCGCTCCATGCGTGATTGAAGACATGTTGCTTTGTCCCTAGTTCGTGACCCGGCTGGCCTGAACCCATTCTTCCAGCATCTGCACGCCGAATGCCGTGGCGCCTTGCCTGCCAAGGGGCCGATCCGCATCGGCCAGTTCCTTGCCGGCAATGTCGAGATGCACCCAGGGCCGATCCTCGGTGAAGTGACGCAGGAACGCCGCGGCGTAGGGAGCGTCACCGTCTTCCATGTCCTTGGCGTGATGCCGCAGGTCCGCGAACGGCGATTGCAGCCCCTCGTCGTAAGCCCGGTCGAGTGGCAGCTGCCAGAACCGCTCGCCGACCGCTTCTCCGGCCGCGATCATCCGCGAGGCGATGGCGTCGTCGGTGCTGAAGAGGCCGGCGAATACCGATCCGAGACCGCGCATCACCGAATAGGTCAAAGTGGCGAGGTCGACGATCACCGACGGGTTGAAGCGCGAGGCGGCATAGTAGAGGCAGTCGGCCAGGATCAGGCGTCCTTCCGCATCCGTGTCGAACACTTCCACGGTCTGACCGGACGCTGTCGTGATGATGTCGCGCGGCTTCAGCGCGGTGCCCGACGGCATATTCTCGGCGATGCCGAGCACGCCGACCACGTGCACCGGACTGCCTTGCCGGGCGAGCGCGATCAGCAGGCCGACCACGGCGGCCGCGCCGCCCATGTCGGCCTTCATATCGAACATCTGCTCGCCGCGCTTGATGCAGAGGCCGCCGGAGTCAAAACAGACACCCTTGCCGACGAAGGCCAGCGGCTGAGCGGGGGCACCCTTGCCGCGATAGCGCAGGACCGCGACGCGCGGGGGGCGCACCGAGCCTGATCCCACAGCCAGGATCGCGTTCATGCCGAGTTCCCCGAGCCTTGCCGTATCGAGTATCTCGACGTCGATGCCAGCTTCGCGCAACGGCTCCAGATGATCGTGGAAATTGTCGGGATGGAGATGGTTCGGCGGCAGGTTGACCAGAGTACGCGCATATTCGACGCCATCCGCGATCGCATTGATCCGCGCCAGCGCCGAATTCAGCGCCGGACCGCCGGCCCCGACCAGTTGTACCCGCAGGGTCCGATCGGCCCCCGCTCCCGCGCGCCGGTTGCGCATGTCGAAACGATAGCGCCGCAGCCGCATGCCAAGCGCGACCCTTGCCAGGATTTCCGCTCCCGTCAGACCTATGCCTGCAATGGGATCCAGGACCAGGGTAGCCGCGCATTCCCCTTTGCCTTCCAGATGCGCGGCCAAGAGGCCGCCGGCACGCGTCAAGGAGAGCGCGGTGACGGCCTCGGCCTTGCCCAGGGCAAGGACAATCACGCGCCGGGCCGATACCGCTTTAGGGGCGATGACATCAATGCAAGTGCCGGATTCAGCCAGTACGGCTGCATCGGAACAGGCTCGGGAGAGTATCCCGCTCATTTCCGTGTCCAGTGCCGCCGCCCGAGGGCCAAAACCCGTCTGGGCAGTCTGCAAGATCACGACGACGGAGGTTTCCGCGGAAATCTCGTCCGCCGTTTCAAAGACCGGCACTGGCGATTGAGGCATAGGCGGGCGTTCTCCTCATTGCGGGGCTTTGGCCGAGGCGTCGCTTGCAGCTCGTGCAATGCTTCGCCCGCCACCGGTGGAAGCCGGTCAAACCGGTCGCCGCCGTTGGTGGAATGGTGCCGAAGTTCCCGAATAGCCGTTTTCGTAAGACGACTTAGTTGCACTTGCCTCTTGGGTATCCCTGAACGGGCCAAGCGATCAAACGCCAATTTTGTCCATGTCGATTGACAAAAACTCAACTGACAATTCATGATCGGCCAATGGCCCTACCCTCACTCAACGGCATGCGCGCTTTCGAGGCCGCAGCACGTCTCGGCAGCATCAAGGATGCGGCGGAGGAGCTGCATTTGACGCCCTCGGCGATCAGCCGCCACATCCGTGCACTCGAACGCAATCTCGGTCAGGACCTGTTCGAGCGCGGCTTTCGCCAGATAACGCCGACCATCCGGGGTTCATACTATGCGCGCAGCCTCTCCGAGGCGTTCGAGGCCATCTGGCGCGCCACCGACGATGTCAGTCTCGTTGACGGCCCGAGTCACGGCAGGACCCAGCGTGTCCGGGTCCTGTGCGTGCCGGCTGTCCTGAACCTTTGGCTGGCCGACCGGTTGCCGAATTTTCGCCGGCAGCATCCGACCGTGGATCTGGAGATCTCGACATCGGGCAAGCGGGCCAATTTCGATTTGGCCATTGTCGACGAGTTCGTCTACAAGGCCGGCCCGGCGCTGACTCTGCTGATCCCGCTGGTTCTGACGCCGGTCTGTGCACCCTCGTTGCTTGAAGGGCCGATGCCGCTGCTGTCGCCCGCCGATCTGGTCAATCACCACCTGATCCACGAATGCGAGACCATGCGATGGAAGCGCTGGCTGGAGCAGGAAGGCGTTTTGGACACCACGCCGAAATCCAGCACGACGCTGGATGACTGCACGCTGATCATGCGCGAGGCCATCAATGGCGCTGGAATAGCGCTTGCCGACACGATGATGGCGCAGGATTTGCTTCAGCAAGGCAAGCTGGTCGCCCCATTCAGCGCCCGCCATACCTATCCGGCCGGCATCTACCTGCATCAGCGCCGCAGTATCGGCAACAAGCCGGGTACCGGCATGTTTCAGGACTGGCTGCTTTCCGAAGTCGAGGACCACAAGCGGGTGATGGCCGTCGCCTAGGCTGCCGCTCTTGCCGGCAGAAGTTGGCAGGGCGGATTCATCCAGCCTGACGCGGTGGATCGAAAATTCGAATCGACAGACGGGCGCTTTTCCAAAGCGGCTCACCATTACCGTCTGTCGATAATCGCGGTTCGCATTGAATATCTTTAAGGCCAAAGCCGGCAAATCGGTTGCTTGTCGGTTCCCCTGCGTCAGGCGTAACCTCTGCGGTCAACGCGTGAGGGCGCGTGCTGCAAGAAGGGGATATTGCAATGACGATACAAGGCGCATCGCCTGACCTGTATAATGAAGACCTCGCTCCCGCCAAGGTTCGAAACTGGGGACCGTTCTCGATCTTCAATGTCTGGACATCGGACGTCCATAGCCTGTGGGGCTACTATCTCGCCGCCAGCCTGTTTTTGTTCTGCGGCGGCTTCGTCAATTTCATCATCGCCATCGGCATCGGCTCGCTGATCATCTACGCATTGATGAACATGGTCGGCTATGCCGGTGTGAAAACCGGTGTGCCCTACCCCGTGCTGGCCCGAGCCTCCTTCGGCATCTGGGGCGCCAACATTCCGGCACTGGTGCGCGCCATCGTCGCCTGCTTCTGGTATGGCGCGCAGACTGCCGCCGCCTCCGGCGCCATCGTCGCATTGCTCATCCGCTCGCAATGGTTCGCCGATTTCAACGCCAACACCCATTTCCTCGGCCATTCCGGCCTGGAGGTGATCTGCTTCGTGGTCATATGGGCCCTGCAACTGCTGATCATCCAGAAAGGCATGGAAACGGTGCGCCGCTTCCAGGATTGGGCAGGACCCGCCGTCTGGGTGATGATGCTGCTCCTGGCCATTTATCTGTGCGTCAAATCCGGAACCTTCGCCTTCACCAGCGACATCCCGATGGACGTGCTTCTGGAGAAGACCAGGGATGCCGGCGTGCCTGGAACGCCGGGCTCGTGGACGTCGCTGTTCGCGGTGGCCGCGATCTGGGTGACGTATTTTTCGGCGCTCTATCTCAATTTCTGCGATTTCGCCCGCTATGCCCCCGATCAGGCAGCGCTGCGCAAGGGCAATATCTGGGGCCTGCCGGTCAACCTCATCCTGTTCTCGCTGGTCGCCGGCGTCACCACCATCGCCGCCTACGACGTCTATCATGAAGTGCTGCTGCATCCCGACCAGATCTCGGCCAAGTTCGACAGCTGGTTCCTGGCTGCCCTTGCGGCCTTGACCTTCGCGGTGGCGACCTTGGGAATCAACGTGGTGGCCAACTTCGTCTCACCCGCGTTCGACTTCTCCAACGTCTTCCCGCGTCAGATCGACTTCAAGAAGGGTGGCTACATCGCCGCGCTGATCGCGCTCGTGCTCTATCCCTTCGCGCCGTGGGAAGGCAGCGCCGCGTCCTTCGTCAACATCATCGGCGCGACGATGGGGCCGATCTTCGGCGTCATGATGGTCGATTACTATCTGATCCGGAAGAGCGAGGTCGACGTCGAGGCGCTCTACCGCGAGGACGGCGAATTCCGCTTCCAGGGCGGCTGGCACGTCAATGCCTTCATCGCCGCCGGCATCGGCGCCGTCTTCTCCTCGATCCTGCCGAACTTCACCAACTGGCTGCCGTCCTGGTGGGGTGTCTATGGCTGGTTCTTCGGCGTGGCGATTGCCGGCGTCATCTACTACGTGCTGCGCACCGCGGCCGTGGGCGCAGGCGCCAAGACAGCGAAGGCTTGAAGCAGGCCTTAGGCAGTGGGCGGTAGGGCCTAGGGAACTACTGCCTACTGCCTACTGCCTAACCATCTCGGCCAGCTTGCGCACAGTATTCCAGTTGCGCGAGGTGCCAATGCCGAGGCGCCTGTGATTGGCGGCCGCAAGCAGGCGCGAGCTTGGCTTCTCGCGCGAAAACACAAGCCATATGTCGCCACCGACCAGAAGCACCTTTTCGTCCCCGGCGGCACGGGTCTGAAGACCCGATATGGCATCTTCGGTCACGGGTTTGCGCATTACACGCACCGCGACCTGGTCGCCGGCTTCAACCGAGTCAGCCGGGAATGGATTGCTGGTTGCGAGTCTCAGCCAATCCTCGGCGCTGCGGACAATGATGTCGACGTGGCGGCCAAAGGCCTTTTCGAAGGCGACTTCCAAGCGCGTCTCAAGCGTGGCGACCGAAATCTTTTCACTCTCGAAGACCAGGTTGCCGGTCGCCACCAAGGTGCGGACATTCTTTAGGCCGATGCCTTCCGCCATCGCCTTGAGGTCGGACATGACGACCCGCCGCCCCCTCCCAGGATGATGCTGTAGAGGAGCGCGACATAGGTCCGCATGGAATCAGTCAGACCAGCCGGCTCTGCTCCACCGCCGCCTCGATGAAGCTGGCGAACAGCGGATGCGGATCGAGCGGCCGGCTCTTCAGCTCGGGGTGATACTGCACGCCGATGAACCAGGGATGGTCGGGATACTCGACCGTCTCAGGCAACACGCCGTCAGGCGACATGCCGGCAAAGACCAGCCCGCAATCCTCAAGGCGCTGCTTGTAGTCGATATTGACCTCGTAGCGGTGCCGGTGACGTTCGGAAATCTGGGTGTCGCCATAGATGTCGGCGATCTTCGAGCCCTTGGCGAGTTCGGCCTGATAGGCGCCGAGCCGCATGGTGCCGCCGAGATCGCCGGTCGCCCGGCGCTTTTCCAACATGTTGCCCTTCAGCCATTCGGTCATCAAACCGACGACCGGTTCCTTGGTCGGGCCGAACTCGGTCGAGGAGGCATGTTCGACGCCGGCCAGGGATCGCGCCGCCTCGATGCAGGCCATCTGCATGCCGAAGCAGATGCCGAAATATGGCACCTTGCGCTCACGCGCGAATTTCGCCGCCAGGATCTTGCCCTCCGAGCCGCGTTCGCCGAAGCCGCCGGGCACCAGGATACCGTGCACCTTCTCAAGCCAAGGCGCCGGGTCTTCCTTTTCGAAGATTTCCGATTCGATCCAGTCGAGCTTGACCTTGACGTGGTTGGCCAACCCGCCATGCGAGAGCGCCTCGATCAGCGATTTGTAGGCATCCTTGAGGCCGGTATACTTGCCGACGATGGCGATGGTGACCTCGCCCTCCGGATTGTGGATGCGGTTGGACACAGCCTGCCACGGTTCCATGCGCGGCTTGGGCGCCGGGTCGATGCCGAAGGCGGCCAGCACTTCCGAATCGAGACCTTCCTTATGGTAGGCCATAGGCACGTCGTAGATGTGCGGCACGTCGAGCGCCTGGATGACGGCGCTCTCCCTGACATTGCAGAACAGCGACAGCTTGCGGCGCTCTTCCTTGGGAATGGCGCGGTCGGCGCGCACCAGAAGTATGTCGGGCGCAATGCCAATGCCGCGCAATTCCTTGACCGAATGCTGGGTCGGCTTGGTCTTCAGCTCACCTGCTGTCGGGATATAGGGCATCAAGGTCAGATGCACGTAGACGGCATTGTTGCGCGGCAGATCGTTGCCGAGCTGGCGGATTGCCTCGAGAAACGGCATCGCCTCGATGTCGCCGACCGTGCCGCCGATCTCGCACAGCACGAAATCATAGTCGTCATTGCCGTCGAGGACGAAGTTCTTGATCTCGTCGGTAACGTGCGGGATGACCTGCACGGTCGCGCCGAGATAGTCGCCACGCCGCTCGCGCTCGATGATGTTCTTATAGATACGCCCGGTCGTGATGTTGTCCTGCTGATTGGCGGAACGGCCGGTGAAGCGCTCGTAATGACCAAGATCGAGATCGGTTTCGGCACCGTCATCGGTGACGAACACCTCGCCATGCTGGTACGGCGACATCGTGCCGGGGTCGACATTGAGGTAGGGATCGAGTTTTTTGATGCGAGCGCGATAGCCTCGCGCCTGCAGGAGAGCCCCAAGGGCCGCTGCGGCAATGCCTTTTCCAAGTGAGGAAACCACGCCGCCTGTGATGAATACATATCGCGCCATGGGAGTCATCGCTTAACGCGGCCGGATTGATTCCGCCAGAGAAAAAACCGCCGCGAAGGCTTTTTCCCAAGAAGGCGCTCGGACCATGATCCCTAAAATGGAATCCGGTTTTTTGGACAGGATCCCGACCAAAACGGGTTTTGATCGAGACCTTCCGTCCGGAATTGGCGTAAAAACAAAGACTTAGAGCAGGTCGGCGATTCTATCAAACGTTGAACCGCTCCAAGCAAAACAAAAGGGCCGGCTGAGCCGGCCCTTTCGGCATGATGATGGAAACGTCAGATGATGACGACCTTGGTGCCGACCCGGACGCGGCTGTAGAGATCCATGACGTGCTCGTTCATCATACGGAAGCAGCCATTGGAGGCGCTGGTGCCGATAGACTGCGGCGCGATGGTGCCGTGAATACGCAGATGCGTGTCCTTCTTGCCGTCATAGAGATAAATGGCGCGGGCACCGAGCGGGTTCTGTCCGCCGCCGGCCATGCCGTCCTTGTACTGGCCGTAGTGCTTTGGCTCGCGCTTCTGCATGTCGAGTGTCGGGATCCAGCGCGGCCATTCCTGCTTGTCGCCGACCGCGACCGTGCCCTTGAACTGCAGGCCTTCGCGGCCGACCGCGATGGCATAGCGACGCGCGGTCGTGGACGATTCGACGAGATAGAGCCGGCGAGCGCTGGTGTCGATGACGATCGTGCCGGCATCATAGCCCGTAAATTCCACGTCCTGAGGCACGAATTCCGGCTTCACCTTGAACGGCTTCTTGGCGTTTCTCTGGGCAAGTGCCGAATCGAGCGCGCGGGTCTCGGGCAGATAGCTGATCGATGAGCCCGATGAAGTTCCACCGAACAGGCCGGCGAACAGGCCGCCACTCGACTGCTTCTGGCCGCCGACGACCTCGCTGCGCAGTTCGCCATTGTTGCCGGTCAAAGCGACATTCATCGCTTCGGCCGGGATAGGCTCAGCCGATTGGATCGGCGTGACGGGTTCAATCGGTTCGATGATCTTGGTGGTCTTCTTGGCTGTGTTGGCCTCGGCCACTTCAGCCGCCGGAGCGCTTTTGCCCTTCTGGGCTAGGAAGGCCTGCCGTGCGGCATCGGCCCTGGCTTTCGCCGCTTCGCGCATCGCCAGCTTCCTGGCCTCGAGCGCCTTGGCCTTGGCGTTCTCCTTGTCGGCAACGATCTTGGCCTCGATCTTCTTGATCTGGGCAAGATCGTCCGGCGTCGGGTTTTTCTTCTTCTTGAGAAGCTTCAACTGCGCCGCATCGCTTTTGGCCGCGACGGGGATGGCGTCGGTTTTCTCAAGCGACACCGGCTGTTGTGCGGCCATGTTTGCCGGCATGGCGGCGAAGGCCGGGGAACTCATGCCGATTGCGGCGCAAAGTCCCAGGAAAATGAAGCTGCGAAGCTGCATGGCGAAGATCCGATCGTTCAATGCTTGTTGCCCACGGCGTCGCCCGGCGTCCCCCAAGGACGCCGAAAATGCCGCGTGCAATCTATAGTCGAATAAGCGCGGATGCCTCAAGCGCGAGACCGCACTGCTGCCCGTCGAATCTTCGTGATCGCGCAGCATTTGCCGCGACTGTGTTCAAACGATCACAGATCGCGGTTTGGAAACGTCGAGGTTTACTGGTTCGGAACCTGGGGCGCCGCCGGCGCTGTGTTGGTGGTTCCGTTGGTGGCCGGCGGCGTTGAGCCTGCGGCGGGGGCAGTGGCCGGGGCCGTTGCCGGAGGCTTTGCCGCGGCGTCGTTTCCGGATGGCGGCGTCGGCGTGGTGGTGCCGGCGGGAGCCGGGGTGGTGGTGCCGGGCAGTTGGTTGAGCACGCCCTTGCCGGCGCCGTCCGAGGTCACGGGAACCCGGTCGAGAATGTCGATCGGCTTCTCGCCGTAGCGGGCAATGATCGACAAGGTCAGCGACGTCACGAAGAACGCTGCCGCCAGGATCGCCGTCGCCCGGGTCAATGCGTTGGCCGCGCCGCGCGCCGTCATGAAGCCCGACCCGCCACCAATGCCGAGGCCGCCGCCTTCGGAACGCTGCAGCAGCACCACGCCGACAAGGGCGAGCACGACCATGAGATGGATGACGATCAGTACGGTTTGCATAGTTTATCCTGGCAAGGCCTTGCCCGGCCGCGGACACGACCGGTGAATTGGAGGCGGCTCAATACAATGCTTTCACGGCATTTCCAAGCCCGTGGCCGGAATATGGGAAGCAACGTGCCCTTTGCAACGAATTTGGACGAGATGGGACCCGCCAATCGTCGTGGATCTCAGCCTGCAATGCTGCGATAGGCTTCGGCGATACCCAGGAAATCAGCCGCTTTCAGGCTGGCGCCGCCGACCAGCGCGCCATCGACGTTCCTGACGCCCAGCAGTTCGACCGCGTTGGACGGCTTGACCGAGCCGCCATAGAGAATGCGCATCCTGGCAGCGGCGGTCCCCAGCTTTTCCGACAGCTTTTCGCGGATATGCGCATGCGCCTCGGCCACATCGGCCGCCGTTGGCGTCAGGCCGGTGCCGATCGCCCACACCGGCTCGTAGGCGATAATGGTATTGGACGGCGTGGCGCTCGGCGGCACCGAGCCTTCAACCTGGCGCGAAAGCACCTCCAGCGTGGCGCCGGCTTCACGCTGCTGCTGCGTCTCGCCGATGCATACGATGGCCACCAGTCCGGCACGCCAGGCCGCGGTGGCCTTGGCCTGGACCGTCGCATCGTCCTCGCCGCGTTGTTCGCGGCATTCGGAGTGACCGACAATGACATGGCTCGCGCCCGCGTCCTTCAGCATCTCCGCCGAGATGCAGCCGGTATAGGCGCCGCTTTCCTTGGGGTGGCAGTCCTCACCGCCGGCATGGACAGGCGTGCGCGACAGGATCTCCGCCGCATGGGAAAGCAGCGTCGCGGGAACACAGACCAGTGCTTCGGTCTCGGCGTCGAGCCCGCTCATGAAACCGTTGCCGATCATCCTGAGTTCGTTCAGCGAGGCGCTGGTGCCGTTCATTTTCCAGTTGCCGGCGACAAGCGGGCGAATTCCTGGCGTCATGGTGTGCTTCTCCGGGCGATATCAGGCTCTGGCCCTCACTACCAAAATCAGGCCACAAAGCAATCGACAGTGGACCGGAAGGGCGCTATTGCGCTTGTTTCAGACTCGGCGCATGCGAAAATGCGCATAAATCGGAAGTAACCATGCTTGGTATATTGAGAAGCGCGGCAGGTACCTGGGTCGCGAAGACGCTGCTTTCGCTGCTGGTGGTCAGTTTCGCTGCCTGGGGCATCTCCGGAAAGCTCATGGGCGGCTTTGCGGGCCACGATTCGGTGATAACCGCTGGTGGAACCAAGGTATCGATCAACGAATACCGCCTTGCCTATGACCGCCAGCTCGCCGTCATGTCGCAGCAGTTCGGTCAGCGCCTCACTCATGAACAGGCAAAGGCGCTCGGCATCGACAATCAGGTGCTGGCGCAACTCGTCTCCGGTGCCGTTCTCGACGAACAGGCACGCAAGCTGGGCCTCGGCCTCTCCAAGGACCGGCTGGCTGAACTCACCCGCGAAGATCCGGCGTTCAAGGGCCCTGGCGGTCAGTTCGACCGGCGGACATTCGACTACATGCTGCACGAGGTCGGCATGCGGCCCGAGGATTACCTGAAGAACCGCGCCCAGGTGGCGGTGCGCCAGCAGATCGTCGAGGCTGTCTCGGACGGCCTCAAAGCCCCCGACACGTTCTTCAAGGCGGTCGCGCTCTACCGCGGCGAAGACCGCACCGTCGACTATCTGACATTGCCAAAGACGCTGGTCGAGCCGATCGAGGCGCCGAGCGACAGCGTGCTCCAGGCTTATTTCGAGGCCAACAAGAAAACCTACGCCGCACCTGAGTACCGCAAATTCTCCTATGTCCGCCTGGAACCGGTGGACATCATGGATACGACCGCGGTCACCGACCAGCAGGTCAGTGACGACTACAACAAGAACAAGGCGCGCTACACCACACCCGAAATGCGCACCATCGAGCAGCTTGTGTTCAAGACGCCGGATGCCGCGAAGGCAGCGCTCGATTCGCTCAAGGCAGGTGCCACCTTCGACAAGCTGGTGACCGCCGAAGGCAAGACCCCGGCCGATATCCTGCTTGGCACGCTCGCCAAGGACAAGATCGCCGACAAGGCGGCTGCCGATGCCGCCTTCGCGCTCAATGCCAATGAAGTCAGCCAGGTCGTTCAGGGCACCTTCGGTCCAGTGCTGCTGCGCGTGACCGAGATCAAGCCCGAGGTGGTGAAGCCGCTTGCCGAAGTGTCCGACCAGATCCGCAAGGACCTGGCGCTGGGTGAGGCAAGCCGCATCCTTTTGGATGTGCACGACAATTATGAGGACACCCGTGCATCGGGCAGTTCGCTGGCCGACGCGGCCGCCAAATTGAAGCTCAAGGACATCACCATCGACGCCATCGATCGCAATGGCCTGAGGCCCGATGGCACCATCGTCAAGGACCTGCCGGAATCGCCGTCGCTGATCAAGGCCGTCTTTGATGCCGAACCCAACACCGAAAACGAAGCGCTGACCACGGCGGACAACGGCTTCGTCTTCTATGAGGTTGGTTCGATCACACCGGCTCGCGACCGCACTCTTGATGAGGTGCGCCAGAGGGTGGTCGCCGACTGGACGGCTGCCGAGACCACCAAGCGGCTCGCCGCCAAGGCGGACGAACTCGAGAAGCGGCTCAAGGCCGGCGCCACGCTCGATGTCATCGCCAGTGAACTCAAGCTGGAAAAGCAGACCAAGCGCGGCCTGAAGCGCGAAGCCGATGATGCCGATTTCGGCAAGGAGGGCGCCGCCGTGATGTTCGGCGTCGGCGAAGGCGGCACCGGCTTGATCTCCTCGCCCACCGGCGACGGCCAGATCCTGTTCAAGGTCGCCGAAGTGTTCGAACCGGCCGGCGCCGACGCCAGCTCGGTGCCGGACGACGCGCAGAAATCATTCACCTCCGGCATGTCCGACGACCTGCTCGACCAATTGGTGGCGCAGTTGCAGACGCAATACGATGTCCGCATCGACCAGGCCGCCGTTGCCCAAGCCTCGACAAGATGAGCGCGCTGAAAACCCATATCGCCAAGGTCGCGACCGGCACCGCCCTGTCCTTCGAGGAGGCGTGCGAGGCCTTCGACATCATCATGTCGGGCGATGCGACCCCAGGGCAGATCGGCGGCTTCCTGATGGCGCTGCGCGTGCGCGGCGAGACGGTCAGCGAGATTTCAGGCGCCGTCGCCACGATGCGTGCCAAGATGCTGCGCGTCGATGCCCCTGACGGCGCCATCGACATCGTCGGCACCGGCGGCGATAATTCGCACTCGGTCAACATCTCGACAGGATCAGCCTTCGTCATTGCGGCCAGTGGCGTGCCGGTCGCCAAGCACGGCAATCGCGGCCTGTCCTCGCTGACCGGTGCGGCCGATGTCCTGATCGCGCTCGGCGTCAAGATCGACCTCTCGCCCGAGTTCATCGGCCGTTGCATTCGTGAGGCAGGCGTCGGCTTCATGTTCGCCCCCGCACACCATCCGGCGATGAAACATGTCGGCCCCACACGCGTCGAGCTCGGCACCCGCACCATCTTCAACCTGCTCGGTCCCCTGTCCAATCCGGCGGGGGTGAAGCGGCAGATGGTCGGCGTGTTCCTGCCGGAATGGATCATGCCGGTGGCCGAGACGCTGAAGGCGCTCGGCACCGAGCACGCCTGGGTCGCCCATGGCGACGGCTATGACGAGATCACCACCACCGGGCAGACGCAGGTTGCCGAACTGGTTGGCGGCGAGATACGCAGCTTTACGCTGACCCCTGAAGAGGTTGGACTGAAGCGCCATACCAAGGACGAGCTGCGCGGCGGTGACGCCGCCTACAATGCCAAGGCCTTGCGCGATATGCTGGGCGGCGCCGCCGGCGCCTACCGCGACACAGTGTTGATGAACGCCGGCGCCGGACTGGTGATTGCGGGCAAGGCGACGACGCTGGGTGACGGCATCGCCATCGCCGCGCAGGCGATCGACAGCGGCCGGGCGCTGCAGGTGCTCGACCGGCTGGTCGAAATTTCGAACGGGTGAACCGTGTCTGACATTCTGCGCAAGATCGAAGCCTACAAGCGCGACGAGATAGCCGCCGCCAAGGCACGCGTACCGCTGGCAGAGATCAAGGCGCACGCAAAAGACGCCGACGCACCGCGCGGCTTTCTCGCGGCGCTCGACGCGAAACGCAAATCCGGCGATTTCGCCCTGATCGCCGAAATCAAGAAGGCAAGTCCCTCCAAAGGGCTGATCCGTGCGGACTTCGATCCGCCGGCATTGGCGAAGGCCTATGAGAAAGGCGGCGCCGCCTGCCTTTCCGTACTGACGGACGAGCCGTCCTTTCAGGGGGCGCCGGAATTCCTCACCAGGGCAAGGGCAGCCGTCGCCCTGCCCGCGCTACGCAAGGATTTCCTGTTCGATTCCTACCAGGTCCATGAAGCTCGCGCCTGGGGCGCGGACGCTATCCTGATCATCATGGCCAGTGTTGACGACGACTTGGCGCATGAGCTGGAAACGACCGCGTTCGAACTCGGCATGGATGCGCTGATCGAGGTCCACGACGAGGCCGAGACGGAGCGCGCGTTGAAATTGTCGTCGCGGCTGATCGGCATCAATAACCGCAATCTGAGAACGTTCGAGACCAGCCTTGAGACCTCCGAGCGGCTGGCGGCCATGGTACCTGCCGATCGCCTGCTGGTTAGCGAGAGCGGCATCTTCACCCATGACGATTGTCTCAGGATGCAAAAGAGCGGCATCGGCACCTTTCTCGTCGGCGAAAGTCTGATGCGGCAACAGGACGTCGCCGCCGCGACGCGCTTGCTCCTGACGGGCAAGGCAGTAGCCGAGGCGATCTGATCGTGGCCAACCTCACGCACCTTGGCGCGCAGGGCGAGGCCAACATGGTCGATGTCGGCGACAAGGAAGAGACGACGCGCACCGCGATCGCCGAAGGCTTCGTCTCCATGCAGCCCGAGACATTGAAGACCATTCTCGCCGGCAACGCCAAGAAAGGTGACGTGCTTGGCACCGCGCGCATCGCCGGCATCATGGCGGCCAAGAAGACGCATGAGCTGATCCCGCTCTGCCACCCTCTGCTGCTGACCAAGGTTTCCGTCGACATAGAACCGGACCATGCTCTGCCCGGCCTCAGGGTCACGGCGCTGGCGCGCGTTACCGGCAAGACCGGCGTCGAGATGGAAGCATTGACCGCCGCGTCCGTGGCCTGCCTGACCATCTACGACATGGCCAAGGCGGTGGACCGCGCCATGGTCATCTCCGGTATCCGGCTGGCCGAAAAGACCGGCGGCAAGTCCGGCGACTACAAGGCAGGTGCCTGATGGTGCTGGTTCCGGTCGCCGAGGCGCTCGAACGCCTCCTCGACGGCGCCGTGCCGCTGGCCGGCGAAAGCGTCCCCCTCATCGAGGCTGTCGATCGTGTGCTGGCCGAAGCGGTGGTGGCGCTTCGCACCCAGCCGCCCTTCAACGCTTCTGCCATGGACGGCTATGCGGTGCGAGTCGCCGACGTGGCGTCGGTGCCGTCGAAACTCTCGGTGATCGGGATAGCGCCGGCCGGGCGTGGCTTTGACGGCGCGGTCGGCCAAGGACAAGCCGTGCGCATCTTCACCGGCGCACCGCTGCCTCATGGTGCCGATACCATCGTCATCCAGGAGAATGTCAGGGATCTCGGCGGTGGCAACATCGAAGTGTTCGAGCCCACCGCCGAGTGGCGCAACATCCGCCGCGTCGGCCTCGATTTTTCCAAGGGCGACGTGCTGCTGGAGAAGGGGCGTTTGCTCGACCCGGCTGCACTGTCGCTGGCGGCATCGGCCAACCACCCCCGAGTGAGCGTGGTGAAACGGCCGTTGGTCGCCATCATCGCCACCGGTGACGAACTGTTGCAGCCCGGCAGCGAACTCGGGCCGGACCAGATCATCTCGTCCAACGCTTATGGCGTCGCCGCGGCAGCACAGTCGGTCGGTGCCCGCGCGCTCGATCTCGGAATCGCCGCCGACCGCAAGGACGCCATCGCCGCCCTGGTCAGGAAAGCGGTGGCCGCCGGCGCCGATGTTATCGTCACGCTGGGCGGTGCCTCGGTGGGCGACCATGACCTTATCCATGACGTGCTGACCAGCGAAGGCATGACCCTCGGCTTCTGGAAGATCGCCATGCGTCCTGGCAAGCCGCTGATGTTCGGGCGCCTCGGCGATGTCAGATGCATCGGCCTGCCCGGCAATCCGGTGGCAAGCCTGGTCTGCTCGCAATTGTTCCTGAAGCCGCTTCTGGCGAGGCTCGGCGGCCGCGATCATCGTCAGGATATCCGCCAGGCACGGCTGGGCGCCGCAATGGCGGCCAACGATCTGCGCCAGGATTATGTGCGGGCGGTGGTCCGGGAGGACGGCAGCGGGTTGGTGGCGACGCCGTTCGGCATCCAGGATTCTTCGATGCTGAGGATGCTCGCCGATGCCAACGGATTGGTCGTGCGCGCGCCTTTTGCTCCCGCATCTGTTGCCGGAGACGCTTGCAGCGTTCTGATGTTGCGTTGAAGAATTATCTTACAAATAGCTGATAACAGGACAAAAATGATCTCGGCTATTCCGAGATCAAAGTCCGCGTCAAGGCGTGCGCTGGATCGGCAAGGCCATCGACAACATCGTAATGATGCCGATCAGGTTCGACCACGGCATTGGTAATTGCGCCAAGTCCGGTCCAGATGTTGGCCAGCAACGCATTCTGGCGCAGGAATTCGGATCGCTCCCCACCGCCGGCCCAGCAGGTGATGCGGATACCATCCAGGGGGCGCAGCAGTGCCGGGCTTTCCGTCTGCGCCTCATGCTCATCGATTTTCAGCGTCGCGTTCATGTCCGTGCACATCAGCGGGCGCAAATCATGCAAGCCTGAAATCGAAACGACATGGCGTATACGCCGCGCGACATCGGCAGCCAAAGGCGTGGTCACCGTCACCATGCGGCTGGCGAGATGTCCACCGGCCGAATGTCCGGTCAGAATCAACGGCCCGTCGACCATTGCCGCGGCCCTGCTGATAGCCGTCCCGATTTCGGTGACGATGCCGGCGATGCGTATGTCGGGGCACTGCGTGTAGGACGGCATCGCCACGGCAAAACCGCTGTCGACCGCGCCGCCGGCGAGGTGCGACCACAAGCTCTTGTCGGTCTCCATCCAATAGCCCCCATGGATGAACACCACTAGGCCCCTCGGCGCGGCCTTGGGCAGAAAGAGGTCGAAGCGGTTGCGCGGACGATCGCCATAGGCAATGTCGATACGTGCCCGGCCCTGTGCCGATAGCGCATCGCGGAACGCCTGCGCGGGTTCCGCCCATGCGGCCGGCCAACGGTCACTGCCGGCGATATTGGCGCCGTTGGCGTAGGCATTGTCCCAGTCGGCAATGCGATGGTCTGGCATCGGCACCCTCCCCCGAAGCGGCATCGTTTCTGCACTAGCAATGGCCGCCGCCATGTCATGCGTCAATGCTCCGGCAAAAACATTTTAGGCTTGAAACAAATTTCGACTGGTGCGATCCTGCCTGCGGAACAGTCGACAATGGGAGGTCCGCTGTGCTGTCCGAATCTGCCAATCGTCACCTTTCCGGCGACATGGTCGACAAGGTGTAGCCGGCTGCACGAAGCCTTCCGCGAAAGATGGGAATTCAGATCCACCGCCTCCGGCCAGGTGCCCCCACGCTGGCCGGGCAGCAGACAGGGACAGCGGCGACATGCTTGGGCCTTCAGCGCATACCGACACGTTCACGCGCGATCATCTGCCGCCGCCCGAACAATGGCCCGACTTCCTGCTCGACGGCTTCGACTACCCCGAACATCTCAACGCCGGTGTCGAATTGACCGACCGGCTGGTCGAGAAGGGTCTCGGCGACCACACCGCCCTGATCGGCAATGGCCGCCGCCGCACCTACAAGGAACTGTCCGACTGGACGAACCGGCTCGCCCACGCGCTGGTCGAGAATTATGGCGTCAAGCCGGGCAACCGGGTGTTGATCCGCTCCGCCAATAACCCAGCCATGGTCGCCTGTTGGCTGGCCGCCACCAAGGTCGGCGCCGTCGTCGTCAACACCATGCCGATGCTGCGTGCCGGCGAACTCACAAAGATCGTCGACAAGGCCGAGATCACGATCGCGCTCTGCGACACCAGGCTGATGGACGAGATGACCGCCTGCGCCAAGGACAGCGCGTTCCTGAAGCAGGTGATCGGCTTCGACGGCACCGCCAACCATGATGCCGAGCTCGACGGCGCCGCCCTCGACAAGCCCGTCACCTTCACCGCCGTCAGCACCGGCCGCGACGATGTCGCCCTGCTCGGCTTCACCTCGGGCACGACGGGCGTGCCGAAGGCGACGATGCATTTCCACCGCGACCTGCTGATCATCGCCGATGCCTACGCCCGCGAAGTCCTGCAGGTGACGCCGGACGACATCTTCGTCGGCTCGCCGCCGCTCGCCTTCACCTTCGGTCTTGGCGGGTTGGCCATCTTTCCCCTGCGCTTCGGCGCGGCGGCGACCCTGCTGGAACAGGCGACGCCACCCAACATGATCCACATTATCGAGAGCTACAAAGCCACCATTTCCTTCACCGCGCCGACCGCCTACCGCGCCATGCTGAAGGCCATGGATGAGGGTGCCGACCTGTCATCGCTGCGTGTTGCCGTTTCCGCCGGCGAGACCTTGCCGGCTCCGGTCTTCGAAGAGTGGACACGAAAGACCGGCAAGCCGATCCTCGATGGCATCGGCGCCACGGAAATGCTGCACATCTTCGTCTCCAACCGCTTTGACGACAGGAAGCCCGCTTCGACCGGCAAGCCGGTCGGCGGCTACGAGGCGCGCATCGTCGACAACGACATGCGCGAAGTGCCGCGTGGCGAGACCGGACGGCTGGCGGTGCGCGGGCCAACCGGCTGCCGCTACATGGCCGATGACCGGCAGAAGGACTATGTGCGCGACGGCTGGAATCTCACCGGCGACACCTTCACGCAGGACGAGGACGGCTTCTTTCACTTTGCCGCGCGTTCCGACGACATGATTGTCAGCGCCGGCTACAACATCGCCGGACCCGAGGTCGAGGCGGCGCTGCTTTCGCATCCCGATGTCGCCGAATGCGCTGTCATCGGCGCCGAGGATGGCGAGCGCGGCCAGATCGTCGAGGCGCATGTCGTGCTGGTGCGAGGCGTGGCGCCGGACGCGATGACCGTCAAGCGCCTGCAGGACCACGTCAAGGCAACCATCGCGCCCTACAAATACCCGCGATCGGTCAAATTCATCGCCGCGCTGCCCAAGACCCAGACCGGCAAGATCCAGCGCTTCCGCCTGCGCACGGAGAAAATCAATTGAGCGAACCCTACGATCCGGCGTCCGAAGGCGCACAGATGTCGTTCAAAGAACGCATGTCCTACAGCGACTATCTGCACCTGGAGAAAGTACTCGACGCGCAGGCGCCGCTGTCGTCGGCGCATGACGAGATGCTGTTCATCATCCAGCACCAGACATCGGAACTCTGGATGAAGCTCGCCCTGCACGAGATTGGCGCCGCGATCCGCTCGATCCGTGCCGACCGGCTGGAGCCGAGCTTCAAGATGCTGTCGCGCGTCGCCCGCATTTTCGAGCAGCTGAACAACGCCTGGGACGTGCTGCGCACGATGACTCCAAGCGAATATACCGAATTCCGGGACGCGCTCGGCCAGTCCTCGGGTTTCCAGTCCTGGCAGTATCGCGCCATCGAATTCATGGCCGGCAATCGCAACCTCGCCATGCTTGGGCCGCACAAGCACCGGACGGACCTCACGGGCAGGCTGGAGGCAATCCTGACCGAGCCGTCGCTCTACGATGAAGCGCTGCTGCTTCTGGCACGCAACGGATTCGACATCGGCGCCGATGCCAGGCGCACGGACTGGCGAGAGACGCGCAGCGAGAACGAAGAGGTCCTCGTCGCCTGGCAGACCATCTACCGCGATCCGCAGCGCTACTGGATGTTCTATGAACTGGCCGAGAAACTGGTCGACTTCGAGGACTACTTCCGCCGATGGCGCTTCAACCACGTCACCACGGTCGAGCGCATCATCGGCCTGAAGCGCGGCACCGGCGGCACATCCGGTGCCTCCTACCTCAAGAAGATGCTCGAGGTCGTCCTGTTTCCGGAACTCTGGAACGTCCGTACCCGGCTCTGAGCTCCTTGGTGCGGACTGGAAAGCGGCGCGGCACTTTTCCTGGAATTGCGCCGACGCTTCAGGTCACCGCGGTCTTGACCGCGAAGCGCGCGTCCTTCCACGCGCCGGTGCGCAGGATATCTTCCAACACCCCGACCGCCTGCCATACATCGGCGTAACCGACATAGAGCGGCGTGAAGCCGAAGCGGATCGTCGATGGCGCACGGAAATCGCCGATCACGCCGCGCTCGATCAGCGCCCGCATCACCTGGTAACCGTTGGGGTGGAGGAACGAAACCTGGCTGCCGCGCTGCTTGCCATCGCGCGGGCTTTCCAGCTCCAGGCCGTAAGCGCCGCATCTGGTCTCGACGAGTTGGATGAACAGGTCGGTGAGCGCGATGCTCTTGTTGCGCACTGTCGCCATGTCGACATCGTCCCAGATATCCAGCGCCCCCTTGAGCGCCCGCATCGACAAGACCGGTTGCGTGCCGCACAGGAAGCGACGGATGCCGCTGCCGGCCGCATAACCCTGCTCGAAGGCGAAGGGCCGCGCGTGGCCCCACCAACCGCTGAGCGGCTGCTGGACTTTGTCGTGATGACGCGTGGCGGCGTAGATAAAGGCTGGCGCGCCCGGACCACCATTGAGATATTTGTAAGTGCAGCCGATGGCGAAATCCGCATTGGCGCTGTCGAGTTCGACCGGCAAGGCGCCGGCGGAATGGCAGAGATCCCAGACGATCAGCGCGCCGACCTGATGGGCCTTGCATGTCAGTGCCGCCATGTCGCGCAGCTGGCCGGATTTGTAATTGACATGGTTGACCAGGATGACGGCGACACGCTCGTCGATCAGTTCCTCAATGGTCGGCGCGTCGACGCCCTCGAGCCGCAAGACAGTGCCGGGTCGCGTCGAGGCCACGCCTTCGGCCATATAGAGATCGGTCGGAAAGCTGTCGCCTTCGGCGACGATGACCGACCGGTCCGGCCGCATGCCGAGTGCGGCATGCAGCACCTTGTAGATATTGATCGAGGTCGTATCGCACACCACGGTCTGGCCGGGCGCGGCGCCGATCAGCCGTCCGAGCTGGTCGCCAAGTGCCAGCGGCATGTCGAACCAGCCGGCAGTATTCCAGGCGCGGATGAGATCCTGCGCCCACTCCTGGGTGGCAGCCTTCTGCAGCTCGTTGAAGACGGCGGGTGCCGCGGCCCCAAGCGAATTGCCGTCGAGATAGATGACGCCTTCCGGCAAAATGAACCGGTCGCGCATGGCGCGCAGCGGGTCCGCCGCATCCATGGCCTCGACGGCTGCGAAATCGAGCGGTGCACGCATCATTTGTGACATTCCCTGGTTATTCATGCCCTGGTTATTCACGGATCGCTTCGCGTGCCGGCGCGGACCCGCGGCTACGCTTGAGGCTGGGCAAGGCAAGCATGGCGAGCACGAACAGACCCGTGGCAAGCTTCAGGTCGGGCGGCGGCATGCCGGCGGCAAGGCAGAACGACACCAGCTGGTAGTAGATGATCGCGCCGGCGAAGGGCGCCAGCAGCTGGCGCCAGACCGTCTGCTTGCCGACGACGGCCTCGCCGATCATCAGCGCGGCAAGGCCGTTGATGAGGATCCCCAATCCCATATTGACGTCGGCAAATCCCTGCGACTGCACCATCAGCGCGCCGCTTGAAGCCGAAAAAGCGCTCGCCAACCCGACACCGCCTATGGTCGCGGCCCAGACATTGATGCCTTGCGCCTCGGCCATGTCGGGATTGGCGCCCACGGCACGCACGGCCGTCCCCTTCTCGGTCCTGAAGAACATGTGGAGCAGCATGAAGGCGATCAGCGCGAGAAGGCCGGCGACGACGATCTTGCTGGCGGGAAAACCCGGCCGCGCGAACGGCACCCAGTCGAACACCGTCGGCGAGCCGAAGACCGAGAGATTGGACTTGCCCATGATGCGAAGGTTGATGCTGTAGAGCATCGTCATCATCAGGATGCCCGCCAGAAGCGTGTGGATGCGGAAGCGCAGATGGATGAAGGCGGTGCAGCAGCCCGCCGCGAAGCCGGCAACGAGGGCGGCGGCGATGCCGACCAACGGCGATGCGCCGGCGGCAAGGAGGACGCCGCAGATGCAGCCGCCCAGCGGAAAGGCGCCCTCGCTGGTGAGATCGGGAAAATTCAGCATGCGAAACGGAATCATGATCCCGAGCACGACAAAGGCCAGGATCAGGCTTTGCGCCAGCGTGACCGGCATGATCGCGACGAAGCTGGCGAGAACGTCCTGAATGAAGCCCATGATGATCAGCTCGCCAGCAACATGCGGTCGGTCTTGACTGAGAAATGGCCGATCAGATCGATAACCGTGATCCTCGCCTTCTCTTCGCCTGTGACCTCCAGGAGGACGCGGCCGGCGTCGAGCATGATCACCCGGTTGCCGTAGTCGACGGCATGCTGCATGTTGTGGGTCACCATCAAAGTCGTCAGCTTCAGCGCGCTGACGGCGCGCACCGTTGCCTGCATGACGATCTCGGCCGTGCGCGGGTCGAGCGCCGCGGTATGCTCGTCGAGCAGCAGCAAGTCGGGCGATCCGCCGACCGCCATGATCAGCGACAGGGACTGCCGCTGCCCACCCGAAAGCAGGTCGACGCGGGTGTCCATGCGGTTTTCAAGGCCGAGGCCCAGTATCGACAGGCGTTCCTTGTAGGACGCGAGCCGGGTGGCGTTCAGCCCCTGGCGCAAGGTGCGCTTGCTGCTGCGCAAATCAGCCAGCAGCATGTTTTCCGCGACCGTCATGCTGGCGGCGGTGCCGCGCATCGGATCCTGGAAGACGCGGGCCAGCTTCGCGGCGCGCTTGTGCACCGGCATATCAGTCACATCGGCGCCATTGATCAGGATCTGGCCGGAATCGAGGATCAGAGCGCCGGAAATGGCGTTGAGCATGCTGCTCTTGCCCGCCCCGTTGGAGCCGATGACGATGCCGAACTCGCCAGTCGCCAATGACAGGCTGAGGCCGTCCAGCGCGATCTTCTCGTCGGCCTGGCCCCTGTAGAATACTTTGCGCGCGGATCGGATCTCGAGCATCGTTCCTCCCTGACATGAAAAGTGACGGCGCCCGCGCCGTCACCTTCATGCAGCCTGATGTCAGTCGACGATGCAGCCGCAATCTGCCATCGAGGCCGGTATCTCGATGCCGAACGCGGCCATCGCCTTGCGGGAAATCGTTGCCATGTGATCCTTGTAGGCCGGGCGCGACGGCGCGATCGTCTTGGGATCCTTGCCCTTGAGTATCTCTGCGGCGATGTCGCCGGCGTTGATGCCAACCTGCGTGTAATTGACCGCGAAGCTCGCCGGCACAGTGCCGTTGCGGACCGCGCTGTCATCGGAGTTGACGACCGGGATACCGGCCTGGCGGGCGGCGGCGGAGACAGCGGCGATCGCCGGCTGGATCAGGTTCGAGGCCGGGCCGTAGATGACGTCGGCCTTGCCGGCGAGCGAAGCGATACGTTGCTGGATGTCATTGACGTTGTCGATGCCGACCTCCACCACCTCGAAGCCAGCGGCGGGCGCCGCCGCCTTGATCTTTTCGACCAAGGCAACGTCATTGGCCTCGCCCGGATTGTAAGGCACGCCGAAGCGCTTGGCGTTCGGCAGCAGCTTCTTGGTGAAGGCCATCACCGCGGCGACGTCCTGCAGATCGCTGGCGCCGGTCATGCCTTCGTCACCTGAATCCCACGACGGCACCAGCTTGGCCGCCACTGGATCGGTGACCGCGGCAAAGACGATTGGAATGCCGGAACCGGCGAGCGCCTTCTTGGCGATCTGCGAGACCGGCGTGGTGATGGTGTAGATCAGCTTGGGCTGCTCCGCCTGCAGCTTGGCGATCATCTGCGGCACCAGCGATGCATCGAAATTGGTATGGCTTTCCGTATAGACGACGTCCTTGCCCTCGACGAAGCCATTGTCCGTCAGCGCCTTCTTGAAGCCGGCTATGGCGGCATTGAGCTGGGGGTGCTCGCCGAAATTGGCAATGCCGATGCGTATCTGGTCGGCGGCGGCACTGCCGGCGCTCACCATCAACGCGCTAGCCATGAACAAACCCGACAACCAAGCGGATTTCGACTTCAACATCATTTCCTCCCAGATTTGATCAGCGCCGCTTGCAGCGCGGCTACTGCAAACGATCATGGTCAGTCCGCCGGCTTGTGTCAAACATTATATATAATTCTTGCCATGCCCCTACATCATATATAATTTTCCCTGCCAGACGACGGATGGACCGCGATGCAGGATCAAACGAGCTCCACAAAGACGGAGGCAGCCTATCAGCTGTTGCGGCGCGATATCCTGACCACGCGCCTCATGCCCGGCGCCCCGCTCAAACTGAGTGCACTGCGCGGCACCTATGGAGTCGGCTGGACGCCATTGCGCGAAGCCTTGTCGCGGCTCGAGGCCGAACGCCTGGTCACCGCCATCAGCAATCGCGGTTTTACCGTGGCTCGGGTGTCGCGGGCCGAACTGGAGGACCTGGCGCGCGCCAGGATGGTGGTCGAGATCCCCCTGTTCCTCGAATCGATGGAGAAAGGCGGCAAGGAATGGGAAGATGCCGTGGTCACCGCCCACTACCGGCTCTCCCGTTGCAAAACCGCGGTCGACGATCCCTCGGATGCGGCGGTCGACAAATGGGACGAGAATCACGAGGCTTTCCATGCGGCGCTGCTGAGTGCCGCCACATGCGATTGGCTGTTGCGTTTCCGCTCGACGATCTCGGATCAATTGCGCCGGCATCATCGCTTTCTTGGTCTGGCGCCGACATTGCGGGCCGCGGCCGGCCTCAAGGATGGCTACGAAGAGGCGATGGAGGCGCTGCGCGAAGCGATTGCGATCGAACACCATACCGCGATCATGGAAGCGGCACTCGATCGTGACGTCGAGCGGGCCAAGGCGCTGATGGTGGCCCATATCGGCTACACCCTGCACGTCTATGTCCACAGCGAAGACAGCGGCCCGACCAAATACGCCGCCCGCGCCGGCAGCTTGAAAGCTGGTTCGGGATGACTCCGGCGCTTCCGCGACACCTATTCGCACGCGTTGGTCGGAGTGGGGCCGGACGCCTGGGTCCATCGCTGCCCCGAAGCTGCCAGTCGTTGGCGTTTTGGTTTCGTTTCGTTCCGCGAATAACGGACCGATAAATTATACAATCCGCCCGGGGAAAGCCTTCCGAACGGCTGACGCCAAACTCGGGAGCGGATGGGCCACAGGCCATTAACCATAACGATTTCAATGGGCCTGCCGATGGCGGAAAAGGTCGGCTTCTGCCCGCCGTAGCGGACAAAAAACATCCGCAGCCTTAACAAATTCATTAAACTTTAAACGGTTGCGGAACACAACTGGAACAGATAGTGTTTGTTCTGGGTTTGTTTTTTCGATTCTGGTTCAGACCTTCGTTCAATGCCTTGGGGGCCGCCATGCTGACACGCAAGCAACATGAACTGCTGATGTTCATCCACGAACGGCTCAAGGAAAGCGGGATACCGCCCTCCTTCGACGAGATGAAGGAAGCGCTCGATCTTGCCTCCAAATCCGGGATTCATCGCCTGATCACGGCGCTGGAGGAACGCGGCTTCATTCGCCGGCTACCCAATCGGGCGCGCGCGCTGGAGGTGCTGCGGCTGCCGGATTCGATCGCGCCCGGCCTGAACGCGGCAAAGAAATTTTCGCCCAGCGTCATCCAGGGCAGCCTTGGTCAAAACAATCTTGGCCGCCAGCTCAAGCCGGCGACGGCGCCTTCGCGTCTGCCCGCGGCCGGCAATGACGACGATGTGGTTTCAGCCGTGTCCATCCCGGTCATGGGCCGTATCGCCGCCGGTGTGCCGATCGATGCCATCCAGCATCAGACGCATTCGATCTCGGTGCCGCCGGATATGATCATGGGCGGCGAGCACTATGCGCTGGAGGTCAAGGGTGACTCGATGATCGAGGCTGGTATCTTCGACGGCGACACGGTCATCATCCGCAATGCGAACACGGCAAGTCCGGGCGAAATCATCGTGGCGCTGGTCGACGAGGAGGAAGCGACGCTGAAGCGGTTCCGCCGTAAAGGCGCCTCGATCGCGCTCGAAGCCGCCAATCCAGCCTACGAAACGCGTATTTTCGGGCCGGACAGAGTCAAGGTACAAGGCAAGCTGGTCGGGCTGATCAGGCGCTACTGAGCCGGTTTGCCATCGGACTTGTCTGGCTTTTTATAGGGCGGCAGCCCCCTCGCCTCGCGTGAGAATTTTCGCTGCTCGTGCCAGGGCCGGTATGGTCCGTCGACAGCGAATTCGATCACAGCCGGGGTTGTGGCCGACTGGGGATCGAAGAAGACGGCAGCACTTCCCTTGCGGGCGAGCTGCCGTTTCGTGACGACGACAACCAGCGGATTGTGGCAGGCGTCATAGGCGGTCGCGTCATTGACGACGATCAGGTCGGCGAAGGCGCAGGCTTTCCAGGTGTTCTTGCGATCCTCGACATAGGCGACGATCGCGCCGGAAGGGTGCCTGGCAAGGCAAAGGCCTTCGCGGCAATAGAACGGCGATCCCTGCGGCAGGTCGGTGGGAGCGGCAATATCGAATTGCCCGTCCGCCTTGTCGAACATTTCCGGTTTGACGATTGTTTCGGAGACCAGAGCGCGTTTCCAGTTGTCGGCCGCGAATTCGTTCGGACGTTCCCGGTTGACGGCCAGTTCGCCATTGCCGATCGGCAGTGCGACCAGCCGTGCGTCTTCCGAGATCAGCACGTCGGGCGTGCGTATGTCCGACACAGTCAACAGACCGGCAAGTGCGAATGGCAGTGCCGCGAGCCGCAGCCAGGTCGTCGCCATCGTCGCGATGACCAGCGCGACGGCCACCAGCAGCACGGATTGCTGCGAGATCAGACCTACCCCATCGATTGGCGAGCGCTCCGATATCCATGACGATACGGCGATCATCGCTGTCAGGCCTTTGCCCATCACGTAGAGAAACGGGCCGTCGGCGCCGAAGGGCATCGCCAGCGAACTGAGGACCGCAAAAGGCATGACGACCACCGACACGATCGGCATGACGGCCAGATTGGCGAACAGGCTGAGCGGCGATACGCGCTGGAAATGCCAGATGGCAAACAGCGCCGTCGCGCTGCCGGCAATGATGGAGGTCATGGCCAATCCACCTGTCGCCAGCAGGAATTTTCGCGTCAGGAACCCGGGTAGTGACCGCTTTGGCGACGGTGGCCTCGTCTTACCAGCGCGGTGGTCCGCCCAGCCGGCATAGGCGCCAACAAGGGCCGCGGTTGCCGCGAACGACATCTGGAAGCTCGGGCCGACGACCTCGTGCGGGGAAACCAGGATAACGGCGATCGCCGAGATGGCCAGGTTGCGCATGGTGAGCGCCGCGCGATCGAACAAGACGGCAATCAGCATCACCGCCAGCATGATGAAGCTGCGTTCGGCCGCAACGACGACACCGGAAATGACGAGATAGGCGGCGATCGAGAAAAGTGCGGCGGCGGCCGCATATTTCTTCACCGGCCGGCGCGCGGAAAAGTCTGGAAACAGCGCGAAGGCACCGCGCAACAGACCCATGATGGTGCCGGCGACCAGCGCCATATGCAGTCCCGAAATGGAAATGATGTGATAGATGCCGGTACGCCGCATCGCTTCGTTGATTTCATCGGGAATGCCGGCGCGCACGCCGACGATCAGCGCCGCCGCGATCTCGCCTTCGGCGCCGCCGATGCTGCCCCTGATGTGGTCGGCGATGGCTTCGCGGGCGTTTTCGATGCTTGAAAAAAGACGGGCTGGCAGCGACATCTCACCATCGTCGGTAGCGACAACCGTTGGATTGCCGAGAAAGAAGCCGCTGCCGCCGATGCCTGCGAAATAGCTGTCGAAGGAGAAGTCGTAGCTGTCCGGCCGCACCGGACCGGTCGGCGGCAGCAGTTTGGCGTAGCCTGTGATAAGCGAGCCAGCGGTCATTTCCGGCGGTATCTTGCGTGCCGAAAGCCGGACCCTTTCCGGCGCATAGCGCAATTTCGGCCGGGCGGTCGAAATCACGTCCATGGTCAACCGGATACGGCCGCTCTCCATCTCCTCGAGCGAGACCACGCGGCCGGTCAATTGAGTCGAGATTTCCGAACCCAGCATCCGGGTTCCTGCTCGCCATGTTTCGACCTTCGCCGCGAGCAGGCCCAGCGCGCACAACAGCACTGCCATGAAACACAGATGGGTTTTCGGCCAGGAACGCGAGACGAATGCACAGGTCGCCGCCAGCACCATGACCGCGACAGGCTTTGCAAAATCGGGCTCGGTCGCCAGCGAAAAGTAGCCGATCGCCCCAACCGCCAGGCAGACCGGCACCAGCAGGAAGGCGATGCCCCGGTCAAGTTCCAGCTCCGCCGCCTTGGCCAAGCCGTGGCGCAGGCGAAGCAAGGATATCCGGCCGATTTGCCGGCGCGCGCGCACGATCCTGCGTGCGGCAGGAGACGGAGTTGGCGCCGGCAAGCCCGCTTGCAACGGCTGGGTTGCGGGCGCAGCCACGAGCGGCGATGGCAGCGGGATCGCCGGAGGCGTCGCAAACAAGGACCGTTCGCTGACGCCGACAATGGCGCCCTCGCCCCGATCCGAGCCCCGGCCTCGTCCAGTCATCGGGTCTGCCCCTTGCGCCCTCGACACCCTATGCTACATGAACGCGCGAAGCGCGAAAGTCCGCGCCCTCCGCACCCAGCTTCAGACGTTTTCCGAGAGTTCCATGTCCGACAAGGTCATCACCCGTTTTGCCCCCTCGCCGACCGGCTATCTGCACATCGGCGGCGCGCGCACGGCACTGTTCAACTGGCTCTATGCCAAGCATACCGGCGGTACGATGCTGCTGCGCATCGAGGACACCGATCGGGAGCGTTCGACCGATGCGGCCACATCAGCCATTCTCGACGGCCTGACCTGGCTCGGCCTGTCATGGGACGGCGATGCGGTTTCCCAATTCGAGCGGGCGCCGCGCCATCGTGAGGTGGCCGAGGAACTGGTGCGGCTGGGCAAGGCCTATTACAGCTACGAGACTTCAGCCGAGCTCGAGGCGATGCGCGAGGCAGCACGCGCCAAGGGCCTGCCGCCACGCTATAACGGCCACTGGCGTGAGCGCGATCCGTCGGAGGCACCCGCCGGCGTCAGGGGCGCCATCCGCATCAAGGCACCGACCGAGGGCGAGACGGTGGTGCAGGATCGGGTCCAGGGCGAGGTGCGCTTCCCCAACAAGGATCTCGACGACTTCATCATCCTGCGCTCGGACGGCAACCCGACCTATATGCACGCCGTCGTCGTCGACGACCACGACATGGGCGTCACCCACATCATCCGTGGCGATGATCACCTGACCAACGCCGCCCGCCAGACCGTGATCTACAACGCCATGGGCTGGGACGTGCCTTCGATGTCGCATATCCCGCTGATCCATGGCGCCGACGGCGCCAAACTGTCGAAGCGCCACGGCGCGCTTGGTGTCGAGGCCTATCGCGCCATGGGCTATCTGCCGGAGGCCCTGCTCAATTACTTGGCGCGTCTCGGCTGGAGCCATGGCGACGACGAGATCATGTCGATCAAGGACATGATCTCGTGGTTCGACATCGGCGACGTCAACAAGGGCGCGGCGCGCTTCGATTTCGCTAAGCTCGAGGCGTTGAACGGCGTCCATATGCGCCGCATGGCCGATTCCGAATTGTTCGACATTTTCATCGCCACCTTGCCTTATCTGGAGGGCGGCCCGGCGATGGCGGCGCGCCTCGACGAGAAGAACAAGGCGCAGTTGCTGGCAGCCCTTCCGGGCCTGAAGGAGCGCGCCAAGACGCTGGTCGAGCTCGTCGACGGCGCTGCCTTCCTGTTTGCCGCGCGGCCGCTGCCGATCGACGACAAGGCGGCGCTCCTGCTCAATGACGATGCCCGCAAGATCCTGCGCGGCGCTCACGAAGCTTTGAAGTCGCTGTCGGGTGAGTGGACGGCGGCCACGGCTGAGGCCGCCATCCGCGAGTACGCCCTGACTGGCGGCCATAAGCTTGGTGCCGTGGCCCAGCCGTTGCGTGCTGCCTTGACCGGCAAAAGCACTTCACCGGGCGTATTCGACGTGCTGGCCGTGCTGGGGCGTGAGGAAAGCCTGGCCCGCATAGCGGATCAAATCGATTAGCAGCAAACTGGCCCAAGAAGATTGGCATTGAAAGGCGCGTTTCGCAGTGCAACATTATGTCTTGGCCCAATCTGGCACGCACCTCCTAGAATGCGGTGGCGAAGACGCGCATTGCGGTGATTTCGACGTGTCGCTCTGCGGAATTTGCCTTTGCCGGCATGAGGAAACAAGAAGGAGTTTGCAATGACCGAAGCTGCGAAAAAACTGGATGTGGGCGGCCAAGAGGCCACGGCAACGCTCGAATTCGCCGGCAAGACCCACGAATTCAAGGTGCGAAGCGGCTCGGTCGGACCTGACGTCATCGACATCGCCTCGCTCTACAGCACCACCGGCGCTTTCACCTATGACCCCGGCTTCACCTCGACGGCAAGCTGCGAGTCGGAAATCACCTTCATCGATGGTGATGCCGGCATCCTCCTGCACCGCGGCTACCCGATCGACCAATTGGCCGAACATGGCGATTTCCTCGAAGTCTGCTATCTCCTGCTCTACGGCGAACTGCCCACCAAGGCGCAGAAGGACGATTTCGATTACCGCGTGACGCGCCACACCATGGTGCACGAGCAGATGTCGCGCTTCTTTACCGGCTTCCGCCGCGACGCGCACCCGATGGCGGTGATGTGCGGCGTGGTTGGCGCGCTGTCGGCCTTCTATCACGACTCGACCGACATCTCCGACCCGTACCAGCGCATGGTTGCGTCCATGCGCCTGATCGCCAAAATGCCGACGATCGCGGCCATGGCCTACAAGTACCACATCGGCCAGCCCTTCATTTACCCGAAGAACGATCTCGGTTTCGCGGCAAACTTCCTGCATATGTGCTTTGCCGTGCCGTGCGAGGAATACAAGATCAACCCGGTGCTGGCGCGCGCCATGGAGCGCATCTTCATCCTGCACGCCGACCACGAGCAGAACGCTTCGACCTCGACCGTTCGTCTCGCCGGCTCTTCGGGCGCCAACCCCTTCGCCTGCATTGCCGCCGGGATCGCTTGCTTGTGGGGCCCGGCCCATGGCGGCGCCAACGAAGCGGCGCTCAACATGCTGGGCGAGATCGGCCATGTCGATCATATCCCGGAATTCATCGCCCGTGCCAAGGACAAGAACGATCCGTTCCGGTTGATGGGCTTTGGCCACCGCGTCTACAAGAACTACGATCCGCGTGCCAAGATCATGCAGAAGACGGCGCATGAGGTCCTGGGCGAGCTCGGCATCAAGGATGATCCGCTGCTCGACATCGCGATGGAGCTGGAAAAGATCGCGCTGACCGATCCCTATTTCATCGAGAAGAAGCTCTATCCGAACGTCGACTTCTACTCCGGCATCACGCTGAAGGCGCTGGGCTTCCCCACCACCATGTTCACCGTGCTGTTCGCGGTCGCCCGCACGGTCGGTTGGATCGCGCAGTGGAAGGAAATGATCGAGGATCCGCGCCAGAAGATCGGTCGCCCGCGCCAGCTCTACACCGGCGCGCCGGAGCGCGACTACGTACCGATTGCGAAGAGATGAGGCAATAGGGATTGGGCTGTAGGGAATAGGCCTGCCCACTGCCTACTGATTGCTCTTGATGCACCCCATCACCACCTCCGCAGCGATATCGCCGGAGGGCCTGTCGGTCGCCATCCGCCTTGCCACTTCCGCAAAGCCGTCCTTCTGCCAGGCTCGGTAGCCGGTGTCTGAAAACAGCGCCTCGAGCTGCCGCGCCAGATAGCGCGGCCGCACATATTGGTTGTAGTGCTCCGGCACCACGATCTGGTCGGCAATCAGATTGGGCAGGGCCGCACTCCACACCGTGACCAGCCCCTGGGCCATGCGCATCACCGGATCGAGCCGGTAGCACGAGATCATCGGCACGCCGGACAGCGCCAGTTCCAACGACACTGTTCCCGAGGCGATCAGTGCCGCATCGGCTTTGCCGAAGGCCTGCCATTTGCGCTCAGGCTCAAGGATGATCTCAGGCTTTTCATCCCAGCGAGCGACCGATGTTTTGATCAGGTCAGCGACATGCGGCACCGTCGGCAACAGCAGGCGCAAGCGATGTCCGCGCGCCCGCAATGCCGAGACCGTCTCACCAAACGGACCAATAAGCCGGCTCGCTTCGCCGCGCCGCGATCCCGGCAGGACGAGCAGCGTCTTGACACGATCGCCCGAGAGATCGCGCGGCTGGCCTTGCGCCTTGGCCGCGCCAAGTACGCCGGGATCATGCGTCAGGCGATGTCCGACATAGGTGCCGGGCGGGCCACCGAGGCGGCTGAGTTCCTTCACTTCGAAAGGCAGGATGCACAGTATGTGGTCGACGTAGGGCTTCATCGCCGCCGCCCTGCCCGGCCGCCACGCCCAGACGCTCGGGCAGACATAGTGGACGATCGGGATGTTCGGATCGGCGGCTCGAACCTTTTTGGCGACGCGCAGCGAAAAGTCAGGGCTGTCGATGGTGATGAGGCAGTCGGGCTTTTCAGCGGCGACGGCACTTGCCGTCTGGCTGATCCGCCGCATCAGGCGCGGCAGGTCGCGCAGGATGGCGCTGAGCCCCATCAGTGCGATCTCTGATCCGTCGAACAGCGGCGCCAGCCCAAGCGCCCGCAGATGCCGCCCGCCAATGCCGACGAGGCGCACCTCGCGCCCGGTCATGCGTTTCAGGGCCTGGACGATGTCGGCGCCAAGCAGGTCGCCGGATTCTTCGCCGGCGACGATCGCGATCTTCAGCGGCTTCTCAGCTGCCATGGGCAGGCCCCGCGGCCGGCAGGCCGATCACGAACAGACCGAGCGCATTGGCGCGCGCAACGACAGTCGGCCCTTCGAGGATCAACGAGCGGCCGGCTTCGACGGCAATGCCGGCAAGGCCGGCTTCATGCGCCGCCTCGACCGTTTGCGGGCCGATAGAGGGAAGATCGGCGCGCAGTTCCTGGCCGGGCTTGGCGCATTTAACCAGGACGCCGCGCGTTTTGCCGGCGAGCCTGCCATGGCCACGCAGTTGCTGCGTCCGCTCGAGCAGACCGCCGGTGCCCTCGATGCCTTCCAGGGCAATGACGCGACCGCCGATCGCAATAGCGGCCTGGCCGATGTCGAGCGCGCCGATGGCCTTTGCCGCCGCATGCGCCGCCTCGATGTCGCGCCAGTCCGACTTTCGCGGCACTGCCTTGGTCAGCGGCCCCTCAGTCGCGACAAGTTTCGGCACGACTTCGTGCGCGCCGACGACCTTGATGCCGCGCGCCTCCAGGCCTCGGGTCAATATCTTCAACAGGCCGTCATCGCCGCGCGCAAGCGCCATGGCGGCGGAGGATATCACAGCCAGCAGGCCGAAGCTCGGGCGCATGTCGATCAGACGCGGCCTGCGCCTGATCTCGCCGGCAAGCACGAGATGGCTGATCCGCCGGCGCCTCAGCAAGGCAGCCAGCGAGCCGATGTCTTCCAGGGCAAGGCTTTCATGCTCATAGACCGTGAGCTCGGACTGACGGTCGGCCTGGCCTTCGACCAAGATGATGACGGGCGGATGTCCGCCCTCCGCCAGCCCTTCGGCGACTTCGACCGGCAGGCTGCCGCCGCCGGCAATGATGCCGACCCTGGCATCAGGCGGGAGATCAAGACCAGCCGCGGCCGTCTCAGCCTTCGTCATCGGTGTCGCCATCGCCGCCCTTGAGCGATGGCACCGCATAGTGTCGCTTGCCGCGACTGGTGATGAAATCGATGATCTTCATTGCAGTCGGTGACGAGGCGAACTCGGCCTTGGCGAACTCGATATTCTCGCCGACGGTCCGGGAGCGGTCGAAGATCGTCTTGTAGGCCTTGCGCAGCAGATAGATTTCGGAACGCGGCAAACCGGCGCGCTTGAGGCCGATGATGTTCAAGCCGCGCAAGCTGGCGCGGTTGCCGACCGCGATGGCATAGGGAATGACATCACCAACAAAAGCCGAGCACCCGCCAAGAAAGGCGTTGTCGCCAACGCGCACAAATTGATGGACGGCGCTGAGGCCGCCAATATAGACGTTGTCACCGATTTCGCAGTGTCCGCCCAGCGTCGCGCCGTTGGCGAAGGTGGCGTTCTTGCCGACGGCGCAATCATGGGCGATATGGGCGTAGGCAAGGAAATTGCCATTGTCGCCCACCGTCGTTTCGCCGCGGCTGGTGTCGGTGCCGACATGCATGGTCACGCCTTCGCGGATGGTGCAGTTGGCGCCGATGACCAGGGTGGTGCGGCCGCCCTTGTGCTTGGTATTCTGCGGCGGCGCGCCCAGGATCGCCATCGGATAGACCTTGGTCGACGCCCCGATAGTGGTAGGGCCCATCACCGAGACATGGCTGACCAGTTCGACACCGTCGCCGATCACGGCATCGGCGCTGACATGGCAGAACGGCCCAATGCGCACACCCTGGCCGATCTGGGCGCCTCCTTCGACGACGGAGGAAGGATGGATTGACGTCTTGATTTTCATAGGCACTCGATCGTCAGTCGCCGGTGACCATCATGGCTGAAATCTCGGCCTCGGCCGCCTTGGTACCTTCGACCAGGGCTTCGCAGGCGAATTTGAGCAGGTTGCCGCGCTTCTTGATTTTCTTGACATGGATCTTCAACTGGTCGCCGGGAACGACCGGTTTGCGGAATTTGGCGTTGTCGATGGTCAGGAAATAGACCAGCGACGGTTTCGACGCCCCGAGGCTGCGAATGCAGATGGCGCCGGCCGTCTGCGCCATGGCCTCGACGATGAGCACGCCCGGCATCACCGGCTGCTCCGGGAAATGCCCCTGAAAATGCGGCTCGTTTATGGTCACGTTCTTGATGCCGATAGCGGAGTCGTCACCATCGATGTCCACGATGCGGTCGATCATGAGGAAGGGGTAACGGTGCGGCAGGAGCTTCATCAGCCCCAATATGTCAACCGCTTCCAGCGTTGTCGCCGCCACCATGTCAGCCATTGTCCTTGCCCTGCTTGCGTGCTCTGGCCATCGTGCGCAACATGGCTATCTCTCGCATGGCTTCCGCCATCGGCTGTGCCGGATAGCCACCCCATATCTCGCCGGCGGGAACATTGCTCATAAATCCACTTCTGGCGGCAAGCTTGGCACCTGTACCAATCGTCAGATGATCCGCAAGCCCGACGCCGCCGCCCATAGTGACATTGTCACCCACCACCACGGAACCGGAAATACCCGAAAGCCCGGCCACTATGCAATTGCGACCGATGCGGACGTTATGGGCGATCTGCACGAGATTGTCGATCTTTGTGCCTTGCCCAATGATCGTATCGGACATCGCGCCGCGATCGACTGTGGAATTGGAGCCGATCTCGACATCATCCTGGATAACGACGCGTCCGATTTGCGGGACCCGTTCCGGGCCCTTGGCGCCGCCGACAAAGCCAAAGCCGTCCTGGCCGATCCTGGCCCCACCATGGATGATGACCCGATTGCCGATCAGTGCGTACTGGATGCTGGCGCCCGGGCCGACATATCCGTCACGGCCGATCTGGCAGGACTGTCCGATGACGGCGTTCGGCGCAATGACGGTGCCGCTGCCGATCGAGACGCCAGGCCCGACGACGGCGCCAGCCTCGATGACGACGCCGGCTTCGACATGCGCGGTCGGGTCGACATGGGCATGCGGCGAAACGCCGGTTTCGCCAGTCATCGGCCCCGGCGTGGCGGCTGTCGGGAACAGCAGGCGCCCAACCAGCGCGAAAGCCTGTTGCGGCCGCGGATGGATCAGGACGGCGATGCCGGCAGGCGCCTTGTTCGCGAATTCCGCCGGACACAGCACCGCAGCCGCCCGCAGCGACGGCATCAGCGCGGAATTACGCCTTCCATCGACGAAGACGAGCGCGTTGGCGCCGCCTTCACTGGCTGGCGCCAACGCTTCGATCGAAACGTCGGATTGGCCCGAATCGACAAGCACCGAGCCAGTCAGATTCGCGACTTCGGCCGCCGTATACCGGCGTGATGGCGCGAAGAACACCGGATCGGTCATTCCAGAAGCTATATCCAGCTAGGTCGGAACATTTCTCCCGGATCCAAAACCCGGGAGCATCGTTGGCCGCCGATCAGAAGCGGGTCGATATGCCGAAGTTGAATTCCTGCACGTCGTCGCTCGCCTCTTTCCTGACCGGGATCGCATAGTCGATACGGATCGGGCCGAAGGGCGAGGCCCACATCAGGCCGAGACCGACCGAGGCGCGCAACTTCATGCCGGTAGAATCTTGATCGACCAGCCCAGTCGCAAGCTTGCTGCCATAGAGCGTCGCCGCATCGGCGAACACCGCGCCACGCAAGCCGAAGCTCTCCGGAACAACCGGCAGCGGGAACTGGGCTTCGGCCGAAGCGTTGAAGTAGGTCGTGCCACCCAGGTGGTCACCGCTGGTGTCGCTGGCAACCGGGCCGATACCACCATAGGCAAAGCCGCGGATCATGCGGTCGTTGCTCTGGAAGTGATCGAAGATGCGCAGGTCGCCGTTGCCATATCCCTCGACATGACCGGCCCCGCCCGAAAGGAGCCCGACAAGGTCAAGCTGTTCGGACAGCGTCTGATAGATGCTGCCCCGTCCGGTGATCTTCACGAATTTGGCATCGCCACCGAGACCCGCGACCTCCACGGTAGTGTTGGCGTAGATCCCCTCATGCGGGTTCTTCATGTCGTCGATCGTGTTGTAGACCAGCCCCAGGCTGACCGAAGACTTGATCCACGGACTCTGCTCGATGCCGTCCAGAATGGCCTGTGAGATGTTACAGCTGCCGTCGGGATCTCCGATGGAGGTAGGACCGCAACTATCGTCGACCTTATATTTCTCCTGCGAGATATTATACGCCAACTGGGTCGTGATGCTGTTGGTGATCGGCAGCCCGAAGCGGATCGTCGCGCCGGTGGTGTCGCTGTCGTAGTTGTTGTTGTATTCCCGCGTCGACCTGTAGATGTCGAAACCGGCAGCGATGCGCCGCCCGAGAAAATAAGGCTCGGTGAACGACAGGCTGTAGTCACGCGAGTTCTTGCCGCCGCCGGCCGACAGCTTGATGAACTGGCCACGGCCGAGGAAGTTGCGCTCGGTGATCGATCCTTCGACCGACGGTCCGGCCGCGTCGCCACCGGTCGAATAGCCGGCGCCGATCGAGAACTCACCGGTCGACTTCTCGACCACGTCGACGACGAGCACAACTTGGTCAGGGGCCGAGCCAGGCACGGTCGAAATGTCGACTTTGTCAAAATAATTCAGGTCTTCCAGGCGCTTCTTCGCGCGCTGGATGAGCACCTGGTTGAACGCGTCGCCTTCGCTGACATCGAATTCGCGGCGGATGACATAGTCACGCGTACGATCGTTGCCGCGGATCTCGATGCGCTCGACATAGGCCTTGGTGCCCTGGTCCACCGTGTAGACAACCGAGATCGTGTGGTTCTCGAAGTTGCGGTCGCCGCGCGGCGTCACCTGCGCAAAGGCATAGCCGGAACCGGCTACCTTTTCCGTCAACGCGATGATCGAGTCTTCGACATCCTTGGCGTTGTAGACATCACCCTTGCGGGTTTCGACCACCGATTCCAGCGACTTGGAGTCCACTTCCGGGATCGTGCTTTCGACGCTGATGTCGCCGAAATTATAGCGATCGCCTTCCTGGACGGTGATGGTGACCGTGTATTTGTTGGTCGCATTGTCGAGTTCGCCGACGGCGGACACGACCTGGAAATCGGCATAGCCGTGATTGTAGTAGAAACGGCGCAGCAATTCCTGGTCGGCGCGCAGCTTGTCTTCGTCATAGACGTCATCGCGCAGGATGAACGAGACCCAGGATGAACGCTTGGTGTTGATCACGTCCGACAGGCGGCGGCTGGAATAGGCGCTGTTGCCGACGAAATTGATTGCCGCGATCTGCGTGCGATCGCCTTCGGTGACGTGGAAGACCACGTTCACGCGGTTGTCGCCGAGCTCCATGACCTGCGCGGTCACGCCGGCATCGTCACGGCCGATGCGCCTGTAAGCGGCCTTGACCGCCTCGACGTCCGAATCGAGCGTGGCCTGCGAGAACGTGCCGCGCGGCTTCAGCTGAACCGCTGCCTGAAGCGCGTTGTCCTTGAGCTTCTTGTTGCCCTGAAACAGCACCTGGTTGACGACCTTGTATTCCGAAACCTTAACCACCAGGGTCGAGCCGACCTGATTGATCTGGACATCCGAGAACAGGCCGGTGCCGAACAGCGCCTTGACCGCGGCGTCGACATCGGAGCTGGAGAAGGCCTTGCCCGGCTTGATGGTGATGTAATTGCGGATGGTATCGGCGTCGACACGCTGGTTGCCGCTCACCTCAACCCTGCTTACGACAGCGGCTTCGGCCGCCGATGTGGCAACGAACTGCACTGCGAACGCACCTGGTACGACCAGAGCGGCGGACAGTGCCGCCGCTGACGCGGCGTTTAGAAACTTGGATGCTGCCTTCATCGGGCTTAATAACCTTTTCTCGTAGTCCCCACGGCGAGAAAACCGGACGTGCGGTCATTTCCCCTACCGTATTAACCGGATTTTCCCTACACGCAAGGCTTCTGGTTAATTTGTATTTACTTAACCCTGTTGCGTGGCTTTCGCGTCACTCATATCCCCGGGCATGGTAAACGGCGTCTCAACATCGCCCATGCCCAGGCCAAATTCCTTCATGATTTCAGCACCCAAAGAGATCGTTCCAGAACACGAACCCCATGAAGCACAGCACCACAAGCAGACCAGCCCGATAGGCCATTTCCATCATCCGTTCCGACACTGGCCGGCGGATGACGGCCTCCACCCCGTAGAACAACAGATGGCCGCCGTCGAGGGGGGGAATCGGCAAAAGGTTTAGAATGCCTATCCCCACGGACAGCAGCGCGACAAGCTGCACCAGCCACTCGAAACCGAGTTTGGCAGCCTTGCCGGCCATGTCGGCGATCTTGACCGGGCCACCCAGCTGGCACTTGTCCTCGCGCCCGACCGCGAAGCGTTGCAGGAACTGTCCGGTGCGCTCGATGACGTGGCCCGTTTCCTCAACCGCCGCCGCGACCGCCCCAACGGGGGTGTAGGTGATGAGACGGGGCTGGCCGAGTTCCTTGTTGTTGACGACGCCGATCACCGCAACCTTGACCTTGTTGCCGAGCGCGTCCTCCTGCTCCATCAGCCGCGGCGACGCGGTCACCGTGACCTCCTTGCCGTTGCGCAGCATGACAAAGGTGATGGTGTCGCCGGCCCGGCCCGAAACCAGCCGCTGCACGTCTCCGAAAGTTTCGACCTTGCTGCCGTCGACGCTGACGAATCGGTCGCCAGGCAAAATGCCGGCCTTGGCCGCCGGGCTGTCGGCGGTAACCTCCGCCACCATGGGCTCCGCGACATAACGCCCATAGGAGGCAAACAGCACGGAAAAGACCACGATCGCCAGCAGGAAGTTGAACAGCGGCCCGGCCGCCACCGTTGCCGCGCGCTTCCAGATCGCCTGGGTGTGGAAGGCAACCTTGCGTTCCTCGTCGGTCAGCGTTTCGAGCTCTTCCGATGTCGGCTGGCTGGAGGTGGCGCTCATGTCGCCGACAAACTTGACATAACCGCCGAGCGGTATGGCGCAAAGCTTCCAGCGCGTGCCATGCCTGTCGTTGAAGCCGATGAGCTCCGGACCGAAGCCGATCGAGAAGGCCTTGACCCCGATGCCGCACCAGCGGCCAACGAGGTAGTGGCCCATCTCGTGAACGAACACCACCACGGTGAGCACGAAGAGAAACGGCACGAGCGTGCCGAGAAAGAGGCCTTCGGTGCTGAAAATCGCGTGAAGAATCTCGTTCAACTCAGGCCCTCAAGTTCTTTCGCGGTCGCGGCGTGACTGTGACATCAATCCAGGCGAATCCAAGGCACGTCGGCGCCAGATCGTGGCATGACAGCATTCAAATGGGAAACAGCCCCTGTGCCGGATGGTCGGCGCCCGCGGAAATCCAACCGATGACGTATAGGGCAAGAGCGGCCGCGACAAGCCCGTCGACACGATCCATGATGCCGCCATGGCCAGGAATGAGCACGCCGGAATCCTTGCAGCCGTGCCGCCGTTTGACCCAGGATTCGAACAGGTCGCCCGCTTGGGCGACAACTGACAGCGCCAGCGCCACAAGGCCGAGCAACGCCAGGTTGCCGGCGCCGGCAACGGCTGCCAGCAGAAGTCCCGCGACGACGCCACCGACCGCCCCGCCGAACGCGCCGCTGCGCGTCTTGCCTGGCGAAATCGACGGCGCCAGTTTAGGCCCGCCGACGGCGCGTCCGACGAAATAGGCAAAAATGTCGGTTGCCCAGACGACCGCGAACAGGAACAGGATGGCGACGAGGCCCGAATGGTCGCCATCGCGCAGCAGGGCAAGCGACAGGCCCGACACGCAGGCATAGGCAAGGCCGCCAGCGTCCCACTGGCCGATCTTGCGAATTCCCGCGCTGGTCGCCGTTATCGCAACCAGAATCACGACCACTGGCAGCAGCCACAATGCGGACAGGCCAGCGATCAAGGCGCCGACGAAAATGACCATCAGCGCTTCCGGCAGCAAACCAAGCCCGTCGGCCGCGGCGGGCCGCGACATACGTGTCCACTCATAAAAGATCATTGCCGACATGACCGCGCACAGCAGCCGGAAAGGCAGGCCGCCAAGCCAGGTCAGGCCAAGGGCGACAATGGCGAGCACGACCGCCGAAATCACACGCAGCTGAAGGTTGCTCATCCCGCGGCCGGTCGCGAAGCGACGTCTTGCGGGTCCAGTCCGCCGAAGCGGCGCTCGCGGCCGGCATATTCGCGCAAGGCCTCGGCGAGGTGCTCGCGATTGAAGTCCGGCCAGTAGCAGGGCAGGAAGACGAGTTCGCTGTAGGCAGCCTGCCACAAGAGGAAGTTGGACAGGCGAAGCTCGCCGCTGGTGCGGATGACCAGCTCCGGATCGGGAATGCCTTGAGTGTCGAGAGAGCCGGCAAAGCTTTCGGCGGTGATCGCCTCGCTATCGATTTCACCGCGCGCCACGGCCAGGGCAAGCTTGCGCGCGGTGCGGACGATCTCGTCGCGCCCGCCGTAATTGAAGGCGATCACCAGCGTCAGCGAGGTGTTGTTGATCGTCAGCGATTCGGCTTCCTCGAGCAGTCCCCTGATGTCCGCCTGCAGCCCTGCCCGGTCGCCGATGATCCTGACCCGCACGCCGCTCTGGTGCAGCTCGGCAAGGTCGCGACGGATGAACAGCTTCAACAGACCCATAAGGTCACTGACCTCGGACTTCGGCCGCGACCAGTTCTCCGACGAGAAAGCATAGACGGTCAGGAAGGAGATGCCGAGACCGGGGGCGGCGCGCACCGCCTTGCGCAGCGCCTCGACGCCGGCGCGATGACCCGCGAGCCTCGGCATGCCGCGCGCCTTGGCCCAGCGTCCATTTCCATCCATGATGATCGCGACATGCGCGGGCGTTGTCATGATCTCGCTTTCGGATCAGCCAAGGGCCAACCCTAAACCTGCATGATTTCAGCTTCCTTGTCGGAAAGCAGATGATCGATGGTGCTGATGGTTTCGTCGGTAAGTTTCTGGACCTGGTCGGAACGCTTGCGCTGGTCGTCCTCGCTGATGTCGCCGTCCTTCTCCGCCTTCTTCAGGAAGTCCATGCCGTCGCGCCGCACATGGCGCGCGGCGACACGCGCGTTCTCGGCATAGCCGTGCGAAATCTTGACCAGCTCCTTGCGGCGCTGTTCGTTGAGCTCCGGCAGCGGAATCCTCAGATTGGTGCCGTCGACGATCGGGTTGAAGCCCAGATTGGATTCCCGGATCGCGCGGTCGACCGCGCCGACCATCGACTTGTCCCAGACTGAGACCGAGATCATGCGCGGCTCCGGCACGGTGACGTTGGCCACCTGATTGATCGGCATGGTGGTGCCATAGGCTTGCACCTGGATCGCGTCGAGCAGGTTGCTGGACGCGCGGCCGGTCCGCAGCGAGGCCAGATCATGCTTGAACGCCGCGATTGCCCCATCCATGCGCCGCTTGAGATCGTCGTACTCACCACTCATTTTAGTCTCCTCGACCCGTCTGCCGCGGGTTCACTGCTTCGGGGCAAGGCCCGTGTTCGAGCCTGATTTCGAAACCCGGCTTCCCTTCTTCGGGATCAGGCCCCGGATCACTCGTCCGCGACGACCGTACAGCGGCCGCCGCCCCTCAGAATATCCCCGAAACCGCCCTTTTCGTGGATCGAATAGACGATTATCGGAATGTTGTTTTCGCGCGCAAGTGCAATCGCAGCCGTATCCATGATCGAAAGGCCGCGATTTATGACTTCGGCGTGGCTGATGCGCTCGAAACGCGTCGCGCTGGGGTCCTTTTTCGGGTCGGCCGAATAGACGCCGTCGACCTGCGTGCCCTTGAACAGCGCGTCGGCGCCGATTTCGGCCGCACGGAGCGCGGCAGCCGAATCAGTGGTGAAGAACGGATTGCCGGTGCCGCCGGCGAAGATCACCACCTTGCCCTGGTTCATGTAGGCGGTCGCCTGGCGCTGCGAAAAGCTCTCGCAAAGCTCGGGCATGGCGATCGCGGACAACACGACGGCGTCGACGCCGATCTTGTTCAGCGATGTGCGCAGCGCCAGCGAATTGATGACCGTGGCAAGCATGCCCATATGGTCGCCGGTAACGCGGTCCCCGCCCTTGGAGGCGACGGCCACGCCGCGAAAGATATTGCCGCCGCCAATGACGACACCCACCTCGATGCCCAGCGCGCGCGCCTCGGCGATGTCGCCGGCAATGCGGTCGACGACCGAGACGTCGATGCCGAAATGCTGTTCGCCCATCAACGCTTCGCCCGAAGCTTTCAGCAGAACACGTCGGTAGAGGGGCTTCACCGTCATCTGTTCCTCGAAAATCCCGGCGCGGCAAGCTCCGAAGGCGAAAAAGGCCTCCTGCTTCGCCCGGCGGTGCTGCCATGACGGGTTGACCGGATACACGAAGGGCGCAGCGATGTCACGCCGCGCCCTTGTGCAAAATTCCAGGCTTTTTGGATCAATTGCTGCTGATGGCAACGGCCTCGCCTTCGACCACCACCGGCAATGCATAACCGGACGGCTTGTCGGCGGTCACGACACCGCCGGCGACACGGACCTGGATCTCGGGACCGAAATAGGAATGCGGGAACGGCGCCGGCGTGCCGCTCACCTTGTCCAGCCGCTGGCGAAGCGCGGGCGGTATGGAGAAATCGAGCGCCGCGAGATTGTCCTGCAACTGCGAAAGCCTCGTTGCTCCAAGGATGACGGTGGCAATTCCTGGCTGTGTCGCCACCCAGTTGAGCGCCACCTGAGCCATGCCGCGGCCGAGCTCGGCGGCGACCTTCTCCAACTCCGCCACAACAGCCCAGTTGTGCTCGGTAAATTTCTGGAAGCCTGGATGGGTGGTGTTGCGGAAGCCGTCGAGCCGGCCGGCATTGCCCGCTTGCGCCGGGCGGTATTTGCCGCTCAACAGCCCGCTGGCCAGCGGGCTCCAGACCATGATGCCGGCGCCATGGCGTGTCCCGAGCGGCACGAATTCATGCTCGATGGCACGCTCCGCCAGGGAGTATTCGAGCTGCAACGCCGAGATCGGCTCATAGCCGCGCAGTTCGGCGATCGCCTGAGCCCGTCCGGCATACCAGGCCGGCACGTCGGACAGGCCGATGTGACGTATCTTGCCCGCCCGAACCAGATCGTCGAGGGTCCGCAGCACTTCCTCGGCCGGCGTCAGCCTGTCCCAGATATGCATGAGATAGAGATCGATGTAGTCGGTGCCCAGCCGCTTCAGCGAGGCGTCGACGGCACGCATGATGTTCTTGCGGCCATTGCCGCCGGCGTTGGGATTGCCGGGGTTCGAGTTCATGGTGAATTTGGTGGCGATCACCGCCTTGTCGCGCAAGCCTCGCTCGGCCACGAATTCACCGAGCCAGGTCTCGGCCGTGCCGCCGGTATATAGGTCTGCGGTGTCGAAGAAATTGCCGCCAGCCTCGACATAGGCGTCGAACATCGCGCGCGCCGTGTCCCGGTCCGCGCCCCAGCCCCATTCCGTGCCGAAGGTCATCGTGCCCAGCGCCAGCCGGCTGACGCGCAGGCCGCTGTTGCCGAGTGTGTAGTAGCTCATCGTCATTGTCTTTTCCGATCCTGATCCGGTTGGTGCGGGCGTCATTGGCCCGGGGTCGCCTTGACCCAGGGATTGCCGCGTTCATGCGTCATGCGGAAGGTGAAGCCATCGACTTTCCAGACGGAGCCAGAACGTGTCAGGTGATGCTCATACGTGCCCCAGACTTCCCACAGCGGATCGCCATTGCCCTCCATCCGGTTCCAGGCATAGCCGTTCGACAGAACGGTCGCGCTGTCCGCCTCGAGAACGACCTGGTGATTGGTGCGCAGGTGCAGGCTGGTCTTGCTGCCCTTGAGATTGCCGGCCCAGGCGCCGATCAGATCGTCGGACGCAATGTTGGCCGCGGGCTGCCCGGACAGGCTGCTGAAGTCGGCGGTGACCCGATCCGCGAAATAGAAGCGCGCGCGCTTCCAGTCCTGCGCGTCGACGGCGCGGTCGATGGCATCGGCGATGCGGATGACCGCGCGTTCGTCCGCGAGCGCTTGCCAGCCGGATGGTTCCGCCCCGCCGGCATCGACCGGTGACAGCGCCACGCCGGCCGCGAAAGTTACGTGCTTCAACGCATTCATGTCTCTTCTCCTCAATGCCATCAGCCAACCGCGGATGTGTCGGCGACAATATGGATCGGTGTCTTGGCATCGATTAGATTGCATTGTTCGGAAGGACCATGCGATATCATTCATGAATGGATCGGGATCTGCTCTCTCATTTGCCTGTCATCGTCGCCGTTGCACGGCGCGGCGGTTTCGCGCTTGCGGCAGCCGAACTCGGCATGAGCCCTTCCGCGGTCAGCCATGCGGTGCGCCTCGTCGAGGAGCGGATCGGCCAGCCGTTGTTTGCGCGCACGACGCGCAGCGTTTCGCTGACCGAGGCCGGCAAGGCGCTGGTGGAAACGGCCGCCCCTGCCCTCCAGGACATTGCCGAGCAGATGGACCGCATCCGCAGCGTCAAGGGCAGGCCGTCTGGCCTGCTCAGGATCAATGCCTCCAACATCGCGATCCCATTGGCGGTGACGCCGGTCGTCGCCGCGATGGCCGAGCGCTATCCCGACATTACGGTGGAGATTTTTGCCGATCAGGGATTGGTCGACATCGTCGGCGAAGGTTTTGACGCCGGCATCCGGCTCGGCGAGATGATCGCGCAGGACATGGTGGCCATCCGACTGACGCCGCCCTTCAAAGTCGTCGTCGTCGCCTCTCCCGCCTATATCGGACGACGTGGGCGTCCGCGCAGCGTGGCCGATCTCGCGAACCACAATTGCATCGGGTACCGGCTTGTCCGCTCGGGTGCCCTCTATCGCTGGGATTTGACCTGGGATGACAAGGATGTGGTCATGGAAACCAGCGGTACGGCCATCGTGACGGACTCGCTGGCCGCCATTGATCTGGCGCTCGCTGGCGTCGGCCTCGCCTATATGTTCGAGCCGCTGGCGCGCGCGGATCTGGCGGCCGGGCGCCTGGTGCAGGTTCTGCCGCAATCTGCGATCGAGGAACCCGGCCTTTTCCTCTACTTCCCGCGCCGCGCCGCGATGGCGCCGAAGCTCAGGGCCTTTATCGACACCGCAAACGAAATCGGCCTGACATCCTTGCGGACATCAGGCCGAAAAACACAGTCGCAATAATGCGGTAGGACGCTTACTTCTTGACCGCCGCAGCGACTTCCGCGGCGAAATCGGACTCTTCCTTCTCGATGCCCTCGCCAAGCGCGAAGCGCAGATAGGCCGTGATCTTGGCGGGCGCGCCGATTTCCTTTTCGGCATCCTTCAGCGCCTTCTCGACGGTGATGTCGGGATTGAGCACGAAGGCCTGCTTCAAGAGCACGACTTCTTCATAGAACTTGCGCAGGCGACCCTCGACCATCTTCTCGATGATCGCTTCCGGCTTGCCGGACTGGCGCGCCTGGTCGGAGAAGATGGCCTTCTCGCGCTCGACCGCTGCCGGGTCGATCTGCTCGGCGGTCAGCGCCATCGGATTGGTGGCGGCGACATGCATGGCGACCTGGCGGCCGAAGGCATTGGCGGCATGCTCGTTGCCGGTGGTCTCGATCGCGACCAGCACGCCGAGCTTGCCAAGGCCATCGGCAACCGAATTGTGGACGTAGGTCGCAACCGCGCCATGCGGAACGGTCAGCTTGGCCGAGCGGCGGAAGCCCAGGTTCTCGCCAATGGTGCCGACAGCGTCCTTGATGGTGTCGGTGACCGACTTGTCGGAGCCCGGATACTTCGCGGCAGCCACAGCCTCGGTCGTGCCGTAGGCAAGCGCCACCTTGGCGACGTTGGCGACGATTTCCTGGAAGGCGGCGTTGCGAGCGACGAAGTCGGTCTCGGAATTCACCTCGACGACGGCAGCTTCGCGCACGCCATTGTCGACGCCGATTAGGCCTTCGGCGGCAGTGCGGCCGGCCTTCTTGTCGGCTTTGGAAATGCCCTTCTTGCGCAGCCAGTCGACGGCCTCTTCCATGTTGCCGTTGGTCTCGTTCAACGCCGCCTTGCAGTCCATCATGCCCGCGCCGGTCAAGTCGCGGAGTTCTTTGACCTGTGCAGCCGAAATGCTCATTGTCGCCTCTTTGTTTCAAATGCGCCGACGCACCATCGAATCTCGACGGTGCGTCTGTTTAGCGTGCCAAAATATGAGAAAGATGAAGGCCGCAAGCCGGCCTTCGATTATCAAGCCTCTGGGGCTTCCGACGCCGGAGCCGGATCGAGCGCCGGTTCGACCGGAGCTTCGACCGAAGCGCCGATGTCGACGCCGAGCGCGCCCTGCTGACGGGCGATGCCGTCGATCGCAGCCTTGGCGATCAGGTCGCAATAGAGCTGGATGGCGCGGGCCGCGTCGTCATTGCCGGGGATCGGGAAGTCGATCTTGTCCGGATCGCAGTTCGAATCGATGATGGCGACGACCGGGATGCCGAGACGCTTCGCCTCGAGGATGGCGATCGCCTCCTTGTTGGTGTCGATCACGAACATCAGGTCGGGCGTCGAGCCCATGTCCTTGATGCCGCCGAGCGCCTTGTCGAGCTTCTCGCGCTCACGGTCGAGGTTCAGGCGTTCCTTCTTGGTCAGGCCTTGCGCCTCGCCGGCCAGCATCTCGTCGAGCTTGCGCAGCCGCTGGATCGAGTTCGAGATCGTCTTCCAGTTGGTCAGCATGCCGCCGAGCCAACGCGAATTGACGTAGTACTGGGCCGAACGCTGTGCCGCATCGGCGACGATGTCGGACGCCTGCCGCTTGGTGCCGACGAACAGCACGCGGCCGCCCTTGGCAACGGTGTCGGAAACCTGCTTCAGCGCCTGGTGCAGCAAAGGCACCGTCTGCGAGAGGTCGATGATGTGGATGTTGTTGCGGGCGCCGTAGATGTAAGGCGCCATCTTCGGGTTCCAGCGGTGGGTCTGGTGGCCGAAGTGAATGCCAGCTTCCAAAAGCTGGCGCATGCTGAAATCAGGCAGTGCCATTCTCATTTCCTTTCCGGTTAGCCTCCACGGACACAGGCATTTTTGGACCGAAATCCTCGAACGCCACCGGAGGTTTCAGCCGGATTTCTCCCGGACAGACACCAAAGTCCGTGTGTGGAATGAGCGCGCATATAGAGGGGAAGTGCTGCAAACGCAAGCCGTGTAGCGGTTTAACGCCTAGCGTGCGGCAATCAGCGCTCCGGTGCCGATCATGGCGCTGCCGGCAAACCTGTTCATCAGCCGCATGCGCCTGGGCGTCCTGAACCAGCCCGAAGCCCGGCCAGCAAGCCCGGCATAGACACCCATGGTGAGGATATTGACGCTGATGACCACGGCCACCACCAGCAGGCCGTCGACAAATGTCAGCGTGTCGAGATTGAGAATCAACGGCATGATCGAGGCATGGAACAGAATCGCCTTCGGGTTCCCCAGCGCAATGGACGCGCCAAGGAAGAAGAACCGCGACAATCTCGTCCGTGCCGCCTGCGGCTCGTTCGTTTGCGCGGTCGAAGCCCTCCACATCCTGACGCCGAGAAAAATCAGGTAGGCGGCGCCTGCATATTTCAGCAGGAGGAAGATCCATTCGAATGTCTGGGCCAGGGCCACCAGCCCGAGCAGGGCCAGGGTGACCAGTACGGCATCGCCGGCGGCGACCCCAACGCCGGCTATGAAGGCGCGGAGGAAACCACGCGACACGCCATTGGTGATGACGGCGAACATCGCGGGTCCCGGTGTGGCGGCGGCGAGCGTGACAGCGGCGCAATAAGCCAGAAATGCCGTTAGTGTCATAGTTTGGCCTTTCCGTTGGGCACCCGCACGCGCCGGAAGATCGCGACGATCTCCTCGCGGCTGCATTCGATGGCGCCGAGCCGTACCGCGCGGTCGCGCTCGAAGCCGGTTATGTCATAGTGTGGCGCCGATGTCCTGGGCGGCCCCTGATAGGACGAGCGCTTCACGCCAAGCCGCGATGCGAACCGGTGCAGCTCGTCGGTGTCGTCGGCCATCAGGTGGCACCAGCGATGGCCGGCCCACTTCCAGATCGCCGCATCGACATAGATCGCCATCAAGCCCGCCACGGCCAGCTCACTCGCGCATCGCCGCTATTTCGATACCGGGCAAGGCTTTGTCTGGTCGAACAGCGACAGATTGACCAGCTTGCCGGTCATCGAGAAGTCGCCATAGTCCATGACGAGATCACGGGTGATGCCGTTCTCGTGCAGCTTGAAGCTGATCCGGTATTCCGGCACTTCCTCGCCGTTCTGGGTGCTGTCGTCGAAATAGGCGATGTCGACCGGCCAATATTTGTCGGCGGCAAGCTTCGCCAGTGCCGGCGCTTCCGGATCGGCCTTGTCGGCCTCGGTCTTCTTGCCGACGACAACCGTGGTCGTCATCACCTTGTTGGCGTCCTCCGAGCCATCGAACAGGTTGGTCTGGTAGAAGTTTTCGCCTTTTTCGGCCATGCCGATCAGCTCGACCAGATGTTGGGTCGGGAACTGGGTGGCAGCGAGTTCGAGACTATTCTTCTCCGGCTTGTCGATATCGACCTTCAGGCCCTTGGCATTCTTTGTCGCGACGCCCTTGACCTCCTTGTCGAGGTTCTGGTCGACGAAGGACTTCGTCACGAAGGAAAACATCTTGCCTTCGGCGTCCTCGAACGTGGTGGTCTGCTGGTCGGTCAGCTTCGTGTTGTCGTTGGTCGCGATCTGGGTGACGAAACGGAATTTCACCGTATAGCCTTCGCAGGCCGAGCCGTTGAACTCGTAGACCATGCGGCCGGTGATGCCGGTGATGCCGGAGCGATCATCCGCCTTCTTGAGGGTGAGATCGTAGACGGCGCGATGCGCCTGCAGCGCCGGTACGGCGAAAGCGGAGCCCACGGGGAACAGCGCCGACAACAGAACGGCGTGGAATGCAAGGCGCGTTGCGCGCATGAGGTACTCCAATCGTCGCGGCTGATGGCAGGCCGCAGGGAAAGATGGTCCAGCTTAAAAAAAGTCGTGGCGGAAGCGAGGCAAAAATAGCAATTTCGGCCCGGCCAGCGCGGCACCTTCCAGCAATAGGGAAAAGCAATGAGTGAAACAATCGAAAAGCGGCTAAGTGATCTCGGCGTGACGCTTCCTGTTGCCGCCGCGCCCGCCGCCAACTACGTGCCCTATTGCAGGACCGGCAATCTGCTGTTCACGGCGGGACAATTGCCGCTCAAGGACGGCAAGCTGCAGGCGAGCGGCCTGCTTGGCCGCGACGTCGACACGGCAAGCGGCAAGGACGCGGCGAAATACTGCGCCATCAACATCCTGGCGCAAGCCAAGGCGGCACTTGGCGACCTCGAGAAGATCCGCCGCCTGGTGAAGATCACCGTCTTCGTGGCGTCGGCCCCCGATTTCGTCGAGCAGCATCTGGTCGCCAACGGCGCCTCCGATTTCCTGGTTGCCGCGCTCGGCGAAAGCGGCAAGCACGCCCGCTCCGCCGTCGGCACCGCCTCCCTGCCGCTTAATGCCGCGGTGGAGATCGAAGCGGTCTTCGAAGTCGAATGAGTGAAGGTGCAGACATGACCGACCTCTCCTGGCTGACTGCCCGGCCGGTTGCCCATCGCGGCTTTCACGACATGAACAAGACGCGCTGGGAAAACACGCTTTCCGCCTTCGCAGCCGCGGCCGAACGCGGCTACGCGATCGAATGCGACGTGCATCTGTCGTCGGATGGCGTTCCCATCGTCATCCATGATGATGATCTGCAAAGGTTGACCGGGCAGGACGGGTTCGTCTGGCAACGGAGCGCCGCCGAACTTACCGCGCTCAAGGTTGGCGGCACGGCGGATCACGTGCCGACGCTGCAGGAAACGCTCGACCTCGTCGACGGCCGTGTGCCTATGGTCGTCGAGCTGAAAGGAACTCCCGGTCGCGATGAAGGCCTGGTGGCACGCGTCGGCAAGATGCTGAAGCGCTACAAGGGCAAGGCTGCGATCATGTCGTTCGATCACTGGCTGATCCGCGATTTCCCCAAACACGCGCCCGGCATTCCGGCTGGATTGACCGCCTATGGCAAGGACGCCAAGCTGATCGAAGCGCATTTCTCCATGCTGGCGCACGAGCTCTCCTTCACCTCCTACGCCGCCGGCGATCTGCCGAACCCGTTTGTCAGCTTCGTGCGCGAAAAGCTCAAAATGCCTGTCATCACCTGGACGGTGCATGACCAGCCGGCGGTCGACCTGACCTTTAGATATGCCGATCAGATGACGTTCGAAGGGTTCGAACCCGACTTGGTCAAAGTCGCCTGAAGAGGGTGCCCGAAACGTGACTTGTAGCGGCCCGAATGGAGCTTAAATAAGCCTCATGGATCAGGGCGACGACGGCGACGGACAAACGGCGAATGCGGACTATTCGATCCGCATCGCCGCCGGTATAGGCGCCTTCACCTGCGATGAATGGAACGGCTTTGCCGGAACCACGCGCGGCGACGCGGGAGTCGGGTATAACCCGCTCGTTTCATTCGCTTTTTTGAGCGCTCTGGAGGATTCCGGCTGCGCCGTTCGCAGTACTGGCTGGCAAGGCCATCACCTGCGGCTGGAGACTGCGCGAGGCAGGCTGCTCGGTGCGGTTCCCTGCTATCTCAAGTCGCACAGCCAGGGCGAATATGTGTTCGATCATGGCTGGTCGGATGCCTTCGAGCGCGCCGGCGGCCGTTACTATCCCAAACTGCAAAGTGCCGTGCCGTTCACGCCCGTCACCGGCCCTCGCCTGCTGGTCGGCAAAGGCGAGGATCAGGATGCAGTGAAGGCCGGCCTTGCCGCCGGGCTCAAAATGGTGACCGACAAGCTCGGCGTATCCTCGGCACATGTCACTTTCGCGCAGGAGAGCGACGTCGCGACGCTTGAGGCTGCGGGCTTCCTGCATCGCACCGACCAGCAATTCCACTTCTTCAACGAAGGCTTTTCCACTTATGACGACTTCCTCGCCACGCTTGCCTCGCGCAAGCGCAAGGCGATGAAGAAGGAACGGCGCGAAGCGCTCGCCGATGGCATCACGATCGACTGGCTCACCGGCAAGGACCTGACCGAAAAGGCCTGGGACGACTTCTACGCCTTCTACATGGACACTGGCAGCCGCAAATGGGGCCGCCCCTACCTGAACCGCCAGTTCTTCTCGTTGATCGGCGAACGCATGGCGGACGACATTCTGCTGGTGATGGCCAGGCGCAACGGGCGCTACATTGCCGGCGCCATCAACTTCATCGGCTCCGATGCGCTCTACGGCCGCAATTGGGGCTGCATCGAGGACCACCCCTACCTGCATTTCGAGGTCTGCTACCACCAGGCCATCGACTTCGCCATCGAACGCAAGCTGAAGGTGGTCGAGGCGGGTGCGCAAGGCGAACACAAGCTGGCGCGCGGCTACCGGCCTGTGACCATGCATTCGGCGCACTACATTGCCCACCCCGGCCTGCGCAAAGCGGTCGCCGATTATCTCGGGCGCGAACGGCGCGAGGTGGAGCGGATGGGCGAATATCTGGAGGAGCATACCCCGTTCCGCAAAGATCTCGAGGAATAGCCGGCCTCATCGCGCGCTCGTCGAGGCCGGCATGGTCGATCTCGATCGATCTCCCCGCAGCTTCGTCTTGCCGCTCGGAGGCGGCTTCGTTACACCGGACGGCAAAGGCACACTCCGGAGCGTTCGCCATGACTGAGGCCTATGACACCGACAACATCTTCGCCAAAATCCTGCGCGGCGAAATACCCTCGCACCGTGTGTACGAGGACGAGGCTGTCGTGGCTTTCATGGATGTGATGCCGCAAGGACCAGGCCATACGCTGGTGGTGCCGAAAGCGCCGTCGCGCAATCTGCTCGACGCCGAGCCCTCGACATTCGCCCTCCTTTTCACGGTCGTTCAGAAAGTGGCACAGGCGGTCAGGAAGGCTTTCAATGCCGACGGCGTCACCATCATGCAGTTCAATGAGCCTGCATCCGGACAAACCGTCTATCACCTGCATGTCCATGTCATCCCGCGCTTCGACGGCATCCCCCTGAAGCCGCACACGGGCCCGATGGAGAATCCGGAAGTGCTGGCGCGGAACGCAGACAAGATCCGCGGCGCCCTCCAGAGCGGATTTTAATCCTTTATAAACCGGCAGATCATGGTGTCGCCTGTATTACAGCCTGCGATTACTTTGTTCATACCTTTGCAAGCCTTTCCGGGGCATGTTTTCGCGGAGGACGGGCGATGCGGGATATTTCGGAAACTTTAGGCAGGCAGCCTGGCGCCAGCGCGAGCGGCGCCTTCCTGCATCTTTTGGCCGAATCATTTTATCGCCACCGCGCTATTCATGCGGTCGCCCTGTTTACACTCGGACTAAGTTTCATGATTGGCGCCCGGGTCGGCAACCGGCCGGATTTTGGATTGCTTGTCGAATACGGCTTCTACCTGGGGGTGTATTCCTGGGTTGTCGGATGTGTCTACGCGGCATTCCGCCTGTTATGGCTGGCCATTGTCGACGGCGCCACCTCGCCGCTCCGTCTTTTCCTGAATTCATTCTGGGAGTTGCTGTCTGATCGAAGGCGCATCGCCAACGGCGTGAACGGGCTGGTCGCGATCATGGCTTTTATATCCGGCTTCACGGTACTGAAAGGAGCGATCGCGTTGCTGGCGCCTTTCTCCTGGGACCAAGCCTTTGCACAATTCAGCGTCGGCCTGCATTTCGGCCGCCCTACTTACCAATGGGTCTGGTGGATCGTGGAAAGCCCCCTGGCCGTTCATTTTCTCAATCTTTGTTACAATCTTTGGTTCGTGGTGCTGCTCTCGGCGATCTTTTCAAGCGTCGCGGCGGCTCGCGATTCCCTGCTGCGACATCAGTTTCTGCTCAGCTTCATGCTGGTCTGGCTGATAGGCGGCTTCGGCATTGCCCTGATATTCTCATCGGCCGGCCCTTGCTATTACGCCAGGCTCGGCCTTGGCGATCTCTATCAACCGTTGATGGACGCACTTCAATCGGCAAATCGGCAGTATCCGATCTGGGCCCTTTCCCTGCAGGACAGGTTGTGGGACGGTTATCAGGGTTTGCCTTCGGGCAGCATGGGCATATCGGCATTTCCCTCCATGCATGTCGCGTCGGCCGTGCTCATTGCCCTCTATGCGACCAGGCTATCGGTCAGCCTTGGCACTTTGATGTGGATATTCGCGGTGCTCATCATGCTCGGTTCGGTGGTCCTTGGCTGGCACTATGCCATTGACGGCTACGCCGGCGCGCTTATTGCCCTTGCGATCTGGAAAATCACCGGCGCGGCGTTGTCCCGGGCGGACGCAAGAACTATTACCGTTTTGGAAGAGCTGTCCGGCCTCGGCGCGCTGCCACTCATTTGTTTAACGCCGCAACCGGCCGATGGCCTGGCCATGGACGACGGCGCTTATCCACGCCAAATCATTTGCGGACAATTGGATCAGGAAGACCGGAGCGCCGCAAAAGCCGGATCCGAAAGCCTCTGAAACGCCGTTGGCGCCACCACTCCCTTCAGAAACTGCTGGCGGATCGCATCCGCGCATTGCCCGACACCGAGGCGTGACGTATCGACTTCCAAATCATACACGCCAGGCCGGTGCACTTCTCCCTGCCACAGGCGTACAGGCAAAGGCACGGGATCACCGGGCGCGCCGGTAACGTAGTTCCCGCCCGCGGCGCTGGCGGCGCGCCTTTCCATGATGACCTCGATCGGGCAGCGAACGCCAACAAACAGGACCGGCAGGCCGGCGAGCCGCCTCGCGCAATCGGCCAGGATGTGGAGCGGTTTCGAATAAGCGTCGTGGTGGCCGACATCCGAAACGACATTCAGCCCCAATCGACTATGCGCCGCGATCGATTCATAGAGGGCCGCATAGAAGCGCTGCACGAAAACTTCCAGATCGGGCCGCTCGCCGCCAGGGCGCAGGCCTATTCCGGGACGATATCGCGGCGGCGTGATCTGCTCATAGCTGTCAACGCCAAGATTCATCCATGGACCGTCAAAGCTCTCCCCGATGGCCTCGGCTATACTCGACTTTCCGAACGCGGCGCGCCGTTGAGGATGATGATTTGCCCGGCCACGCGCCACCTCATTGTTCCCATGAAAAAAGCCCCGTTTCCGGGGCTTTTTTGACTTTCGCCAGGCTCAGCCCTTTCTGGGCAGTTGCGGTACAAGGCTGCGCTTGCCGCCGTCCTTGCCCTTGGGCTCCGATTTCTGCGCCACGACCTTCTTTGCCGCGGGCTTCCTGGCCACGGCTTTGGGTGGCTTCGGCGCGTCTTCCGGCTCTTCCTTCTTCGGCTTCACCGGCGCCTCGTCGGCAAGCGATTCGAGCTTGAGGCCGGTCTCGCCGGTTTCCTTCTTCTCGACGGTGACGCGCACCGTGCCGCCCTTCTTCAGCTTGCCGAACAGCACCTCGTCGGCCAGCGGCTTCTTGATGTGCTCCTGGATGACGCGGCCGAGCGGACGCGCACCCATGCGTTCGTCATAGCCCTTGTCGGCGAGCCAGGCGATCGCGTCCGGCGACAGGTCGAAGGTGACGCCACGCTCTGAAAGCTGGGCTTCCAGCTGCATGACGAACTTCTGTACCACCTGGTGGATGACCGGCACCGGCAGCGAGCCGAACGGAATGATCGCATCGAGGCGATTGCGGAATTCCGGCGTGAACAGCCGGTTGATCGCCTCGACATCGTCGCCTTCGCGCTTGGTCGAACCGAAACCAATCGCCGCGCGCTGCGCATCGGATGCGCCCGCATTGGTGGTCATGATCAGTATGACATTGCGGAAGTCGATCTGCTTGCCGTTGTGGTCGGTCAGCTTGCCGTGGTCCATAACCTGCAACAGGATGTTGAACAGGTCCGGATGCGCCTTTTCGACCTCGTCCAGCAGCAGAACGCAGTGCGGATGCTGGTCGACACCGTCGGTCAAAAGGCCGCCCTGATCGAAGCCGACATAGCCGGGAGGCGCGCCGATCAACCGCGAGACGGTGTGGCGTTCCATGTATTCCGACATGTCGAAGCGGATCAGTTCGACGCCCAGCGAGGCGGCCAGCTGCTTGGCGACTTCCGTCTTGCCGACACCCGTTGGCCCAGAGAACAGGTAGGAGCCGATCGGCTTCTCCGGTTCGCGCAGACCGGCACGTGCCAGCTTGATCGCCGAGGTCAACGCGGTGATGGCGGTGTCCTGGCCATAGACGACGCGCTTGAGCTCGATGTCCAGGCCCTGCAGCACCTTCTCGTCATCGGCCGAAACCGTCTTCGGCGGGATGCGCGCCATGGTAGCGATCGTCGCTTCGATTTCCTTGATGCCGATCGTCTTCTTGCGCTTGGCTTCCGGCACCAGCATCTGCGAGGCGCCGGTCTCGTCGATCACGTCGATCGCCTTGTCCGGCAGCTTGCGGTCGTTGATGTAGCGCGCCGACAGCTCCACCGAGGCCTTGATCGCCTCGTTGGTGAACTTCACCTTGTGGAATTCCTCATAATAGGGCTTCAGGCCCTTCATGATCTCGATGGCGTCCTCGATGGTCGGCTCGTTGACGTCGATCTTCTGGAAGCGTCGCACCAGCGCACGATCCTTCTCGAAGAACTGACGGAATTCCTTGTAGGTGGTCGAACCGATGCAACGTATTGCACCCGACGACAGAGCCGGCTTCAACAGGTTCGACGCGTCCATCGCGCCGCCCGAAGTCGCGCCGGCGCCGATCACCGTATGGATCTCGTCGATGAACAGCACTGCGCCCGGATAATCCTCGAGCTCCTTGACGACCTGCTTCAGCCGTTCCTCGAAATCGCCGCGATAGCGCGTGCCGGCCAAAAGCGTGCCCATGTCGAGAGCGAAGATGGTGGCATTGTGGAGCACTTCCGGCACGTCGCCCTCGACGATGCGCTTGGCCAGGCCTTCGGCGATCGCCGTCTTGCCGACGCCGGGGTCACCGACATAGAGCGGGTTGTTCTTGGAGCGGCGGCACAGCACCTGGATGGTGCGGTTGATCTCGCTCTCGCGGCCGATCAGCGGATCGATCTTGCCGGCCTTGGCCTTGTTGTTGAGGTTGACGCAGTAAGCCGTCAGCGCGTCCTGCTGCTGCTTCTTCTTGCCGCCTTCCTCCTGCGGCTCGGCGCCGTTCTGGCCGCCCTGCTCGTCGTCGGCGCCGCGCGGGGTGCGGCTCTCGGACGCGCCCGGGCGCTTGGCGATGCCATGCGAGATGTAGTTGACCGCGTCGTAGCGGGTCATCTGCTGTTCCTGCAGGAAATAGGCGGCATGGCTTTCGCGCTCGGCGAAGATGGCGACGAGCACGTTGGCACCCGACACTTCCTCGCGGCCGGATGACTGCACATGGATCACCGCGCGCTGGATCACGCGCTGGAAACCGGCCGTCGGTTTGGAATCCTCATCGTAGCCGGTGACCAGATTGTCGAGCTCGGTATCGATGTAGGTCAGAACGGTATGCTTCAGCTCGTCGAGATCGACGTTGCAAGCGCGCATGACGGCGGCCGCCTCGGTGTCGTCGATAAGCGCGAGCAGCAGGTGTTCAAGGGTTGCATATTCATGGTGCCGCTCGTTGGCGAGCGTCAGCGCTTGATGAAGCGCCTTTTCCAGGCCTTGGGAGAAAGCCGGCATGTTACCTCACTTCTTCTCCATCACGCATTGCAGCGGATGCTGATTCTGTCGGGCGAAATCCATGACCTGGGACACTTTGGTCTCGGCCACCTCGAATGTATAGACCCCGCACTCGCCCACTCCATGATTGTGAACATGAAGCATGATGCGTGTGGCGGCTTCGCGGTCCTTCTGGAAAAAACGTTCCAGCACGTGAACCACGAACTCCATCGGAGTGTAGTCGTCGTTGAGGATGAGGACCCGGTAAAGGCTGGGCTTCTTGGTCTTGGTTTTGGTGCGCGTGATAACGGCCGTCCCGCGGCCGGCCTCATTGCCGTCGCCGCCGCCGTTTTGCATCCGCGCCACTCGTCTCGTGGCAGTCAAACCGATCGTCACGTAATCCTGCCTCTTCGAATCCTCATGCGAGTTCGACATGTAGGTGTTCGATGGACGATTTTAAGCCCTTCTGGTTAGCTGACAATATGGCTAGGTGACCAACTTGGCGGATTTTCGCATTCGTGAAGCGCTACGCTGTCGCGGATCGGAAACTGGCATGAAAAAACCCGGTCGCGTTTCCACGACCGGGTTCTGCCCCACCCACGAAGGGCCGGATCTTGAAAATTGTCGGGCGAAAATTACTTCGCCTTGGCAACGATCGATTCGAACGGCTTGTAGGCTTCCTTGGCGAGTTCGGCATAGAGGTCGCCAATCTTGGTGGCCTCGGCGACGAACGCCTCGTAGGACTGCTTGGCATAGTCGGACTGGATCTCGATCGCCTTGTCCAGCGACTTGGCCGAGAACAGCTTCTCGAACGCGGCGCTGCCGGCTTCGAAGCTCTTCTTGGTGTATTCGCCGGCCTCGGTGGCGATCGCCTGCGCGCCCTTGGACAAAGAGGCGAAGCTCTTCAATCCGGTGTCGGCGAACTCCTTGCCGTACTTGCTGAAGTCCTCATAGGTCTGGGTCATTTCATACTCTCCCTGGACGGTTGAAGCGCCCTGCCCCGAGCGCCGTTGTGCAATGCATGATAATATATTGTGCGCCGCACAAAAGTCAAGAATTCAAGGGCTCACCACCCCGCCGGCACCGGCAATGGCTAAAATTCGAATAAAGGAAGGCTCAAACCACCAGAAAATGGTGAACGCGGCGGTTACCATAAACGGATTGGTAACGCTGCCCCGCTAGCTTGGCCGGAAGCGAGGCAGGATCCCTTTGCCGCCTCCAGCGCAACGAGAAATTCAAAGGAACTACCAGTGCGTCAGGCGTTGTCGGGCATCGTTTCCAAATCCGCGTCCCCTCTCAAAACGATCATGATCCTCGCCATGGCGATGACATTCGTCGTCGCGGATGCGGCATCGTCGCTCGCGGCAAAGTCAGCGGCCATCGTCGTCGACGCCAAGACCGGCAAGGTGCTCTATTCGGCAAACGCGGATGGCCGGCGCTATCCTGCCTCGCTGACCAAGATGATGACGCTCTATCTGACCTTCGAAGCGATGGCGAAGGGCAAGATCAGCAGAAACTCGCCAGTCGTGTTTTCGGCCCATGCCTCCGCCGAGGCACCGACCAAACTGGGCGTAAAGCCGGGCGGATCGGTCACGGTCGAGACGGCGATCCTGTCGATAGTCACCAAGTCGGCCAACGACTCGGCGACCGCGCTTGGCGAAATGATCGGCGGCAACGAAACCAATTTCGCCCGCATGATGACGGCCAAGGCGCGGCAGCTCGGCATGGACGGCACCGTCTTCCGCAACGCCAACGGCCTGCCGGATCCGGGGCAGTTCACCACCGCGCGCGACATGGCCACGCTCGGCATCGCGCTACGGGAACATTTCCCCCAGTACTACGGCTATTTCGCGCAGCGGTCCTTTCTCTACGGTCGCCAGCGCATCAATGGCCACAACCGCCTGCTCGGGCGCATCAAGGGCGTCGACGGCATCAAGACCGGCTATACCCGCGCCTCCGGCTTCAATCTCGTCTCGTCCGTTAATGACGGCAACCGCCGCCTTGTCGCCGTGGTCATGGGCGGCACGTCGGGCGGCAGCCGCGACAACCAGATGGCTGGCCTGATCAACACCTACCTGCCGAGGGCCTCCACCCGCGGTGGCGGCGATCTGGTCGCCAAGGCGGACAGCAATCCAATCAAGGCACTTGCGAAGGTTCTCCTGCCCAAGCACGACGCGCCGACCCCGGACGAAAAGCCGGTGGCCGTCGCGGAAGCCGATACGGCTGTCGCGGACCACACGACCACGGCTGTCGCGGACGACGCCACAGTTGCCCAGGGCGACAGCGAGGACGAGGATACAGCCGAGGCAGAGGCGCCCAAGCTGGTTGTTCCGGCAAAGAAGGTGAAGACGGTCATCGTCTCCGCCCCCAAGGTCGCCACCGCGCAGGTCGTGGCCGCCTATGCCGAGCCCGCCCCGGCCGCCGTCGATCCGGTCAGCACCGCTTCGGTTCCGTCAGGCTGGGCCATCCAGGTTGCCTCCTCGCCCAACCAGTCCGAAGCTCAGGCTTTCCTCGACAAGACCACCAAGCAGGCTCCCAAGGTGCTGGCCGACGCTTCCGGCTTCACCGCCGCTTTCGACAAGGGCGGCGTCACTTACTACCGCGTCCGTTTCGGCGGCTTTGGGTCGAAGGACGCCGCCTGGAAGGCCTGCACCGCTTTGAAGAAGAAGAAAATCGAGTGCTACGCCGTCCAGCAATAGGACTGCGTGGAAGATTTCTCCCGGAAGAATATTGCGTCGAAGGAGACTAGTTGTGATTGGAGAGCAAGACGTCCTTGGCTTCGTTAATCCGCGCCGCCAGGAAAGACGTGCCGCCGATGTCGGGGTGCAGGCGCTGCATCAGGCGGCGGTGCGCCTTGCGGACATCCGCCGCGGCGGCCCCCGCTTCAAGACCAAGGACCTTGTAGGCCTCCTCCTTAGTCATGGCGCCCGGACCTGGCGCAACACCCAGCCCTTCGCCACCGTTCGTCTCAGCGTTTTTGCGCCAGACGGGAAATCTGCCGTCAAGATACGTCTCTAGCAGTTGGCGGCTCTCCGGATCGCCGGAGAGCTCGCGGTAGAGATGCTGCAATTCCGCTTGGGTCATCGAGCCAAGCATCTTGCCATCGTGGCGGCCGGCAAGAACCAGCCCTTCAAGGCCGCCCGTATCGTGATCGAGTTCCATCTCGAGTGCCGCTGTCCGCACGGTTGAGCGTTTTCCAGCAATTGGCCTGGCATTTGGGCGCCCGGTATGCGTGGCGCCATACCAGGCGATTGCCACGAACAGGATGATTCCGCCGATGCCTTGACGCCCGACCACGAGCACGGCGCCGCCGATCAGCGCCAGCAGGATCGGCCCCAAGGTTCTCATCCCGCTTGCGAGTTGCGCCGGATCCGCACGGAGAAAGGCCATGGCCAACCCCAGGAGCACCAGCAACAACGCGACCACAACGATAATTGCGCCTAACATTTCCCATCGCCCCGCAGATATCCTGTCCGCCTGGACAGCCGCGTGATGTCCTTCAACACTTTTTCTGCGCCAGAATCATGGCCTTTACCCCCGCTGGAAGAGGACCATCATACGAGCTGGTTCTCCAACGCCGCGGCCTGTGTCGACTTCGACAGTTCTTCCTCGCGCATGGATTTCAAGATGTGGCGTCGTCGCGTCGCTTGCAAGTCCAGTGCGAAGCAAGTTTGAGGGCCAGAAATGTCTAGAGCAGGCCGAGATCGGCGAGCTCGCGCCTGAGTTTCGGCGGCATCTCGACCAGCCCCGCCCTGCCCTTGCCGAGATCCGCCGGGGCGTCCGTTGGCTTCAGATAACGCCAGCCCTGGAAGGCGCGGCGCGGCTGCCAGTCGGTGCGCACCACCTCGGGATCGAGCATCAAATTGCAGCGGCCGATGCCATCGTCATCGGTGAACGGCCGGATCTCCGTGATCAACTGCCGGCATTGCACGCTGCCCTTGATCACCCAGTAGAGCGAGCCGCCATCGGTGACCTCGTCGCCACGTGTCGGCACCATGCGGGTGGTGTGCCAGTGTTCGGCTGGTTCGCCGGCACGGCGGCGCTCGTCGAGACGGAAGGCGATCCAGTCTTCGAGATCCTCGACACTGTCGCAGCCGACGCAAAGCTTTAGGAGATTGAGAGCCATGCGCTAAGGTTAGCCCGGGGCGCCAGGACGTCAACGGCCTGGCGGACTTCTCCACAGTGCCGGTTTGGGCCAGATCTCAACACTCAACGACATTGACGGCAAGACCGCCAAGGCTGGTTTCCTTGTACTTCTCGTTCATGTCGAGGCCGGTCTGGCGCATGGTCTCGATCGCGGCATCGAGTGGCACGAAATGCACGCCGTCGCCCTTGATCGCCAGGGACGCGGCCGTGACCGCCTTGACGGCACCCAGCGCGTTGCGTTCGATGCACGGCACCTGCACCAGCCCGCCGACGGGGTCGCAGGTCATGCCGAGATGATGCTCGAGCGCGATTTCGGCGGCATTCTCGACCTGCTCGGGCGTGCCACCCATGACGGCGCACAGGCCGGCGGCCGCCATCGCCGAGGCTGAGCCCACCTCGCCCTGGCAGCCGACCTCGGCGCCGGAGATGGACGCATTGGACTTGATGATGCCGCCGACCGCCGCTGCCGTCAGCAGGAAATCGCGGATGCTCGGCTGGTCGGCCTCGGGATGGAAATGCAGCCAGTAGCGCAGCACCGCCGGCAGAGTGCCGGCCGCACCGTTGGTCGGTGCGGTGACGACACGCCCGCCGGCCGCATTCTCCTCGTTCACGGCCATCGCGTAGATCGACAGCCAGTCATTGGCGAGCAGCGGGTTCGGCCGGTTCTGCTGCCACTGCTCCTGCAATTTGTCATGGAGCTGCCTGGCGCGCCGCCGCACCTTCAGCCCGCCCGGCATGATTCCGTCCTGCGACAGGCCACGGTCGATGCAGCTCTTCATCGCGTCCCAGATGGCATCGAGGCCGGTGTCGAGCTTCTCGCGCGACATCTGCGTTTCCTCGTTGGTGCGCTTCATGTCGGCGATGGAAAGGCCGCTCTTGGCCGCCATCTTCAGCATCTCGACCGCGTTCTTGAAGGGATACGGCACTTTCTTGCCCTCGGTCGTGACCGAGCCCTTGACCTTCATCCGTTGCAGCTCTTCTTCCGAAACAACGAACCCGCCGCCGATCGAATAGTAGATGCGCTTGAGCAGCAACCGGCCGCCGGCGTCGTAGGCATGGAACGCCATGCCGTTGGCGTGACCGGTGAGCGGCGTCTTGCGGTCGAGCACCAGATCGGTGGCCGGGTCAAAATGGTAGGAGGGGTGACCGGGCGGTGAAATCAGCTTGTCGGCAGCGATGCGGCTGATGATGCCGTCGGCCTGGTCGGGGTCGACCGTTTGCGGCGTCTGGCCGGCAAGGCCGAGAATGACGGCACGGTCGCTGCCATGGCCGACGCCGGTATAGGCGAGCGAGCCATGCAGGCTGGCACCGATGCGGTCGACCTTGGCACCGGCGGGGCGCGGCCAGTCGTCGCCCGCGACCTCGTCGAGAAAGCGGCGCGCGGCCGTCATCGGACCCATCGTGTGCGAGCTCGAAGGGCCAATGCCGATCTTGAACAGGTCGAAAACGGAAAGGAACACGCTGTCTCCTGGGTCACGTCGAGGACTACATATAGGAATTCCCGGGATGTTTCCGCTCTTTTGACAATCGCGGCGCAGCACCTGCCGACCTTGTTTGCTCCGGCAGCGACATTGATTGTCTGTCGCCGTATGCGGCGATCGAAGCGATCGTGCGGGATATGGTAAACTCAACCATGGGCGATTCCTCTTATCTGTCGGCGGCCGATCTCGCGGCGCTGGGCTTTTTCCTCCTTGTGTGGGTGCTGCACACGCTCGCGTCCGATGGCAGGCTGGTTAGCCGCATGTCGCTGACGACCGCCATGAATGCGCAGCGCGAGGCCTGGATGCGCACCATGGCCGAGCGTGAGATCCGCATCGTCGACACCGCCATCATGAGCGGCCTGCAGCAGGGAACCGCCTTCTTCGCCTCCAGTTCGCTGATCGCGCTCGGCGGCTGTTTCGCCCTGCTTGGCGCGTCGGACCGCATCATCGAGGTTCTCAGCGACCTCCCGCTGGGCGGCGTGCCGGATCGAGCCGCTTTTCAGATCAAGGTGCTGGGCCTGGTGCTGATTCTCGCCTTTTCCTTCTTCAAGTTCGGCTGGGCCTACCGGCTGTTCAACTATTGCTCGATCCTGATCGGCGCGGTGCCGATCCCGCATGGCGAAGCCTCGCGCAATCCGGTCACGCAAACGGCCGTGTGGCGCGCGACGCAGATGAACATGCTGGCCGGCAAGCATTTCAACTCGGGCCTGCGCGGCGTGTTCTTCTCGATCGGCTATCTCGGCTGGTTCGTCGATCCCCTGGTGTTCGTGCTGTCGACGCTTCTGCTGCTGGCCGTCCTGGTGCGGCGCCAGTTCTTCTCGGCAGCGCGGCGCGCCGTCATCGGTCACCCGCCCGGCGCCGGAAACGGCTGATCGATGCGCCCGGAAAGCCAATAGGCCAAAAGTCCGATCCACTCGCGAACCGCCATCGTGGTCGCCTGCAGCGAGTCGGACGGGTTGTCTCGGAACAGGCCGATGCCTTCCTTGCCCGAGGTACGATAGTCGACCGGCCATGGAACGGTTGGAAAACCGGCCTTGTCGAACAGCGCCTTGGCGCGGGGCATGTGAAAGGCTGATGTCACCAGCAGCCATGTCTCGCCCGGCTTGGGTTTGACCAGTTCGCGGCTGAAGACCGCGTTCTCGTAAGTGTTACGGGATTTGTCTTCGAGGATCAGACGGTCAGCCGGTACACCCAGCGCCTCGAGCAGGCGTGGCGCCGTGTCGGCATCACCTTCGCCATCGAAGAACAGTGAGCCGTTTCCACCGGAGACCACCACTTTTGCCTGCGGGAAACGCCGGGCGAGGATTGCGGTCTCGACCATGCGATCGCCGCTGCTGTTCAATTCATGGCCGCCGCGCACGAGGTTGATAGCGCCCTCGAAGCCGCCGCCGAGCACGACGATGCCGTCCACCTTCTCCGGCAGCGGCGGCTTGGGAAAGCGTTCTTCCAACGGATTGAGCATCATGGCGCCGAGCGACGTCCAGGCCGATAGCGCAAGGATCAGGAACGCCAGCACACTGCCGGTGACGGCAAGCCGCCGCCGGCCGATCATTCCCGCGATCAGCCCCGCCAAAAGCAGGAAGATTGTCAGGTTGAGTGGCTGGATGAAGAACCAGAAGACCTTGGAAAGATAGTAGAACATCGCTCCACCCTTACAGCGTCAAGGACGCCGTAATGCTTCAGTTTCACGCATGATCCTATCCGAAAATCGATCGCGATTTTCGGGGGCATGCGTCAGACGAGCGATACCCTTACCACCACTTCTCCGGCTGGAATGTGCCGGCCGCCTGCTCGATGACGGCGGCGGTCTGGAACAATGTCTCTTCCTCGAACGGCCTGCCGATCAATTGCAGGCCGAGCGGCAACCCCTTGGGGTCGAGCCCGGCGGGCACGGCAATGCCGGGCAGACCGGCCATGTTCACGGTGACGGTGAAAATGTCGTTGAGATACATCTTGACCGGATCGGCCGCCATGTCCTCGTCGGCGATGCCAAAGGCGGCGGACGGGGTCGCGGGCGTCAGGATGACATCGACACCGGCGGCGAAGACGTTTTCGAAGTCGCGCTTGATCAGGTTGCGCACCTTCTGCGCCTGTAGGTAGTAGGCGTCATAATAGCCGGCCGACAGCACATAGGTGCCGATCATGATACGGCGCTTGACCTCGCGGCCGAAGCCGGCGGCACGCGTCTTCTCGTACATCTCGACAATGTCCTTGCCCGGCACGCGCAAGCCGTAGCGGACGCCGTCATAGCGGGCGAGGTTGGACGACGCCTCGGCGGGAGCCACGATGTAATAGGCCGGCAGCGCGTATTTGGTGTGCGGCAGGGAGATGTCGACGATCTCGGCGCCGGCATCCCTGAGCCAGGCAATGCCCTTCTGCCACAGGGCCTCGATCTCCTCAGGCATGCCCTCGACGCGGTATTCCTTGGGAATGCCGACCTTCATGCCCTTGATCGGCTTGCCGATCGCAGCCTCGTAGTCCGGCACCGGCCTGTCGACTGACGTCGTGTCCTTCGGATCGACCGAGGCCATGGATTTCAAAAGAATGGCAGCGTCGCGCACGTCGCGAGCGATCGGGCCGGCCTGGTCGAGCGACGAGGCGAAGGCGACGATGCCCCAGCGCGAGCAGCGACCGTAGGTCGGCTTGATGCCAACCGTGCCGGTGAAGGCGGCTGGCTGGCGGATCGAGCCGCCGGTGTCGGTCGCCGTCGCACCGGCACACAGGAAGGCCGAGACGGCAGTCGCCGAACCACCGGAAGACCCACCCGGCACCAGCTGTGCATTGTCGAGGCTACGCTGGGTCTTCGTGCCGCCGGCCGACACGAAGCCGCCATCCCCCTGATGTGTCGTCGGCATCACCACCGTATCGAGGCGCGAACGCCGCCACGGGTTGATGACCGGGCCATAGTAGGAGGTCTCGTTGGACGAGCCCATGGCGAACTCGTCCATGTTGAGCTTGCCCAGCATGACCGCGCCATCGGCCCACAGATTGGATGTGACGGTCGATTCATAGCGCGGCTTGAAGCCGTCGAGCACATGGCTGCAGGCCTGGGTATGGACGCCTTCAGTACCGAACAGGTCCTTGATCCCAAGCGGAATGCCTTCCAGAGCACCGCCCTCGCCCTTGAGCAGCCTCGCGTCCGACGTCTTGGCCATCTCGCGTGCCTTGTCTCCGGTCACAGCGACATAGGCATTGAGCGCCGGATTGGCGCGATCGATCGCCGAGAGATAGCTTTCAGTCAGCTCGGTCGCGGTGATTTCCTTGCCGCGCAGCTTGGCGCGGGCCTGCGAAATCGTCAGTCGGGTCAGGTCGCTCATCATAGGCTCTTTTCGTAAAACACCGACCACTCGGAATCGGGATAATCCAGCACCGGCCCGCAGCGCGAGAACCCGGCACGTTCATAGACGGTCCAGGCGGCCGGATGGCGGTCACCGGTCTCCAGCACCAGCCGCTTCAATCCTTCATGGCGCGCCAGCGCCTCAAGCCGCTCGACGATCCCAGCGCCGATCTTGCGGCCGCGATGCGAAGGCCTGATATACATGCGCTTGACCTCACCGATCGCGTCGCCATGCCGCTTCAGCGCGCCGCAACCAATGGCGATCCCATTGTCGCGAGCGATGAAAACCGTCGTGTCCTGCCCCGCCATCTGCTCGACAGTCAGATGGTAGCAATGCTCCGGCGGCGTCAATTCGAGCAAGGTTTCGTCGAGCTCGCTCACCAGGCCGCGCACGTCGTCCTGAAGCGGCGTCTCGATGGCGATCTCGATTGCCATTGGCGCGCCTTACTCCACGACCTTCGGCACGAGGAAGAAATTCTCGTCGGTCGCCGGTGCGTTGGCGACGATGTCGGCCGCCTTGTTGCCGTCGGTGACGACATCCGCGCGCTTCTTCATCTCCATCGGCGTCACCGAGGTCATCGGTTCGACACCGGAAACATCGACCTCGTTCAACTGTTCGACGAAGCCCAGAATGGCGTTCAACTCGCCGGTCATGCGCTCGGCATCTTCCTCACTCACCGCGATGCGGGCGAGATGCGCGACGCGCTTCACTGTCTTGACATCAACGGACATGTATTTGCCTCGGGAAAAACCAGATCGCGCTATAGCGGCGCGGCGCGCGGCGCGCAACATGCGCCAGCCGACAATCGGGCAAACAGCTTCATGGCAGGGCAACGCCCTCGCACAGATAATAGCTGCCGCTGTTACCGCTCGCCTCGCTCTCATCGTCGATGGGTCGGCCCGAGACGAGATCGAGCTGCGTCGGGCTGATCCGCGTCACCGACAGGACATCCGGAAAGACGTAGCCCGGTTCCTGGCAGATGGCTGTCACCGCCCAGCTAGGCGAGCGTGGCGCCTTGCTGACTTGAACGAACTCGCAGCTATATTCGACGCCCTGCAGGCCATGCACCGAAAGCACGATGTTGCCGGCATCGATAAGCGTCTGCAGCGTCTCCTTCCTGGCCTGCCCGCAAAGCTCCTCGGACTGCATATAGACGCCGTCGATGAAATCATCGGCGGCGAGCGCGGGCGACGCCGCGACAACCATCGATACGCAAAGAGATCGCCCCAACGCCATGGATTTGTTCCGCTTTCGTTGTTTCTATAGGGTAATCGCTTGGCCAATCTTCGGCAACGCGACCTTGACGCCGGACCCTTCCAAGCCGGCTTCGAACTTTTCGGGCGTCGGATCGATCATCGGAAACGTGCCGAAATGGCAAGGGACAACCGTGTCGAACTTGAAGAAGCGGCGGCAGGCAAGGGCCGCCACCGCGCCGCCCATGGTGAAGCGGTCGCCGATCGGGACAATGCCGATCTTCGGCTCGTGCAGTTCGTTGATCAGCGCCATGTCGGAAAAGATATCGGTATCGCCCATATGATAGAGCGTGCGGTCATCCGGGAAATGCAGGACGAGCCCGCCCGGATTGCCGAGATAGACGTTCCTGCCGCCATCTTCGCCAAACGAGGAGGAGTGCAGCGCCTGGACAAAGGTGGTGGTGAAGCCGCCGCAATCGACCGTGCCGCCGATGTTGCCGGGATTGATCTTCTTGTCGCTGACGCCCTTGCCGACTAGGTACATGCAGATTTCGAAATTGGCGACCAGTTGAGCGCCACTCTTGCCGAGCACTTCCAGCGCGCCGCTGATGTGGTCGCTGTGCCCGTGTGTCAAAAGAACATGCGTGATCCCTTCGGCAGGCTCTTCCCAACCGCCGGTCCAGGACGGGTTGCCGATCAAATAAGGGTCGATCAGGATTTTCGCGGCACCGGTTTCGATGCGGAACGCCGAGTGGCCGTACCAGGTCAATTTCATCAATGCATTTCCTCGATTTTTGTCGAGCCAGAGGATAGAACGCCGCTAGCCCCGAGATCAAAGGGTATAGTGTCCGCCGCGCATTCGAAAAGACGCGTGCTACCGAAAAGACGAGGGAAACCGTTGGCTGTCATCACGATTGAGCAATTGCCGGCGCGCCTCGCCGACGGCAGGACCCTGGCAGGGCTCGATCTCGGCGACAAGACGATCGGTGTCGCGGTTTCCGACCGGGGGTTCTCCTTCGCTCATCCCCGCCCGGTCATCCTCAGAAAGAAATTCTCGCTCGACGCGGCCGTCCTTCTGACGTTGCTGGAGAAGGAGAATGTCGGCGCGGTGGCGATCGGACTGCCGATCAACATGGACGGATCCGAAGGCCCACGCGCCCAGAAATCGCGCGCCTTCGTGCGCAACATGGCGCAACTGAGCGACCTGCCCTTCGTGTTCTGGGATGAGCGGCTATCGACGGTCGCGGCCGAACGGACGCTGATCGAAATGGACTTCTCGCGCGCCAAACGCGCCGGCAAGATCGATTCGGCGGCAGCCGCCTTTATTCTGCAGGGAGTTTTGGACCGGCTTCAGTCGCTCGATGCAGCCGATCGAACCGAACCGGACCCGTCCAGCGCCGGCTGACCCAGCCCAAAATCTCGCGACGCCTGCGGAATGCCCACAAGGCCGTCAGCAGAAGCCCGTCGAAGACGCAAGTCTTCGCTACCATTCCGGGGATGATCGATGGGTCGATGCCCAGAATCTGGCCGTAGAGTTGGAAGAAGAAGTCGTGCGTCTGCCGGCTGAACATGACGTAGCCGAAATTGATGTCGTTGGCCGATAGATAGAACCAGCCCCAGAAAATTGCCATCGGGGCGGCCCACATTCCGAAGATGTAACGCATCAGAGACCTCCCTTGCCCTTCGGGCGGCCCGATATCAGGGAGAGCAGCGAATTATGCGCCGCAGCCTTCGCCATGCTGTGCGCCGTGGCGTGGAAATCGTCCTCATCCAACCCGACTGCCGACCGCCGCTCGGCGAGCATCGCGACATAAGAGGCCAGAAGTGCGGCCAATTGCACCGCCACCACCATGAACAGACCGTTGATGCCTTGGGCAGCGCCGCCGATCAGGATCATCGACATCACGCCGGAAGCAGAAATAAAGGCGATGCGAACGACGCTGTCGGCACCCGGGCTGGACGCGTCGTTGATCAGCGTATCGACAAAGGCCCAGAAGAACAGCACCGCCACGACCAGCAATGCGGTCGCCAGCGGAGCGACCACGACGATGTTCTCCAGATTGATCAATCGGGCGCTCTCGACGGTCACGCCGAGTACGCCAAGAGCCGCCGCCACACCTCGATTTCCATCGATACAGATCAGCGCGAGCAGAGCGAAAACGATCGCCCAGTGCACCGACAGAAAGGAGGTCAATACGTGTCGCATCATGATTCCTGCTTCGACAGGAATGACAGTGGGCTTTGCGGTTCGTCACCGCAACGGAAACCATTTGTTAAGGTTAACGACGACGGTGGGGGTCGGCAACGCCCTCGGCGAACGACATCTCCTTCAATTCACCGGCGGATAGAGCGTATCGATGATCATGCGCGCATCGTGACGCGAATCGAGCATACCGTAGGTATTGCGCCACTGGCCCGCGAGCCGCGTCTCGACGAAAGCATCGGCGATCCGCCCTGCCCCCAGTCGGCGTAACTCGGCGGCCGCCGCCGACAGCGCAAGCTGTTCCGTAAGCAGCCGGGCCGAGCCCTCGTCGGTCGAAGCCACCTGCATGGCCGCCTTCAGAACACCGATCGTGCCGCGCCCGCCGGCGCCGAGGTCGCGGTCGATGCCGCCCAGCACCTCTTCGAAAAGGCCGGGCGCGCGGCCAAGCACGCGCAGCACGTCGAGCGCCATGACATTGCCCGATCCTTCCCAGATCGCGTTGACAGGCGCTTCACGGTAATAGCGGGCGAGTGGAGCTTCCTCGACATAGCCATTGCCGCCAAGGCATTCCATCGCCTCGTAAAGCAGCGGCGGCGCGATCTTGCAGACCCAGTATTTGACGACCGGCGTCATGGCGCGGGCGAAGGCCGCCTCGCCGCGATCGCTCGCCGCCTCGTCGAAGGAACGCGCCAGCCGGAATGACAGCGCGGTCGCCGCGGCGACATCGAGCGCCATGTCGGCCAGCACGCGCTGCATAAGCGGTTGCTCGATCAGGTTGGTTCCGAACACCTGGCGATGGCGGGCATGATGGATCGCTTCGGCCAGCCCCGCCCGCATGATCGCCGAAGACGCCACCGCGCAGTCGAGCCGGGTCAACGTCACCATGTCCATGATCGTCTTGACGCCGGCGCCGGGCTCGCCGACCATCTCGCCGATGGCGTTGACGAACTCGACTTCGGAAGACGCGTTGGAGCGGTTGCCGAGCTTGTCCTTCAGCCGCTGGAAGCGAAAGCCATTGCCCGACCCGTCACCGAGCACACGTGGCACCAGGAAGCACGACAGCCCCTCCGGCGCCTGCGCCAGCACCAGGAAGGCATCCGACATCGGCGCCGACATGAACCATTTGTGTCCCGACAGGCGGTAGAACCCGCTTCCGACGCGTTCCGCCCTGGTCACATTGGCCCGCACATCCGTGCCGCCCTGCTTCTCGGTCATGCCCATGCCGAGCGTCAGTCCGGTCTTCTCGACCGGCGGCTTCTGGCTCTGGTCGTATTTGCGGGTCGTCACGCGCGGCGCCCATTCGCGAAACAGTTTTGGGCTGGCCATCAATGCCGCCAGCGAGGCGCTGGTCATGGTGATGGGGCACAGGTGCCCGGTCTCGAGTTCCGCCGTCAGGTAGAAACGGGCGGCCCGCACCTGATGGCGGCGGCCAATCTCGGCGTCGCCATTTTCCCAGACCGAGGAGTGCAGACCGTTGGCCACCGAACGGCGCATCAAGGCGTGGTAGGCCGGATGGAACTCGACCAGGTCGATGCGCCGTCCCTGGCGATCGTGCGTCCTGAGTTTTGGCGTCTCGACATTGGCCAGGCGGGCCAGTTCCTGCGCTTCTTGCGTGAGCACGAAACGGCCAAGCCCGTCGAGATCCTTGCGCACCGGATCGGAAAAGCGCTCGGCAAGCTGGATCAGCAACGGATCGCCTCGCCAGGCGTTGCCGCCCGTCAGCGGCGGCGGCTGGTTCGTTACGTCGTCGGTCACGCCCAATCCTTCTAGAAAGGCCTTATCGTCGGAAAGCCTCGAATCCGAGGCCATCGGCTAGATATAGCCAAGCGTTGCTGCGCGCGCGACGAAAATACCGGGGAGAACGGCGTCAATGCAAAGCGGGTGCTTGCGGGCGCGAAATCCGCACCCTATAGCAGCCCCTTGAGATGACCGACGCTTCGTCCCTGCCACTCTATCCTCACCGCCATCTTCTGGGCATCAGCGATCTTTCGCCCGCCGACATCGAGCTGTTGCTCGACAGGGCGGATCGAGCGGTCGCGATCTCGCGGCAGTCCGAGAAAAAAACCTCGACGCTGCGCGGCCGCACCCAGATCAACCTCTTCTACGAAGCCTCGACCCGCACGCAGTCCTCGTTCGAACTGGCTGGAAAGCGGCTTGGCGCCGATGTCATGAACATGTCGGTGGCGAGTTCCTCGGTGAAGAAGGGCGAGACGCTCATCGACACCGCGATGACGCTGAACGCCATGCGGCCCGACATATTGATCATCCGCCACCAGTCGGCGGGCGCCGCGGCCCTTCTGGCCCAGAAGGTCGGCTGTTCGGTTGTCAATGCCGGCGACGGCGCCCATGAACACCCTACACAGGCGCTGCTCGACGCGCTCACCATCCGCCGCGCCAAGGGTCCGTTGTCGAAGCTGATCGTGGCGATCTGCGGCGACATCCTGCATTCGCGCGTGGCGCGCTCCAACATCATGCTGCTCAACGCCCTTGGCGCACAGGTGCGGGTGGTGGCACCCTCGACGCTGCTGCCCTCGGGCATTGACAGGATGGGCGTGATCGTCTGCCGCTCGATGGCGGAAGGCCTGAAGGACGCGGATGTGGTGATGATGCTGCGCTTGCAGCGCGAGCGCATGGAAGGCGCCTTCGTGCCGTCGGTGCGCGAATATTTCCGCTATTTCGGCCTTGATGCCGAGAAGCTGAAGGCGGCCAAGGATGACGCGCTGGTCATGCATCCCGGCCCGATGAACCGAGGTGTCGAGATCGCCTCCGAAATCGCCGACGGCCCGCAAAGCGTCATCCAGGAACAGGTGGAAATGGGTGTCGCCGTGCGCATGGCGGTGATGGAAGCGCTGCTTGATCCCCGTCGCAATCAAGAGAGCCGCAATCAAGAGGGTCGCGGCGCATGAGCACGACTGTCTTTGAACGCGCCCGCATCGTCGACCCTTCGCGCGGCATCGACGAAGTCGGCTCCGTCATAGTCGATGGCAAGAAAATCGTTGCCGCGGGCAAGGCGGCGCTGAACCAGGGCGTCCCCGAAGGCGCCACGGCAATCGACTGCGCCGGCAAGGCGATCATGCCAGGTTTGATCGATGGCCGGGTCTTCATCGGCGAGCCGGGCGGCGAGCATCGCGAAACCATCGCTTCGGCGAGTGTCGCCGCGGCCGCCGGCGGAGTGACGTCGATCGTCATGATGCCCGACACCGACCCGGTGATCGACAATGTGGCGCTGGTCGAATTCGTGTTGCGCACCGCCAAGGATACGGCCGTCGTCAACATCTTTCCGGCCGCAGCCATCACCAAGGGCCTCCACGGGCGCGAGATGACGGAGTTCGGCCTGCTGCGCGAGGCCGGCGCGGTCGCCTTCACCGATGGCCGGCACACCATATCGAGCGCGCTGGTGATGCGCCGCGCGCTGACCTACGCGCGCGATTTCGGCGCCACCATCGTCCATGAAACGCAGGATGCCGACCTTGGGTCATCGGGCGTCATGAATGAAGGCCTGTATGCCAGTTGGCTCGGCCTTTCCGGCATTCCGCGTGAAGCCGAATCCATCCCGCTCGAGCGTGACCTTGCGCTGGCGCGGCTGACGCGGGGTTCGTACCATGCCGCGAAGATCTCGACGGCAATGGCGGCAAGCGCCATGGCACGGGCGAAGGCCGACGGAGCGGCAGTGACATCGGGCGTGTCGATCCACAATCTGTCGCTCAACGAAAACGACGTCGGCGAGTACCGCACCTTCTTTCGCCTGACGCCGCCGCTGCGCGCCGAGGAAGACCGGCTGGCTGTCATCGAGGCGGTCAGGGACGGTACGGTCGATGTCATCGTCTCCTCGCATGATCCGCAGGATGTCGACACCAAGCGCCTGCCTTTCGCCGACGCGGCAGCCGGTGCCATCGGACTCGAAACCCTGCTGGGCGCTGCCTTGCGCCTCTACCACAATGGCGATGTGCCTTTGCTCCGGCTGATCGAGACCTTGTCCACCGCGCCGGCGCGGCTGTTCGGATTGCCCGGCGGCACGCTGAAGCCAGGCGCGTTAGCCGATCTCGCGCTTGTCGATCTCGACGAGCCCTGGATCGTCAGTGAAAGCGGCATCCGCTCGCGCTCGAAAAACACCTGTTTCGAAGGCGCACGCCTGCAGGGCAAGGTCTTGCAAACGCTGGTGGCGGGCCGCACAGTGTTTTCCGCCTGAGCCGGCAATAGCCATGCGACATCGAGCATGGCCGGGGGAAATGCGGGGGAAACAATGACGTATGGCCTGATCCTGGCGTTGGTGTTCGGTTATCTGCTGGGCTCAATTCCGTTCGGCCTGCTGCTTACCCGCGCGGCCGGCCTCGGTGACGTGCGCAAGATCGGCTCCGGCAATATCGGCGCCACCAATGTGCTGCGCACCGGCAACAAGGGGCTTGCCGCCGCGACCTTGCTGCTTGACGCGCTGAAGGGCACGGCCGCCGTGCTGATAGCAGGCCATTTCGCGCCTGAAACAGCGGTCTGGGCCGGCCTTGGCGCTTTTCTGGGGCACCTGTTTCCGGCATGGCTGGGGTTCAAAGGAGGCAAGGGCGTCGCGACCTATCTCGGCGTGCTGATCGGCCTCGCCTGGCAGGTGGCGCTGATCTTTGCCGTTGTCTGGCTGGTGATGGCTTTTCTGTTTCGCTTCTCCTCGCTTGCAGCGCTTGCTGCAGCCGTCGTCGTCCCGATCGCCCTCTACGTCATGAGCACACCCCAGGTTGCAGCGCTGTTCGTGGTGATGAGCATCATCGTTTTCATCAAGCATAGGGCCAATATTTCGCGGCTGATGGCCGGCACCGAAGGCAAGATCGGAGCCAAGGGGTGAGCGAACCGGCCGCCGGGCCGCGTCTCACCGATCGCCAGCGGCTGAGCTGGTTGCGGCTGATCCGCACCCAGAATGTCGGCCCGGCCTCCTTTCGCGACCTGATCAACCGTTTCGGTTCGGCCGAGGTCGCGTTGGAAATGCTGCCGGAACTGATGATTTCCGGTGGCGCCAACCGGATCGTGCGCATCCCTTCACTGGCCGAAGCCGAGGCCGAGATGGAGGCCGCGCGGCGGATCGGTGCACGCTTTGTCGGCATCGGCGAGGCAGACTATCCGCCGCTGCTGCGCAGCATGGACAATCCGCCGCCGCTGCTGGCGGTCAAGGGTAACGACGCGGTGTTCCGGTTGCCGGGGATCGCGATCGTCGGCGCCCGCAACGCATCGCTTGCCGGCATCAAGATGGCGCGCATGCTGGCAGCCGATCTCGCAGGAGACGGCTATGGCATCATCTCCGGCCTGGCGCGCGGCATCGACACGGCGGCGCATCAGGGCAGTCTCTTGACCGGCACGGTCGGAGTGCTCGCCGGTGGCCTCGACCTGCCCTACCCGCCCGAAAATACCGGCCTGTGCGATGACATTACCGAGCGTGGCGCCATCATCTCGGAAATGCCGTTCGGCTGGCAGCCACGCGCCCAGGATTTCCCGCGCCGCAACCGCCTTGTCGCCGGTGCCGCCCTTGGATTGGTCGTGGTCGAGGCTGCGCAGCGCTCCGGCTCGCTGATCAGCGCCAGGCTTGCCGGCGACATGGGCCGACTGGTCTTTGCCGTGCCTGGCTCCCCGCTCGATCCACGCGCCGCCGGTACCAACGGCCTGCTCAAGGATGGAGCGACGCTGGTCACCGAGGCTTCGGACATCTCCAGGGCGATCCTTCCGCTGACCGGCATGCGAACACCTGATCCGCCGCCGTTTGAAGACCCGCCCGACTTTTCGGCCACGGCGCCACCAGGCGAGAGCGACCGGGCCAAGGTGATCGAAGCGCTGGGGCCGACGCCGGTGCCGGTCGACGAGATCATCCGTCACACCGGCCTGCACCCCGCCCAGGTTTTCATGGTGCTGCTTGAACTCGACCTCGCCGGCCGCCTTGAACGCCACGCCGGCGGCAATGTTTCGCTGGTTTTCGGGGACGGCTAACCCGCCCTCAGTGGCGGTCGGTCTTTTTATCCTCCGCCTCGGCGTGATCCTGTGTGTCGGCGCCAAAGAGATCCTTTTGGACAAACTGGCGCCAGACCTCGTCCGCGTCCCGCGGGCGCGACGGATCCAAACTCGGCTCGCTCTCGTGCGCATTCGGGACCGAGCGCCGGCGTAGCCAAGCAGGCATCATCTCCTGGATGAGACTGGTGAATTGGGTCATCGCCGACTCCTTCGGTTCAAGGGATGGATCAGACCGGTCGATCCATCCAAGTTGCTCTGGCTCACCGCACCCAGCCAAGCCAAAGCCTCGCCGACGTCGGCCAGCGCATGGCGCGCCGCTGTCGGTCCGCGCGGTTTTATCCGGATCGAAATGCCGTCCATCTCATTGACGGCCTCGAAACCATTCTCGTCGGATGTGTCGTCGCCCAGAAACACTGGCCGCCTCCCCTCGAAAGCTGGCAGATCCAAAAAGCGCCTGATTGCCGCTCCCTTCGCCGCCTCCAACGGCATCAATTCGACGCCGGCATTGCCGGCCAGCACCCGATACCCCACGGGCAACCTGTCCAGCGCCTGCTCGATCAGTTGCGTCGCGCGCTGCAACAAGTGCGGTGCCGCTCGTGTGTGGATTGCCAGGATCGGACCCTTGCGCTCGATATAGACGTCCGCACTATCCAGCTCCGCTTCGATCTCCTCGGCAAGTGCGGCGATGTCGGCGGGCTCTCCCGCCGCCTCGACCGGCCCATCACGCGCGAGCCTGTGCTCAAGACCGTAAAGCCCGGCGGCGCGCAATCTGAGGGGCTGGAAAAGATGATCGACAGCAGCGATCGACCGCCCCGTGATGAACGCCAGAGCTCCGTCCAATTGCAATTCGAGCCCCACCAACAGCGTCCGCAACTCATCGCCGACAACCACCGCATCGGGATGCGCGGCATGTTCGAGAAGCGTGCCGTCGATATCGAGGAACAAGGCCCACGCACCCTGCGGGACTTTGGGTACGGTCAAGTTTGACAATGTCGACATCACAGGGCCGCCACGCGCTTGCGGTCGAGCAGCGATATCACATTGCCGGGAGAACTGGGACCAGGAGAACGTGGGGCGGCGCTGACGGCACGATCGACCGCATCCCGCTTGCGCAGGCGCGCCGCATCGAACAGCATGCTGCCCGCCCATCGATAGACATTGTTTTCGCGCACGACCTCGCGCATGCGTCGCATGCGCTGACGTTGCTCTTCCGGTGACATGGTCAAGGCCTGCAGCAGGGCGTCGCCCATCATCGCCGCGTCGTAGGGATTGACGATCAGCGCCTCCAGCAATTCCTTCGACGCGCCGGCGAACATGCTGAGCATCAGCACGCCCTGTTCATCCTCGCGGGCCGCGACAAACTCCTTTGCAACCAGGTTCATGCCGTCGTGAAGGCTGGTGACCATGCAGACGTCGGCGGCCCGGTAAATCTCGTACACCTCCGTTTGCGAGTGATGTTCGGTCACCAGCACCACAGGGGTATAGTTTTCACGACCATGGCGCTCGTTGATATCCTCGGCATGGCGCAGACATTCCTCATACAATTGTTGATAGGCAGGCAAGGTGCCGCGGCTGGGCGCGGCGATCTGCAGGAACGCGACCTTGCCGATCCATTCCGGATGCAGTGTCAGCAGCTCATCGAGTGCGTTGAGACGATCGAGGATGCCCTTGGTGTAGTCGAGGCGTTCGACGCCGACGCACAGCCTGACGTTCTCGGCCAGGCCGAATTTCTCGCGAATGAGCTGGCGACATTCTGCAACGGCAGGCAGTTTGCTCAGATGCGGCGGCTCCCATTCGATTGAAATCGGATAGGCGTGAACCAGGCTGATCTGGCCGCCATAGGAGATGGCGGAATCCTCACGCTCGATCCTGCTCTCCAGGAAGCGGTCGACGCTGTCGATGAAGTTGTTGCAATGGAACTGGGTGTGAAAGCCGACGATTGAACTGCCCAGCAGTCCTTCGAGAATCTTCTCGCGCCATGGACAGATGCTGAACACCTCGGAATTCGGCCACGGAATGTGCCAGAAGGTGATGATGATCGCTTCCGGCAGGCGCTCCCGAATCATCCGCGGCAACAGCGCGAAGTGATAGTCCTGGACCAGCACGATGGGCCGCTCGTTGCGGGCCTCCGCCACGACGGTGTCGGCGAATTTGCGGTTGACCGTCTCATAGGCCTCCCAGTCGGAGGCGCGGAATATCGGCCGGGTGAAGGCTATGTGGCAGAGCGGCCAGAGCCCTTCATTGGCAAAGCCGAGATAATAGCCCTGCTGTTCTTCCTCGCTCAGCCAGACACGGCGCAACGTGTAGGAAGGGTTTTCAGGCGGCACCTCGACGCGGTCATTTTCATCGACGACAAGCGCATCGGCCGAACCGCCGCCATAGGCGATCCATGTGCCGGCGCAGGCGCGCGTAATCGGCTCCAGCGCTGAAACGAGCCCGCTGGCAGGCACGACCAGCTGGATATCGTCCCCCTTGCGGTTATGAATGTAGGGTTCGCGATTTGAAACCACGATCACCTGCGCATCGGGAAGTTCCTTCGCCAAAATGTGACGCAGAGTTTCCGGCGACCATTGGACGAGCGCGGCGGTCGCGGATTGCCCGTTCTTTTCGAATTCCGGCAATGGACCGCGAACGGGTCCTGGTTCGAGACTGGCGCGCTTCGTGTTTCTGGCCCGATGCGCCCGTGACACCACCACCGCAAGCGCGATGCATAAGATACCGACAATTGCGAGAATGAATAGCCACGGTGCGGCCGAAGGGACGACCAGGTACGAACTGTTGTCGGGCATTTCGAATTGATTACCTTTCAATGGGATGCGGCAGATCCACCGACAGGAACTCCGGCATCCTTGGCGTGGTGATCCAACGTTCCGCACACATGATGGTTCCGATTTTTCAACTCCTGACCACCAGAGGCACCAGTCCCTCATGCGCATCCGCAAGGAAGGCGCCGACACGATCTCCCACGCGTTGAAACGTCAGATCCACAGCCACATGTCCTACCGAGAGATGACGAATGACGAGATTGTCGATACCGATCGGCAAGCGCGGCTGGGTCACGTGAATTTCGTTCGTCCCACCATCGATCTGAAGGCCGAGGCAGGCCTGCATGAGCATGAAGGCGGAACCTGCGGACCAGGCCTGCGGCAGGCAAGCCACTGGATAGGCAATCGGCGCTTCGCCGGCCGCGCGCGTGAACCCACAGAACAGTTCGGGCAGCCGCATGTTGAAATGAACCGCGGATTCGAAAGTCCCGCTCATCAACCGCACCACGCTGTCGCGGATGCCGTAGCGCGCCAGTCCGGCGGCGCAGATCGCGGTGTCGTGCGGCCAGATGGACCCGTTGTGATACGACATCGGATTGAAGAAGATCGCGTCGTCAGCCAGCGTCCTCAGCCCCCAGCCGGAATGGAATGAAGCCGACAGCAGCTGGTCGGCGACCATGCGTGCGCGATCCGGATCGGGAAGGCCGACATACAGCAGGTGACCGGCGTTGGACGTGCGTACCTTGCAGGGTTGGCCATCGCCATCGATCGCCAGCGCATAGTAGCTGAGGTCCTCGATCCAGAAATGGCGTTCGACTTGTTGGCGAATGACATCGGCGCGCATTTCCCAATTTTCGGCCCGCTCCTCTTCGCCGCGCAGCCGTGCAAGCTTTGCCAATCCCTGGAACGCTGCAAAGACGTAGCCCTGCACCTCGACCAGAGCGATCGGTCCTTTCGGAATGCGGCCATCGGCATGGAAGACGGAATCGAAACTGTCCTTCCATCCCTGGTTGGCAAGGCCGGACTCGGCGGCGCGCTGGTAGGTAAGGAACCCTGTCGAACGACTGGCTGTCTCGATCCACTCGGCGGCGGCGCACAGCGATGGCCACAGGCCATCGATGAAAGCCGTGTCTCCCGTGCGGTCCGCATAGGCGCAGGCGAGATGGATGTAGAGCGGCGTCGTGTCGACGCCGCCATAATAGCGGCCGAACGGCAACTCACTCAGCGCCGCCATCTCGCCCTTGCGGGTCTCGTGCATGATCTTGCCGGGCTCGGAATCGCTGAAGGGGGAGGTCTCGGTCGCCTGGTGCTGGGCGAGAAAGGCAAGCACACCACGAGCCAGGCCGGGATTGAGCCAAAGCATCTGCAGAGCTGAGATCACGCCGTCCCGGCCGAAGGCGGTGGAGAACCATGGAATCCCGGCGTATGGGTAAGGGCCGGTCGCCAATTCCGTCGTGAGCAACGCCACATCGGCGCGGGCCCGCTCCATCCAATCATTGAAGACGCGGCCCGAACTGTGGAGTGTCGCCCCGTGCCGGCGCTTGGCGCGCATGCCGAAACGGGCGCGGGCGGCGGCAGCCCGGAACCGCCGGCTTTCGGGGCGGTCTGACGTCTCGCCGCCCACTTCCACGTAAAGCGTCTGGCTGCTTCGCTTGGTAATCGCGATGAAGAAATCCGCCCGCTCGGAGGTCAATTGATCGGGCGTCTGCGAAAACGATATCGCGGATGTTCGTACCACCTTGTCCAGGCCTTCGTAGCGGAGCACGACCGAGTTCCCGTCGATCTCGGCCGTGTGGGCGGTGCCGCGTTTGGACCGGGTCGAGCCCCGGACTTCGAACATGTCCCGAAAATCGGCACCAAAGCGCAGCGACACCAGGACCGTCGAATGCTCCCGACTGTAGTTGGAGAGCGTGATGCGTTCATACAGCCTTTCCTCCCACAGAAGCCTGGCGCGCTCGATATGGATCGCGCCCTGCGGAATCTGGCGGCTTGCGGTGCTCTCGATCGGCAGATTGGTCAGGTTGGTGGTGAACAGGACGTTGTCCTGGCTGAGCGATGCGCCAAGCAACGACAGCGACCGCCCGCCAACTGTCAGGCGAAATTCTGAAAGCACACGCGTGTCGTCGCGGAAGAAGCCGTCGCCGGCGCCACGTATGTCGCCATAGGCATCGGCGACGGCAAAGCAATCGCCATGCTTGAGAGCATAAAGCCGATGCGGCTCCCTGGGGGCGGTTTCGTCCAGCGAAGCCAGTGCTATTGCAGGATCGAGCTTTCGCTCGTCGAGTTGGGTAATGGTCAAGAAGATTGTCCCGTGCTGGTTTCCGAACGGGGTGACGGTCTACGAGGCTCTGCTCTCCTCGACGCCATTGGTCAGCCGCGAATACGCCGCGACATAATCCCTGGCCATTCTGTCGGCGGAAAACCGCCTTTCGAAGACCGTTCTTATTCTTCGCCTGTCGAGTTGCAGGAGATCGGGCATCGAGGCGACGGCATCTTCGATGGTTTCGACGACAAAGCCGGTGACCCCATAATCGATGATCTCGGGCATGGCCCCGCAACTCCAGGCCATGACTGGGGTTCCGCAGGCCATGGCCTCGATCACCGCAAGCCCGAAGGGTTCGGGCCAATCGATGGGAAACAGCAAAGCGGCCGCATTGCCCAGAAACCTGCTCTTCTGGTCCTCGCCGATCTCGCCGACAAACTCGACCCGGTCGCCATCGATCAGGGGCTGCACGACTTCCTCGAAATAGGCGCGGTCGCCATCGCCGACCTTGGCGGCGAGCTTCAGTTTCAGGCCGGTGCGGCGAGCGATCTCGATCGCCCGGTCCGGCCGCTTGTCGCGCGACATCCTGCCGAGGAACGCCAGATAGGCGCCATCCGTGCCTGCCTCGAAATCGGGCTCATAAAGCCCAAGCGGCAGCCCATGATGGATTGTCGCCAGCCAATTCGCGGACGCGAACCGCGCCCGCTGGCTGCGGGATATGGAAATCATGGGAAACCGCGGAAACCGGTCATAGGCCTGCGCGAGGTCCGCGTAATCCAGCCTGCCATGCGGCGTCGTCACGGTGCGCTGTGGAATATCGCGGAAAAAAGGAAAATGCAGGAAATGGCTGAGATGGAAATGGACGACGTCGAAGTCGTCGGCCCGTTTCCTCACTTCGTCGAGCATCGACAGATGCGCCGCGATCTCGGATTTCAGCGGACGGGGATCGAGACGAAGCGCCCTTTCGCGGCATGGCACCAGTTTGGCGGAAGTCTTCGTGTCGCCGCTGGCGAACAATGTCACGTCGTGGCCGAGGTCGACGAGCGCCTCGGTAAGATACGAGATGATGCGTTCGGTGCCCCCGTAGAGTCTTGGCGGCACCGACTCGTAAAGCGGTGCGACATGGGCAATCTTCATGTCCCGGCGTCCCTCAATGAGCTGGTCATAGAGCCAAAATGCATCAGCGCCGGGATCGTTCCTGAATCATTGGAAGATGCGTCGAATGAGCCGTCCCCTGTTTGATTCGACCGGCCGCTCTATTTCCTGTCGGTAATGCCGGCTTGCGCTTTACGGCAGCCGAAGGAGGTCCAGATGCAGCAACCCAGGGATATCGCAGCCCGGCGTCTGAGCATGATCGTCGAACAATATGTCGAGGCCAGAAAACGGCACTTTGGCTTTGTGTCGACGGACCAGGCTGCCCGGGTGATCCGCAGAACCCTGAAACCCGATCCTTCGGAGCCAGCACTTTCCGATCACGACCTTGACGACATGGTCGCCGCACTCGCCGTAAAGAACGGCCTGGCCGTCATCTTCGATCGGGGCGTGCGGGGACCAGCCGGCGGCGCCGAGGCCGACTTGAACAGAAAGGAACCGATCATGCGAGCACCGACGGAAACCCCGGATGTTGCCGGCGCGGTGGACGCCATCCTGAGCGGTCGTACCGCCCAACTTTCGATGAGCGCGGTGATCTCCCTGCTGCGCGAACGGACCGGCACCAAGCGATCCGATGCGGATCTGGAAGGACTGATCGCCAAGAAAGCCGCCGTCTTGGACGTGCACCTGTCACGGAGCGTCTAAGGGGTCACTGCTCGTCGGGGCGTCGTCATCATAACGAAACCCCGTCACCCTAAGTCGGTTGATCGTCAGGACCACACGGCCAAGCTCGTCGCTTATAGCGCAAGTCCAGTCCTTGACCGCGATCACCTTCTTTCCGGCCATATGCCTCCGGGGGCTTTACGCGATCTGAAGCCGGTTCACGGAACCTTCGCCGGATATTACAACCAGCCGTGCAACGGCAAACGCGGCCAGAATTATGAAAAACGCCGTGATGTTCAAGAACATCGTTGCCGCAAAGATGCTCGCGCTTTGGTCATAGCAGCTTGCGAATTCCATGACGCTTTACCCCCTTCAAACCTGTTGCATCATGATCCTGCTTCAGAAGAAATTCAAGCAGATGCTAAAATACATGGACGGGGTTCAAATGCGCGACAGCCAATTGCTTGTCCCCCAGCGACTAGTGCAAGGCTGCACGGGGCGCTGACGGTCACAATGCCGTACGCCGTGGCCCCTCAGTCCCTGGTTAATGAAAAACCCGCCACAGGAGCGACCTGCGACGGGCTTTTGGAGTGGCTACATCCCTGAAGGAATCGACCGCTTGTAGTTCTATTGTGAACTGTGTGATCGCGTTAGCCTATGGTGTGATCGCGGAAAGCCTTGGGCCTGCCCGCCTCAATTTTGCGAACACCGAGCGGACACAGATTTACGGATACTGAGACCTGATTTGGTGAGCGCGATGGGATTCGAACCCATGACCTACTGATTAAAAGTCAGTTGCTCTACCGGCTGAGCTACGCGCTCCCGCGGGCTCGAAAAGGCCGCCCCCGAAATTGCGCGGAACATAGGGAGAGTGCCGCGACCGGTCAACCGGAAAAGATGGGTTTCAAACCCGCTCTTTGCCCTAAATCGCTGCCCCTTGCTTTTGTTCCCCGGGTCCAGGTGAGCAGCCCGCGGTTTCGGTTTCGGTCCGGCAACGGCTGCCAACACGGCGGAACAAATCCGAAGCACCATCGTTTTCCGCCAAAGGGACGTTCGCCAAACCTTCGAGGAGAAGACCAATGAATAGAGTGACAACGGGTCTGCTAGCCGCCACGCTCTCGGCCACATTCGTCGCGGCGGAGGTGGTGCCGGTCAACGCCCAGCCGGCCTACGTGCCATTGTCCCAGGCGACAACGTCGGACATGCAGACAGTGCAATACCGGGAATGGCGGAGAAACCGCTCCTTCGACCGCAATTTCTCGCGCAATCGCAGCTTCAGCCGCAACGGTGACATGTATTGGAATGGTCATCGCGGCTATCGGGAATATCGCCGCGGCTATCGCCGTCATGGGGATTACTGGTTCCCGCTCGCTGCCTTCGCGACTGGCGCCCTGATCACCGGCGCGATCGTCAATGAGAACAACCGCGTCTATGAAGGCAATGCCCATGTGCAGTGGTGCTACGATCATTATCGGAGCTACCGCGCTTCGGATAACACCTTCCAGCCGAACAATGGTCCTCGTCGGGAGTGCCGTTCGCCTTACTGAGTGAGTATGAGTGGCCTAAAAGTGTGTGAGCCGAAGGCCCGCGTTGGAAACGGCGCGGGCCTTTCCTTATGCGCTCAGTGTCCTGCGCACTGCATCACGCCAGCCTGCTAGTTTCGCAGTACGATTGGACGCGTCCATATCAGGCTTGAACCGCCGCTCGAGCGCCCAGCTTTTAGCGAACTCCTGCGCGGCGGGCCACACGCCCGCCTTCGAGCCGGCGAGCCAGGCCGCCCCCAGCGCGGTCGTCTCCAGGATTGTCGGCCGATCGACCGGCGCGTCGAGGATGTCGGCGAGGCGTTGCATGGTCCAGTCCGAAGCCACCATGCCGCCATCGACCCTGAGCACGGTCTTTGCCTTGGCGCCCTTCCAATCCTTGTGCATGGCGTCGAGCAGGTCGCGGGTCTGGTAAGCGACTGATTCCAAAGCCGCCCGGGCAAACTCGGCAGGACCGGAATTTCGGGTCAACCCGAAGATAGCACCCCGCGCCCCGGCATCCCAGTGCGGCGCGCCAAGTCCGACAAAAGCCGGCACAAGGTAGACGTTCTGCGTCGGATCGGCCTCGGCAGCCAGCTTGCCGCTCTGCTCGGCCTTGCCGATCACCTCGATGCCGTCCCGCAGCCATTGCACCGCGGCACCCGCAATGAAGATCGAGCCTTCCAGCGCATAGGTGGTCTTGCCGTTCAACCGGTAGGCGATGGTGGTCAACAGGCGGTTCTTCGAACGCACCAGATCGCTGCCGGTGTTGAGCAGCGCAAAACAGCCGGTGCCGTAGGTGGATTTCATCATACCCGGCTCGAAACAGGCCTGCCCGATGGTCGCGGCATGCTGGTCGCCGGCAACGCCGAGTATCCTTATCTCGGCGCCAAACAGGTTTTTCTCTGTGATTCCATAATCATCGGCGCAATCCTTTACCTCCGGCAGCATTGCGGCCGGGATGCGCAGGATGGAAAGCAGTTCGTCGTCCCAGGCATTCTTCTCGATATTGTAGACAAGCGTGCGTGAGGCGTTGGTGGCGTCGGTGGCATGAACCTTGCCGCCGGTCAGCCGCCAGATCAAAAAACTGTCGATGGTACCCGCCAGCAATTCGCCTCTCTCGGCGCGCCGCCTTGCCCCTTTCACCTTGTCCAGCATCCAGGCGATCTTGGTGCCCGAGAAATAGGGGTCGAGCAGCAGTCCTGTCTTGCGGGTGAATTTCTTCTCGAGCCCCTGCTTCTTGAGCTTCTGGCAGAGCGGTGCGGTGCGCCGATCCTGCCATACGATGGCGTTGTGGACCGGTTTGCCCGTCGCCCTGTCCCAGACAACGACGGTCTCGCGCTGGTTGGTGATGCCGATGGCCACGACATCAGCAGCCGTACGGCCGGCCTTTTTCAGTGCAGCCTTCACGGTGGTCACGACGCTTGCCCAGATCTCTTCCGGATCATGTTCGACCCAGCCGGAGGCCGGATAGCGCTGGGTGAATTCCTTCTGCCCGCTACCCACGACCTTCATCTGGCCATCGAACAGGATCGCCCGGGTCGATGTCGTTCCCTGGTCGATGGCCAGCACAAAACCACTCATTCCGCATCCTCCGCCTCGATACAAAGAAGGGAGACGGCAACGCGCCGCCTCCCTCAATTTCACACGGGCGCGAACGCCCGCATGGACAGTCTCACTTCTGCCAGCTCTTGACCAGTTCGTCGTAATTGATGGTCTGCGGCTTTTCCTTCTCGTTCTCGAGCTTCAGCTGAGGCGCGAGATTGCCGGCCTTGACCGCATCGGCGTTCCAATAGGCCAGGTCGTGCTCTTCGGCCATCTTCGGACCAATGTCACCCTGGACACCGGATTTCTCGATACGGCTCAGGACCTTTTCCTGGTCGGCACAAAGCGAATCCATGGCTTCCTGCGGCGTCTTGGCACCAGAGGACGCGTCGCCGATGTTCTGCCACCAAAGCTGCGCCAGCTTCGGATAGTCCGGCACGTTGGTACCGGTCGGCGTCCACTGCACGCGGGCCGGCGAGCGGTAGAACTCGATCAGGCCGCCGAGCTTCGGCGCACGTTCGGTGAAGCTCTTGTCATGGATGGTGGAGTCGCGAATGAAGGTCAGACCAACCTGGCTCTTCTTCACGTCGACGGTCTTCGAGGTGACGAACTGCGCATAAAGCCAGGCGGCCTTGGCGCGGTCGGTCGGTGTCGACTTCATCAGCGTCCAGGAACCGACATCCTGATAGCCGAGCTTCATGCCGTCTTTCCAGTAGGAGCCGTGCGGAGACGGCGCCATGCGCCATTTCGGCGTACCGTCGTCATTCATGACCGGGAGGCCCGGCTTGACCATGTCGGCGGTGAAGGCGGTATACCAGAAGATCTGTTGGGCAACATTGCCTTGCGACGGCACGGGGCCGGATTCGGAGAAGGTCATGCCCTGGGCTTCCGGCGGCGCATAGGCCTTCAGCCAATCCAGATACTTCTGGATGGCATAGACCGATGCTGGTCCATTGGTGTCGCCGCCTCGTGCCATGCACGAGCCTACAGGTCGCGAATTCGCATCGACCTTGATACCCCATTCGTCGACCGGCACGCCGTTCGGCAGGCCCTTGTCGCCGTTGCCGGCCATCGACAGCCAGGCGTCGGTGAACCGCCAGCCGAGCGACGGATCCTTCTTGCCGTAGTCCATGTGGCCATAGACCTTCTTGCCGTTGACGTCGCGGCCGGTGAAGAACGCGGCGATGTCCTCATAGGCCGACCAGTTGACCGGCACGCCGAGTTCGTAGCCATACTTGGCCTTGAAGTCGGCCTTGTTCTTCTCGTCGTTGAACCAGTCGTAGCGGAACCAGTAGAGGTTGGCGAACTGCTGGTCGGGAAGCTGGTAGAGCTTCTTGTCCGGCGCAGTGGTGAACTTGGTGCCGATGAAGTCGTCGACATCGAGCATCGGATCGGTGACATCCTTGCCTTCGCCCGCCATCCAGTCGGTCAGGTTGCGCACCTGCTGGTAGCGCCAGTGCGTGCCGATCAGATCCGAATCGTTGACCCAGCCGTCATAGATGTTCTGGCCGGTTTGCATCTGGGTCTGGATCTTCTCGACGACGTCGCCTTCCTGGATGACGTCATGCGTGACCTTGATGCCGGTGATGGCTGTAAAGGCCGGCGCCAGCACCTGAGACTCGTACTGATGGGTGGTCAAGGTTTCCGACACGACTTTGATGTCCATGCCGGCGAAGGGCTTGGCGGCGTCGATGAACCACTGCATCTGCTTTTCCTGGTCGGCGCGGGAAAGCGTCGACACGCCGCCTATCTCCTTGTCCAGAAAGGCTTTTGCTTCATCCATGCCGGCATAGGCATTGCCTACGCCGAGCAACAGGACAAGGGCCGTTGTTGATGTTAAAAATTGCCGTCGCATGTGTTTCCTCCACTGTTTTAGGTTTCAAGTGCGATCTGGAGCGACCGCCGGCACGCGGCCGCTCCAACAGTTTCCCCCTCTATACGTAGCGGAACACGCCGATGGCGTAGACCACGGAGAGAGCGAGAGCCCACCAGAGGCTCGGTCCGACAAGACCCAGCCAAGCGAGATGGATAAAGGCGCTGCCAAGCAGCGATAGAAACAGACGGTCGCCGCGCGTCGTCTCGAAGCGCAGCACGCCGACGCGCGGATTGCCACCCGGCGAAGCGTATTCCCAAACGCCCATGCCAAGCAGAAGCAGCGCGATGACGGTGAAGAACGCGGCCGTCGGCCAGGTCCACGCCATCCAGGAAAAGTCGAGGTTCATGTCACACCCTCCCCAGCGCAAAACCCTTGGCGATATAGTTGCGCACGAACCAGATCACGAGCGCGCCGGGGATCAGCGTCAAAACGCCGGCGGCTGCCAGCAGCCCCCAGTCCATGCCCGAGGCCGACACCGTACGCGTCATGGTCGCAGCGATCGGTTTGGCGTCGGTCGTGGTCAGCGTGCGGGCGATCAGCAGCTCGACCCATGAAAACATGAAGCAGAAGAAGCAGGCGACGCCGATGCCGCTGGCGATCAGCGGCATGAAGATCTTGAGGAAGAAGCGCGGGAACGAATAACCGTCGATATAGGCGGTCTCGTCGATTTCTTTCGGCACGCCCGACATGAAGCCTTCCAGGATCCACACCGCCAGCGGCACGTTGAACAGGCAGTGCGCCAGCGCCACCGCTATGTGCGTGTCGATGAGGCCGAAGGCCGAATAGAGCTGGAAGAACGGCAGCGCGAACACGGCCGGCGGCGCCATGCGGTTGGTCAGCAGCCAGAAGAACAGATGCTTGTCGCCAAGGAAACGATAGCGCGAGAAAGCGTAAGCCGCCGGCAGAGCCACCGATACCGAAATCACCATGTTCATGACGACATAGGTGATCGAGTTGATGTAGCCGGAATACCAGGCCTTCTGCGTGAAGATGGTGACGTAGTTGGCGATCGTCGGCGCGTGCGGATAAAGCGTCAGCGAGTTGACGATCTCGGCATTGGTCTTGAAGCTCATGTTGATGAGCCAGTAGATCGGCAGCAGAAGGACGATGATGTAGAGCGTCGGCACGATCCACCACCAGCGCGACTCCTCGCCGCGCCGGCGCATCCGCCTGTCGAGTTCGCTCTGTGACAGCGAACTGGCGAGCCCTTCGGTGGCGGCGGTCCCGTTCATTGCATTGCGCTCGGTGCGTTCGTTGGCGCCAGCCATGTCAGCGCTCCGCGTCGTAATTGGTCATCACGGTGTAGAACACCCATGACAACAACAGGATGATGAGGAAGTAGACCAGCGACATCGCCGCCGCCGGACCGAGGTCGAACTGGCCGAGTGCAGTCTTGACGAGGTCGATCGACAGGAACGTCGTCGAGTTGCCCGGACCGCCGCCGGTGACGACGAAGGGCTCGGTGTAGATCATGAACGAGTCCATGAAGCGCAGCAGCACGGCGATCAAAAGCACGCGCTGCATTTTCGGCAGTTGGATGTAGCGAAACACCGCCCAGCGCGAGGCGCCGTCGATCTTGGCCGCCTGGTAGAAGGCATCCGGGATCGAGACCAGTCCTGCATAGCAGAGCAGAACGACAAGGCTGGTCCAGTGCCAGACGTCCATGATGATGATCGTCACCCAGGCGTCGAACGGATCCTGCACGTAATTGTAGTCGATGCCGATCGCGTTGAGGTAATAGCCCATCAGACCTATGTCGTTGCGTCCGAACACTTGCCAGATGGTGCCGACCACGTTCCACGGTATCAGCAGCGGCAGCGACATCAGCACCAGGCAAACCGGCACGCCCCAGCCTTTTTTCGGCATGTTGAGCGCGATGAAGACGCCAAGCGGCACCTCGATAGCCAGGATGATGAAGGAGAAAGCGAGGTTGCGGACCATCGCTTCCCAGAAGCGGCTGGAGGAGAGCAATTCCTCGAACCATTCCGTGCCGGCCCAGGTGAAGACGTTGTTGCCGAACGTGTCCTGCACCGAATAGTTGACGACCGTCATCAGCGGGATGACGGCGGTGAAGGCCACCAGCACCAGCACCGGCAGCACCAGGAACCAGGCTTTGTTGTTCCAGGTCTTGTCCATCTATGCCCCCATCTCGACACGCCAGGAATCGGCATAGATGTTGATGCCGGCCGGGTCGAAACGAACTTTCGGTTCGGCCGGAACGGTCTCGTCCTCGCCGATGACGGCCGCGATCTCTCGGCCCTCCAGCTTGGCGCGCACCACCTTGTGGCGGCCGACATCCTCGACCTTACTGATTGAAACGGCCATGCCGTCGCGGCCGAGCCGTACATATTCCGGGCGGATGCCAAGCTCGACGGCCCCGGCGCTGGCCTTCGGCACCCCAGGCAATTCGATCCGTTGCGAGCCGAGCGTCGCCGTCCTGCCTTCGATTGCCACCGGCACGACATTCATGCCTGGCGAGCCGATGAAATAGCCGACAAAAGTGTGACGCGGCCGCTCGAACAGTTCCGCCGGCGTGCCGATCTGCACGATGCCGCCATCATACATGACGACGACCTGGTCGGCGAAGGTCAGCGCCTCGGTCTGGTCGTGCGTGACATAGACCATCGTGTAGCCGAAGCGGCGATGAAGCTGCTTCAACTGCGAGCGCAGCACCCATTTCATGTGCGGATCGATGACGGTCAGCGGTTCGTCGAACAGGATGGCGTTGACGTCCGAGCGCACCAGGCCACGGCCGAGCGAGATTTTCTGCTTCTGGTCGGCGGTCAGGCCCCTCGCCTTCTTCTTCGCCCATGAGGCCAGGTCGATCATCTCCAGCGTCTCGCGCACCTTGCGGTCGACGTCGGCCTCCGGCACGCCGCGATTGCGCAGCGGGAACGCCAGATTGTCGTAGACCGTCATGGTGTCGTAGATGACCGGGAACTGGAACACCTGCGCGATGTTGCGCTCCTGCGTCGACAAATTGGTCACGTCCCTGCCGTTGAACAGCAACTGGCCATGCGAGGGATGAAGCAGCCCTGAAATGATGTTGAGCAGCGTGGTCTTGCCGCAGCCGGACGGCCCAAGCAGCGCATAGGCGCCGCCATCCTCGAACGTGTGATGCACTTCGCGCAACGCGAAATCGGCATCCGTGCGCGGGTTCTGCAGATAGGAATGCCTGACATGGTTGACGTCGATGCGTGCCATATCGCCCCTCCTAAGCCGCCAGCTTCGGCGCGGTCATAGCCCGGCCGTGCTCGTCGAAGACCATGATGTGACGCGGATCGATGAACACTTCGACCACCGCATCTGTCTCGAAATCCCTGATGCCGTGGGTCAACATCACCCAGCGGGCGTCGGCAAAGTCGAGATGGATGAAGCTCTCGGACCCGGTGATTTCGGTGATGGTGACCTTTGCCCGCACCGGCACCGCGGAAGCATTGGGCCGGTCGAGCGAAAGATGGTGCGGCTGAAAGCCGATCGTATAGTTCGTATCGGCGATGCCGACGAGTTCGGCGGGCACCGGCAGCTTGACGCCGCCCTCGAGCAGAAAGTCCGCGCCCTTCTTGGCCAGCACGATGCTGTTGAGCGGCGGATCGGCGAAGGTCCTGGCCGTCACCAGATCAACCGGCTTGCGGAATACGTCGATGGTCGGCCCGAACTGGGTGATGCGGCCTTCCGACAGCGTTGCCGTGTTGCCGCCGAGCAGCAGGGCCTCATGCGGCTCGGTGGTGGCGTAGACGAAGATGGTGCCGGCAGCGGCAAAGATCCTCGGCAGTTCGGCCCGCAATTCCTCGCGCAGCTTGTAGTCGAGGTTGGCAAGCGGCTCGTCGAGCAGCACCAGGCTGGCATTCTTGACGATGGCGCGCGCCAGCGCGGTGCGCTGCTGCTGGCCGCCCGACAGGCTGAGCGGGGTGCGGTCGAGATAGGGTGTCAGCTTGAGGAGAGCTGCCGCCTCGCGCACCTGGCTGTCGATCTTGCCTAGCTCGACACCAGCCACCCTTAGCGGCGAGGCGATGTTGTCATAGACCGTCATCGCCGGATAGTTGATGAACTGCTGGTAGACCATGGCGATCTTGCGCTTCTGCACCGGCGTGCCGGTGACATTCTGGCCGTCGAACCAGACCGAGCCGGATGTCGGCACATCGAGGCCGGCCATCAGCCGCATCAAGCTGGTCTTGCCGGAAAGCGTGGGCCCGAGCAAAACGTTGAGCGAGCCGTGCTGAAGCGTCAGCGACACGTCGCGGATGTGTTCGACCGCACCGACCGTCTTGGTGACGTTCCTCAGTTCCAGCATGACGCCTCCTCCCAGGCTTTCCGCATCAGCTCAAAACCTCTTCATTCGGCGGCCGCGACATGCTGCCGGCTTATGCCACGCATGAATTCATCGAGTGCCGAGACCTGCTCGCGGCTAAGATGCAGACCGCGCTTGGTCCGTCGCCACAGCACATCTTCCGCCGTGACGGCCCATTCGTTTTCAACGAGATAGCGCACCTCGGCCTCGTGCAGATCGCCGCCGAAATTGCGGCCGAGATCGGCAATCGACTTGGCCAAGCCGAGCAGAACCTGCGCACGCGTCCCGTAAAGCCTGGTCAACCGGCGCGCCAAACGCTGGTCGAGGAAAGGGTAGGCGCTTTTCAGCTTCGCCACCTGCGCATCGAAACCGGTGGCCGGAAAATCGCCGCCAGGCAGCGGCGCATCAGATGTCCACGGCTTGCCGCGCTTGCCGAGAAAACCTTCGATCTTCTCCAGCATTGATTCCGCCAGCCGGCGGTAGGTGGTGATCTTGCCGCCAAACGCGTTGACCAGCGGTGCGGCGCCCTCGCCGCCATCGGCCTTCAGCACGTAGTCGCGCGTCGCTTCCTGCGCCTTGGAGGCGCCGTCATCATAGAGCGGACGCACGGCCGAATAGGTCCAGACAATGTCCGAACGCTTGACGGGAACCGCGAAATACTCGCTCGCCGCGGCACAGAGATAGTCGATTTCGGTGTCGCTGATCTTCACATCGTGCGGATCGCCGGGATAATCCCGGTCGGTGGTGCCGATCAGCGTGAACTCGTCCTCGTAGGGAATAGCGAAGATGATGCGGCCATCCCTGTTCTGGAAGAAATAGGCGCGCGGATCGTCGAACTTCTTGGCGATGACGATGTGGCTGCCCTGCACGAGGCGGACGTTGTGAACGTCATTCTGCCCGACGACGCCGGACAGCACGTGGTCTACCCAGGGCCCCGCCGCATTGACCAGCAACCGTGCCTTGACCTCTTCGGTCTCGCCGGTTTGCAGGTTCTCGATCTTTATCGTCCAGATCCCGCCTTCGCGGCGGGCTCCAACCACTTTCGTGCGGGTCCGGATGGTTGCGCCCCGGTCAGCAGCGTCACGTGCATTCAGCGCCACCAGCCGCGCATCGTTGACCCAGCCATCGGAATATTCGAAGGCCTTTTTGAACAGCGGCTTCAAAGGCTTGCCCGCCGGGTCGCTTGCCATGTCGAGCGTCCTGGTCGCCGGCAGCAATTTGCGCCCGCCAATGTGATCGTAAAGGAACAGGCCAAGCCGGATCAGCCAGGCGGGTCGCAGGCCCCTGGCGTAGGGCAGCACGAAGCGCATCGGCCAGATAATGTGCGGTGCGTTCTTCCACAGAACCTCGCGCTCCATGAGCGCCTCGCGCACCAGGCGGAATTCGTAGAATTCGAGATAGCGCAGCCCGCCATGGATCAGCTTGGTCGAACCGGACGAGGTTCCGCTGGCGAGGTCATTCATCTCGGCGAGAAAGACCGAAAACCCGCGGCCAACGGCATCACGAGCGATTCCGCAGCCGTTAATACCGCCGCCTATGACGAAAATGTCCCGGACTGAAGATGGGTCCACTTAATTCCTCCACGATTTCGCACTGCACCATTTTGGGTCTTTTGCGAAACCGTAGCGGAATTATTTCGAACTCATAACGAATGTCAAACGAAATATCACAAGCCGGTGAACAAGCCGGCGAGAAGACGATAAAAGACCTCAGGCGGGCGACGTCTCGATCAGCTGAACCTCGGCCTCCTGGCAGATCTTGCGCACCGAAGCGATCTCGCAGCGATCGGTGATGAAGGTGTTGACCTGCGACAGATGACCGATGCGTACCGGCGCCGTACGCTCGAATTTGGTCTGGTCGGATACCAGGATGACATGCCTGGCATTGGCGATGATCGCTTGCGCCACCTTCACCTCGCGAAAATCGAAGTCGAGCAGCGCTCCATCATGATCGATCGCGGAGGCACCGATGACAGCATAATCGACCTTGAACTGCCTGATGAAATCGACCGCCGCCTCACCGACGACACCCCCGTCCGAGCCGCGGACCACACCACCGGCAATCACCACCTCGATCGAAGGATAGATGCGCATCCTATTGGCAACATTGATGTTATTGGTGATGACCATCAGGCCGTTATGATCGAGCAACGCCTTGCTGACCGCCTCCGTCGTGGTGCCGATGTTGATGAACAGCGAGGCGTTGTCGGGGATCAGCCTCGCCGCCGCACGGCCAATCGCTTCCTTCTCGTCGGCCGCGATCTTGCGCCTGGCTTCATACTCCATGTTCTCGATGCCCGACGGGAACAAGGCGCCGCCATGGATGCGCGAAAGCAGCCGCTGGTCGCACAAATCGTTGAGGTCCTTGCGTATGGTCTGCGGCGTCACATTGAAATGCGTGGCCAGATCGTCGACCAGCACGCGGCCGTTGTCCTTAGCCATCTGGATGATCTCGGCATGGCGCGGCGACAGATACATCAAGCAAGCTCCCGTTTTCGTTTTTCTTGCTTATAGTCGAAAACGAAACCGATGAAAAGGCACAAGCCGGCTAACGAAATCCGATGATTGTACGAGGGAACCTCGGCGCGACCTTGATCCAGCCTTTTTCAGGCCACGGCGCGTGCAATTTCGGTAATGGCGGTGAAAGCCGCGTCGACGTCTTCCGCCGTCGCATCGAACTGGCCCACCTGGAAGCGGATCGCCACCCTTCCATCGACTTTCGTTTGCGTCAGGTAGATGCGGCCATCGTCGTTGATCGCATTGACCAGCCGCAGATTGTGCTCGTCGGCATCGGTGTCCGAAGCCGCCTTGTGCCGGAACGAAAACAGCGACAGCATCGGCTCGCTGACGATCTCGAAATCCACCTCCCTTGCCAGACGCGTGGCGAGGCCTTCGCTCCAGGCGACATGGTTGCGGATCATGGTTCGCAGGTTTTCCAGTCCATGGGCGCGCAGTAGGAACCACAGTTTCAGCGCGCGGAAGCGCCGGCCGAGCGGCACCGACCATTCCGAGTAGTTGATGATGCCGTCATGGCCGTGCGTCTTGAGATAGTCGGGCTTGATGGCCAGCGTCCTGACATGGCTCGAGGGGTCGCGCAGGAACTGGATCGAACAATCGAACTGCGCGCCCAGCCATTTGTGCGGATTGAAGACGATCGAATCGGCGCCTTCGACGCCAGACCAGAAATGCCGGTATTCCGGGCAGATCATCGCCGACCCGGCCCAGGCGGCATCGACATGCAGGTAGAGCCCGTGCCGCCTGGCAACCTCCGCAACCGCTGCAATATCGTCCGTGCCACCGGTGCTGGTGCCGCCGACACAGGCGATAATACCAGCAGGCAGCATGCCGGCTTTCCGGTCGGCGATGATGGCTGCTTCCAGGGCTGCCGTGTCCATGGCGCGAAAACGGCCGGTGACCGGAACGCGCACGAGATTGTCCTCGCCGATGCCCGAGACCCAGATCGCCCGGTCGATCGATGTGTGCACCTGGTCGGAAGAATAGATGCGCAACCGCCCCTGCCCGGCCAAACCCTTTTTGTTGCCTTGCCAGCCGAGCGCCCGCTCGCGCATGGTCAGCACGGCATTGAGTGTCGCCGACGAGGCCGAATCCTGGATCACGCCGGAAAAGCCCTCTGGCAGGCCGAGGGCCTGGCGCATCCAGTCGACGGTGCGGGTTTCAAGCTCGGTCGCCGCCGGTGACGTTTGCCAAAGCATGCATTGCGCGGCCATCGCCGACACCAGGTATTCCGCCACCACCGAAACCGGCGCCGCGTTGGCCGGGAAATAGGCGAAGAAGCGGGGGTGCTGCCAATGTGTCATCCCCGGCACGATCTTGGCTTCGAAATCGGCGAAGATTCTGTCCATCGGTTCGGCGTCTTCGGGCGGCGACGCCTCGATGCTCCTGAAAATGTCGCCCGGCTCGACCAATGGCCGCACCGGCCGCTCACGCAAATTGTTGCGATAGTCGGCACCCCAGTCGGCGGCGCGTTGCGACCATTGCCGGAAATCGTCATTGTTCATCTTGTTCCTCCCGACATGATCTTTCGTGGCCGGCGGCAGCCGCCCGCTCTTCAAGATCATATTAATTAACATGTGAAATATTTGCAACCGCCGTCGAATGGCGAGATAGGCAAAACTAGCCGGGGAAATCCGGCAGGCTGGCGAACGCCGTCTTCAGGGCATTCGACCATCCATCGGAGATTGTGCGGTAATACTGATCGTCCTGGGCGATCCGCTTTTTCAGGCCGACCTGAAAGGCGTCCCGTTCCAGGAAAAGCAAGTCGAGCGGCAAGCCGACCGACAGGTTCGATTTCAACGTCGAATCGAACGACACCAGCAAGAGTTTAACCGTCTCGGCGAGGCTCATCGTCTTTTCATAGGCGCGGATGATGATCGGCTTGCCGTATTTGGTCTCGCCGATCTGGAAGAACGGCGTGTCGTCGGTCGACTCGATGAAATTGCCTTCGGGATAGATCATGAACAGGCGTGGCGGGCTGCCCTTGATCTGCCCACCGAGGATGAAGGAGGCATTGAAATAGGAATCGGCCTTCTCGCCGGCGGGCGACGATTGCGCGATCACCTCTTTCACCGTGTCGCCGACCAGCCGCACCGTCTGGTACATGGATGGCGTTTCGAGCAGCTTCTCGTGGCGGTCGGTCACCGCCTTGGTGCGCTCGTCGAGCAGGCTGACCACGGCCTGTGTCGTCGCCAGATTGCCGGCCGACATCAAGACGATGACGCGCTCGCCCTGCTGCTCCCACACATGCATCTTCTTGAAGGTCGAGATCGAATCCATGCCGGCATTGGTGCGCGTGTCCGACATGAACACGAGCCCGCGATCGATCTTGAGGCCGACGCAATAGGTCATAGAATCTCTTGAGGCAGCAATCCTGGGGGGATTACTGCTCTACCGTGACGGTGACCGCAAGCAGTTCTTCCGCCTGTCCCATCCGAATTCCCGACACCGGCGAAGCGTCACGGTAGTCGCGGCCGGTAGCCACCTTCACATAGCGTTCATCGGGAGAAATACCGTTGGCGGGATCGAAGGCAACCCAGCCGAGGCCCGCGACATGGGCTTCGGCCCAGGCGTGGCTCGCCGCCTGCTCCACCGCCGCATCCATCATCAGATAGCCGCTGACATAGCGGGCCGGAAATCCCATGGCGCGCGCGGCGGCGGCAAAGATGTGGCTATGGTCCTGGCAAACGCCGGTCTTCAGCGCCAAGGCTTCCTCGGCCGCGGTCGTCGCATTGGTGGCGCCGGGCGTGTAGGCGACGCGCTCGCCGATTGCGGCCATCAGCCGATGCAGCCTTTCAAGATCGGTCCCCTTGCCGACCGCCTCGGCAAGATCACGGATGCCGCCGCCTATGGTGGTCAAGGCAGTCTCCTGCGCGAACAACCAGAGTGGCGCGAAACCTTGGTGTGGCCCGCAAACGCCTGACGTATCGCGCGTCACCACCTCGCCCGAAGCCTCGACCGTGATCACGTCGTTGTCACCCTCGACGCTCAACAGCCTGTTGTCGTTGCCGTAATGGTCGGTAAATCGCACTTCCTCGCGCGCGCCTTCGACCTTCAGCGCCCAGGACAGCACTGTCTGTGTCGGCCCGCTCATGGGAAGCAGCCGCAGCCTCTGAAGTAGATATTGCACCGGCGCGTCATAGCGATATTCGGTCCGGTGAGTGATTTTCAGCCGCATGGCTTCCTCAATAAAACCTGTAGTCCTGCGCGATCTCGTCGCCGAGCCTGGTGTTGTCGCGAATGAACCCGGCCAGGAACTCGTGCAGGCCCGCGTCGAATATGTCCTTGATCGATCCCGCGCGCAGCATCGTCTGGGTCTTCTCCGCGGTCGCGTGGCAGGCATGACGCTCGCCATAGTCGTCGCCGAGGAACTTCAGATGCTCGGCCAGGAAGCGATAGCAGAAGGTCAGCGACCGCGGCATGCGGACGTTGAGGATCAGGTAGTCCGCGATATTGGTCGGCTTGTAGTCGGCGTCATAGACCCAACGATAGGAGCGATGCGCCGATACCGAGCGCAGGATCGATTCCCACTGATAATTGTCGAGCGTCGAGCCGACCCAGGAGATCGACGGCAGCAGCACGTAGTATTTCACGTCGAGAATGCGCGCCGTGTTGTCGGCACGCTCGACATAGGTGCCGAGCTGCGAGAAGTCGAAAATCTCGTTGCGCAGCATGGTGCCGTAGAACGAGCCACGGATCAGCGCTGTCTCGCGCTTGATCGCATCGAGCACATTGGGCAGGTCGCGCTCGTCGATCGGCCTCGCCAGCATCCGTTTCAGCGCCATCCAGGCTTCGTTGATGCTCTCCCAGGTCTCGCGCGTCAGCGCGGTGCGCACCATGCGCGCATTGTTGCGGGCGGTCTCGATCGACGACATCGTGCTTGAAGGGTTCGACGTGTCGCGCAGCAGGAAATCAGCGACATTCGCCGCCGAATAGTCCGAATACTTCTGCGTGAAGGCAGCGTCGGAGCCGGCGCTGAGCAGCACGGAGTTCCACTCCTCCGAGGCGCTTTGAGTGCGGGTCAGCGCCATGCGCAGGCCGGCATCGACCAACCGCGCCATGTTTTCGGCCCGCTCGATATAGCGGTTCATCCAGTAGAGCCCGTTGGCGGTGCGGCCGAGAAGCATGGAATGGCCCTTCGGGCTAGTGAGCAGGGAATAGCGAGTAGGGAATGGCAAGCGACTGAATCTCAACGGAATATGGCATTTCCCTGTCCCCTCTGCTTCCACTATTCACGACTGACTATCCCCTACTCACCCATCTCAATCATCCAGCACCCAGGTGTCCTTGGTGCCGCCGCCTTGCGAGGAATTCACCACCAGCGAGCCTTCCTTCAGCGCAACGCGCGTCAGCCCACCAGGCACGATCTGGATGCGATCGGAAACCAGCACATAAGGCCGCAAGTCGACGTGGCGCGGCGCCAGGCCCTTGTCAGTCAGGATCGGACAGGTCGAGAGCGCTAGCGTCGGTTGGGCGATGTAATTAGACGGCTTGGCCTGCAGCTTCTTGGCAAAATCCTGGCATTCCTTCTTGGTTGCAGCCGGGCCGACCAGCATGCCGTAGCCGCCGGAACCGTGCACTTCCTTGATGACGAGCTCATCAATGTGTTCGAGCACATATTTCAGGCTGTCCGGTTCCGAACAGCGCCAGGTCGGGATGTTGCCGAGGATCGCCTTGCGGCCGGTGTAGAATTCGACGATCTCCGGCATGTAGGAATAGATCGCCTTGTCGTCGGCAATGCCGGTTCCCGGCGCATTGGCGATGGTGATGTTCCCGGCGCGGTAGACATCCATGATGCCGGGTATGCCAAGAGCTGAATCCGGCCTGAAGGTCAGCGGGTCCAGGAAAGAATCATCCACGCGGCGGTAGAGAACGTCGATCTGCTTGTAGCCTTCGGTCGTACGCATCGCGACATGGCCGTCGACGACGCGCAGATCCTGTCCCTCCACAAGCTGCACCCCCATCTGGTCGGCAAGGAAGGCGTGTTCGAAATAGGCAGAATTGAAACTGCCGGGCGTCAGCACCGCGATGGTCGGGGCGCCCTTGGTGCCTTGCGGCCGCACCGCCGCCAGCGACTGGCGCAGCAGCTGCGGGTAGTTCTCCACCGGCCGCACCTTGATCTTCTGGAACAGCTCGGGGAACAGTTGCATCATCGTTTCGCGGTTCTCCAACATGTAGGAGACACCGGACGGCGTGCGTGCATTGTCTTCCAGCACGTAGAACTCGTCCTCGCTGATGCGCACGATGTCGACGCCGATAATGTGGGTGTAGACGCCGGCCGGTGGCCGCACGCCGATCATTTCCGGCAGGAAAGCCTCGTTCTTGGCAATCAAATCCCTTGGGACGCGGCCGGCGCGAAGGATTTCCTGGCGATGGTAGATGTCGTCGAGGAAGGCGTTCAGCGCCTGTACGCGCTGCTCGATGCCTTGCGTCAGGCGGCGCCACTCATTGCCTGAAATGATGCGGGGAACGATGTCGAACGGGATCAATCGCTCGGATGCTTCCTGCTCGCCGTAGACGGCAAAAGTGATGCCGGTCTTGCGAAAAACGCGTTCGGCGTCCTGCATCTTTTCGGTAAGTCTGGCTGGATCCTGCTCCTTCAGCCAGCGATCGTAAGCCGAATACGGTCTTCTAAGTCCGGAGACCTCCGGAAGCATTTCATCGAACGCTGCCAATCGCATACTCCCCTGTGACGCCATTTCACTGGCGTCGCCGGAGAAAATCAAGCGCAATCGGCGATTTGGGAGAACCTGACGATGAGTATGTCGCGGCTGCCTAAAATTGAGGCAGCTGAAATATGCGCTTGATCAGGCTTTGCCTCGTGCCCGGGCAAATCCGCTTCGCGACTAGAAGGCGCGGAAGGTGACGACGGTGAAGGTGTCCTTGATGCCGGGAAGAATCTGCACCTTCTCGTTGACGAAATGGCCGACGTCTTCCTCATCATCGACATAGAATTTGGCGAGCAGATCGTAATTGCCGGCGGTGGAGTAGATTTCCGAAGCGATCTCGGCGTCGGCAAGCGCGCTGGCAACCTCGTAGGATTTGCCCAGCTCGCATTTGATCTGCACGAAAAACGCCTTCATGGCTTCGTCCCGCTAAACGTCCACGTTCAAGCGGCCCTTCTGGCAGACTGGAGGCGGGCTTTCAAGCGCTGGAATGCGCACTTAGCCGGCGCGGGCCTTGGCCACGGCCTCGCGCATCTTCGCAACCGGCACGCCGCGCTCGAGGAATCCGCCTAGCCGGGACGAATATTGGCGGCCGCTGAAACCGTGAAGCGCCGTCACCCGTATGTTAGGATGCCTCCGCAACAGCTTTTCTGGAGGCGGCTTTTCGAGGGACGGTGGAGACAGGCCATGCGCCGCGGCTTTTTCGCATTCGCGTTCGTTTCGCTCATGCTGGCTTCCCAGGCGTTTGCCGGCGATGCCGAGATCAAGGCTGGCCAAGCCGTCATCGACGGTCAATTGAAGGCCCTCATCGCCGATGACGGCGCCAAGGCCTACAGCTTCGCCGCTCCGAACGTGAAGCAGGTATTCCCGACCGTCGATGCTTTCATGAACATGGTGACCAACGGCTACCCGCCTGTGCGCAAGCCACGGTCCTACTCTTTCGGCAAGGTCGAGCAGACGGGCCCGGGTTCGATCGTCCAGCAGGTGCTGATCATTGGCCCCGACGGCAAGGACTATGAGGCGGTCTACACGCTTCAGCAGCAGCCCGACGGCACATTCCAGATCACCGGCTGCAGCCTGCGCGCCTCGAATTCGCTGAGCTCCTGAACCAGTTCGCTCACTTCAATCCTGGCGTTGATAGAGCGTCCAGCCCTGCCCCGACAGTCCCCAACTCGTCGAGGCATCGACGCGATCATAGGTCAACAGGCAGCCGGACGGGGCGGCGACATGCTCCGGCTGCTGGTCCACGGCGCCCTCGAGGATCAGCCAGGACGGACGCTCGTCACATATCTTGTCGGCCGCGACGAGCAATGACTGGCGTCCCAGCCGTTTGGCAAAATAGTTGACAATCACCGCGATCCGAAAATCTTGATTGCTGGCGTAGCTCGTTGCGCCATTGCGCGTCATCTCCTCAACGATGACAGCATAGGATCCGCGTCCCTTTTCGTAGAATGGCAACAGAAACGTCATCGTGCCGGCTAGGATTGCCACCAGCCCCCCGACGGCAACAAGCCGATATATGCCAGCGGCGGCGAACCCGAGCGCAAGCAACTCGCCCGCGCAAAGCAACAGCAATGTTGCACTGACCAGAAAGTAGCGCGGGAAATCGAGGGTCGGCAGCTGTGCTGCCGCCATCAGAATAGGCAGTCCGATAATCCCGATGACATAGAGACTGGCCCGCCGATCGCGCCGAATACCGGCAAAGACGCAGACAAGGCCGCAGGCCAAGGCAATACAGGCCAAGTTGCTGATCCAAGGCGGCAAGCCGAACAGACAGCGGATCATTCCGCCGTAGCCTTGGACGAAGGCCTGGAGCGAGAACGGCGAAACGCCGCCGACCTTGAAGCCAAACGTCTGGCTGCCGATCGTTACGCAGGCGGCTAGCGGCAGCAAAGCAAGGAATGCCGGCGTGAAAATCTGCCCCAGTTCGACATTGACGCGACCCAGACTGCCGGTGCGCCGCCAGATGAGCCAGGCGCTCCAGGCCACCAGAACCACCACCGTTTCTACCATCGTGAGGTGGGACAAAAACCCGAGAAGGACGATGACCGCGAATGCGATGCCTGAACGGCCTGTGTCGAACCGGCGTTCCAGGAACACGACCGAGAGGAGCGTGAACAGCACCAGCCCGGCATAGCCTCTCGCCTCGGAGCCGTAATGGACCATCGGATAGCTCACCGCAAACAGCATGCTTGTGATGACACCAGCCCATCGGCCTTGCGCAGCCACGGCTGCGGCAATGATTGTGCCGACGCCGAGCGCAATCGACAAGCCGCGCTGAAGCAATGGCGAGGCATAAGGACCGATCAGGTACAGGTAGATCGAATTGAGGAAATGATTGTTGTCGTGGTTTACGCGCCAGAATATCTGATCGATCGAGGTAAGCGGCTCGAGCAGCAAGAAGCTCCAGATCTCGTCCAGCCAGAGATCGCCGCGCGCACCCATCAATCGCAAGAAAAGGCCGATTGCTGCGATCGCGGCAATCGCCGGGCCGACACCACGATGCTTGCGCGTTGCCAAACGCAGGACACTAGCATGCGAATTATGCAGTGCTAATTTAGAATTGTCGACAGATGGGTCTGCTGTTGCGGACAGTTTCTTGCCCCTTGCCTGAATATAGCTCGGAACAATTACTCTTGGTTATGTTTAGAAAGAGTGTGCTCGGATCCCAATTCAAAGTACGGGCAGGTCGCCTTTGGCCCAACCCTCGGATATCTCGCCCGAGCGCAGTTCGAAGGTGCCGCTCTCGATCGCGGCCCGGATGTCCTGCATCAGCTTCTGGTAGTAGGAAAGATTGTTCCAGGTCAGCAGCATCGCCCCGAGCGCCTCCTGCGAACGCACCAGATGGTGCAGATAAGCGCGCGAATAGTCGCGCGCAGCGGGGCAATCACTCTCTTCGTCGAGCGGGCGCGGATCGTCAGCGTGACGGGCGTTGCGCAGATTGACCTTGCCGCGCCTGGTATAGGCAAGACCATGCCGGCCGGCTCGCGTCGGCATCACGCAGTCGAACATGTCGATGCCGCGCGCCACCGATTTCAGGATATCGTCCGGCGTGCCCACGCCCATCAGGTAGCGCGGCTTTTTGTCAGGCAGTTCCGGGCACGTGATGTCGAGCATGTCGAGCATCACCGCTTGCGGCTCGCCGACAGCCAGGCCGCCGACGGCATAACCCTTGAGGTTCATCGCGCTCAGCGCCTGCGCCGAACGCACCCTGAGCGCGGCGTTGTCGCCACCTTGCACGATGCCGAACATCGCCTTGCCGGGCTGGTCGCCGAACGCCGTCTTGCAGCGCTCCGCCCAGCGCAGCGACAGGTCCATTGCGCGCTCGATCTCTTTCAACTCGGCCGGCAGCGCCGTGCATTCGTCAAGCTGCATCTGAATATCGGAATCGAGCAGGCCTTGAATCTCGATCGAACGCTCGGGTGACATCTCATAAGCCGCGCCATCGATGTGCGAACGGAAGGTGACGCCTTTCTCTGTCAGCTTCCTCAGCTTCGACAGCGACATCACCTGGAATCCGCCGCTGTCGGTCAGGATCGGGTGCGGCCAGCGGGCGAATTCGTGCAGACCGCCAAGCCGCGCGACACGTTCGGCGCCAGGGCGAAGCATCAGGTGATAGGTGTTGCCCAGGATGATGTCGGCGCCGACGCCGCGCACCTGGTCCATGTACATGGCCTTCACGGTGCCACCGGTGCCGACCGGCATGAAGGCCGGCGTGCGGATTTCGCCGCGCGGCATGTCGATCAGGCCGCGCCGCGCCTTGCCATCGGTCGCCAGCACCTTGAAGGTGAACGTCTCAGCCATTGAATTCCTTGTCGTGGACCGGCGCACCCGGCGCCTGCCTGTCGAGCGACTGGCGGTATTGGATGCAGCCGCGCATGAATTTGGGCCAGGGTGGCACGGCGATCGCCGGCTCGGTCTTTTCAGGCAGCAGATCCCACAGATCGGGGTGATGCCAGCACAGATCATGGCCTGATGTATCGCGGTGCGCGCGAATACCGGCGCGCAGCTTTTTCACTTCCGCGACGAGGCTTTCGCGATCGAGGGTTTGCAGATCATCGTCCATCGCTCATCTCCGCTCGGTAAAGCAGGCTTGCGTCGCCATAGGAGTAGAACCTGTAACGGTTCGCAATGGCATGCGCATAGGCGGCACGCATCGTATCGAGACCGCTGAAGGCCGAAACCAGCATGAACAGTGTCGAGCGCGGCAGATGGAAATTGGTCATCAGCATGTCGGCGGTGCGAAAGCGGTAGCCGGGCGTGATGAAGATGTCGGTCGGTCCGGACCATGGCGCCACCGTACCGTCGTCACGCGCCGCGCTTTCCAGCAGACGCAGCGAGGTGGTGCCGACGGCAATGATGCGCCCACCCCTCGCCTTCGCGGCGTTGAGCGCGCTGGCGGTCGCCTCGCTGACCGAGCCGATCTCGGCATGCATCTTGTGGTCGGCGGTGTCGTCCGCCTTCACCGGCAGGAACGTGCCGGCGCCGACATGCAGCGTGACGAAGCGGCGCTCGATCCCCTTGGCGTCCAACGCCGCAAAAAGCTCGGGCGTGAAATGCAGGCCAGCGGTGGGCGCCGCTACCGCACCTTCTTCCCGGGCATAGATGGTCTGGTAATCGGCATGGTCGCGCTCGTCGTCATCGCGCTTCGAGGCGATGTAGGGCGGCAACGGAATGTGGCCGACCGCGTGCAGCGCCTCGTCGAGGAAGGGCCCGGATAGATCAAAGCCGAGCAACGCTTCGCCGCCCTCGCCCTTTTCGATCACCGTGGCATCGAGCTGGCCAAGGAAACAGGAATTGCCGTCATGACCGAAATGGATGCGGTCACCGGCGGCGATGCGCTTTCCCGGCCGCATGAACGCCAGCCAGCGGTCTGGAGCCATGCGCATGTGCAGCGTGGCCTCGACCTGCGCAGCCGCTTCACCGCGCCGCCTGATGCCTTTCAGTTGCGCTGGAATGACCTTGGTGTCGTTGAAGACCAGCACGTCGCCGGCGCGGAGCAACGACGGCAGATCGCCAACCGTCCGGTCCTCCAGCCCCTTGCCCGGCTCGACGACGAGCATTTTGGCGCTGTCGCGCGGCTCTGCCGGGCGAAGCGCGATGCGCTCTTCCGGCAGGTCGAAATCAAAGAGGTCGACGCGCATCGGGAATCAAAACAGCCGAACGAGCAGCGCTCCGGCCAGCAGAAGCACGGCGCCGGCGATGCGGCCGAGCGAGATTTCACGCACCGCGACACCGAGGAAGCCGACGCGGTCGATGAGCATGCCGGCGAGCAACTGACCGGCCACCAGGAACGCCATAAGGGCGGCGGCGCCGATGCGTGGCGTCAGGATGGTGGAGAGCGTAACATAGAAGCCGCCGAGCATGCCCCCGGCGACGAACAGCCACGGCGCCGGCGCCTTCCAGTCAAGCGAAATGCCTTGCAGCTTCACCACCGTGACGGAGATGATGCCAAGCACGACCGCGCCCGACAGGAACGAAAACGCGGCCGCCGCGACCGGGAGACCCAGGCCGCGCGCAAGCTGCGAGTTGATCGGCGCCTGAATGGCAATGAAGGCGCCGGACAGGATGCCGAGAAGCGACCAGACGACGCCCATCATTGTCGTTTCGCCTTACTTGACGTCTGCCGCGACCTTCAGCGACACGATCTTGTCGGGATCCTGCACCGGCTCGCCGCGCTTGATCTTGTCGACATTGTCCATGCCTTCGATGACCTGGCCCCAGACCGTGTACTGGCGGTTGAGGAAGGCGGCATCGTCGAAGCAGATGAAGAACTGCGAGTTGGCCGAGTTCGGGTTCTGCGAACGGGCCATCGAGCAGGTGCCGCGGCCGTGGTTCGCGTTGGAGAACTCTGCCTTCAGGTCAGGCTTTTCCGAGCCGCCCATGCCCGCGCGGGAAGGCGCGAACGAGGGCTTGCTCGAGTTGCCGAACTTGACGTCGCCGGTCTGCGCCATGAAGCCTTCGATGACGCGGTGGAAGACGACGCCATCATAGGCGCCTTCGCGCGCCAGTTCCTTGATGCGGGCGACATGGCCGGGGGCCAAATCGGGAAACAGTTCGATGACGACCTCGCCCTTGGTCGTTTCCATGATGAGCGCGTTCTCGCGGTCCTTGATCTCAGCCATGTCAGCTATCCTTTTGTAAAATGGAACTATTTGTCGGCGGCAATGCGCACTTTGATCATCCGGTCGGGATCGGCGACCGTGCCATTGTCCGCCTCGTCGCCCTTCTTGATCTTGTCCACCAGCTCCATGCCGCTGACGACATTGCCGACGATGGTGTACTGGCCATCGAGCGGCGGTGCCGGCGCGAACATGATGAAGAACTGCGAGTTGGCGGAATTCGGATCCTGCGAGCGGGCCATGCCGACCACGCCACGCTTGTAGTGCTCGGTCTGAGAGAATTCGGCCGGCAGGTCGGGCAGGTCCGAGCCGCCGGTGCCGACGGCCTGGGCGTTAAATCCCTTTTCCATGTTGCCGAACTTGACGTCGCCGGTCTGCGCCATGAAGCCGTCGATGACGCGATGGAAAGCCACATTGTCATAGGCATGATCGCGCACCAGCTTCTTGATCTGCGCGACATGCTTGGGTGCCAGATCGGGGCGCAACGCTATGGTGACGTCGCCCCCCTTCAGCGTGATGATCATGGTGTTTTCCGGGTCTGCAGCATAGGCGGAAACGGACGCGGTCAAGAGACCGGCGAGCACAACAAGGAATGAGGCGAGCCTTTTGAGCTGCATGAGGATTTTCTCCGAGCTTATTTCGCGAATTTTGCGGTGAGCGCACCGGCCACGGCCGCCGGCACGAAGGGACGGATGTCGCCGCCCATCGAGGCTATCTGGCGCACAAGTGTGGCGGTAATGGTTCGCACCGACGGGCTGGCGGGCAGGAAAACCGTCTGCAACTCCGGCGCCATGGTTTCGTTCATGCCCGCCATCTGCATTTCGTAGTCGAGGTCGGTGCCATCGCGCAGACCGCGGATCATGATCGAGGCGCCTTCCCTTCTGGCGGCATCGATCACCAGCCCATCGAAAGCGACCACTTTGATGCGGGCGCCATCGCGGCCGAATTCGGCTTTCGTGGCGGCTTCAATCAACCGCACCCGCTCGTCGAAGGAGAACAGCGGCTTCTTGCCCGGATGAATGCCAATCGCCGCATAGACAGTGTCGGCAACCGCCAGTGACGCTTTCAGCACATCGAGATGGCCGTTGGTCAGCGGGTCGAAGGAGCCGGCGTAAAGGGCGATGCGTTCGGTCATGCCGGAGCTTCTAGCGAGCCTCTCTCACAAAGGCAAATCCGATCGGCAGGCGGCCCGTGAACCTTTTCCGGCACATGAACGACAGATGAATACGCTGATCACGAAGCCTTCACGCAGCGTTCACTAGGTTGCACCCTTAATAAGATGAAACCAAAGCCCCATATATCCGTTGTAAGGCGCAGGAGAACACGCACATGCTGATCTACATGCTCGCCACCGCAATGACCGTCGCCATGCTGATCGCCACAGTATTCGGGCTGCATCAGGAGGCGCAGCGCATCCGCGTCAAGGCAACCACCAAACGCTTCGAAGGCTTCGGCCTGCGCAAGCCGTATCGCCACTACTAAGCTACTGTCGACTTGCTGCCGCGCCGGCCACCAGGCCGGCGTTGCTATGTTAACCAACGACTATTCGCTGTTATCCGGACTGCCGTCAGGCGTCGAACCGGGCTCCGCGCCACCCTCGACCTCTTCCGCTTCCTCGTCCGCTTGTGGCTCCGAAATCCGTTCGACCGAAACCACCTTTTCACCTTCAGCCGTGTTGAAGATGGTCACGCCCTTGGTGGCGCGGCTAGCGAAACGGATGCCATTGACGGGCACACGAATGACGGTGCCGCCGTCCGACACCAGCATGATCTGATCGTCATTGCCGACCGGGAAAGTTGCCACCAGACGGCCGATTTCGGCCGTCTTCGACACGTCTGTGGCGCGGATGCCCTTGCCGCCGCGTCCAGTCAGGCGGAAATCATAGGACGAAGAGCGCTTACCGTAACCGTATTCGGTGACCGTCAGCACGTACTGCTCATGCGCCTTGAGGAACTCGTAGCGCTCGTCGGAAAGCTCCGTCTCCTCGCCGACCTCTTCATTGGTCAGCGCGATCTCTTCCTCTTCACCGGCGGCGATGCCCGCGGCAAGCCGCCGTTCGGCCGCGGCACGCTTAAGGTAGGCGGCGCGTTCAGCCGGCGGCGCATCGACATTCTCGATCACCGACATTGAGATGATGCGGTCGGTGTCAGCCATGGTGATGCCGCGCACGCCGACCGAGTTTCGGCTCTGGAAGACGCGCACGTCACCGACCGAGAAGCGGATGCACTGTCCCGAGCTGGCGGTCAAAAGCACGTCGTCATTGTCGGTGCAGGTCTCGACGCCGAGGATCTCGTCGCCCTCCTCCTCCAGCTTCATGGCGATCTTGCCGTTGCGGTTGACTTGGACGAAGTCGGAAAGCTTGTTGCGGCGCACGGTGCCCCGCGTGGTGGCGAACATCACATCGAGTTCGCCCCAGCTCGTCTCGTCCTCGGGCAGCGGCATGATCGTGGTGATGCGCTCGCCCTGCTCCAGCGGCAGCATGTTGATCAGTGCCTTGCCGCGTGACTGCGGGTTGCCGATCGGCAGGCGCCAGACCTTTTCCTTGTAGACGATGCCGCGCGAGGAGAAGAACAGCACCGGCGTGTGCGTGTTGGCGACGAACAGCCGGGTGACGAAATCCTCTTCCTTGGTCGACATGCCGGAGCGGCCCTTGCCGCCGCGGCGCTGCGCCCGGTAGAGCGAAAGCGGCACGCGCTTGATGTAGCCGGAATGGCTCACCGTCACGACCATGTCCTCGCGCTGGATCAGGTCCTCGTCTTCCATGTCCGCGCCACCGTCGGTGAGCTCGGTGCGGCGTGGCGTGCCGAACTCGTCGCGCACGGCGGCGAGTTCGTCCTTGACGATCTGCTGAATACGCGCGCGAGACGACAGGATGTCGAGGTAGTCCTTGATCTCGTCGCCGATCGTGTTCAACTCATCGGCGATTTCGTCGCGGCCCAGCGCTGTCAGGCGCAGCAGGCGCAGTTCGAGGATGGCGCGCGCCTGTTCCTCGGACAGATTGTAGGTGCCGTCCTCGTTGATGCGATGGCGTGGATCGTCGATCAGCAGGATCAGCGATTCAACGTCACCCGCGGGCCAGCGCCGCTCCATCAACTGCTCGCGCGCCGACTGCGGATCCGGCGCGGTGCGGATAAGCTTGATCACTTCGTCGATGTTGGCGACGGCGATGGCTAGACCAACCAGCACATGGGCGCGGTCGCGCGCCTTGCGGAGCAGGAACTTAGTCCGCCGGCTGATCACCTCCTCGCGGAAGGTGACGAATGCCGTCAGCATGTCGCTCAGGTTCAGCAGTTCCGGCTTGCCGCCGTTCAGAGCCACCATATTGGCGCCGAAAGACGTCTGCAGCGGCGTGAACCGGTAGAGCTGGTTGAGGACGACGTCGGCAACGGCGTCACGTTTGAGTTCGATGACGACGCGATAACCCTGACGGTCGCTTTCGTCACGAATGTCGGAAATGCCCTCGATGCGCTTGTCGCGCACCAGTTCGGCCATCTTCTCGATCATCGAGGCCTTGTTCACCTGATAGGGAACCTCGGTGATGATGATCGATTCACGGTCATTGCCGCGCTGTTCGATGTTGACCTTGCCGCGCATGACGATTGAGCCACGGCCGGTGGAATAGGCGCTGTAGATGCCGGAGCGGCCAAGCACGATGCCGCCGGTCGGAAAATCAGGGCCCGGAATGATCTCCATCAGCGCCGGCAGGTCGATCGCCGGATTGTCGATGACGGCAATGGCGGCGTTGCAGACCTCACCGAGATTGTGCGGCGGGATGTTGGTCGCCATGCCGACGGCAATGCCGCCCGAGCCGTTGACCAGCAGATTGGGAAAGCGCGCCGGCAGAACCTTCGGCTCGGTGTCCGACGCATCATAAGTGTCCTGGAAATCGACGGTGTCCTTGTCGATATCCTCCAGAAGCTCATGCGCGACCTTGGTCAGGCGCGATTCGGTATAGCGCATCGCCGCCGGCGGATCGCCGTCAATCGAGCCGAAATTGCCTTGCCCGTCGATCAAGGGCACACGCAGCGACCAGTCCTGCGCCATGCGCACCAAGGCGTCATAGATCGAGGCATCGCCATGCGGATGGTATTTACCCATCACGTCGGCGACAGGACGCGCCGACTTCACGTATTTGCGGTTCCAGTGGTAGCCGCTCTCATGCGCCGCGTAGAGAATGCGGCGGTGCACGGGCTTCAGGCCATCGCGCACATCTGGCAACGCACGGCTGACGATCACGCTCATGGCGTAAGAGAGATAGGAACTCTGCATCTCCTCGATGATGGAGATGGGTTCGATGCCGGTGGGGCCGCCGTCGGCGCCGCGCGGTGTCTTTTGGTCGGTCAAATCGGATCACAATCTAATCAGGAATCACTGACCGCTTATATAGGAAGCACGGCCGAAACTCCAATGTTCACAGCACTTTTCCAGTGTCATTTTTAGTGGTAATTTCAAAAGGATACCGCTAATTGCGACGATATGGCCGTTACGCTTTTCGCCGCCACCAAGGCAAAAGCCTGTAATGGACCAACTCCCCAAGCAAAAGCCGCGATCACCATGAATTGGAGCTCATGGCTGCCTTTGCGGGCGCTGCACGGTTGGACGCCCCGGGATTTCAATGGCGATCTGATCGCGGGTGTCACACTGGCCGCGATCGCCATTCCCGAGCAGATGGCGACAACCAGGCTCGGCGGCTTTGCGCCCGAGGTCGGATTTTTCGCCTTTGTCGCCGGTTCGGTGGCGTTTGCGCTGTTCGGCGCCAATCGCCACCTTTCGACCGGCGCGGATTCGACCATCACGCCTTTGTTTGCCGGCAGCCTGGCGCTGCTCGCATCATCAGGCTCACCGCATTATCTGGCGCTGGCCGCCACGCTGGCGCTGATGGTCGGGCTGATCGTGATGCTGAGCGGCGTCTTTCGCCTCGGCTGGATTGCCGACCTGCTCTCGGTGCCGGTCACGACTGGCTTTCTGGCAGGCATCGCCGTCCATATCATCGTTTCACAATTGCCTGGACTGCTCGGTCTGCCGGCGGAAAGCGGCGAAACCGTGCAGCGCATCGGCGAAATCGCCAGCAGCCTCCATCTCACCAACCCCTGGAGCCTGACGCTCGGCCTTGGGGTATTCGCAATCGTGTTGTTTTCCGAGCTTATCAGCGCCCGCATCCCCGGCGCGCTGATCGGCATGGTGCTTGCCACGACAGCGGTCGCCATTTTCGGCCTCAAGGATCATGGCGTCGAGGTGCTTGGTGCCTTGCCGAATGGCCTGCCGCGGGCAGGGTTGCCACTGGCCGGTCTCGACGACGTGCAGGCGCTCGTTCCGCTGGCATTGCTGATCGCCATCGTCGTCATGGTGCAGACGGCCGCCACGTCCCGTTCCTTCGCTCCGCAGGGCGACGCGCCCGACGTCAATCGCGATTTCGTTGGTGTCGGCGCCGGCAGCATCGCGTCGAGCCTGTTCGGCGCCTTCGCCGTCAACGCCAGCCCACCACGCACGGCAATCGTCTCCCAGTCGGGCGGCCGCTCGCAACTCTCGAGCCTCATTGCCGCGGCGCTCGTTGTGGCGCTGGGCGCCTTTGGCGGCGGCCTGCTCGCCGATGTTCCGCAGGCCGCCCTCGCCGGGGTCCTGATGTTCGTCGCCCAGCACATTCTGCGCTGGAAGGTTTTCGCCAGTGTCTACCGGCAAGCGCCGGTCGAATTCGCATTGATCCTGATCACCATGGCGGCCATCGTCGTGCTGCCCATCGAGACCGGCGTGGCGGTCGGCATCGGCCTGTCGCTGCTGCATGGAATCTGGAGCGCGACCCAGACGCTGCCGATCGAACTTGAACAGGTCCCGGGAACCTCCGTCTGGTGGCCGCCGGGCAAGCCGGGCGCTGGCGAACAACTCCCCGGCGTGCTGGTCGCGGCGTTCCAGGCGCCATTGTCCTTCGTCAATGCCGACGGTTTCAAACGCGGCTTTTGTGATCTGGTCGACGCCCGCAAGGGCGATGTGAAACTCGTCGTGCTGGAGGCCAGTAACATTGTCGAGATCGACTACACCGCCGCCCAGGCATTGATCGAAACCATCACCCATTGCCGCAATGCGGGCGCAATATTCGCCATTGCTCGGATGGAATCGGTGCGTGCCCAGGCAGCCCTTGCGCGGTTCGGCATCATCGATCTCGTCGGCCCGCAGCGGATCTTCCAAAGCGTCGATGCCGCCGTCAGGGCTCTGCATTCCGGCCCGCCGGAAAACCAGGAGAGTACACCATGATCGTCCTGAGAGAGCCGCTGGTGACCCCGGTCCCGGTCAAGGAACTGCGGCCAACGCAAATTACGGTCGGGATGCGCGAGGTGGATCTCAAGCGCCAGCTGATCCGCTCGCAGAGCGCCGCGAACACAGGCGCCTTTCTGGGCAAGCACATGATCCCGGTCGTGTTGGGCCCGAAAAACCGCAACTACGTCACCGATCACCATCATCTCGCCCGCGCCCTGATCGAGGAAGGCGTCAAGGATGTGCTCGTGACGGTGATCAGCGACCTGTCGGCACTGGACAAGGACGCGTTCCTTTTCATGCTCGACAACCGCGGCTGGATGCATCCATTCGATGAAAACGGCCAGCGCCGGGCTTATGCCGCCCTGCCGAAGACCATCGGCGAACTGGTCGACGACCCTTACCGGAGCATGGCTGGCGAACTGCGCCGGCTGGGTGGCTACGCCAAGGACACCACGCCGTTCAGCGAATTCCTGTGGGCGGATTTCCTGCGCCGACGCATCGACAAAGGCGCGGTGGCGAAAAATTTCGACAAGGCGATGAAGGATGCACTCGTGCTGGCCAGGGGCAAGGACGCCGACTATCTGCCCGGCTGGTGCGGGCCGACCATGGACTGATGCCACGGGTGGTGACGCAACTTTTCAGCCGCTGCCCGCGCGCATGGCGCGATAGCGGCCCGGAGTCTCGCCCATGACCCGCCGAAACCGACGGTTGAAGGTCGACAGATCGTTGAAGCCGGTCTCGAAAGCAATTGCCGAGATGGCATCGTTCGACGTGCGCAATCGCACTGCCGCGCGATGCAACCGGGTCCTGAGCAGGTACTGATAGGGCGTCATGCCGGCGACCTGCCGGAAGGTGCGCAGGAAATGATAGGGGCTGGTCGCGGTCTCATCCGCCAACGCCGGAAGCGAGATCGGTCCGTCGGCACCCAGTTCGATCCGCCGCACCGCCTCGGCAACCCTTTTCTGATCGCGGCGGCTTGGGCCGCACCCGGCATGCGTGGCGCCGGAGATTGTAGCCACGGCGGCACCCGCGATGCGCAAGGCGAGTTCCTCGAAGGCGTCCGCGTCGGCCAGGTCGCGTGTGGCTTCCGCCTCGGCCAGCAACGGCGCCAGGGCCGGTAACGGCGGCAGGCGTGGCGCCGCGAAGGTGAGCGTCCTGGCGCCCGGCACATCAGCCACGATCCGGTCCATATAGGCCGGCCCGAAATGGAAGGAGAGGCAACGGTCGCCGCTGCCATGCTCGTGCCCGCATTCGTAGCAGGTGCCGGAATTGCCGAGCAGGAGACTGCCTGGCGCGAGCATTGCCGTGCCTTGCTGCGCGCGGTAGCGGAACGAGCCGCTGGTGACCGCCGCGACGCAAAAATCCCGATGTGCTTCCTCGAACGGCCGATCGCCGGCGCTGGCAGTGCAGATGACATCCGCCACATGCCAGTCAGGTCCGGATGCAAGGGTATTCGCGGTCGCCGTCATGACCGAAATATAGCAACTTTTCCCAAGCCCAGAACCCTGCCAGCGCCTATTCCTCGCGGTCTCCTGACAAGAAGAGGCCGCAGCCATGGTCGACCAATCCTCATTTGCCGAAGCCTTGCACAGTCCCGGACCGATCGAAGGGCTCGCTGAAAAACTGGCCCTCTACGGCCGCTTCGTCGGTGCCTGGACATTTGACGCCTCACGCCATCTCGAGGACGGCACGGTGCTGACCGGCCGCGGCGAGGTGCATTTCGGCTGGGTGCTGGAAGGCCGGGCGATCCAGGATGTCTGGATCCTGCCCGCGCGTGACGCCGGCCCCTCGCCTTCGCTCGGCAAATGGACTTTTTACGGCACGACATTGCGGGTCTATGACCCAAGCGCCGATGCCTGGCACATTTTCTGGAGCGACCCGCGCAACCAGTATTACAGCCGCCAGCTTGGCCGCGCAGAGGGCGACACCATCGTACAAGTGGGCGCCGACGGCACCGGGTCGTCGGTGCGCTGGAGCTTTTCGCGGATCACCGAGAATTCCTTCCGCTGGCTTGGCGAGCGCTCGCACGACGACGGCGTGACATGGCGGCTGGAAGTCGAGTTCCTGGCGCGGCGAGCCGCAACAAGATGAGGCTGTAATACATTGTAAGAATGGAGAAAAGCATGTTCGATCATGTCTCGAACGGCGTCCGCGACGCCCAATGTGCCGGATGCGAAACGGCCTCGTGACAATGGCCATTTCTTCGTTTCTCACTGCTCTCGTATCCGAGGCTCCCCCAGCCGACCGAGCGAAAGACATGGACCTCTATGGATGGTTGATCAGAAGCTGGGAAATGGACACGGTCCGCCACCTTGACGACGGCACGATCCAGAAATGGACCGGAGAATGCCATTTCGGCTGGGTACTCGAAGGCCGCGCGATTCAGGACATCTGGATCAGGCCCAGGCGCCCTGCGCGGTCCACTATGTATGGCACGACTTTGCGCATCTTCGATCCTGGGATCGGTGGCTGGCACATCATCTGGAATGATCCGCTCAACCAAGATTACTCGCGCCAGATCGGACGGGCCGAGGGTAAGGACATTGTCCAGATCGGCGATGACTCGCGCGGTCTGCAAACTCGATGGCGTTTCACCGAGATCACTGCCAACAGCTTCCATTGGATCGGCGAGGAAAGACCTTCCGAGAGCCACCCTTGGCAAATCACCTATGAGCATTTTGCCCACCGGACAAAGCGCGTCGCCTGAATCCGTTTCGCCGCGACGCGCCCTACCGCATCGAAGTCTCCGGCCCCTCCGACAGTTCCCATCGACCGGGCTTTGCTCTACCAATATCGGAGTGCGGGCTCCGGCCGGCGGGAGGGGTCAGCGATGCCGAGTTTCGACAGCCTGTTCAATGCCTTCGTCACCATTCTCGTGACCATCGATCCGCCCGGGCTGGCACCGCTGTTCCTCGCCGTGACACGCGGCATGAATCGCGACGAGCGCCAGCAGGTCTCCGTACGCGCCTCGATCATCGGCTTCCTGGTGATGGCGCTGTTCGCGATCGCAGGTGCCTCGATCCTGTCGGTGTTCGGCATCACGCTGCCGGCCTTCCGCGTAGCAGGCGGTTTTCTGCTGTTCTTCATCGCCTTCGAAATGGTGTTCGAGCGCCGCCAGGACCGCAAGGAGAAGATCGGCGACGTCGCCATCACCAAGGACATGATCCACAACATCGCCGCCTTCCCGCTGGCGATCCCGCTGATCGCCGGTCCCGGTGCGATTTCGGCGACTGTGCTGCTCTCCGGCTCGTTTCAGGGCTTTGCGGCACAGGCGGCGCTGGTCGGCATCATCTTCGTCTGCCTCGCCATCACCTATCTGGTGTTCGTTCTGTCGGAGCGCATCGACCGCATCCTCGGCCAGACCGGCCGCTCGATCCTGACCCGCCTGCTCGGCGTTATTCTGGCGGCGCTGGCGGTGCAGTTCGTCGCCGACGGCATCAAGGCGCTGATGGCTAGTTGAACGGTATCCCTGCGGCCCTACTGCGCTGTCGTATCGACGATCTCGAAGTCATGCGTAAGCGTGGCCGTCTTGGCCAACATGGCGGAAGCCGAGCAATATTTGTCGATCGACAGATCGATCGCCCGCTTGACCTTGTCGCGCGACAGCGCGCGGCCCTTGACGATGAAATGCATGTGGATGCGGGTGAACACCTTCGGGTCGGTCTCGGCCCGGTCGGCGTCGAGTTCTACGACACAGTCCTCGATCGCCTCGCGTCCCTTTTCAAGGATGTGGACGACATCATAGGCCGAACAGCCGCCGGTGCCGATCAGCACCAGTTCCATCGGGCTCGGCCCCGGGGTCTTGCCGTCCGGGCTGGACGCGGTTCCCAATACGACCTTGTGGCCGCTGCCGGATTCGCCGACGAAGGTGCGCTCCTCGACCCATTTTACCCGTGCCTTCATCGCCCTGTCCTTTCAGTCCTTTGTTCCCAAATCAACAATGCAAAACCCCGAAAGTCCATGCAGGACCCTCGGGGCATATCAAGCACAAGCATTCGCCGTTTGGTGCGGCTCCCGATCAGAACGGAATTTCGTCGTCCAGTTCGCGCGACGAACCGCCGCCACCGCCGCCCCTGGGAGCATTGCCGCCACCGCGGTTGAACCCTTCATTCGGGCTCGACTGGCCAAAATCCGACCCGCGGCTGCTGCCGCCACCGCTGTAGCCGCCGACCTGGCCGCCCTCACCCTGGCCGCGCGCGTCAAGCATCTGCAGCTCGCCACGGAATTTCTGCAGCACGACTTCGGTCGTGTATTTGTCGGCGCCGGTCTGGTCCTGCCATTTGCGGGTCTGCAACTGGCCCTCGACATAGACCTTCATGCCCTTCTTCAGATATTGCTCCGCCACCTTGGCGATGCCCTCATTGAAGATGACGACGTTATGCCACTCGGTCTTTTCCTTGCGCTCGCCGGAATTCTTGTCGCGCCAGCTTTCCGAGGTGGCGATGCGGATGTTGACGACCGGCTCGCCCGAATTCAGGCGGCGGATTTCAGGGTCCGCGCCGAGATTGCCGACCAGAATGACCTTATTGACGCTACCCGCCATGATATTTCTCCGCGCTCATCCGAAACAAATTTTTGTCGCAGCACCTTACAGGCTACGGACGTCAGCCGCCTGCCAAGGCTGGCTTTTCCCACAAGGTTTTTGTTCCCTTTTCGTTCCTATATGCATCGCCGCTGATTGTCAAGGAATGGCAGCAATGGCCAAGGTCCTCATATGGGTTGCAAAACAGCGCTTGCCAAATCAATAAGCATCGACTTATGCTTTTGTCATGATCGAGGCAGAGATTTTCCGCGCCCTGGCCGACCCGACACGCCGCGCCGTCTTCGAGCGTCTCGCGACGAGCGAGATGAGCGTGTCGGAACTGCGCAGCGGCCTGACTGTGTCGCAGCCGGCCGTCTCCCAGCATCTGGCGGTGCTGCGCGGTGCCGGTCTCGTGGTCGAGCGCCGGGCCGGCCGCAACGCCTATTACCGCGCCGATCCGCAGGGGCTTGCCCCGCTGCTCTCCTGGATTGAACGCTACCGGACGTTCTGGCCGGAGCGCATCGAAAGGCTGAAGACGGTTTTGAAGGACATGGATCAATGAAGAGCCAAAGCGAAGTCGCACCGGATGCTATCGAATTCGAATATGACCTAGCCGAGCCGCCGGAAAAGGTGTGGCGGGCGCTGACCGTGCCGGAACTGCTCGCCGCCTGGATGATGCCGAATGATATCAGGCCACAGACCGGCAGCCGCTTTGCCTTCGCCGGGCCCGACGCGGCGATCGAGTGCGAGATCCTCGACGCCGAGCCCGAGCACCTGCTGCGCTATTCCTGGCGGGAACAGTCGGACGATGCGGCGCGACAGCACCCGCTCGACAGCACCGTCACCTTCACACTCGCCCGCACCGTTTCGGGCGGCACGCATCTGCGCATCGTCCATGACGGCTTTGCTCGCAAGGCGGCCGTTACCATGACGAGCGCCGGCTGCCGGCTTTCGCTGCGCGGAGCCGGAAAGCTCATCGCCGCGAGCAACACGCCGCATCTTCTGCTGCGCGCGGCCTGAACACGGAAATTGGAGAAGAAAAATGAGCGGTGTTGCCAGTCTTGTGCCGATGGTGATCGAGCAATCGAGCCGCGGCGAACGTGCATTTGACATTTTTTCGCGGCTGCTGCGCGAGCGCATCGTCTTCATCAACGGCGAGATCAACGACGACGTCTCGGCGCTGGTCTGCGCGCAGCTTTTGTCGCTGGAGTCGGACAATCCCGAGAAGGAGATTTCGCTCTACATCAACTCGCCGGGTGGCATGGTGACCAGCGGCTTCGCCATTTACGACACGATGCAATATATCAGTTGCCCGGTGTCGACCGTGTGCATGGGCTTTGCCGCGTCGATGGGATCGTTCCTGCTGATGGCGGGCACGGCCGGGCGCCGGATCGCGCTGCCCAATGCCACCATCCTGCTGCATCAGCCGCTCGGCGGCTTCCAGGGCCAAGCTTCCGACATCCAGCGGCATGCCGAACGCATCGGCCAGACCAAGCGCCACATGACCGAACTCTACGCCCAGCATTGCGGCCGCAGCTATGAAGAGGTCGAACGCACGCTCGACCGCGACCATTTCATGACGGCCCGCGAGGCCCAGGCATGGGGCCTTGTCGACCATGTTTTCGACACCCGCAAAAAGGCGGCGTGACCCGAGAACGAAGATTTGACGATACCGGTCTGGTTCAAGTGGCGGCAGGTCCCTATAACAGGGGGATGACCGACGCACATCGATCAAGACCATTGCACCGTGTCACAGCCACCATGGTGCTCGCCATCGTCGGCCTTTTCTCCTGTGCGGCACTTGCCGACGGCGCCTCGTCGTCGGCGCAGAAAGGCGCCCTGCCCGGCGTGAGCGGCGACTATCGCATCGCCAAGCCAGCCCCGGTGCCCGAACCCGACGACGCATTCCCTAGCAGCGGCAACGGGCAGTTCAAGATCGGCGATACGGATGTCAGGATTTCCGGCAGCATCACGGTCGATGTCGGGGTTGGCGGGATCAAGCCGCCCAGGTAGGGCAAAAGATCGGTCCTGCAAACTCGAGCCCGCCCAAAAGAATAGCCCCGCCGTGCCTGGGGCAAACGGACGGGGCTTTTCTGGATCTCAAATCCATTTTTTGCCGGGAGTGTACTGCCGGCGTTGGATTTCGGATGCTTCGCGGCATTCAGCCGACGATCCGACTAACAGTCTCTAATTTTGGGGGATATGGCAGGTCACGGTTTGTCTGGTGGCGCAAACGCTATACCCTGGCACTTATGCCTGCCTCGGCTCCAACGAGACGTGGAGCCCTGGGGGACTATCCGGTGGCGTCATGCTCCGCTCCTTTGTCCGTTGCGACATTGCCATCGCGAAGCGCAAATCGCAAATGCCTGCGGCGTCTCGCAGGCCGCCTTGGGGCGGCGAGGCCATCGAAAGACGGCCGGCTTCGCTGACCTCTGGAGACTGCCCCCGTGAGCCGGTCGCGTCAACCATCAATAGCCGGTTACGGAAAAATGTGATCGCCGGGAGGTTACGTCAGGGTCAGTTTCCGCACAGCTTTGTCAGGAGCGTGTTCGGTCTTTGTTCTTTCCGCTTGCCCCTTCGCGCGAAAGACGGTTAAACGACTTCTGTCGGGAGTTGTGGCGTCTCTCGACGTGGCGGCAAAAAGACCTACATAGGGGATGGCCGGGAAAAACCCGCCAATCCCACGAATTCCAGATCTGAGGCGGCGACCGGCGATGGCCGACCATAAATTCCTTTCCATTCGCGGGGCGCGCGAACACAATCTGAAGAATGTCGATCTCGACCTGCCGCGTGACAGCCTGATCGTCATGACCGGCCTGTCGGGCTCCGGCAAATCATCGCTCGCCTTCGACACCATCTATGCCGAGGGCCAGCGCCGCTATGTCGAGAGCCTCTCGGCCTATGCACGGCAATTCCTCGAAATGATGCAGAAGCCCGACGTCGACCAGATCGACGGCCTTTCGCCGGCCATCTCCATCGAGCAGAAGACCACCTCGAAGAACCCGCGTTCGACGGTCGGCACCGTCACCGAGATCTACGACTATATGCGGCTTCTGTTTGCCCGTGTCGGCGTGCCCTATTCGCCGGCCACCGGCCTGCCGATCGAGAGCCAGACGGTCAGCCAGATGGTCGACCGGGTACTGGCGGTCGAGGAAGGCACGCGCCTGTTCCTGCTGGCGCCCATCGTGCGCGGCCGCAAGGGCGAATACCGCAAGGAACTGCTGGAGTTGCAGAAGAAGGGGTTCCAGCGCGTCAAGGTCGACGGCGTCTTCTATGAAATCGCCGACGTGCCGGCGCTGGACAAGAAATACAAGCACGACATCGACGTCGTCGTCGACCGCATCGTCGTGCGCGGCGACCTTGCCACGCGTCTCGCCGACTCCATCGAGACGGCATTGAAGCTGGCCGAGGGGCTGGCGGTGGCCGAGTTCGCCGACAAGCCGCTCGACGCCAGCCAGACCGGCGAGGATTCGGTCAACAAATCCAAGAACGAGACGCATGAGCGCATCCTGTTCTCGGAAAAATTTGCCTGTCCGGTGTCCGGCTTCACCATTCCGGAGATCGAACCCAGGCTGTTCTCCTTCAACAACCCGTTCGGCGCCTGCCCGACCTGCGACGGTCTCGGCAGCCAGCGCGCCATCGATCCCAACCTCGTCGTGCCCGACGAGAACGTGTCGCTGCGCGACGGCGCCGTCAGCCCGTGGGCGAAGTCGACCTCGCCCTATTACTCGCAGACGCTCGAGGCATTGGGCAAGGCCTACAACTTCAAGCTCGGCGACAAGTTCAAGGATCTTTCCGCCGAGGCCCAGGAGGCGATCCTGCGCGGCACCGGCGAGCGCGAAATCACCTTCCAATATGATGACGGCCTGCGCTCCTACAAGACGACCAAGACCTTCGAAGGCGTCATCCCCAATCTCGAGCGACGCTGGAAGGAAACCGAATCCGCCTGGATGCGCGAGGAGATCGAGCGCTTCATGTCGGCAACGCCCTGCCCGGCCTGCAAGGGCTATCGGCTGAAGCCTGAAGCGCTGGCGGTGAAGATCGGCGGCAAGCATATCGGCGAAGTGACGGAACAGTCGATCCGCAATGCCGATCGCTGGTTTACCGACCTGCCGGCGCAGCTCAACGACAAGCAGAATGAGATCGCTGTCCGCGTCTTGAAGGAAATCCGCGAGCGCCTGCGCTTCCTCAACGATGTCGGTCTCGACTATCTCACTTTGTCGCGCAATTCCGGCACGCTGTCGGGCGGCGAAAGCCAGCGCATCCGGCTGGCCTCGCAGATCGGCTCGGGCCTCACCGGCGTGCTCTACGTTCTGGACGAGCCGTCGATCGGCCTGCACCAGCGCGACAACACGCGTCTGCTCGACACGCTCAAGCATTTGCGCGACATCGGCAACACGGTGATCGTCGTCGAGCATGACGAGGACGCCATCCTGCATGCCGACTATGTCGTCGACATGGGTCCGGCCGCCGGCATCCATGGCGGCGAGATCATCGCCCAGGGCACGCCGCAGCAGGTGATGGCCAACCCCAATTCGATCACCGGCAAATATTTGTCGGGTGCGCTCGAAGTAGCGACGCCCGGCGTGCGTCGCGAGGCGAAGAAGAACCGGCGCCTGAAGGTTGTCGGCGCGCGCGGCAACAATCTGAAGAACGTCACCGCCGAAATCCCGCTCGGCACCTTCACGGCCGTCACCGGCGTGTCGGGCGGCGGCAAGTCGACCTTCCTGATCGAGACGCTGTTCAAGGCGGCCTCGCGCCGCATCATGGGTTCGCGCGAGCATCCGGCCGAACACGACCGCATCGAGGGGCTGGAATTCCTCGACAAGGTCATCGACATCGACCAGTCGCCCATCGGGCGGACGCCGCGTTCGAACCCCGCTACCTATACCGGCGCCTTCACGCCGATCCGCGACTGGTTCGCCGGCCTGCCGGAAGCCAAGGCGCGCGGCTACCAGCCGGGACGTTTCTCGTTCAACGTCAAGGGCGGCCGCTGCGAAGCCTGCCAGGGCGACGGCGTCATCAAGATCGAGATGCACTTCTTGCCCGACGTCTACGTCACCTGCGATGTCTGCCACGGCAAGCGCTACAATAGGGAGACGCTCGACGTCCTGTTCAAGGGCAAGTCGATCGCCGACGTGCTCGACATGACCGTCGAGGAAGGCGTCGATTTCTTCGCCGCCGTGCCTGGCGTGCGCGACAAGCTCGACACGCTGAAGCAGGTCGGCCTCGGCTACATCCATATCGGCCAGCAGGCGACGACGCTGTCGGGCGGCGAGGCGCAACGCATCAAGCTGGCCAAGGAACTGTCGCGCAAGGCGACGGGCAAGACGCTCTACATCCTCGACGAGCCGACCACTGGCCTGCATTTCCACGACGTCGCCAAGCTGTTGGAAGTGCTGCACGAATTGGTCGACCAGGGCAACACGGTGGTGGTCATCGAGCACAATCTCGAAGTGATCAAGACCGCCGACTGGGTGCTCGACCTCGGTCCCGAAGGCGGTGATGGCGGCGGCGAGCTGGTCGCGTCTGGAACGCCGGAAGCAATCGTGCGGGAGAAGCGCAGCTACACCGGCCAGTTCCTCAAGGAGCTTCTGGAACGGCGCCCGGGGGGCAAGCGCGAAGCGGCGGAGTGATGGGTAGGGATGGTCGCATCACGGTCCAGAGCAGCTTTGGCGTGAGGCTTGCCCGCCCAGAAGATCTCGCCGCGATCGTCGCGCTGACTCAAGCGGCCTATGCCCCCTACAACGCGATACTCGACGCGCCACCGATCCCGGTTACCGAGGACTACGCACCGCGCGTCGCCCAGGGCGAGGTCTGGCTGCTGGAGAGGGACGCCACGCTTGCCGGGCTAATCACGCTGGAGCGCCATCCCGACCACGTCATGATCTTCTCCGTCGCGGTCGCCCCCGGCTCCCAAGGCAAGGGATTTGGCATCGCGTTACTCAATCACGCGTATGAACAGGCAAGTCTGTGGGGCCTGCCGGAGGTGCGGCTCTACACCAACGCCAAGATGGAACGGAACATCGCGCTCTATCTCGCCTATGGTTTTCACGAAACGGGTCGCCGACCCAATCCCTATCGGCCAGGGTGGGTACTGGTCGACATGGCCAAACCCGTCGACAGGCCCACCGCGGCTTGATCGCTTTTGAAATCTGGGAGGACGACGATGAGCAAGTCGGGAACAATCCGCGCCGGCATGGGCGGCTGGACCTTCGAGCCTTGGGACACGTCCTTCTATCCGGACAAGTTGTCGAAGGCCAAGCAACTGAACTACGCCAGCCGGCAAGTGCCGAGCATCGAGGTCAACGGCACCTATTATTCGAGCTTCAAGGAGCCGACCTTCGTCAAATGGGCCAACGAGGCGCCAGACGGTTTCGTCTATTCGCTGAAAGGCAACCGCTTCGTCACCAATCGGCGTGTGCTGGGCGAAGCCGGCGAGTCGATGATGCGTTTCCTCGGTTCCGGCGTGGCCGCGCTCGGTGACAAGCTCGGACCGATCCTGTGGCAGTTCGCGCCGACCAAGAAATTCGACCCTGACGATTTCGAGGCGTTTCTGAAACTGCTGCCGGAAAAGCAGGACGGCGTCGCGCTGCGCCACGCGCTCGAAGTGCGCAACGACAGCTTCATCGTGCCGGAGTTCGCCGCACTCGCGCGCAAATACAAGGCGGCGATCGTCTATGCCGACCATGCCAAATATCCTGACATCGCCGATATCACCGGCGATTTCGTCTATGCGCGGTTGCAGACCGGCAGCGACGACAATCCCGACTGCTACACGCCAAAGGGCATCGACGAATGGGCGGCGCGCGCAAAAATCTGGGCGGAAGGCAAGCAGCCGGCCGATCTGCGGCGCGCCGACCCCGCTACCGACGCCCCGGTCCAGCCGCGCGACGTCTTCCTCTACTTCATCACCGAGGGCAAGGTGCGCGCTCCGTTCGGGGCAATGGCGCTGATGAAGCGCGTAAGCGACTGAAAAAGCATCAGTCGGTTTCCAGCACCCACTATAGTGCGTCGCCCATGCGTTTTGGGCGCAGCAAAGCGCCTATTCCTGGGCATCTTCGCCGTGATCGTAACCTTATCGACACTTCCTTGCCGCATGAATACTCCGACGCCAAGCTGCAGAGCTGGAGCCGTCGCCGGCAGGGAAAGAGGGGCATGTCGCTCGACTACACTTCACTTCTGCTCGCTGTCGGTTTCTCCGCCGCTTGCCTCAGCCTGACGCTGTTCGGCATGTGGCTGACCGCCCGCTCGGAAAAGTTCCTGCTGACATGGGCGATCAGCCTGGTGTTCGTGGTTGGCGATATTTTCATCTATGACGCCTATATCGACATGCCCGGGCGCCTGCTCGGCATCGCCACCTCGGCGTTCCTGCTGATCGGCTTTTCGGCCATGCTGGGTGCCGCCTATCAGTTCCGCACCGGCGGCTCGCCGCTGCTGCGGGCGCTGTGGGGTTGCGTTTCCCTGGCGATAGCGCTGCCTCCCATGGCTTTGGCCTATGACGGCCTCGGCTTCATTTTCGAGAACATGTTCGCTGCCTTGCTCCTGTTCGCCACGGCGTTCGAATATTGGAGAGGCCGCGATGAGGCGCCCGCCTTGACGATCGGCATCACCACGCTCTATTCGGCCACGGCCACGTCCTTCGCGCTCTGCGCCATGGTTCTCGCCTGGGACGGAACACTGGTGCTCGGCCACGCGCCAAGCAATTGGGCAGAAGAGCTCAGCCTGATCGTGGTGATCGCCAGCATGACGGGTATTGGCGCACTCTCGCTTGCCCTCAACCAGGGGCGTCTGGCGCGGCACCACCACCGCAACGCCCTGACGGATCCCCTGACCGGCCTGCTCAACCGGCGCGCCCTGTTCGACATGCATGGCCATATTCCGGTCGGCGCCTTTACCGCCGTGGTCGTCTTCGACCTCGACAATTTTAAAGCCATCAACGACGAATTCGGCCACGCGGCGGGCGACGAGGTGCTGAAGGTGTTCGCCAGAGAGTTGGCAGCCAACCTTCGATCGGCCGACGTCGCCGCGCGCATGGGCGGCGAGGAATTCGCACTGGTGCTGAGGCGCACTCTGCCGGAGACGGTCGAGGAAGCAGCTGAGCGCATTCGGGCGGCTTTCGCGATGCGACTGATAGAAACCGAAACCGGTTCGCTCACCTGCACGGTGAGCGCCGGATTTGCGTTTGGCAGCAAGGAGGGCCTCAGCTTGGACAAGGTGCTCAGCGCCGCCGACAAGGCGCTCTACGACGCCAAGCGCGGAGGCCGCAACCGCGTCATCGCCTCGCCATTCCGGCGCGCGAGCTGATCACTCGCATCATGGCGACTCTGTTATTGTTGAATAGCGAAGACTGCCCCTAGGCCGCCATGACGATTTCATTGAAGGCGTCGAGGTCAACGTAAAAGACCTTGGTGATCTCCTCGATCAGATCATCGTAGTCGCAGCCCTGTGACCTCAAGATGTTGATGGCGGCGATGATGTCGACACGTTCGGTAAGCCGCCGCTTCTGGTAGTCCTCGACGTAACGTTCCATGGCTGTCCCTTAGCCTGTGTGCCCAAACGCGTTTGAACGACAGAGATCGGGAAGCTAGGAAGCCTTGCTTGCGTGGAACTTGCAGAACCTTCGCCGCGCCTCGATCTGCTATAACCAGACTGATACGGAAGCGGCCGACTCACAAAGCCTGGAAAAGACTAGCATGCGACATCGCGTGTGCCAGAGACGCGGATGATGGATGGAAGAAATATTGGACTTGCCAAGAACTTCAAATCTTCAACTGAAGTCCAGTGCCGATTCTAGACCGTGAGGAATTTGCGAACATCAGCCCGGTCTAAATCTTGCGCCGGGCCGGTGTGGACGATCTGGCCGCGATCCATGATGTTGACCTCGTCGGCAAGCTCTCGGCAGAAGTCGAGATACTGTTCGACCAGCAACACAGCGATGCCGGCCTGGTCGCGCAGATAACGTATGGCGCGGCCGATGTCCTTGATAACGGAGGGCTGGATGCCTTCGGTCGGCTCGTCGAGAACCAGCAGCTTCGGCCGCATTACCAGCGCCCTACCGATGGCCAACTGCTGCTGTTGACCGCCGGAAAGATCGCCGCCACGGCGGCCAAGCATCTGCCTCAGCACCGGAAACAGCTCGAAGACGTGCGCCGGCACGTCGCGGTCGGCGCGCCTCAAGGGCGCGAAGCCGGATTCGAGGTTTTCGCGCACGCTGAGCAGCGGAAAGATCTCCCTGCCCTGCGGCACGAATGCGATGCCCGACCGGGCGCGGTCATACGCCGCGCTCCGGTCGAGCGCCTTCCCCTCGAAGGCAACGCTTCCGCTCGTCAGCCGGTGATGGCCGACGATCGATCTCATCAAACTTGTCTTGCCGACGCCGTTGCGGCCGAGCACGCAGGTGATCTGGCCGGCAGCCGCCTTCAGCGACACGCCACGCAGCGCCTGGGCGGCGCCGTAATGGAGCGTGGCATTGGAAACTTCGAGCATGTCAGCGCCTTCTCCAGAACCGAAGAAACGACATGTCGAAGTGATGGAATTGCACCCGCCAGACCATGCTCATCTCCCCAGATAGACTTCGACGACGCGCTCGTCGGCCGATACGAAGTCGAGCGTGCCTTCGGAGAGCACCGAACCCTCATGCAGGCAGGTGACCTTGACGCCGAGCTCGCGCACGAAATGCATGTCGTGCTCGACGACGATGACCGAATGGTCACGCGCGATGTCCCTGAGCAGCCGCGCGGTTTCCTCGGTCTCGGCATCGGTCATGCCGGCGACCGGCTCGTCGACCAGAAGCAGCTTCGGGTCCTGCGCCAAGAGCATGCCGATCTCGAGCCACTGCTTCTGGCCGTGGCTGAGATTGGCCGCCAGGTCATGACGCTTGTCGCCCAACCGGATGATGCCAAGAATCTCGTCGATCCGTCGCGTCTCGGCGGCCGATTGGCGGTGGAACAGCGCCGGGAAGATCGAGCGCGGCCCCTTCAGCGCCAGCATCAGGTTTTCCTCGATCGTGTGGCTTTCGAAGACGGTCGGCTTCTGGAATTTGCGGCCGATGCCCATCATGGCGATCTCGGCTTCGTCATGCCGGGTGAGGTCCACCTGGCCGTCGAAGAACACTTCGCCCTCGTCGGGTCGCGTCTTGCCGGTGACGATGTCCATCATCGTCGTCTTGCCGGCGCCGTTGGGGCCGATGATGGCGCGCATCTCGCCCTTGTCGAGCACCAGCGACAGATTGTTGATGGCGCGAAAGCCGTCGAAGGAGACCGAGACGCCGTCGAGATAGAGGATGGTGTTGGATTTGCTCATGGTCGCTTACTCCGCCGCCTGCGGTTCGGGGTCGGACCAGGACCATTCGCCTGGATTTCTCGCCGGCGAGCGAGCGGGCTTCGAGGTGGCGGATGCGACCCGAACCTCGGTGCCGGCTTCGTCAGCGAGGGAAGCCGCGCGCAACGCCCGGGCATTGCCGCGCCAGTTGTCCCACATGCCGATGATGCCCTTCGGCAGGAGCAAGGTTACGGCGACGAACAGGCCGCCCAGCGCGAACAGCCAGAATTCCGGCAGCACGCCGGTGAACCAGGATTTGCCGGCATTGACGAGCAGCGCGCCGATGATCGGCCCGACAATGGTGCCGCGCCCGCCGACGGCCGCCCAGATCACCACCTCGATCGAATTGGACGGTTCGAATTCGCCGGGATTGATGATGCCGACCTGCGGCACGTAGAGCGCGCCGGCAATGCCTGCCATGACGGCCGAAACGGTGAAGGCGAACAGTTTCACGTTCTCCGCCCGCCAGCCGAGGAAACGCGTACGGCTTTCGGCATCACGCACGGCCATCAGCAGCTTGCCGTATTTGGAGCCGACGATCGCCCAGGTGACGAAAACGGCGAGCGCGAGCATTACCGCGCTGGCCGCGAACAGCGCCGAACGGGTCGCGTCGGCCTGCACGTTAAAGCCCAGAATATCCTTGAAATCGGTGAGCCCGTTGTTGCCGCCGAAGCCCATGTCATTGCGGAAGAAGGCGAGCAGCAGCGCATAGGTCATCGCCTGGGTGATGATCGAGAGATAGACGCCGGTGACGCGGCTGCGGAAGGCGAACCAGCCGAAGACGAAGGCAAGCAAGCCGGGCACCGCCAGCACCATGATTGCCGCGAACCAGAAATGATCGAAGCCGGTCCAGAACCACGGCAATTGCTTGTAGTTCAGGAACACCATGAAATCAGGCAGGATCGGATTGCCGTAGACGCCGCGCGAGCCGATCTGGCGCATAAGATACATGCCCATCGCATAACCGCCGAGCGCGAAGAAGGCGCCGTGGCCGAGCGAAAGGATGCCGCAATAGCCCCAGACCAGATCGAGCGACAGCGCCAGCAGCGCGTAGCAGAGATACTTGCCGGTCAGCGCGACAATGTAGGACGGCACGTAGAAGGCGCTGGTTGGCGAAACAGCCAGGTTGAGCAGCGGCACGATGACGGCCACCGCCAGGAGGGCGAAAATGGTGATGGCGATGCGGCGGTCGGTACCCGCGGCGAAGAAGCGTCCTGACATCATGCTTCCACCGCCCTGCCCTTGAGCGCGAACAGGCCGCGCGGGCGCTTCTGGATGAAAAGGATGATCAGCACCAGCACGACGATCTTGCCGAGCACGGCGCCGGCATAGGGTTCGAGAACCTTGTTGACGATGCCGAGCGAGAAGGCGCCGACCAGCGTGCCCCAGAGATTGCCGACACCGCCGAAGACGACGACCATGAAACTGTCGATGATGTAGCCGCGACCGAGATTGGGCGAAACATTGTCGATCTGGCTGAGCGCGACGCCTGCAATACCGGCAATGCCGGACCCCAGCGCGAAAGTCAGCGCGTCGACCCACGGCGTCCTGATGCCCATCGATGCGGCCATGCGCCGATTGGCGGTGACTGCGCGCATCTGCAGGCCCCAGGGCGTGCGCTTCATCACGTAGAGCAACATGCCGAACACCGTGAGCGCGAACACCAGTATCCACAGCCGGTTCCAGGTGATGGCCAGTTGTCCGACGTCGAATGAGCCGGACATCCAGGACGGATTGCCGACCTCCTGGTTGGTCGGTCCGAAGATCGAGCGCACCGCCTGCTGCAGGATCAGCGATACGCCCCAGGTCGCCAGCAGCGTCTCCAGCGGCCGGCCGTAAAGAAAGCGGATGACCCCGCGCTCGATGATGAGACCGACGAATGCCGCAACCAGGAAGGCAAGCGGCAGCGCGATCACCAGCGACCAGTCAAAGAGGCCGGGAAAGGACGTGCGGATCACCTGCTGGACGACGAAAGTCGTGTAGGCGCCGAGCATCACCATCTCGCCATGCGCCATGTTGATGACGCCCATGACGCCGAACGTGATCGCAAGCCCGATCGCTGCCAGCAGCAGCACCGAACCCAGCGAGATCCCATACCAGATGTTCTGGCCGGCATCCCACAAGGCCAGCGTCGAATTGATGTTTGCGATCGCAGCCGTTGCCGCGTCCTTGACCGCTCCAGAGGCGTTGGCCTCGACCGAGGTGAGCAGCGAAACAGCATCGCGGTCGCCGCGCGCACCGATCAGGGCGATTGCGGCGAGCTTGTCTGCGTCGGGCTTGTCCGAAACCAGTATGGAAGCGGCACGCGCCTGTTCCAGCAAAGCCTTGACGCTCGCCACGCTTTCACTGGCGATGACTGCGTCGAGCGGGCCGATATTGGCGGCGTCCGGTGTCTTGAACATGGTGTCCGCGGCGGCGATGCGGACCGTCGGATCCTTGGAACCAAGCGTCAACGTGCCCAATGCATCGCGGATCGTCCGGCGCAACGTGTTGTTGACGCTGATCTTGGTTATGTCGTCCTCGGAGGCCTCGCCTGCTGGCTCGCCGCTCAGCGGGTCGAAAAGCTGGAGGTTTTCGTCGCCTTCCTTGCCGACAAATACCATCGAGTCGGCCGTACGAATGTAAAGATTGCCGTCCGCCAGTGCAGCAAGCGGCCGTTCGACAGCCGGATCGCCTGTGGCCGTCAACTCTTGAACGACAGCTCCTGTCTCGGAAAAGTCCGTTACTGTCGCGAATTTGGCGATGATGGCACGCAGATCGGCTTCCGCAGCGCCCGAAGACGACAGCGTCGTCAGCAGGAACAGAAGCGTCAGGCCAATCGCGTGGAGAATCTTCATCGGCTTTCGGTGACCATTGAAGGTTGAAGTGGGCGTCCGGACAGTGGAGGAACTGTCCGGACGCGCGCGGTCTTGGGCGTGGACCCGAAGGTCCAGCCCGGGGAGGATCAGTTCGTGCCCTTGCCGCCGCACTTGCCGGTTTTGACATTGAAGTTGCCGCAGCTGAGCGGCGCGCGCCAATCGGAAATCAGGTCCTTGGAGTCGGGCAGGTAGTCGGACCATTCGTCACCCATCACCAGGCCCGGTGTCTTCGAAACCGTTTCGAATTGGCCATTGGCCTGGATTTCACCGATCAGCACCGGCTTGGTGATGTGATGGTTCGGCATCATCGTCGAATAGCCGCCGGTCAGGTTCGGCACCGAAACGCCGACCATGGCATCGATGACCTTGTCCGGATCGGTGGTGCCGGCCTTTTGAACCGCCTTCACCCACATGTTGAAGCCGATATAGTGGGCTTCCATCGGGTCGTTGGTGGTGCGCTTGTTGTTCTTGATGAACTTGTGCCAGTCGGCAATGAACTTCTTGTTCTCGGGCGTGCTGACGCTCTCGAAATAGTTCCACGCCGCGAGATGGCCGACCAGCGGCTTGGTGTCGAGACCGGCAAGTTCTTCCTCACCCACCGAGAAGGCCATGACCGGGATGTCTTCGGCCTTGATGCCCTGGTTGCCGAGTTCCTTGTAGAACGGAACATTGGCGTCGCCATTGACGGTCGAGACGACGGCGGTCTTCTTGCCGGCCGAACCGAACTTCTTGATCGCCGAAACTTCGGTCTGCCAGTCGGAAAAGCCGAACGGCGTGTAGTTGGTCATGATGTCTTCGGCCGCGACGCCCTTGGACTTCAGATAGGCTTCGAGGATCTTGTTGGTGGTACGCGGATAGACGTAGTCGGTGCCTTCCAGCACCCAGCGCTTCACCGAGCCGCCGTCCTTGCTCATCAGATAGTCGACGGCCGGAATGGCCTGCTGGTTTGGAGCCGCACCGGTGTAGAACACGTTGCGCTCGCTTTCCTCGCCCTCATACTGGACGGGATAGAACAGGATGTTGTCGAGCTCGGAGAACACCGGCAACACCGATTTGCGCGACACCGAGGTCCAGCAGCCGAACACCGCCGCGACCTTGTCCTTGGAGATCAGTTCGCGCGCCTTTTCGGCGAACAGCGGCCAGTTGGAAGCCGGATCGACGACGACGGCTTCAAGCTTCTTGCCGAGCAGGCCGCCCTTGGCGTTCTGCTCGTCGATGAGCATCAGCATGGCGTCCTTCAGCGTCGTCTCCGAAATCGCCATTGTGCCCGACAGCGAATGGAGAATGCCGACCTTGATCGTGTCGTCGGCAGCCCTGGCCGGAGCGGATATCATCAAACCGGCGGCGACCACGCCCGCCGAGACCATTTTTGTTATTGTCGAGAAATTACCCCTCATACCGAAGACTCCCAAGCTGGTTGATTGCACCGCAACACTACGATGCAACCCCCGTGCCAACCGCTGCCGGCTTGCTGAAAATAGCAAACTAACCGAACGTTATCAGTTAGTTGATACATTAGAATGAACAGAGATAAGAGAGCCGGTTAAAAAATGATTGAGGGAAATTTGCGCAGCGCACGAGGCGTATGCCTAATTTTAGCTCATTTTTGACACGTGCCTATATTTTGACCTTGGCGCACGTGTCGCGGACGACAAATGTTGCGGCGCGGCACGAAAATAGGGCAAGCTTGTCGTTCAAACGGACGACGTCATGACATCAGGCATTTCACGCATATTCATCGGCATTTTGTCTGTGGCGGCGGCAACCGGAGCGGCACGAGCCGATTTCAGCGATGGCAAGATGCCCGATGGCACTTATCACTGCGAAGTCTATCTGCTCGGCCTGTTCCTCAACCTCGGCGACATCACCATCAAGGGAAACGTCTACACAGGCCCCGTCACCTTCGGGACCGCCCAACAGGCTTACAACTATCAGATGGATGCAAACGGTGTGATTTCGTGGCTGGGCCCGCTCGGCGGCTATACCGCCGGCGGCAACGCGCTCTCGATGACCCAGGCAACCCTGGACGGCCAGAACCCGCCCTCCTTCGACATCATCATGAAGCAACCCGACGGGGCCTTCACCGCCTCGACCTGCACCAAGGGAGGCAATCAGTAGGCCTTCGCCTCCCATCGGGGCTGCCTTGGGAGTCTGCACGTCTGCCGTGTCATCTGGATGTTGCCGAAACTGGATAGGCAGCGGTGCGCCGTCACATCCACCTCGAGAGGCAGACACCATGGCCAATTCCCCGTCTTCATCCTCCCCCTTCATTCGCGACGCTTCAACTCGGGAAAGCCGAGTGTCGAAAGAGCGGCGACCGCATGTGTTTCGCCGGAAACAACGAGCCGACAAAGCTGCCGCCGGCGATCAATGCGCTGGATGCAAGGCTGCCTTTCAGGAGCGTGCGGCGCGAAACGCGCTCGGCGATGACGCGTCTACGACAAGACCCACGCCGCCGCCGATGGCTATGAAACAACGATCGTTGCGCGACGCCGCCTAGCGCGCTTCCGTGGCAATTTCGAGCGCCAGGCGGCTCATGTCGGTGAAAAGCTCCTGGCGTTCGGAATAGTCGGTCTGTTCGCCGGTGAGCAGATTGTCGACCACGGTCAGCAGCGATAATGCCCTCGCGCCGAAATGCGCCGAGATGCGATAGAGAGCGCTGGTTTCCATGTCTACGGCCAGCGCTCCGAGCGCCCTGGCGTCGGCATAGCGGGCACGTGGGTCGGGATGGTAGAATATGTCGGTGCAGGCTGTCAGGCCGGCGTGGTGGTCGATGCCGAGTTCGGTTGCCTTGGCCAATGCGCAAGCGAGCAGCGCCGGATCCGGGCCGACGTCAGCCTCGTAAAGGCCAAAGACCCGGCCGTTCTCAGTGTCTTCAGGCCGTGCCGATTGCGAGATCACAAGGCTGCGCAGCTTTGCCTCGGCGCTCAGGCCACCGCAGGTACCGGTGCGGATCAGTGTCCGGGCGCCATAATAATCAAGCAATTCATGCGCATAGATCAGGAACGATGAAACACCGATACCCGTCGCCTGAATGCTGATGGGCCTGCCTCGAAACGAGCCGGTAAAGCCAAGCGCACCGCGACGACGATTGACACAACGCGGCGTGTCGAGAAACGTGCCGGCCATCCACTCCGCGCGCTGCGGGTCGCCCGGCAACAAAATCGTGTCGGCGTAGTCGCCCTTGCTTGCCTCGATGTGTGGCGTCAACAGCTGCTCCCCCAAGCCCGCCTGCTATATTGCCAATAATCATGGCGTTGTTACCGCGTTATGCAAGGGGCGCGGCATTGGAAATACCTAAGATTCAAGCACATCCTTGACGATCGTAGCCAGTTGCTTGAGCGAGAACGGTTTTGGCAGGAAGCCGAAATGCGCCTCCGCCGGCAGGTTTCTGGCGAATGCGTCCTCGGCATAGCCGGAGACGAAGACGAACTTGATGTCCGGCTGGCGTTTGCGCAATTCACCGAGCAGCGTCGGCCCGTCCATTTCCGGCATCACTACGTCGGAAACGACGATATCGACCTTGCCGCCGAGCGCTTCGAACACTTCCAGCGCCTCGACGCCGGAGGACGCCTCGTGGACGGTGTAACCACGCGAGGTCAGTGCCCGCATGCCGCCCATGCGCACGGCGTCCTCATCCTCGACCAGCAGTACCGTCGCCGACCCGGACAGGTCCTTGGTGCTATCGGCCAGTTTGACTGCCGCGGCGGCCGGTGCTTCACCGGGTTCGGCCGCCTTTTTCGCTTCCGCGATGTGACGTGGCAGGAAGATGCGGAAAGTCGATCCCTTGCCGACTTCGGAATCGCAGAAAATGAAACCGCCGGTCTGCTTGATGATGCCGTAGACCATGGACAGACCGAGGCCCGTACCCTTGCCGACCTCCTTGGTGGTGAAGAACGGCTCGAAGATCTTCTTCAGCACGTCGGGCGCGATGCCTGAGCCGGTGTCCTCGACCTCGACCACCACATAGTCGGCGGCCGCGAGTTCGCGATACGGGAAGGTCTTGGACTCCTCGGCGGTCACGTTGCGTGTGCGCACGGTGAGATCGCCTCCCGCCGGCATCGCGTCGCGCGCGTTGACCGCCAGGTTGACCACCACCTGCTCGAACTGGCCGATATCGACCTTGACCGGCCACAGGTCGCGGCCGTGGTCGACCTTGAGCTTGATGTCGTTGCCGACCAGCCGGGCAAGCAGCATCCTGAGATCGGCGAGCACGTCGGTGAGGTTCAGCACTTCCGGCCGCAGCGTCTGCTTGCGCGAGAAGGCCAGCAACTGCCTGACCAGCGAGGCGGCTCGGTTGGCGTTCTGCTTGATGTTCATGATGTCGGGGAAGGACGGATCCGACGGCCGGTGATTGGTCAAAAGCAGGTCCGACGCCATGATGATGGCGGTCAGCACATTGTTGAAGTCGTGCGCGATGCCACCGGCGAGCTGGCCGACGGCCTGCATCTTCTGGCTTTGCGCCATCTGCCCTTCGAGCGCCTTTTGCTCGGTCGTCTCGACGGCGTAGACGATGGCCGATTCCTCGGCTCCTTCGCCGCCGGTACCGTCGGCGACAGCATTGACGTAGAAGCGGATGTGCCGTTCTTCGTTGCCGGGCAGCACGGTGTCGATCGGTTCGATATCGGCCTGCCGCTGCCGGGCTTTCTCGAACGCCGCGGCAAAGGCCGGCCGGTCGCGGTCATGGATCACCGTGTCGAGCCGTACGCGGCGATCCACGGCATCGCGGTCGACGACCGAGGAAAACAGCGACAGAAAAGGTGCGTTGGTGCGCAGGATGCGTCCGCTGGCATCGACACCGGCGATCGCCATCGGCGTCGAATTGAAGAAGCGGGTGAAGCGCACTTCCGAAGCGCGCAGATCGGCCGAGGCATCCTCGCCTTGCGTACGGTTGAGCACGATGGTGCGTGTCGGGCCGCCGACGCCCTCGCGACTTGCCGAAACGCGGTGCATGAAGCGCACTGGCAGCGCCTCGCCGGTCATCGTCGTCAAGTCGAGATCGATGACCGCATTGCGCGTCGTGCCGGGATCCGCCTTGACGGAGCGCACCAGCGCCATGCCGTCGCCGGCAACGATATCGGGCAAGGTGACGGCGCCGGGCGTGAAGCTGGCAAGGTCGATGCCCAGCCATCCGGCGAGCGTGGCGTTGATGTAGGTGACGCGGCCGTCCTGATCGGCCGAAAAGAAACCGGCCGGCGCGTGGTCGAGGTGATCGATGGCCTTCTGCAGATCGAGGAAGAAACGCTCCTGCTCGGCCCGCTCCTGCGAAATATCGGCGAGCTGCCAGGCCAGCATCGGCAACCGCTGGCCCGGAACGCTGAACGCGCGGGCGCGCGCCCGGTACCAGCGGGCGCCAGGTTCAGCGCCGGGCCGGATCGATTGCGCGAGCCTGAACTCGCCATCGCCCGGCTGCCCGTCACGCAAGCCGGACGCCAGCCGGTAAATGGTCACCGAGGCCTCGGGGACATCCGAGAGCAATCCTTCGACGGTCTTCAGATCGGCGGCCGAGGTGGCCCCGGTCATATCGGCATAAGCCCGGTTGGCGTAGACGACGCGACCCTTGGTGTCCGTGACCAGCAGGCCTTGGCCCATCGAATCGACGAAAGCCTTGGACAGTTCGTCGCCCGTCGAGCGCGGTGTGATCTGCACGAAGCCGATCGCGGTCGCGAACAGGAAGCCGACACCGATCATCGCCAGCACGCCGAGCATGCCAAGCAGGAAGGGGTCGCCGAGGCGCTCGCGGAAAAGGCCGAAGACGACGGCCGCGCCCGTCAGAACGACGATGAAGATGACAAGCCGGGTGACCGCGCCCGGTCGCGTATTCTGGTCGACGATCGGTACCGGATAGAAATCGCCGCGCGCTTCCTTGGCCATATGCCCCCTGCTCGTGAAATCCGAGGTTCCGACACCCGCCCCTAATGCATGTCGCCCAAAAGTGACTTCGGTTTTGGGAAAACGTCACGCATGAAAAACAAGGACCTGAAGCGCGTCGCATGAATCCGTTTCAGCGCGACGCGCTTTAGCCGGTTGAATCATATTCTCCTAGTCCGGAAAAGGCCCGGGCGGCAAATGTCAGATAAAAATGATGTCGAGCGGCCTTCCCTGTGTTTCAAGCTGTTCACGATGCGTGAAAGGCAACTTGCGGTGGCCAGTCGCAACGGTCTAGTGTCGCGTCACTTTCCAAAACCGATCAGGGGAAACCAATGCAGTGGCTGGATAGCGTGGCGGGCCCCGGTTATGCGGCGGCACTCCTGTGGACCTTCGCGGCGCTGATCCTGCTGGTCATCGTTCTCATCATCGTCAGGCTCGTGCGCAACCTGACCTTCGGGACGTTTGTCGCCGGCGGCCGCAACCGCAAGACGCGGCTCGCCGTCATGGACGCCACCGCCGTCGACAGCCATCGCCGACTGGTGCTGGTGCGACGCGACGACATCGAACATCTGCTCCTGATCGGCGGCCCGACCGACGTCGTTGTCGAACGCGACATCCGCCTCGCCGCGCCGCGCCGTCCGGCATTGACCGGGGATGGCGGCCCGCAGCCTGTCCCGGCGGCCGGGGCCCCGGCCGCGAAGCCGCGGCCGCCGCAGCCCGCTCCCGCGCCACCCAGACAAGCACCTGCTCCGCAGCCGGTGGCAGGGCCCGCCCGCCAGCGCCCGGCAGCGCCGCCACCGGCTCCCGCAGCGAAACCGGCGGCGCAAATCTATCAGTCGACCAATGTCACGCCGCTGCCCGCCTATGGCTCCGCCAATGCCAATGCCATCAGGCACGCGCCCCCGCCGCCGAGGCAGGACAGCATCGACGACACGCTGATGAAGGAACTCGAGGTTTCGCTCGACCAGCCACGGTCCGGCGGTCCGGCGGCCAAACCGGCACCCAAGGCGCCGCCGTCGCTCGATGATGAAATGACGAGGCTTTTGGGCGAACTCTCAAGCCAGAAGAGATGATTTGCGCCCGGGTAGCCTGCCGGTGAATTGAACCGGTCGATGTTCAAGCGCGCTTTGTCATCCGCGGCGATATCGAACAAAAATGGCCGGAAAACCGGCCATTTGGAAATCGATGCAGCGCTATCTGTCAGTCGTCGCGATAGACTTTTTCACGGCGCTCATGGCGCTCCTGCGCTTCGATCGACAAGGTAGCGATCGGGCGGGCGTCGAGCCGCTTCAACGCGATCGGCTCACCGGTCTCCTCGCAATAGCCATAAGTGCCTTCGTCGATGCGCTGTAGTGCCGAATCGATCTTCGAGATGAGCTTCCGCTGACGGTCGCGGGCCCTGAGCTCGATGGCGCGGTCGGTTTCCGAAGAGGCGCGGTCGGCGAGGTCGGGATGGTTGGCGTTTTCCTGCTGCAGGATTTCGAGGGTTTCGCGCGCTTCGCGCAAAATGTCATTTTTCCAGGTGACGAGCTTTAGGCGGAAGTAGGATTTCTGCCGTTCGTTCATGAACGGCTCGTCTTCGGAGGGTACGTAATCGGCGGTAACGATGTCGTTCATTCGACTCACCCAAACAGCCCCAAATTTGGCGCCTATATATTCGCCGCCAGACGCCTGCACAAGCGCAATCAGCCACCGGCTCACGCAATTGTTAAAGTGCGCCCGCAGCCTTCCCCGGAGCGGGATAGATCTGTTTCGATGGCGAAAGTAGGACGATCTTCGCCGCTTGCCCCCGCAAGTGATTCGCCGCGCCGAAGAACGTGCACCATTGTGCGCGATGCTTTTCTCGTGGCTAATCGCGGCAGGACTTCGGCTTTCGGGCGTCATTGGAGGTTGAGTGAGCAGGCTTTATCTGTTGCGACACGCCAAGGCCGGCTGGGCCTTGCCGGGCATGCGTGATTTCGATCGTCCGCTCGATGCATCCGGCCGCGCCGATGCCGAAAAGATGGGGGCCGCGATGCGATCCCGTTCCTATGTGCCGGACCTGACGCTGTGCTCCAACGCCAAACGCGCCAAGGAAACGCTCGAGGGACTGGCCGGTCAGACGGACACAGGCAAGGTGCTGTTTTTCGACACGCTCTACAGCGAAGACGCGGCCGGCTATCTCCGGCTCGTCCGGGATCATGGCGGATCAGGCTCCTTGCTGGTCATAGGCCACAACCCGATGACGGAGGATCTCGCCATGGCGGTGTCGGGCGATGGTGGCGAGACGGAGCGGGCAATGCTCAATCATGGCTTTCCGACCTCGGGCCTCGCCGTCGTCCGTTTCCCCGGCAATCTGGCGAAAGCGGCCCAGGGAGCGGGCTATCTCGAAGCCTTCCTGACACCGGCCGATCTCTGATGCCGATGTCCAGCGCCATTTCAAAGCCGGGTTCCACCGCCTATATCGGGCGGACGCAAGTCCGAGAGAGCATATTTTGGCATCATCGCTGACCACCTTCACCGACGAGGCAAGAATTGCCCTCGACACATTGTCGGGACGTGCCACCGGACTTTTTTCTCCATCGCTGCGCTTGGGTGTCACGGGTCTATCCCGCGCGGGCAAGACCGTCTTCATCTCGGCCTTCGTCCACAATCTGATCCACGGCGGACGCCTGCCGCTGTTCGAGGCGCAGAAATCGGGGCGTATCGCGCGCGCCTTCCTCGAACAGCAGCCCGACGACGCCGTGCCGCGTTTTCAGTACGAGGACCACATCGCCGCTCTGGTCAACGATCGCGTCTGGCCGGACTCGACCCGCGCCATCTCTGAACTGCGGCTGACGATCGAATATGAATCGGCCTCCGGCTGGAACCGTATGTTCTCGTCGGGCAAGCTGTCGGTCGACATCGTCGATTACCCCGGCGAATGGCTGCTCGACCTGCCGCTGCTCGGCAAATCCTTCGCCGATTTTTCGCGCGAAGCCCTTGAAATGGCCACGCTGCCGGTACGCGAGGACCTGTCGCGGGCCTGGCGGGCGATCTCGGCGGAAATCGACCCGAATGCCGACGCCGACGAAATGACGGCACGCCGGCTGGCCGAGAGCTTCGCCGCCTACCTCAAGGCATGCAAGCTCGACGAGCGAGCGCTTTCGACCTTGCCGCCCGGACGTTTCCTGATGCCGGGCGACCTCGAAGGCTCGCCCGCGCTGACTTTCGCGCCGCTGGCCGGCCTCGGCGACAGGCGCGCGCGCAACGGTTCGCTGCACGCCATGATGGAACGGCGCTACGAGGCCTACAAGACACATGTCGTCAAACCGTTCTTCCGCGAACATATCACGCGTCTGGACCGCCAGATCGTACTCATCGACGCCATGCAGGCGCTGAACGCCGGGCCTGGCGCCATGGCCGACCTGGAGCGCGCCGTCACCGAGATCCTCAGCTGCTTCCGCCCCGGCCGGGGCAGCTTCCTCACCGACCTCTTCTCCCGGCGTATCGACCGCATCCTGGTTGCCGCGACCAAAGCCGATCATCTGCACCACGAAAGCCATGACCGGTTGCAGGCGATCGTGCGGCGCCTGGCCGACCGCGCCGTGGCGCGGGCGAATTTCACCGGCGCCGATGTCGACGTGGTCGCGATGGCGGCCGTGCGCGCGACCCGCGAAGGCACCGTCAAGCAGGGCCGGGAAACATTGCCCGTTATCATCGGCACGCCGATCGCCGGCGAGAAGATCAATGGCGAAACCTTCGACGGAAAGACGGAAACAGCTATATTTCCTGGTGATTTACCGGAAAAAATTGATGCTGTTTTCGATCTTTCGGGACCGGACCACAGGCAGGACTCCACAGACCCGGCAATCCGCTTCGTCCGGTTCCGTCCGCCCAAACTCGAACGCACGGCCGAAGGCGTCACGCTGTCGCTGCCGCATATCCGGCTCGACCGTGCCCTGCAGTTCCTGATCGGAGACCATCTGGCATGACAGCGCCCCGCAAACCGGCGGCATTCCGTATCGAGCCGGAAGCCACGCCGAAACAAGACGCGCCTCGACCACGCCAGGCCGAACCGCCGCGCAAACCGCGCCCGATGAAGGCCGATGTGGCGCTGGTCATCCCGGCGGAGGTCGACGTCTTCGACGAACCGGACATTATTGCCGCCGAGCCGTCGCCGTCGGTCGCCCCCCGAAAACGCTCGGTTCTCGGCAGCATCTTCTTCGGCGCCTTCGGCGTGCTGGTTTCGCTGGCTGTCGGCCTGTGGACCGACCAGTTGATACGCGATCTCTTTGCCCGCGCCGAATGGCTGGGCTGGCTCGCCGCCGGCATGGCGGCGACAGCGTTGCTGGCGCTTCTGGTGATCCTGATTCGCGAATTCCTGGCGATCGCCCGCCTCGCCGAGGTCGAAAAGCTGCAGAGGCGGGCCCTCGACGCCATCGCGCGCGACGATCCGAAAGCGGCGCGATCTGTGGTCGATGAACTGTCGGCCTTTGTCGCGGCCAAACCCGAGACCGCGGCCGGCCGGCGCGCGCTGGCCGAATTGCGCGGCGAGATCATCGACGGCGCCAATCTGGTGCGCCTGGCGGAAGCGGAAATCCTCGGCCCCCTCGATGCCAGGGCCAAGGTGATGGTCCTCGAGGCTGCAAAGCGCGTCTCGCTGGTGACGGCGGTCAGCCCGCGCGCGCTCGTCGACGTCGCCTATGTCGTCTTTGAGGCCGGGCGCCTCATCCGCCGGCTGTCGGAACTCTATGGCGGACGGCCCGGAACGCTGGGTTTCTTCCGCCTGGCGCGCAGCGTGCTGGCGCATCTGGCGGTCACCGGCTCGATTGCCGTCGGCGACAGCTTTGTCCAACAGATCGTCGGCCACGGCCTGGCGGCGCGCCTCTCGGCCAAGCTCGGCGAAGGCGTCGTCAACGGCATGATGACGGCGCGCATCGGCATCGCCGCCATGGAGACGGCGCGCCCCCTGCCCTTCAGCGCCGCCAAGCGCCCGGGACTGGGCGATTTCCTCGCCGCGCTGATGTCGTTCGCGACAAGGAAAGACACCGAAACAAACGCACCCGACAAATGACGAGCGCCTCTTTCGCGGCACGATGGGATTGCGCTTTCGAGGCCCTGAGGTGACGAAGCATTAACCAATCTTCTTCATGGTCAAACCGGTTTCAAACAGCCTCGTTGTTACCGGGTGTCGTCGATGAAAAGCGTAATTCTGTCCAGCATCTTGCCTCTGGCGGCGGCGATCACAGCAGTCGCCGGTATTGCCTCCGGGGCTTGCGCCGGAGAGCCGGACAAGCAGTTTTTCCAGTCGGCCGAAGGCAAGTGGGTCGGCCCCGGCGAAATCGTCGCCGGCAAGTACAAGGGCACGAAATTCAACTGCAGCTTCACCGGCTCCACCCCCGACGGCAAGACGGGCATGACGCTTGACGGCGGCTGCCGGGTCGGCATGTTCACCCAGCCGATGTCGGCCAAGATCGAGCGCAACGGCCGCGACTACAAGGGTTCCTTCATGGGCGGCTCGGCCGGTGCCGGGCTCGATATCATCGGCGGCAATGTCGTCGACGCCCGCAAGGTGGTCTTCACCATCAACCGCAACCAGCTGCGCGGCGTCATGCAGGCACGCATTCCCGACGACAATTCGATGACGGTGACGGTCGCCGTGCGCGTTCAGGACCAACTGGTGCCGGTGATCGGCATGAGCCTTAAGCGAGTCGATGCCGTCGAAGTCGGCTCCATCACGCCGAACTGAGGCGCACCCCGCCTCCATTTCTTTACGCAATTCCGGATGGTTCTTGGCATTGCTGGGATACCCCCAAACAAAAGAGGCGGCAGCCCATCGCCACCGCCTCCTTTGAAACAAACGAACCGGGCGTCAGCCCTTGATCGCGGCGGTCACCTCGTCATAGGCCTTGCAGGCGTCGGCCAAGGTCGTGGAACCCTGATACTTGGTCGTCACCGCCTGGACCTTGGCGGTCAGGTCAGCCGCCTTGGACGGGTCCTTGGTGATCGCCTCCTGCAGCGCGGCGGCCATGTCCTGCGCTTTCTTGGTTGCGATCTCGGTCGTGCATTCCGGCGCCTTTGAACAGGCCGAACCGGCAAGCACCGCCAGCCCGACGGCAACGAGCAAAAACTTCTTCATGTCAGTCATCTCCTCAAAAGGGCGCGACTTGATCGCCGCTCACCCCCAATGGCCGAAGCCGAGCGTGCTTAGCCTTCGATTGTGGCAAGATGCAACGCGTTACCGACGTTAACTTGTGTAACGCGCCTGCAATATCGCCAACGGCCGGATTCAGGCTGCTGTGTCGGCGGCGGCAAAGTTCAGCTACGCGGTTGTAGCAGCGCCAAGACGGCCGTCGATGCGGCAAGGATGGCCGTCACGGTCAAAGGCGCTGTAGGGCCATAGGTGTCCACAACATAACCGCCGACAACCGCACCGGTGGTGATGGCGACCTGAAAGGAGGCGACCATCAGGCTGCCGGCTGCTTCCAGCGCGTCAGGCGCCGCGCGAGACAGATTTGTCGGCAGCACCACAGGCGCCATGCCGAAGGCGAAACCCCACAGGGTGGCGAACCCAAAGGCAACGCCGATGTGCACGCCCCAAAGCACCAATGCCAGCGCCGCGAACGCCATCAATGCGGCCGTAACCACGAGAGCCACGTGGATATTGGCGTCGGCCATGCGGCCACCGGCAATATTGCCGATCACAGCCGCGATGCCAAATCCGAGCAATGCCAGGGCAATTGGCCCGGTTGCAAGGAGCGTCACGTGTTCGAGAAAGGGACGCACATAGACCGAGCCGGCAAAATGCCCCGTCATCAGCAAAAGGATGGCGAGCATACCGAGTTGAATGCCACGCCGCCGTGTCAGCCGAAAGACGTCTGCAAGACTATTGCTTGCCGTTGCAGGCAAGGTCGGCAGGCTGAGCAACTGCAGCAGCATGGCAAGCAAGGCCAACCCCGCCGTCATGGCCATGGCGCTCCGCCAACCCAGCCAATCGCTGATCAACGCGCCCATCGACGGTGCGGCAATTGTTGCGAGCGAGACGCCGAGGGTGACGATCGCCATGCCCCGCCCCGTCGCATTGGCGCCAACCAGCCTCGCCACGACGGCGACCGAAAGTGCCCAGAAAGCGCTGAGAGCGATCCCCAGTCCGGCCCGGCCCAACAATAACAGCCAGAAATTGGGCGCCAGCGCCGCAAGAATGTTGGAACCGACCGCCAGTGCCATGAGGCCGACAAGCACCGTCTTGCGGTTCAATCGGCCGATGAGGACATTGCTCAACATGGCCGTCACGGCGCCGACGGAAGCGGTGGCGGTGACCACCTGCCCGGCCGTCCCCTCGCTGATGCCGAGATCGCGCGCCATCGGCGTCAACAGACCTGCCGGCAGGAATTCGGCGGACACCAGCGCAAAGCTGGTTGCCGCCAACGAAAGGACCGCGAACCATGTGGTTGCGCTCCACGTCCCCGGCGCGGCGGCATCAAGGTCTATCGCCGCGTCTTCAAGCTGTAATGTTGTGTCAGTCACGGAAGGATCTCCAAAGTTTGGAGATCTTTCATAAACGAGTCTTTTCGGATGATATGTATCTCAAAATCCGAAATTCATGTCTATTCGTCCAGGAATTGTGCGACGCACAACGCCCGGCGAGACATTGGTGATGCGCTTGAAGGCGCGAGCGAAGGATGCCTCGGAATCATAGCCCAAGCGGGTAGCAACCTCGGCCACCGACAAGCCGTTTTGTCCCAACAACTCGCGGGCAAGCTGCATGCGCAGACGGGCGAGATAGCGTGCCGCGCCTTCTCCCAATACGGCGCTGAAGCGCTCCGCGAAAATCGAGCGCGATTGGCCTGCCAGGCCGGCGAGGCTTTCGAGCGTCCAGTTATGGCCGGGGTCTCGGTGCATGGCTGCCAGAGCGCGGCCGATATGAGGGTCGCGGATGGCCGCGAGCCAACCGGTGGTCGAAGTTCCCGTGCAATTGACCCAGCAACGAATGAGCCGGGCTGTCAGCAAGTCCGCCATACGCGACAAGATGGTGGCGCTGCCCATCTGGGGTTGCGCGGCCTCCGCGGTCATTGCCGCCAGCAAAGGACCAACGACCGGGTCATTGCCTGCAACGTCGCAACCCTTGATGATAGGTGGCATCAACGCGATCAATGGGTTAAGCGCACAGGCGCCCAAGGTCATGGAGCCGCAGAACAGGGTGCTTGTCGCGCCCGTGCCTTCCCGCACGACTTCGCAGACGTTGCCCCCCAACTTGGTCACCTGGCAATCATCGAGCGAGCCGCCTGCAACGTCCGGCGCGCTAGCCAGCCGATGGGCGATGCCTTGCGGCAGCAGCACCAAATCGCCATTGCGCAACTCATGCCATCCCTGCGCTTCGGTATGGATCCAGCATGGACCCTGACTTACAAAGTGAAAACGAAGGAGCGGTTGCTCCGGAAAGGCGATGCTCCACGGATGTCGGAGCTCGCATCGGCCATAGTTGACGCCACTCAAGCGAAAGTCTTGCAGGACTTCGCTGAGCGCATCCATCGGAATATGTGGCGCCGAAGACGGCCGGGACGAATGGTCAGGCATCGGGCAGATATAGACACCAATCGTCCGACAGGCAAGCGGAGACCGTTGTTCCACCAGGGGAATCGCTTCGACGGCACCCCTGCCGGCCCTGGCAGGCTCCCCGCCCTTGCCTCCCGCTCCAACTGCATGCAAGGAGTGATGTCGGACACAGGGACAAGAGGCATGGCAGCGGAAGCATCAGGCAGCGATCTCATTCAGGTGGTGGCGCTGCTTGCCGCAGGGGTCGTCGCCGTCCCCATCTTCAAGCGCATGGGTCTCGGCTCGATTCTCGGATATCTCGCCGCAGGCGTGGTGATCGGCCCGTTCGGCATCGGTGTCTTTTCCGAATCGGGAGCCATCCTGCATGTCGCCGAACTCGGCGTCGTCATGTTCCTGTTCATCATCGGCCTGGAAATGCAGCCATCGCGGCTCTGGGGCCTGCGCCGCGAGATCTTCGGGCTTGGCGCGCTTCAAGTCGGGGTCTGCGCGGTGCTGCTGACTGGTGTCGGCATGGCCGGAGGGTTTCCGATCGCGCAATCCTTCGTCGCTGGGGCAGGTTTCGTGCTGACCTCGACGGCCATCGTCATGCAGCTTCTGGAGGAGCGCGGCGAAATCGCCTCTCCCAAGGGCCAGCGCATCGTCTCCATCCTGCTGCTGGAGGATCTGGCCATCGTGCCGCTGCTCGCCCTGATCGCTTTCCTGGCGCCCGGCGGTGCCGATACCAGCCTGTCGGAGCGGCTGACCGAGGTCGGTATCGGCCTCGCCGCGATCGTCGGACTGGTGGTGGCGGGACGCTACCTGCTCAATCCCTTCTTCCGCATCCTGGCGGATGCCCGTGCGCGCGAGGTGATGACGGCCGCGGCTCTGCTGGTCGTGCTCGGGTCGGCGCTCGCCATGCAGCTCAGCGGCCTGTCGATGGCGATGGGCGCCTTCCTGGCCGGGGTGCTGCTTTCGGAATCGACCTTCCGCCATCAGCTCGAAGCCGACATCGAACCGTTCCGCGGCATCCTGCTCGGCCTGTTCTTCCTTGCGGTCGGCATGTCGCTCGACCTGCATGTGGTGGCCGCGAACTGGAAGCTGATCGCCATCTATGTCGTCGCCTACATGGTGATGAAGGCTTTCGGCATCTACATCGTCGCCCGCATCCTGAAATCAGGCCACCGCGAGGCACTGGAGCGCGCGGTCTTCATGGCGCAAGGCGGTGAATTCGCCTTCGTACTCTATTCCGCGGCCGCCGCCGTCGGCATCATCGACGGCCAGGCAAACGCGACGCTGACGGCGATCGTCATCATCTCCATGGTGCTGACGCCGCTGGCGATTATCGCCTTGCGCTATTTGACGCCGCGCGACGAGCAGTCGCTGGACGGCGTCGAAGTCGCCGACGGCCTGACCGGCAGCGTGCTGATCATCGGCTTCGGCCGCTTCGGCCAGATCGCCAGCCAACCACTGCTCTTGCGCGGTATCGACGTCTCGATCATCGACAACGATGTCGAGATGATCCAGGCGGCCGCCGATTTCGGCTTCAAGGTCTACTATGGCGATGGCACGCGGTTGGACATCCTGCACGCGGCCGGGGCCGGCCGGGCGCGGGCCGTGCTGATCTGTGTCGACAAGCCCGACGCCGCCATCCGCATCGCCGAACTCGTCAAGGCGGAGTTTCCCTTGCTTACGGTGTTGGCACGTGCGTTCGACCGCGGCACGGCGCTGCAGCTCATCCGCGCCGGCGTCGATTATCAGCTGCGCGAAACCTTCGAATCGGCACTCGTCTTTGGTGGCTCGACCCTCGAGGCACTGGGCGTCGATCCCGAAGACGTCGCCGAAACGATCGAGGACGTCAGGCGCCGCGACACGGCCCGCTTCGAGACCCAGCTCGCCGAAGGCATCCGCTCGGGACAGCGTTTCCTGAAAGGCAATATCGGCACGCCGATCCCGACCCCGCTTTCCACGCCCCGCCGTCCTGGCCAGGCGCTCAACGAGGAAACGGCCGGCGTCCTGCATAAATCCGAACCGGCGGATTGAACGGGGAAATCAACGATGGAACTGAACAGCAGAGCCCTCTCGGTCACCAAGTTCTGGCGCGACGCCGGCGAGGATGCCTGGTTCGAGAAGAACGACGCATTCGATGCCGATTTCCGCGCCCGCTTCCTCGACCTCCATTACGCCGCCGCGCGGCGCGAATGCGACGACTGGTCAGGACATGCCGAAGGCTCGCTGGCGCTGATGATCCTGCTGGACCAGTTTCCGCGCAATTGCTTTCGCGGCACCGGCCATATGTTTGCGACCGACCCCCTGGCAAAGCATTTCGCGCAAAAGGCGGTCGCTGCCGGCCACGATTTGGCGCTGGAACCGGAGGTCCGCGTGTTCCTCTATTTGCCGTTCGAGCATTCGGAAAATCTTGCCGACCAGGACCGGTCGGTTGAACTTCACACAGCCAGGGCCGAGTTCAATCTGAAATACGCCCTGGAACATCGTGACATCATCCAGCGCTTCGGCCGTTTCCCGCACCGCAACAAGATGCTTGGGCGCGAAACGACCGCTGAGGAAAAAGCATTCCTGGATGACGGTGGTTTCTCCGGCTGATACCAGCGGTCTAGCGCAGCCACCAATCCTGGCCTGACGGCAGGCGTTCGATGCCCGCGGCATCGACCGAGCCCAGGCGATCGACAACGCGTTTGCCGCCAATGGTGAGGTCCGGCGCGATCTCGGCCAGCGGTGCCAGCACGAAGGCGCGCTCCAGCATGCGCGGGTGTGGCACCTCCAGGCCCGTTTCATGGATGATGCGGTCGCCGAACACCAGGATGTCGATGTCGATCAGGCGCGGCCCCCACCTCTCCTCGCGCACGCGCTTGAGCTTTCGCTCGGCATCGAGGCAGAGGTCGAGCAATGCCCGCGGCGACAGCCGCGTCGACAGTGCTGCGGCCGCGTTGAGGAAATCCGGCTGGTCGAGCTTGCCCCAGGGCGGCGTCCGGTAGAGCGAGGAAACGGCGGCCATGTCAGTGTCGGCATCGGCGTCGAGCAGGCGCAACGCAGCCCCCATCGACTTGGCCGGATCACCGAGATTGCCGCCGAGGCTCAGATAGACGGTGTTACTCGGGCCAGACAACGGTCACCTCGACGTAATCGAGCACGCCAGGCACCGGCGCATTCGGCTTGCGAACGGTGACCTCGGCTTTGCGAATCTGGGGAAAGCGCCCGGTGAGGGCCTTTGCGACTTCCAGGGCCAGGGCCTCGATCAGGAAGCGCCTGTGTCCGGTAATGATCTCCTCGATGACGGTGAAGGCAACGCCGTAATTGACGGTTTCCCCGATGGCGTCATCGACGAGCGCACGTCCGGGCTCGACGGTGAGCGAGGCATCGACATAGAAGCGCTGCCCGAGCGCTTCTTCCTCGTCCAGCACGCCGTGCCGGGCAAAGAAGGCGCAATTCTTCATGCGGATGACATACATGGCTCAGCGTTCCGATCCGGTGTCCCGCGCCAGCATAGCATCCGCCACGGCCAGCGCGTCCACGTTGATTGCGACATCATGGACGCGAAACAGATGCGCGCCCTTGAGCCTGAGTATGACGCTGGTCGCCGCCGTACCGGCCGCCCGGTCGGCTGCGTCGCGGCCGGTGACGGTGCCGATAAAGCGTTTTCGCGACGTACCGGCCATCAGCGGGAAGCCGAGCGCGCCAAGCTCGGAAAACCGCGCCATCAGATCGAGGTTTTCCGCCGCCGTCTCCTTGGCGAAACCAAAGCCGGGGTCGAGCACGACATGGTCGTCGGCGACACCCTGCCCGCGCCCGATCTCCAGCGATTTTCCCAGGAACGCCAACTGGTCGGCGATCACGTCGGGCAGCTTTTCGCGGTCGCGGCCGGTATGCATGATGACGAGCCCGGCGCCGGTTTCGGCCGCCACCCGCGCAATGCCTGGCTCGCGCTGCAGACCCCAGACATCATTGACGATGTGCGCGCCGGCTGCCACCGCGAGCCGTGCTGTCTCCGCACGATAGGTGTCGACCGAGATCAGCACGTCGCCTGCACGCGCCAGCGCCTCGATCACCGGCAGGATACGGGCCTGCTCCTCGCTGGCCGAGATCGCCGCCGCGCCGGGCCGGGTCGATTCGCCGCCGATATCAATGACCGCGGCGCCTTCCCCGATCATGCGGCGCGCATGGACCAGCGCGGTTTCGGGAGCATCAAACAGGCCGCCGTCGGAAAAGCTGTCGGGCGTGACATTGAGGATGCCAACTACCACGGCCTTGCCGCCAAGCTCGAGATGACGCCCATGCGCCAGCTGCCATCGCCTCGCCGTCATTGCGCATCAACCATGGGCTCATCAACCAAGGGGGTCATCAACGATGTGTGATCCGCATCGGATCAGTTCCGTTGCGCCGGCAAAGGCCGTAAAGCAAGGTGACCGAAGAGGCAACATGATGACACGATCCCTGCTCTGCGCACTGCTGCTTACCGTCGCCGTTCCGGCGGATGCGGCCAATCTGGTGAAGACATACAGCTATTTCGCCATTGGCGGCAGAACGCTGGAGGATATCGAGCAGCAACTCGCCAAACACGGGCCGCAGGTCAAAAGCACGGGGTCGCGCCACCCGGGCGCCACCCAGATGGCCTTCACGACACGCATCAGCTACGCCAGCCAGTCCGGCTCCTGCCGGATCGCCGACGCGGTCGTGACCGTCAAGGTCAAGGTGATCCTTCCCGAATGGCGCCGCCCACGCAAAGCCGATGCCGATGTACGGCTGTTCTGGGATACATTGTCCGCCGACATCAAGCGCCATGAAGACCGCCATGTCGAGATCGCCAAGAACCACGGCCGCGCACTGGAAGACGCGCTGAAGGCAACCCATCCGCAGAAGGATTGCAATGCGGCAAAGGCCAAGGCCGCCGAGATAACGGCGGCCGAGCTTGCCAGACACGACCAGGACCAGTTGCGGTTCGACCGTGTCGAAGGCGTCAATTTCGAAAGCCGCATCCTGCGGCTAATGCGCTACCGGATGCAACGCATCGAGAGTGGCCAATTGCCGCCGCCAACCTGAATTTCCTCGCCGGCTCCGTTCGCCTGGATGCAAGCCAACCGGGCGGAAGCGTAGTGCCAGCTTCGAATTTTTTTCGAGCGGCGGTCGAAATCGGTCTATAGGGAACGACATATCCAGGGTTGCCTCGGGCACAAGCTGGAAGCACGACCATCACGATCGATCGCGCCGCGAATGCACCACAAAGACCCGATGGTGATGCGGCAGCGCAAGGCGCATGGACGAGAAATATGGACCAGGCAGTCGACAAGCAGGCCGTGGCGGCCGCGAGCGCGCCGCTGACCGAAAGCGAAAAGAACGCCATTATCGGCGGCGTCCTTCTGTCGATGCTGCTGGCGGCCCTCGACCAGACCATCGTCGCGCCCGCCATGCCGACCATCGGGCGCTCGCTCGGCCATGCCGAATACCTGCCCTGGATTGTCACCGGCTACCTCTTGACCGCAACCGCCGTGGCACCGCTCTACGGCAAGATTTCCGACGTCTATGGGCGTCGGCCGACCGTCTATGCGGCAATCCTCATCTTTCTTGCCGGATCGCTGGTCAGCGCACTGGCTCCCAACATGTTCGTCCTTATCCTGGGGCGCGCGATCCAGGGGGCCGGTGGCGGCGGCCTTTTCGCGCTGACGCAGACCGTGGTCGGCGACCTTGTCCCGCCGCGCGAGCGGGCGCGCTATGCGGCGTGGTTTTCCGGCACATGGGCCGTCGCCAGCGTCGCCGGGCCGCTGCTGGGCGGCACTTTTGCCGAACATCTGCACTGGTCCCTCATCTTCTGGATCAATATCCCGCTGGGCTTTGTTGCGATGGCGATCATCAACACGCCGCTCAAGAAGCTGCCGATCGCGGCCAAGAATCACAGCATCGATGGTCTTGGCGCATTGCTGCTCATCGTGGCCACGGCGCTGTTGCTGCTGGCGCTGAACTGGGGCGGCAGCGCTTACCCGTGGATGTCGCCGGAAGTCGTCGGCGTCCTGGCCGGCTCCGCGCTTTTCTGGGGAGCCTTTGCCCTGCGGCTGATGCGGGCGGCCGAACCGCTCATTTCGCTGGAAGTGCTGGGCAACCCGATCGTCCTGGCCGGCACTCTGTCGATGTTCCTGCTCCAGGCCTCCAGCGTCGGCCTTGCCGTCTATCTGCCCGTCTATCTGCAATCGATACTTGGCCTGACGGCCAGCGAGTCGGGCATTGCAATGCTCGGCCTTCTGCTTGGAACCGTGGGCGGCGCCGCTTCCAGCGGCCGCCTGATACCGCGCTTCACCCACTACAAGCGCATCGCCATGGTCGGCGTCCTCTTCGCCATCCTGTGCATGGGCCTGCTGGCCTTTGTCGCCGGCCAAGCATCGTTGCTGGTCGTCGAAGTCCTGACCATCTGTATCGGGCTGGGGACCGGGACGACATTTCCGGTAACCACCGTCTCCGTGCAGAATGCCGTCGACCGCATGCATCTTGGTGTGGCGACGGGGGTGCTTACCTTTCTGCGGTCGCTGGGCAGTGCATTGGGGGTCGCGATGCTCGGGGCCGTCGCTCTGGGCTTTGGGTTGCCGCTGGCCGGTGAAGGCGTTGCGGTGGCTGGACATGTCGCATCGGCCCAGCCCTTCGTGATGATCTTTCTCGTCGCGGCCGGCACTCTGGGACTGGGCCTCATCACGCTGACGCTGATGCCCGAGAAAGAACTTCGAGGCCACGTCGACGATCCGGCGCCCATCCTGGCGGAATAGCTAGCCGGAGACGCCGAGCTTCTTCTGCAGGCTGGTGGACGAAGTCGTATACTGGAACACGATTCGTTCGCCGGGGCTGACGATGCGCTTGGCGGCCTGCGCCATCAGCGCCACCTCGTGGAAACCCGACAGGATCAGCTTCAGCTTGCCCGGGTACCAGTTGATGTCGCCCACCGCGAAGATGCCGGGCACCGATGTCTGGAATTTCTCCGTATCGACCGGGATCAGGTTCTCATGGAGATTGAGCCCCCATTCCGCGATCGGGCCGAGCTTCATGGTCAGGCCGAAAAACGGCAGCATGCGGGTGCAATGCACCTCGATGTCGCCATTCGGGCCTCCCTTGATGGTGGCCGATGCCAGCTGGCCATCGGCTCCGGTGAGCCCGGTCACCTGGCCAACCCGAAATTCCAGCTGCTTCATCTCCTGCATGGCGTACATCTTGTTGACGCTGTCGGGCGCCGCGCGAAACTCGGGCCGCCGGTGAACGAGTGTCACGCTCTTTGCCACCGGCTGCAGGTTGAGCGTCCAGTCCAGCGCCGAGTCGCCGCCGCCGACGATGACCAGGTCATGGTCGCGAAAATCCTCCATCCGGCGAACCGAATAGAAGACGCTCGTGCCTTCATAGGCCTCGATGCCGGGAATTGGCGGGCGCTTCGGCTGGAATGAGCCGCCGCCGGCGGCGATCACCACCACCTTGGCTTCGAACACCTCGTTCTCGTCCGTGGTCACGCGAAAGCCGCCGTCGTCCAACTTTTCGAGACTGGAGACCATGCGGTTGTAGGTGAAGTCAGGCTTGAACGGCTCAACCTGCTCAAGCAACTTGTCGACGAGCCCTTGCGCCGAGATCGAGGGCCAGCCGGGGATGTCGTAGATCGGCTTTTCCGGATAGAGTTCCGCGCATTGGCCGCCCGGTTTGTCGAGAATGTCGATCAGGTGGCACTTGAGGTCCAGCAGGCCGAGTTCGAACACGGCGAACAGGCCGACCGGCCCTGCCCCGACAATGAGGACGTCTGTGCTGATGATGCCGGTCATGATGCGCCTCGCTGCGAAAGTCCCGGCGAGACTGCATGACCATTGCCCCGCTGCCAAGCGTCAGCGGCAAAAATCGCCGATGCTGGCTTTCAACCCTGACGTTCGGGCACCCGCACGATCAGGCCGTCGAGTGCGTCGCGCACCTTGATCTGGCAAGACAGGCGCGAGTTCGGCTGGACCTCATAGGCGAAGTCCAGCATGTCTTCTTCCATCGCCTCGGGTTCGCCGACTTCGGCCGTCCAGGCCTCGTCGACATAGACATGGCAGGTCGCGCAGGCGCAGGCGCCACCGCACTCCGCTTCGATGCCCGGAACGGCGTTGCGAATGGCGTTTTCCATGACCGTCGAGCCGTTTTCGGCATCCACGTCGAAATGTGTGCCGTCATGGGCGATGAAGGTCAGTTTGGTCATTTGTCACCTGAAGGGAGTTTCGCCCGCAACGAAGAGCCTTTCGCCTGGGACGAAAGAGAGTTTCGCCCGAGATAATCACTCCGGCAAACAAGTCAACTGCCGCGCGAAAGCGGCGCTCCGTGACGTTTTTGTCGCAAACCGGAATCAGCGATTGATGGCGGCGATGAAGTCGCGCATTTCGTCGATCAGCCGGCCGAGCCGCTTCAGGGTCTGGATGTCCTCCGGCCGGCGCTCGATATCGGTGGCGCAATCGGCGATGGCGAAGGCGCCCACGCCGCGGGCCGATCCTTTCAAACCATGGGCCAGCAGCAGCCGGTCCTTGATGTCGGCATCGACTATTTTGTCGCGCACCGACAATGCCTGCTGTACAAACAGCGCCAGCACCTCCTGCTCAAGGGCGCGGTCGCCCATCGTTTGCCGGGCAAGGTGTGCCAAATCGACCGGCCGGGACTGCCTCGTTCCCGATACGTCGCCCCCGGGCATTGAGAAGGCAATGCCGCTTTCGCCACGCATGAACTCGAACTCCATTTTCTTCGGCCGCCTGAAAAACTAGGCGATTCCAGTGGACAACGGGTTAATGAATGGCCGGGAAAAATGTTGCGAAAACGGCGCCCAAATCACGGTTCCGTTAACCTTATATTTAAAGTTTTACGTATCCCGCGGAATGCATGTTTTCTTTACCCCCCTGTGTCATTACGATACGAGGGTCCATTTTCAGCCTCCTGCGCGGGGGTAAGATAACCAGAATTATAAGCCCCCGCGGCAGCTAGTACAGGGTAGCGAAGGCATGGCGAAGAAACCAACGACGACCAGAACTCTCGACAGCGACGTAGCCAGGGAACTCGAAAAAGCGCTCGATCTCGACCTGAGCAGCGATACCGACAGCGGCGACCTCGATATCGCGGCTTCGATGGAAGATCTGGAAGCGCAGATATCGCAGGCCGCCGACGAGTTGGCACGCGAGGGACGCAATCAGCAGCCGGCGGCGCCCGTCGTCAATCAGGCTCAGGCCGCGAAGCCCGCGCCGAAGGCCAAGCCGGCCGAACTTCGCCCGGTGGAGACGCGCAATGGTGGCCAGCCCGCTGGTTTCGCGCCAGCCAACGACGATCGCCAGAAAGACTACAAGACCCTTCTGCACAGCCTGAACAGGCGCGCCTCCAACACCATCTACTGGGTCATCGCCTTTGTCTCGCTCGCCTGGATAGCGGGCGCCGGCGGACTGGCCAACCTGCTTTTTGGACCGGGCATCTGGCGGATACGCACGCTGGACCAGTTTTTCGCCCGCCCCGAACTGATCGGCCTCGCGGTCGCGGCAATCGTGCCCGTCATCCTGTTCTGGGCCTTCGCGGCGATGATCCGCCGCGCCCAGGACATGCGCATCGCCGCGCAATCGATGACGGAAGTGGCCTTCCGCCTGACCGAGCCGGAAAACATGGCCCAGGATCGCGTCATGATGATCGGCCAGGCCGTCCGCCGCGAGGTGGCCGCCATGGGCGAGGGCATCGAACGCACGCTTGCCCGTGCCGTGGAGCTGGAAACGCTGGTCCACAGCGAGGTCAACCAGATCGAACGCTCCTATTCGGAAAACGAAACCCGGATTCGGTCGCTGGTCGACGGGCTGGGCAGTGAACGCGAAGCCGTGGTTTCCCATGCCGAACGTGTCCGCGCCTCGATCTCCGGCGCGCACGAGACCTTGCGCGATGAAATCGGCGCGGCAAGCGACATCATCCGCGACAGCATACTCAATGCGTCGACCAAGCTGTCGATGACGATCACCAATTCCGGCGACACGCTGATCGACCGCATCAATGAAAGCTCGATGTCGATCTTCGACTCGGTGGAAGGCCGGCTCGACAACATCACCGACCGGCTTTCGACCTCCGGCGAGGCTTTCGCCAGCCTGCTCGATACCCGCATCGCCAAGCTGACGGACACCACGGACGGCTTGACTCGCTCGTTGACCGACCTGCTCGACGACCGCACCACCGGCATGGTGTCTCTGCTCGGCGGCGCCGCGCGCACCCTCAATTCCGAGTTCGAGGCCAGCCTCAACGGCATCGAGCGCACCTTGGCCGAACGCGGCCAGGCGCTGATCAGCGAATTTCAGACCCGCGCCGAAGCGCTGGACACCGGCACGCAGAAGCTCAATGCGGCGCTGGAAGCCCGCGCCCGTCAGATCAACGAAACGCTGGTCGAGCGTGCGCGTGAAATCGCCCACACCTTCGCCGAGAGCAAGGACACGCTGTCGGCCATGATCGATCAGGGCAAGACCCAGATCGGCGCCGACATGGCCGACATCGTCACCTCGACCTCGTCCATGCTCGAAGCGCGCGCCAGCGATTTCGCCGGTCGCATGGAGGCAGCCCGCCACGTCGTGTCGCGCTCCTTCGACGCCGACATCCAGAGACTTGCCGACGCCCGCGTCGGTATCGAGGAAGCCGTCGAAAACCACAGCCGCAAGCTTTCCGAGAGCCGCGAGCGCATGGCGGAAGCCATGCAGGCGGACCTGGCGAAATTCGCCGAGGGCCGCGCCGGCATCGATGCCGCGGTGACCAACCAGGTGCAGAAGCTGGCCGAAGGCCGCAGCCTGATAGCGCGTGCGCTCGAAGAAGACCTGCGCAAGGTCAACGAATCGCGCGCCGCCATCGATGCGTCGCTCGGCAGCCACCTCGAAAGGCTGGAAGAAGGCCGCAACCGGCTCTCTCTGGCCCTCAACGAAGACTCTGGTAAATTGGTGCAAGCTCGTACGATCATTGATGAAATGGTCGCCGGACATGTCGGAAAACTGGCTGAAGGCCGCAACATCCTGTCGCGCGCTTTGGAAGCTGATCTCGGCAAATTGTCCGACAGCCGCGCCGACATAGACGGCCTTGTCGCCGGCCAGGTCGAGAAAATCGCCGAGGGCCGCGCGGTGCTCGCCAAGGCGCTGGAAAACGACATTGCCGGTATCAAGAACCTGATCGAGGCGCATTCGGCGAAACTGGCCGAAGACCGCACGCAGCTCGGCCGTTCGCTCGAAAGCGACTTGTCGGGCATACGCGGCCTGATCGACAGCCATTCGGGACGCCTGGCGGAAGACCGCGGGCTGCTGTCGCAGACGCTTGAAGCCGACCTCGCCAAGCTGGCCGAAAGCCGCGCCAGCATCGACGGGCTGGTCGCCGGCCAGGTCGAGAAGCTCGCTGAAGGCCGCGACATTCTCAAGCGTGCGCTGGAATCCGACCTCAACACCATCAAGAACGTCATATCGAGCCAGTCGGACAAACTTGCCGAGGATCGCGGGCAGCTCTCGCGCGTTCTGGAAGCCGATCTGCAGAACGTGAACAGCGTCATCGCCGACCACATGAACAGGCTGGTTCAGGATCGCTCGACCTTGTCGAAAGCGCTGGAGGACGATCTCGCGAAACTGGCCGAAAGCCGCTCCAGCATCGACGGGCTGGTCGCCGGCCAGGTCGAGAAGCTCGCCGAAGGTCGCGACATCCTGCGCCGCGCATTGGAGGCCGACCTCAACACGGTCAGGAACACCGTTACCGACCAGTCCCAGAAACTGGTCGACGACCGCGCCCAGTTCGCCCGCGCGCTGGAGGCCGATCTCGAAACCGTCAACAGCCTTGTCAACAGCCACTCGGACCGACTTGCCCAGGAGCGTTCGACACTGTCGAAGGCGCTTGAGGCCGACCTCGAAACTGTCGGCAGCCACGTCAACAGCCACACCGAGCGGCTCGCCCAGGATCGTTCGACCTTGTCGAGAGCGCTCGAGGCGGACCTGCTGACCGTTAGCGGCCACGTCAACAATCACGCGGAACGGCTTGTCCAGGAGCGTTCGACCTTGTCGAAGGCGCTCGAAGACGATCTTGCCAAGCTAGCCGAGAGCCGCTCCAGCATCGACGGGCTGGTCGCCGGTCAGGTCGAGAAGCTCGCCGAAGGCCGTGATGTCCTCAAGCGTGCGCTGGAGGCCGATCTCGCCAAGCTGGCCGAGAGCCGCTCCAGCATCGACGGCTTGGTGGCCGGCCAGGTCGAGAAGCTCGCCGAGGGCCGCGACATTCTCAAGCGCGCTCTCGAAGCCGACCTGCAGAGGCTGACCGAAAGCCGCGGCGATATCGACGACATCATCGCCGGGCATGTCGGCAAGTTGTCCGAAGGCCGCAATATGCTCAGCCGGGCGCTGGAAGATGATCTCGGCAAGCTCGCCGAGACCCGCAAGGACGTCGATCGCTCGCTGTCCGGCCATATCGACCAGATTGCGGCCCGGAGCACGGACATTTCCGCCGCCATCGCCGCCGATGTCGACAAGATCGAGCAGGCGTTCAGCCGCCAGACCGGCATCATCGAGGAACGCGCCGGCACCATGGAGCGCGCCCTGTCGACTGGTGTCGACAACGTCCGCAGCGTCCTCGAGAAGAGCGCGGTCTTCGTCGCCGGCGCCTTGCGCGAAAAGGTCCTGGAAGTCACCAGCACGCTGCACGAGCAGGCCGGTGCGGCCTTCAGCGACGCCGATCGCAAGATCGCCGAGCGCGCCGAACAGACGTCCGCCGCCCTGCTGGCACGGGCCGAAGACATTGCCCGCACCTTCGAGGAGGCCGATCGTCGCCTCCACGCCCGCGCGGAAGATACGTCGAACGCCTTGCTCGCCCGCGCCGACGACACGTCCAGCTCGCTGCTGGCCCGCGCCCATGAAACCGCCGATCAGCTCGCCGCTCGCGCTGGCGAGATCGCCGGCACCTTCGACATGACGGACCAAAAGCTCGCCGCCCGTGCCCAGGAGACTGCGGATCAGCTGGCCGCCCGCGCAAGCGAGATTGCCGGCACATTCGACGCGGCCGACCAGAAGCTCGTCGCCCGGGCCGTGGAAACGGCGCAATCGCTGGCCGCCCGCGCCGGCGACATCCTGCGCAACTTCGAAAGCGCCGACCAGCGGCTCGGCATGCGCATCGGCGAATCCGCCGAGGCGCTCGCCGCCCGCGCGTCGGACCTTGGCCGCATTTTCGACGCCGCCGACCAGCATTTGGTCTCGCGCATCGCCGAGGGTTCGGATGCGCTGTCCAGCCGGGCGTCCGAAATCGCCCGCATCTTCGACGACGCCGACCAGCGCCTGGTTTCGCGCATCGCCGACAGCACCTCGACGATCGGCGAGCATGCGCAGACCATTGTCGGCGCCTTCGCCAGCACCGAGCAGAGGGTCGCCGATCGTGCCCGCCAGACCGGTCAGGAACTGGCCGTGCATGCGCGCGAAATCGAGCAGGCGCTTGCCGGCGCCGACGAGCGTCTTGCATCGAGCGCGGCGGCCGCGGCCGCCCGTGTCGAAGAGCAGATCGCCGGCGTCGAAAACCGGCTCGCCTACACGGCCGAGACGATGGGCCAGAAGCTCAACGAGCAGATATCGACCGCCGAGGCGCAACTCGTAACGCGTGCCAATGTGATCGCGGAGACCTTCACCGCGGTCGGCCAGCATATCGGCCAGAGCACCAACGATGCCGCCAAGACGATCGGCGCCAACACCCGCGAGCTCAACACCATGCTCGCGGCGCGGTCCGCCGAGATGTCGAAGATCCTCGACGAAACCGCGCGGCCTTTGGTCGAGCGCTTCGCCCAGGGCGGCTCGGACCTGCAGAAGAGCGTGGAAGAGGTCACCGAACGCGCGGCCGAGAAGCTGCGCAGCGAGAATGCGACGCTGGTCAACGCGCTGGCCAGCCGCACCGCCGAAACCTTGTCGGCGGTCGAAGGCGCCCGTTCGTCGCTGTCCGACAGCGTCGCCGATCTCATCGGCCGGATGACCAAGTCCAGCTCGCAGCTCGGTCAGTTGATCGAGCAGGCCGCGGTCAACCTCGGCGAGGTCGACCAACGTCTGACCGGCAGCACGCAAAGCTTCGCGGCAACCACCGAAAAGGCGGCGCAGACCTTTGCCAGCTCGGCGCGTCTGGTCGATTCGAACACGACAAGGCTGACGGAACTGTCGTCGTCGACCTTGCGTGAGGTCGCCTCGATCGCCACCAAGTTCGACGAACACAGCCGCCTGCTCGCCGGCGCCTCGGACCTCCTGAGCTCGGCCCAGAGCAACCTCGAACACACGCTGGAAAGACAGTCGTCGCTCGAGGATCTCGCCGTTGGCCTGGTCAAGAAGTCGGAAGATCTCGAAAGGGTCATGCGTTCTTTCGAAAACCTCGTCGGCCAGACGCTGCAGAACGCCGAAGGCAAGACGCTGGAATCGGCCGACAAGATCCGCAACGCCATCACCGAGGTCGTCGAGTCGGCAACCAAGCGCTTCGCCGATGCCACCGAGGAGATGCGGCGCACGGCGGGCTCGATCAAGAGCGAGCTCGACCTCACCCGCGCCGAGCTCAAGAAAGGCGTCATCGAGATGCCGGAAGAGGCCAAGGAATCGACCTCGGCCATCCGCCGCGCCGTTTCCGAGCAGATCAACGCCTTGAAGGAACTTTCGGATATCGTTGCGAAATCCGGTCGTGGCGGCGACTCCTCGGAACCGCGTCCCTTGCGTCCGGCGCCGCAGGCACCGGCGGCACGCGCCACCGAGCCGCCCCGTCGCGCTCCGGCACCGCAGCAGGCGGATCTGCGCCCGCCGCAGGCACCGCTGGGCGGCGCGGGACTGCGCGGCACGCTCGATCTGGAGCGTCCGGCGGAGGCAGCACCACGCCAGCGTGCCGCTGACGCCGGTGCCCGCGCGCCGCAAGGCGGCTGGGTGCGTGATCTGCTGACCGCCGCGTCGAACGATGCCGACCTCAGGCCGGCGGCCCCCCAAGCGCCCGCGGAAGCACCGCGCCCGGCCCCTGCCCAGCGTTCCCCGCTGCATGTCGTGGAATCGCTGAACTCGCTGTCCGTCGATATCGCGCGGGCCATCGATCACGATGCCTCGATCGAGCTGTGGAACCGCTACCGTCGTGGCGAGCGTGACGTGTTCACGCGCAGGCTCTACACGCTGAAAGGCCAGCAGACGTTCGACGAAATCCGCCGCAAGTACCAGGCGGAGGCCGAATTCCGCGCCGCCGTCGACCGCTATTGCGACGATTTCGAGAAGCTGCTCAAGGATGTCTCGCGCAACGACCGCGACAACATCATGGCGCAGACCTATCTCACGTCGGACACCGGCAAGGTCTACACCATGCTGGCCCATGCCAGCGGCCGCCTGCATTAAGCGGTCGCCAAGCCAAAACGAAGAAGGCGGGGGATTTGTCTCCCGCCTTTTTTCTTGAAGGGACTGATCTCGCCACCCGGAAGACGCATCCGGGTTTGGTCTCGCTTTTCCGGAACCGGATACTGACTTGTGAAGACGGCAATCATCTTCGACTGCGAGTTTCTCTGCCTTGAGGGCTCACAACGCAGATACTGGTGCGCGGCCCATGACCCGGATCCGGTCATCGCCCAGATCGGGGCTGCAAGGCTCGGCCTCGAAGGCGACTTCCCCGTGCTGGGCACGCACAAGGCCTACATCACGCCGATAGACCGATTCGGCGAGAGATACGCGCTCGATCCGTTCTTCACCGGGCTGACCGGCATCACCGAAGAAATCATCGAGGCCGAAGGCGTCGGGCTGGAAGAAGCCCTTGCCGGCGTCGATCGGTTTTCCGATGGAGCTCGGTTCTGGTCCTGGGGCAAGGACGAACTGAACATGATCGCCATCAGTTGCTATGTCGCGGGCATCAAGCCGCCCATCCCGGCCACCCGGTTCGACAACGCCGTGAAACTGCTGATCGCGGCCGGCATGCCGATCGAGGACCTGGCAAGGACACCGAGCAACAAGCTTGCGCAATATTACGGCGTCGAACACCAGCCATTGCAGGGGCATGACGCGCTAGAGCGTTTCATGTTTTGACGGAAGCGTATCCGGCGTTTTCGAAGTAGTTCTTGCATTCGGCTGCCTCGATGGTTTCGACGAGGTGGCCGATGTGGCGCCAAGTTTCCTCGACGGTGCGTTTCTGA
>NZ_SRUN01000109.1:0-377 GCF_004791595.1 Mesorhizobium sp. M8A.F.Ca.ET.202.01.1.1 | reverse complement strand
GCGATCTTTCCTATGGCCGCAAGCGCGTGCTGGAGATCGCCACCACATTGGCGCTCGACCCGAAGGTGCTTCTGCTCGACGAGCCGATGGCCGGCATGGGGCACGAGGATGTCGGCATGATCTCCGGCATCATCCGTTCGCTGGCAAAAGACCGCGCCGTGCTGATGGTCGAGCACAATCTCACTGTCGTTGCTGATCTCTGCGACTGGATCACCGTCATGCAGCGCGGCCAGGTGCTCGCGGCCGGCGACTACGCCACCGTCAGCCAGGACGAGCGTGTCCGCGTCGCCTATATGGGGACCGAGCACGAAGAGGGCCGGCATGAGAGGGCCGGGCATGAGTGAGCCGCTGCTTGCCGTGCGCGACCTCCAAGCCTG
>NZ_SRUN01000108.1:0-378 GCF_004791595.1 Mesorhizobium sp. M8A.F.Ca.ET.202.01.1.1 | reverse complement strand
CTGGCTTGAACGTTCGAACGGAAATGTGGTTTCCGTCCTACGGTCACATCGAGATCCATTCCATTGTGATGGTGGCGATGGAAGCGGAAAGCATCGCTAAAGAAGTAGCCGAGCGTCTCCTGGGGGCGAAGAGAAATCGATCGCAGCTTTGGCGGAAGCCAGTCTTGGCCCGGGCGGAACCGCCGTCGACCTATCTCTCCACTGAGGTCGTTCCTGTCAGCTGAATTTATTAGACGAGGCGGAACCTTCGCGCCCCGGCAGCTTTACACTCCATGATGAACCAGGAGAGGCCAAACCCAAGCCTGGGATGCGACTTGATCGTCCCGCATTTCCAACCCGGATTGCGATGATGCAGGAGACCGGCGTTGGTACGAGGGG
>NZ_SRUN01000107.1:0-379 GCF_004791595.1 Mesorhizobium sp. M8A.F.Ca.ET.202.01.1.1 | reverse complement strand
CACCACGCCGATCACGCCGCTCACCGACGTCACCAATGCCGACGGGCTCGCATCCGTCAAAGCGGCGATCGACCTGATGCAGCCCAACGGCAACACCAATGTTCCAGAAGGCATGGCCTGGGGCTGGCGCACCGTCTCGAGCGCCTCGCCCTTCACCGAGGGACGGCAGGAGACCGAACGCGGCAACGACAAGGTCGTCATCGTGCTGACCGACGGCGAGAACACCTATTCGACGGTGAGCTCCGATCCGGCCGGCAACAAGTCGACCTATGCCGCCTATGGCTATACCGGCATCGGCTACAACGGCACTTCGGTCACGCGCCTGTTCGGCGGCACGTCGAGCGACATAGGCCAGTTCAACTATTCCTCGAGCAATTAC
>NZ_SRUN01000106.1:0-379 GCF_004791595.1 Mesorhizobium sp. M8A.F.Ca.ET.202.01.1.1 | reverse complement strand
CTCAGGTTCAGCGCTTGCCTGCTGCCGCATCGTGCAGCACCTCCGACAGCGCCGAGATGGACATCGGCTTCCGCACCATCAGCCGCAAGATCGACATCGGCACCGCCATGGCGTTCAAGCAGTCGGCGTCCGATACCATCTTGGTCAAAACATGGTACGACCAGAGCGGCAACGGAAACCACGCGACGCAGACCACGCAAGCCAATATGCCGCGGCTGCTGGCGGGCCGCAACGCCATAGTCGCCGGCACGCGCCGCGCCGACAATACGCAAGCCAACGCAATTCCGCGGTACTTCAATATCCCTGCCGGCGTTGCATTCGATCGCCTTGGCAATACCAAGCTCATGGTGTTCGCCTCCTCGGTGTCGCTCCAAGGCAT
>NZ_SRUN01000105.1:0-379 GCF_004791595.1 Mesorhizobium sp. M8A.F.Ca.ET.202.01.1.1 | reverse complement strand
ATTTGATCCACGGCTGCAGCGTGTAACGGACGTGCGCCTCGAGGAATGCATCAGCGCTGGCGAAAGTCGGTGACTGGTCGCCGGCATGCCCCAGCATGATCGGGAAAACGCCGAGCAACCGGGCGATTTCCTCGATCTGGAGCTTGCGGGTGTCGATGTGCTCGGCATCGACACCGGATTGGGTGATCTGGTGCCACTTCAAGCCGCCGGAGAGAACCGGCGTCTTCCCGGTGTTGGCGACGCCTCCGAAGCTTTCCTGCCACTGCGAGCGAAGGTTGTCGATTTGCGCTTTGGTCAGCTTCTGGTCGGATTCCAGCGCGCCGCTCGGTCTCGCCCCGTTGCGATGCAACTGGGCGTGGGTTTCCTCTGTCGACTTCGC
>NZ_SRUN01000104.1:0-380 GCF_004791595.1 Mesorhizobium sp. M8A.F.Ca.ET.202.01.1.1 | reverse complement strand
GACGGAATCCATCACCGGCTGGCGTAGGTAGTTCCAGGCAAGATTGTAGAACATGGCCGATTGCGAGTTTTCGACATCGTCGCGCTCGCGGGCGGAATTGGCGTGGTAGCGTAGCGAAGCATCGGAAGGATCGTCATTGAAGTCGCTGAAAGCGATGATGGCGATGTTGTTTCCTTTTTCTTCCCTGATGCGATGGTGCCAGTAACCCAGCGTCTCACCGGCGGTCATGCGAAAACCGGCGCTTTCCACTGCGCCGCCGGATCGCGACGGCCAGTGATTGGAAAGCGCGATAAGCTGGCGGCCCCCCTTGGTGATGAAGGTGCACTGGGTAATGTCGCGCGTGCCGGTGCGGCGCATGACGAAATGGCTGAAAATCTCGT
>NZ_SRUN01000103.1:0-381 GCF_004791595.1 Mesorhizobium sp. M8A.F.Ca.ET.202.01.1.1 | reverse complement strand
CTCCGGACCGGTTGCCGGGCACTATCGCGGCTGGCTCGTGCCGTTGCAAGGTTCGAGCACCGTCGTCTCTCCCGCTGCCTTGCCCAGCACACGGCAGCCTTTGGCGGTGCAGAGCGTCCATCCTTCCCCGGTGGCGCCGGATGCCGCGAGCACCAGGCTCGGCTGGGGTCCGATCCGGGGCGAATAGATCCACCAGCCGTCGCGCAGCACCGAGCCCTCGGGCGGTTCCATGCCGGCGCCGGAGCCCTTCACCCGCGCCTCGACGAGCTGAAGCCCGGCAGGCAGCACCTTCCAGTCTTCGCGCCAGCGCGTCCGCTCCACCGAATGCGTCCAGGACAGGGTGAAGGCGGCGGCGGCAAGCGTCACCGTCTTGCCGGCGGC
>NZ_SRUN01000102.1:0-381 GCF_004791595.1 Mesorhizobium sp. M8A.F.Ca.ET.202.01.1.1 | reverse complement strand
GTACGACCTGGGCGGCGGCACCTTCGACGTGTCGGTGATCGAGATCGCCAACGTCGACGGCGAGAAGCAGTTCGAAGTGCTGGCCACCAACGGCGACACCTTCCTGGGTGGCGAAGATTTCGACAACCGCGTCATCGAGTATCTGGTTGAAGAGTTCAACAAGGACCAGGGCATCGACCTGCGCAAGGATCCGCTGGCCCTGCAGCGCCTGAAGGACGCCGCCGAGCGCGCCAAGATCGAGGGCGATCCGGCAAAGCCCGGCGAGAAAGTCGCCGAGACCCAGGTGCCGAAGGTCAAGGCCGTGCCGCCGGCGCCGCCGGTCATCGACGCGCCGCTCGAGCCCCTGGCGAAGACGGCGCCCGACAAGGCGGATGCCAAGCC
>NZ_SRUN01000101.1:0-381 GCF_004791595.1 Mesorhizobium sp. M8A.F.Ca.ET.202.01.1.1 | reverse complement strand
GGCCCGAGCTGCCCATACCAGCCTGTGACCTCGAAGCCGGCTTCCTGGAGCAGGGCGGCGAACTGGACCCGGGTGTAATGGCGGTGGTGGAACCGGTATCCCTTGAAGGGGAACACCGCCTCGTTCGGCACGCTGGCGATCAGGATGCCGGCGACCTTGCGCAGCTCGCGCAGCATCGGCAGCGGATCCGCGAGGTGCTCGATGGTCTCGAAGCAGACCGCGGCGTCGAGGGCGCCGCAAGGTCGCGCTGCGCGCCGGCGATGTCATGGAAATCGCCGGGTACGAGCGCGGCGCCCGAAATGCGCCTTGCCATAATCTATGGCGGCTGCGCTACGATCGATGCCGATGACGTCGTGGCCGGCGTCAGCGAGCACGGCGCCC
>NZ_SRUN01000100.1:0-381 GCF_004791595.1 Mesorhizobium sp. M8A.F.Ca.ET.202.01.1.1 | reverse complement strand
GCTGCACCGAGGCCAGGCCATTGTCGAGCGTATAGCTGTAGCTGCCGTCGCTGTTGAGATGCAGCGTGCCATAGGTGCCGACCAGGTCGTTGCCGACATTGCCAGCCGAGCCGTTGACGGCGCTGACGCTATGCGTGTCGCCATTGTCGACATCGGTGTCGTTGGAAAGCACATTGCCGCTGACCGGATTGGGATCGGCCAGCGTGTTGGTGTCTTCCTTCACCGCCGCCGCATCGGCCACCGCCACCGGCGCGTCATTGGTGCCGGTGATGGTGATGGTCAGGTTGGCGGACGAAGAGCCGCCGTGGTTGTCCGAGTTGGTGTAGCTGAAGACGTCGGTGACGGTGGCGCCTTCGGCAAGCTGCTGCACCGAGGCCAGGC